>JAHEAQ010000050.1:2243-38577 GCA_024642705.1 Bacteroidota bacterium | reverse complement strand
AGATTTTTTGCAATTTGTTATACACACTTATAGGAATATAATAACACCCGAATTAGATATGCTAAACTGAAAATTAAATCGAGGAAAATATAACTCCATTTGATTAGGAGCGAGTCTTAAAATAAAAGAGGTGATGCTCATTATTGAACATCACCTCTTAACAATCTTGCTGTGAGAGAAGGATTCGAACCTTCACGAGGAGCTTAGCCGCGGTACAAAGAATGTGGTCAATCCCATTTCTGTTGCCAGAAAACTATACCGTGTTTATCGCGTGTTCCTCACCCCCGAGACAGGAGGGCACGTCTGCCGTTTCATCACCTCACATTATAAATCAATTATTCTTTATTAATTGATAATACAAATATACAACAGAATGGTTCTTTTATACAAATATTTTCAATAAAAAGTTATAATATTTACATTATTTTAAACATTTTACTATTTTTATTGCGACTTTTACAATTATAAATAAATCATTTATGCCCTTTTTGAAAATTTTCTAATTTTTTCAACCCTCAAAATAAATCCAAATTTGGTTTTTTCCGTTTTTCTTTAATTTCTGATCTGGATGTCTTTAATTTTTTTCTCTTTTCTATGGAGGATTGACTTGGCAAGCTTGGCTTTCTAATTTTCTTTCTTACAAAAGTTTTATGAATAAGTTGTTCCCACTTTTTGACCACTATCTCTTTATTTTTTAATTGAGAACGATCTTCCTCTGCATTAAGAATCAACACACTTTTATTATTGACATAACCACTTAATCCCTCTAAAATTTTTACCTTTTGTTCTTCAGTAAGATTCAATGAAGAAGTGAAATCCCATCTTAAACTCACTTTTGTTTCTACTTTATTGACGTGTTGACCACCACTCCCACCTGATCTGGAAGTTTTAAATACCAGCTCTTGGGCACAATTTTCAATAATATTTCTGGATTCATTATTCATCACTTGGTACTAATGTAATCTTGATATCAAATAGTTCCCCAATTGAGAAATTCTCACGCAATTTTACATTTTGAAAAACATTTTTGACAATTGCCTACTAAATATTAACTTTAAAATTATTTTCCACATTTTATTTAAAGCGCATTAACTTGAAAAAAAGTTACATCTACTTAATTTCTTTCGTCATAATTGCTGTAGTAGTAGTAACTTCTGCTTTTAATAAGACAAACTCTTCTAGCAATGATGACTATTTAAAGGACAATTTAAAAATTAAAGGTTTAAGTTTTGTCGCTCCTTCCAGACCATATTCTACCGATCCGATGATTTCTATAAAAAATGTAAATGCAGAATGGATCGCCATCATTCCATATGGATTTATTCCTGGGGATGGACACGCTGTTCAGCATGGTTCTGAAAGACAATGGTGGGGAGAAAGAAAGGAAGGTGTTATTGAAACCATATTAAAGGCCAAAGAAAATGGGCTTAAAGTAATGCTCAAGCCACAAATTTGGATTCACGATCAGTGGGTTGGAGATTTCGTTTTAGACAACGAAGAAAATTGGCTTGAATGGGAAGAAAGTTATAGCAAATACATCATTCATTATGCTGAAATAGCCAAGGAATATGACGTTGATATGATTTGCATTGGTACAGAATTTAAAAAAGCAATGGTCAAAAGGACTGATTATTGGTACAAATTAATTGATCAGATCAAAGAACATTATGATGGCCCATTGACTTATTCCAGCAATTGGGATGAATACCAAGATGTTCCGATTTGGGACAAATTAGATTATATCGGCATTAGCGCATATTTTCCATTAACAAATTCTGCTACACCTAGCCAAGAAGAATTAATGAAAAAATGGGCTCCAACCATAAAAAATCTAAATGCCTTTAGCAAAAAGTTTAAGAAAAAAATAATCTTTACGGAATTCGGCTATTTGAGTATTGATGGATGTGCAGGGAAAACATGGGAATTGGAAAATGAACGGGACAAACACAATGCAAATCCAGAAGCTCAATCGATTGCTTTGGATTGTTTATTTAAAGCATTTTGGGAAAAAGATTTTTGGGCTGGTGGATTTATTTGGAAATGGTATCCTCAAATTAGAGAAGACCGTCAGAATTTTTATCTAAAAGACTATTCTCCTCAAGGAAAGCTAGCAGAAAAAACGCTAGCTGAATGGTACAATAAAAAATAAATATTGGAAATAATTGAGAAAAACATCGACCTTCAACAAAAGTTGCAGTTGTTGAAGATTGAAGGAAAATCTATTGGCTTTGTGCCAACTCTTGGAGCACTACATGAAGGTCACAGCAATTTGATTAGAAAAAGCAAACGTCAGTCAGACATTACTGTTTGTTCCATTTTTGTAAATCCCACTCAATTCAATGATGTAAAAGATTTAGAAAAATATCCTAGAACTTTAGATGCAGATAGTGCTCTTCTAAAAGGTCTAAAAACTGATTTCTTATATATTCCTGATAAAAACGAGATCTATCCGAAAGGATTGGATACCAAAGTGCATCTTGATTTTGGCAATTTGTTCACAGTGATGGAAGGAGCCCATAGACCTGGCCATTTTGAAGGTGTAGTGCAGGTTGTAAAAAGATTATTGGACATTGTCAATCCTGACCAATTGTACATGGGACAAAAAGATTTTCAACAATTTAGCATCATTCAGCACATGATTAAAATGTTACACATTCCAACCGAGCTTGTCGTAATCAAAATAAAAAGAGAAAATCACGGCCTAGCCATGAGTTCAAGAAATGAAAGGTTGACTAAGGATGTAAGAAATAAAGCCGCAATCATATACAAAACATTAAAAGCTGTCAAAAGAAAAATAAAAACGCATGATTTTGAATTTTTAAAATCTTATGCTTTAAAAAAATTAGCTATTCCAGATTTCAATCCAGAATATTTTGAAATAGTAGATGGAAACACATTACAATCCATTCACCATTATTCAGATAGCAACTATATTGTAGCTTGCACTGCAGTCTGGGCAGGAAATGTGCGATTAATTGACAATATCATCATGAAAAAAACAGTTTAATTCAAATCTTTAATTGCGCTTTATCTTGAACTAATACTCTCAGGAATCGTACTTTTAACTCAAAACTTACTTGCTTGATAAAGAAAATTTTACCTCTTATAAAGTTCTTATTGTTTTTCTCTGTTGGTGGGATAATTCTGTATTTTTTATACCAAAGTCAAGCTTCTGCATTTGCTGAGCAATGTGAAATTGATGGAATCCCACCAAGTGAATGTAATTATTTTACCAAGTTAATTGGTGATTTCAAAAGTGTGAAAATTCCTTGGCTTTTGTTGGTTATGGCCATGTATTTGTTTTCAAATATTAGCAGAGCTTTACGATGGATGATGATGTTCAAGCCACTAGGATATAAAATAAAATTTTCGAATGCTATTAGCACGCTTATGTTTGGTTATTTTGCTAATCTTGGGCTACCCAGATTAGGGGAAGTGCTTCGGCCACTGGCATTGAGCAGGTATGAAAAGATTGGTGTTGAGAAGGTATTAGGAACCATTGTCGCAGAACGAGCTTTGGATTTTATCATGCTTTTTGTTTTTGTAGGCTTAGCTTTGTTTTTCGAATATGATACGCTTTGGAGCTTCATCGAAGAAAATCAGGCTTTCTATGATAAAATAGAGCCCATTATTTCGAGTCCTTTATTCTATTTATTCATTTTGTTAAGCATGGTACTTGTCTTTTACTTTTTCAAAAGTAAAGCATTTAGAAATTCAAAAATTGGTTTGAAATTTTTAAACCTATATGAAGGTCTTTTAGCTGGAATAAAATCAATTTTCAAATTGGAAAAACCTTTTCTTTTTGTCGTTCACACAGTCTTTATTTGGGTGATGTACTTCCTCATGACCAGATTATGTTTTTATGCTTTTGAACCGACAAGTCATTTAAGTTTGGTAGCCGGGCTGATGATTTTTGTATTTGGTACTTTGGGAATAATATTTCCCTCCCCAGGTGGAATGGGCTCCTACCATGCATTACTCATGGCTGGATTAGCTATTTATGGCATCGACCAAAACGATGGATTTTCATTTGCGAATATATTATTTTTCTCTATTCAATTATTCTGTAATGTATTGTTTGGGCTAATGGCATATCTATTGTTACCTTTAATGAATAAGAATTATGAAGGAACATTACTTACAGAAAATTAAGGATACGTACTACCAAGCCAGTGAATTAATCGCTCAGTGGAAATCTGAAAATGCGACTATTGTCTTCACCAATGGCTGTTTTGATATTATTCATTCTGGGCATTTACAATATTTATATGAAGCCAGACAACTTGGGGATTACCTAATATTAGGAATTAATGACGATAATTCAGTGACCCGACTTAAAGGGGCGAAGCGACCTATTTTGCCTTTAGAAGAAAGATTGGCCATTCTTAGTGGTTTTGAAATGATCGACCTTTTGATTCCTTTTTCTGAAGATACACCATTGAACTTGATTGAAAATATTAAACCCCATATTTTGGTGAAAGGTGGCGATTATAAAATTTCAGAAATTGTAGGTTCTGATTTTGTACAATCTTATGGTGGTCGAGTTCAAACATTGAGTTTCAAAAATGGGAGTTCGTCTACCAATATTATTGATATTATTATAAAACGATATTCCCATGACTAAATTAGGTGAACTAATAGAATATTTAGAAACGGTAGCTCCGCTGCATTTTCAAGAAAATTATGATAATTCTGGATTAATTTACGGAGACAAAAATTCTGAAATTAAATCTGTTCTGATTAGTCTTGACCTCACTGAAGCTGTTTTGGAGGAGGCAATAAAGCTCGACTGCAATGTAGTCATCAGCCATCATCCTATTATTTTTAGAGGCATTAAGAAATTTCAGGATCATTATGTGGACAGAGCAATCGTTAAGGCTATAAAAAATGATATTGCTGTTTATGCAATACACACCAACCTAGATAGCGTTATTGAAAATGGAGTGAATGGAAAAATTTGCGATAAAATTGGAATCATAGATTATCAAATTCTTAGTCCAAAAAAAGCACTTGATGAAAATAATAATGTAGGAGCGGGAATGATTGGAAGGATTGAAAATCCAATGGAGGAAAAAGATTTTTTGGATCATTTGAAAAAGAGCATGGAATTAAAAGTGGTAAAACACACTGTATTTCTAGGGCGAAAAGTGAATAAAATAGCGGTTTGTGGCGGTTCTGGATCTTTCTTATTGAATGATGCTTTAAAGCAAAAAGCGGACGTTTTTATCACCTCAGATTTCAAATATCATGAATTTTTTGATGCTGATGGAAGGATTGTGATCATAGATATAGGACATTATGAAAGCGAGCGGTTCACAATCAACTTATTATATGAACTAATATCAAATAAATTTCGTAAATTTGCAGCCCATTGCACAAAAGTGAATACCAACCCAGTAAAATACTATTAAAAATACAAGATGGCAACTACTAAAGAACAAACTGTAGCGGATAAATTACTTGATTTATACAGACTTCAGACTATCGATTGTAAAATTGATGAAATTGGAATTTTGAAAGGCGCTCTTCCAATGGAAGTAAGCGACTTAGAAGATGAAATTGCTGGTTTAGAGAAAAGAATTTCTAAAAACGAAGAAGTTCTTGACGAATTAGACAAAGAAATTTCTCGTCATGTAGGCAATATTAAAACCAGTGAATTGCATATTGAAAAATATGAAAAACAGTTAGAAAGTGTAAAAAACAATAGAGAGTTTGACGCATTGACTAAAGAAATTGAATTACAAAGATTAGAGATTTTACTTTCTCAGAAAAAAATCAAAGAAGTAACAGTAACATTCGAAGCAAAAAAAGAAACAATTGATGCTTCACATGCTAGACTTTCTTCTAAGAATAAGGATCTTGAATTGAAAAAAGTTGAATTAGAAAAAATCATTACTAAGACGGAGAAAGAAGAAGCTAAGCTTGCTAAAGAAACTGAAAAAGTTAGAAAAAATATTGAGGAAAGATTATTAAAATCCTACGATAAAATCAGAGCTCGTTATAAAAACGGTGTTGCTGTCGCAGTTGTAGAAAGAGAATCTTGTGGAGGATGTTTCAATAGAATTCCACCTCAAGTAATCATAGAAATAGGAACCAGCAAGAAAGTAATCGGATGTGAGCATTGCGGAAGAGTATTGGTAGGTCCAGAATTAGTAGGAATAGAAGTAGAATAATACATATTCTAAACAAAAATATCGAAAAGCATTTTCTAGCAATAGAAAGTGCTTTTTGCATTTTAAATGGTACGCTGATTTTTGACTCTGATGGCTTTGGCTTTATTAATGATTCGATCCAAAAGGTTAATCTTAACTTCAGGCAATGGTCCATCGAATGTTGAGCCCATTTTTAAGAAATGCTTATAGAAAAACCGGCTGCTAATACCCCACTTTAAGATGAAAGTTTGCCTGCCTTTATTTTTTCTAATTCTTTGGGTCGATTTAGAGCCGAAATGGTATACTTTACTTTTTCCAACGCCCAGATAGAGCCTATTTCCTTTTTGCCATGCCTTCATTGCCATATCAGGGTCAGAATACATTCCAGGAGAAAACTCTTCACTAAAACCGTCTATTTCATCCCACAATTTTGAAGAGAGAAACAAAGGTGGCCATGAACTGCCACTCCAATCCGAATTTTCATATTTATCAAAAGATTCCAGTAATTCTTTTTCCTTGAAATTATCTAAGCCATCCCCAAAATTTCCAAACAAAACAACTTTATTTCCAGTAATCCTGGGTTCTATCATTGTGGATGAAATAAAATATTTATACGAAGATAAACTGTTGATTTTTTCAAAAATGTATTTATCCCAATCTGGCAATACATACATATCATCGTTCAAATAACAAATAACCTCCGATTGCACCAAGCTGCGTAAAGCATTCATAGCCTTACAAATGCCAATATTTTCTTTGCTTTGAATATATGAAATGTTGTTTTCTTCTAGCCAATCCGTGGTACGATCGATTCCCTCATTCACAAAAACCAATATCTGCAGATTATGATGTGAGTGCTTATTTATACTCTCAATGCAAAGTTGAAGAATAGCTAAATTATTCCAAGTAGGAATCAGAATTGAATAATCAAACGATCCTTTCTGAGATGAATTAAAAATTTTGAATTCTTCATTCATAATGTTCATTAAATAAATCTAAACTTCATGAATTTTATTAGCCTATTATCCAACAAATGCATTTTTTCGTAATAGGTCTTTAGTTCTAATTCCGGATAATCCAACGCATCTTTATAGATGTCATCCTTGTCATAAAGAATTTCTACATCTGCTGAATTAGCAAGAACTTCTTGAGTAAATTGATACAATTCTGGAGAATCCGTTTTCAAGTTAATCGTACCTCCTGGTTTTAGAATTTGCTTGTATCTTTCTAAAAATGCTGGCGAAGTTAATCTCCTGTTTTCTTTACTATCTTTCAAAAATGGATCTGGAAAAGTAATCCATATTTCATCTACCTCATCTTTTTCGAAAAATAAATTGACCTGTTCTATTTTTGTTCTTAGAAAAGCTACATTTGAAAGCTTGCTATTAAGCGCAATACTGGCTCCTTTCCAAATTCTTGCCCCTTTAATATCTAAACCAATAAAATTTTTATTTGGAAACATTTCCGACAACCCGAGCGAATATTCTCCTCTCCCACATGCCAACTCCAAGACAATAGGGTTTCCATTTTTGAAATGATTGCTTGCCCATTTGCCTTTTAGATCAACTTCAACAAGATCGACACCAACAATTTTAGGCTTCTTAGGGTCAAAGTTTTGGTACACATTTGGAAAAGAAATTAGCTCTGAAAATTTCATCAGTTTGTTCCTCCGCGCCATACATCAATTTTTTTTGCAAAGGTAAAAGGAAAAATGAATTATGACTAACTACGAATAACTAATATGAATGGTCAAACTACTTTTCAACAGCATATTCATCACCGTAATATTTGCTCGTTATTCCTGTGTGAAATTTGATTGCAGAAATAGGTTCATATTTTTTGGGAACCAACCCAGGCAGCACATCGAGTATTTCATCTTCCCATAAATAAATAGCCATAGGAATGGTAATTCGTGGTTTTCCGAACATCGTCGCTTCTTTCGGCTTGCTTACTCGGTGCGTAGTGGATGGCAGTCTATCATTTGTTAACCTTTGCATGTAATCGCCAGTGTTTAATATGATCGTTCCAGGATCTGGATTAAGGCGAATCCATTTTCCATTGGCTTGATTAAAAACTTGCAATCCGTCTACACTTTGAGCAGGCAACAATGTGAATAAATCCACATCTTCATGTCCAAGCATTCTTCCAGCGCCGGAAGCATCATCTTCTTTACTAATAGCAGGATAATAATTTAACCTAAACCCAAAGTTTGTTCCTGTCAATCTTTTGTCATACAAATGTTTGTCACAACCCAAATATTCAAGAATGCTTTGCATGATTGGCAGAATAAGCTTTTCATGAGACTGCACTATTTTTCTAAAATGCGGCTCAAAACCTGCTTCTGGCCAATACGCTTGTTCTTTATATTCCTTATTCTCAGGAAGATCAAATGCTCGTCTACAAAAAACCCAACCTTCCACCAAATCAGGATGTATAATCGTTGTTTCTTTGATAGGAAAATAGCCTTGATTTACAGATCCAAATCTCTTCGCTTCATATACCATTCTCTTTTCCAAGGTCACTTTTTCAAACAATTCCGCAACTTTTATTTCCGACTGGACATACAAATCGGTATCCACTCCATGGCCTGACAAAACTGCAAATCCAATATCTTCAAGCGCACTTCCCAGTTTTTTAGCAAATGCAGCTTTTCCCTCTTCGCCACCTTCAAAAAATTCTCGCATGTCACAAGTTTGAATGACAAATTCATCATCAAATTGGTCAGTTGTCACATTTTCAACAAGATTATATTCTTGTGGCTTCACCACTCCTTCATACTTCTTAAAAGCTTGATTCACAGCATGAATTCCTTTCTCTTTATTTGTTTCCATTTGAATTTTTTTCTAATTTCTTAATCAATAATAATACTTGATTTTTAAAAAATACTGGTATAAATATAGCCTATTAACACTGCCAAAAGTGTCCCAGGAACAATAAATCGTACCCAGAATACGGATATCTTCGCTAACCTGCTTTCTGGGTTTCTAAAAATCATTTTTCTATAAATATCATTTTTTGCACCCCACCAAATTCCTAAAACAGCCAGAAAACTTCCAAAAACTTGCATTCCAGAACCAAATATTAAATCCAATATTCCAATAATATCTGGGAAAATGGCACTTGGGAAGGCTAAAATGATCTGTAAAATACCAAAACCTATGATAAATTTTTTCTTAGAAATATTAAACTTTTGCAAACTCGTAATCGGCACTTGAAATGCCGCAATCAAAGATAAAAAAGCCACCAGACTCACTGAAATCAAAAACATTGACCCAATCAATCTACCAGCAGGAAGTGCTGCAAACAATTCAGGAAAAGTATTAAAAATCAAACTTGGACCAGCATTTAATTCCATTCCTAAAACCAAAATACTCGGAATTAAAAACATACTCACTAATAATGAAGAACCTAGATCTCCAGCGCAAGTAAGCATTGCAATTTTAGGGATATCCTTATTGCTAGAAATATAGGTGGAATAAACAACTACAAAGGTGCCACCCAAACCAATTGAAAAAAAAGATTGACCTAGAGCTGCAAATATCTCTGTTGCACCAATCGCTCCAAAATTTGGCATCATAAATTCACCTACAGTTTTTAACACCCCAGGCATGGTCCATGCATAACCAATCATATACAACATGGTAAGCAGAAAAACAGGCATAATTATTCGAGAAATTCTTTCAATTCCACTTTTTAATCCACGATATACAACATATAAGGACAAAATAATTAGGACAACAGTACATCCATATTGCAACAATCCATTGCCTAATAATTCATGATATTGATCGTTCGATTCTTCAGAAAAACCAATAAATATCGAAAATGCAGTGCTGAAAAATACATTTGCAACCACAACCGCATAGTAAGATCCAGCTATTGTTACAACTCCTATTAATAAATAGCCAATATATGTTCCAAATTGGTTTCCAAAAATAGATTCATAAGCTGAAAGTGTACCCGTTTTACTTTTTTTACCTAAAACCATTTCGGTTAGTAAAGCTGGAAATGCGAGTAACAAGGTAAAAATCACATATATCAATAAGAATGCGCTTCCACCATATGTCCCCATCATATATGGGAATCTCCATATATTTCCTAATCCTACAGCAACGCCCACCATTGTGAGAATTGCTCCAAGTCTCGAAGTATATTGATTTTGGTTACTCATTATATTTCTTTGTTGAAAACTTGCCAGGCAATGAAACCTCTAATAATTCTAGGTCCTCAGAAACATTCGATATTCGATATTTCAATTCTGGAGGAATGACAAATGAATCTCTTTTTTGAAGTTTATAATTATTATATCCCGAAGCACTTAATTCCATTTCACCTTCCAAAACAAATGTGAATAATATATCACAATCATGACTGGTCCATTGACTGATATTTCTATGATTAACAGTGCGGCAAACCACTACGGAGGCTATTCCATTCGTAGAGACGTCAATTCCCGTATTCCTCTGTTCAAAATTTTCCAGTCTTGAAGTTTGCCATGCTGCTTCGATAACTTTATGGTGACAGAATGTTTGCCCTTGAAATTTGCGCTGAGGATTAATAATTCCATTTGGCAGTTCCATATTATGATCTATCGTGGTCATATGTTCAGCAGGAACTCCAACCTCGATAACTTCTAAATTATCTGATGACTCTAATACTCTATGTCTGATTTCCGGAGGTTGTGTTACACAATCACCAGCATTTAGAATAAACGGAGGACCTTGATCTTCGTAAACCAATTTCACCCAACCTTTATAACAATAGATCAATTGAAATCCAATGGTGTGATAATGAACCATATCGGGGACTAATCCCCCTTCAGGAATATTAATATGAGAAGCTATGATACTCCCACCTAATCTATCAGGAATCAGGTCTCGATAATGCATTCCAGCTCTTCCAATAATCCAAGGATCGTTATTTAGCAATTGACGGACTTCAAATTTATGTAGCGTTGGTGGAGTTTTTAATTGATATGTTTTTGGTAGAATTTTGCAAATTGTTCCATTTGGTGCTATCAGTTCAATTCCATTTGATACTAATTTTTCAGGAAAATCAGTCAAAATATGAATTGTTCCAGGACTAGAAAGGATGGATTTATCCAAACGGATGGTGATTGCATGACCAGACAAAATTGCGGTGGTAGGATTATCAGCTGGATAAATTTGATCCAATCTGAAACCCAAATTTGAGAAAAAATCAATATCGTCATTTAAGTTTGCACTATGCTGAACAAGCTGAGCTTGGCTTTCATTGGTATTTTGAATCATCATCGTTTGCAAAATCTAAAAATAATTTCAAAAGATCTGAAAGATAATAATTCTATGCAAATGCTTTTTGATAATATCCATTCCATATTGTCAATAGAGCTGAAAGCGGTTGAAAATGATTTATTTCAAAGTAAATTGATCTTGTAAATTGAGTTTTGTTATACTTTCATCCATAAGGTCATAATAATCAAAAGTCTCCGTATTTTCTTTCACTTTGATTTGGGTTATACTTACGGTCTGAAGAAAATTTTCTCTATTCATCAGTATATTATTCACAGCATCTTCCGTGTGTTTTTCAGAATGGAAATTTAAAATGTTTTTGCCTTCAATGGTTTTATGCTCGTCTATCCATTGGTCAAACCAGCTTATTCGAATTGTTCGATCGGTTTCTGAATAAAGTGTGACTGAGGACCAAATTCTATTTTTGCTATTTTCTATTTTTTCGATGTGTTTATTCGTGCCGTCCCAAATCAATTGCAGGAAATTTAAGTCCGCTTCATAATCAATTAACAATAATGTAAAGGGTTCAATATTTTCAAGGTTAACATTTTCCATGAAATCCGAGTGCGACTTAGCAACAAAACTATCCAAAAGGATGATTCCTCTGCTTTTTGCATAGGAATCTTTTCTTACATGAGGCATAATTCCACCATTTAATAAACAAGCAATTTTCTTTTTTTCGCTAACAGCTATCCAAGTTCCATTGGCGATTTCATCTTTTGGATATAATATTGGACATTCCTTATAAGTATAAATTTGTGGTTTTTGTGTAGGTCTAAAATTTTGTTCGTCTCTGCTTGAAGTTAATACAAACCCATTCTTTAGAGGAATAAAAGTTACTGTGCACATTTTAAAAATGGATTTGGAAATTATGAAATAATGATTTTAAATGACTCAAAAATTAATAATTGCAAAAGCACTAATGTACTCTTTCCGACGTAAATATGGCCTCTTTATGTCTTATTGTCGCTGGAGCAACACCAAAACTCTCATTGATCATTTGTTCGGAATTTTGATCTATTAAAGCGATTTTTATCAATGCTTGATGATGGATACTGTGTTCAAGACAGTAAGCCAACTCTCTTTCAAGTGAGGTTTTTATATTACTTCTTCTATTTATATCCTTAGTAAAATTGCCTTCTAAAATGAAATCTCCAATGTTTTCAAGACGGTCCAAACCAGCTAAAATTTGGTCAATACAAGAAATTGCTTTAGTAGTAACATTTTCAATGTTAAAATCCCGCTCTCTTAAGTCATAGTTTACTTTTCCTTGATTTGCCCCTTTCAGTAAGCAAGTATAAAACTCCAAAATATGTCTAACATGCTGTCCAATAGAAGATCCGCTGAGCAATTTCGATTGCTGCGTATATTGATCAAAGCTTAAAACTTTTAGCAATGCGCTAATTTCATTTAAATTTTCTTTGCAAAGATTTTTCATCATATTACAAATTTAGTATTGTGGGCAATATAAATGGTAATATGAAGGACACTATTATGAATTTCGAATAGAAAATTGATAGGTTTAATAATCAAATATAAATAGAATTTCGATTGAAATTTGTTATCTATAAAGTTCGATAGCATTTAAAAATACTAAACAAGCAGTCGTTAAAATTCAAAAGCTAAGAATAATTTAAAATAGAATTATGCTTAAGGCGTGGATTCATGTGATTTAAGAATTTCATCTAAAACGGAATGGTAATCATTGAATTTATGAAGATTTTTATGTCCAGCACCTTTAATTATAAAAAAATGGTCGTCTGTTTCCAGAATACTTTTTAATTTTTCTGCAGATTTTAATGGAACTATATTATCCTTTGTACCTTGAATAATATAAGTTTTCATCTCATTGTTTGCAATATTTGTATTGTTTGGAAATTTGTATTTTAAATCCACAGGAACAAGTAAGAATGGAAACTTAGTTTTTACCAATTCAGGAATACTATAAAAAGGCGTTTCCAAAATTAATTTTTCTGCTTTGTTATCAATTGATAAATGTGAAGCTACTGCAGTCCCCAAAGAACGTCCCCACAAAATTACTTCTATGTCTGGATTATTATCCTTCGCCCATTTGTAAATTAAACGAGCATCCTCATACATGTTCTCTTCACTAGCATCTCCGTCACTTTTACCATATCCCCGATAATCTATAGCGACGATATCAAAACCCCTTTTTACAACATCAGGAAGAAATTTACCCCAATATTGCAAATTTTTTGAATTGCCATGGAAATAGATAATCAATGCTTTTTTTTCTTCAGAAGGAAAATAAAGACAATTTATTTTTTCTCCATTCTGATGGCACAAATCAAACTCATCATGGGGAATATCAAATTTAAATTCGTATTCCTGGGCCAATGGTTCAGGCCTAAAAATTAATTTTTTTTGTACTGTATAGAAGAAACTCACAAATATGGAATAAAACCCGATTGTTGAAAAAATAATATAAACTAAACTCTTTAACTTAACTGCGCTCATCGTATTTGAAGCAAATGAAATTTTATTTAATGTTCATATACTAATAGCTTATAGACGCAAAAATATTGCATTAGGTTTAATAAAAATCAAATTATTTCAATAATATATTTATTTCGGACAAATAGGCCTAAGCTTTCAATGCTAAATATCATACTTTCTTGTCATTCAAAAGTATATTTTTTGCTTCTTATACGTTCATATTTAAACAAAACAAACAACTTGGTTAAATATAAGCCTCAAATATTGAGGTTAATACTTAAATCAATATCTTTGTGCCCTGAAAATAAAAAAAATGAAGTTTAAAGTTGTTCTAATTCTTGCCATTGGTTTTTTAATTAATACCAATATTCAAGCGCAGCGATATAATCTTGGGATAAGAGCTGGTCTTAATTACTCCAAATTTATTGGGCCTTCTGAAGAAGGTATGTTGGAAGGAAAATCTCTGAATAATGGAATCCATTTCGGGATGACATTTGCATACAAATTGAATGATATCGCAGGTTTTAAAACCGAAATTGCATATACTGCAATTGGATCTAAAGATTCAATAGTGGGTGACTCTTATTATATTTTTGGTATTGGAAACGAAAATGTAGCAAAAACGGGATATGCTAAAAGATATCTGGACATTAGTAACTCTTATATTAATGTCCCATTCCATGCTTATATTTTTCCTTTCAAAAAACTTGAATTGTTTGGTGGACCATATATTGCCTTCTTAATCAATCCTACAGCGGCAGGAAGAATCGAATTCAATGATCAAAGTGATGAATTAAAATACTCTTTTATACAATCTCTTGATTACAATTATTTTACCGATAAGGCAACTCGAGGAAAAGGATTTGGTGAGGTTGTCACTGTTATCGTTGACGACACAAGAATTGTGATGCCACAAGTTGCTGGTGCTTATTATCAATTTATTACTAAAAATGGTGGATTATATAATATTTTTGACCTTGGAATTTCAGGAGGTCTTCAATATTATATTAACAAAAGCTTCTTTGCTGGTTTTAGAGCCAATTATGGATTGCTAGATGTCACTAGACAAAAAATGGATGTTTCTTATAGAAGTTTGGACAATGGCACTTATATCTTAAGAGATGATAGAGATACTAATTTTTCAATGCAATTCTCATTAGGATTTAAGTTCTAAAAGTTTTGAATTAAGAACTTTTTTAACATGGAATTCAATTTGTTACTGACAAATTTGGATCAACTTTTTTGATTTCTGAAACCTTTCCGCTTTGATTTTCTTTCAAAAAAAAAGAGATGATTATAGGTCATCTCTTATGGCTTATGAACTTAATAATTTCTTTAGGATTTTCTCTTTTATTGAATGGCATCCTAAATTTGTGCAATTATACAATATTATATTTTATAAGCAAACACTTTAACAAATATATTTTATGCATTTAAAGACATTATAGGAATATAAAATTTTATTTGATTGATTATAACAAATTATGTTTTTATCCCTTTAATATAAAATGCCATAGCTGTACTCCGCTTATTTAATGAAAACATTTACTAAAATTTTCCTCTTACTGCAAAAATTCCATTTATTCCTGGTGAACTCACACCAGAAGAGAATGTTCTATAATGCTTATCAAATATGTTTTCAATACCAAATTGGAAAGTAAAAGATTTGAAAGTGTAATCAGCATAAATATTGAAAACTGCCCAGCCCAAAGCGCCTTCAGGAGTTGCGTACTCAGGATTATCAGCACTTCCTCCATATAGGTCTAGTGGTTTCGAAGCATTGTAAAGACTTAAAAAGGTAAAATCCCATTTTTTATGATTGAATTTCAATTGGGTTTTACCATACAAAGGTGGAATATGGTCAAGAGGCAATTTTTTTTCATCAACAACATTTCCTTTCAAATAACTTAATGACGACAGCAACCTAAGATTTCTCATAATGTTCATCTTTATATTACCAGAAACTCCATAAATTTCGGCCTTTCCTGCGTTTATATTAGATTGCACATTGTAAGTCCTATTTCCATCTGTAAAACTCGTCCTTCCATCAGGCAAGAAATAATCTCTTCTTATAATTGCATTTGTAAGCCGAGTATAAAAAGTGCTCGCAGATATTAAAATGTTTTTACCAAGCTTTTTGCTAATATCTAATTCTCCATTAATTGATTTTTCAGCTCCTAAAGTAGTATTAGGCACACTAACATCATTGTTGTTAATCCTAAATTTACCAATATCATCCACATTTGGAGCTCTAAATGCCGTCGAAGTGAGCATTCTGATTGTTAGTTTTTTACTCGCTCTCCAATTCAAACCAGCTGACCAAGTTAATGCGTCATTTGTAGATTGCACTCCATCATAAAAGTAATCCGGCCATTGGATTGGATCACTTTGAGAATATTTTACAAAAGTATTAAAATAAGAATACCTAACCCCAGTATGCAAGACAATCGACGTATCTGCAGCTTGATTGACATATTGAAAATAACCTCCAAGTAAATCCATTGTTGACCCCCCACTTGGATATCGGGTAAATTGCATATTGTCAATTGCTCCTGTTAATATATTCTCATTTTGTATAGCGGATTGAACATCATTGTGATTGAGATCAAAACCATAATAGTACAGATGTGTGTGATTTCTAATTATCTTTTTGTGCAGATCCAATGTAAGGCTATTTACACCCACATTTTCTTTTCCCTTAATTCGAATATCTGATCCAAATTGTCTTTCGATTCTTGACTCTATAATATCTTGTCGAGAAGCTATTACCACGATTTCATCCATGAACTTTAAATTTTCAGTCCACTTGTATTTCAGACTGAATAGTGCTCTTTGTTGGGGTCCATAATTCCATTCCCCAAATTGAAAAATGCTATTATCCTTTAATATCAATTGATCGTATCGCGGGATATCACTTGATTTTGAAAATTGAATGTTGGCTGTCAAATTCATATTTGGGTTGATCTGAAATTTCACTTTTTGAAGCAAATCGAATTGGTTGTATGAAGTACCTATCTGAATATTTGGATTTTCATTGTTTAGGATAACATCTTCCTGACCAATTCTTGATTGGTAAGTACTGCGCTTTCCAAAATCAGGGTATTCTTTAGTTCTTCTTGACCCCATTCTTTGATCCCCAAAATCTGAAAAAGAAATACTTGTAAGACTTGCCCAGCTTCGTTTTCCAAAATTAATATCAAAATGTCCAGACTTTTCCTTATTTGCAGTAGAATATCGCATATAATAATTTCCAAAAACCCTTGATTTTTCATAATTACTAAGCTTCAATACTGGATCCTTGGTTCGAAAGTGAATCACTCCTCCAAGTGCATCTGAACCATACATAAGTGATGAAGCTCCATAAATCACCTCCATTTGATCAAGAATTGCCTGGTCAATAGTAATCGAATTTTGCAAATGGCCATTTCGGTAAATGGCGTTATTCATTCTAATACCATCTACTACCAACAATACTTTGTTGGCTTCGAATCCTCGGATAACTGGACTGCCTCCACCCATTTGGCTTTTTTGAACATATACATCCGCATGTTGGGATAATGCGTCGACAGTGGTTTGTGAATTCGAACTCGAAATATCGATGCTATTCACCGCATCCACTTTTTGAAGAAATTCTGTGGCCCTTATATCACTTCTGCCAATCATAATTATTTCTTCCAATAATTTTTGGCCAGTCTTCATCTTAACCACATAGGCAAGAACAGAAAGATCTTGCAGATTTAAAGAAACCGTTTCAAAGCCTAGATATTTAAGAGAAACAGTATCGTTTCCAAACTCTCCAGGAATTACAATTTTACCATTTACATCGCTAACCATTGCAAATGAATAATCCTTATTGAAACACTCTACTCCTGGCAGAACATCGCCGGTACTATCCACAACAATCAATGTTTTTTGAGCAAAACAAAAATTAGAGACCAAACAAAAAAATAGAATCTTAATCTGCCAAAGGAAGGCTGATTCCAAATGTTGTCCCTTCATTTATTTTTGAGTTTTTAACGTAAATTTTGCCATTATGATACTCTTCAATTATTCGCTTTGCCAAAGACAAACCTAAGCCCCATCCTCGATTTTTTGTTGAATATCCAGGTCTGAAAACTGTTTTAAATTTTGATTCGTGAATCCCTTTACCAGTATCGCTTAATTCAATAACAACATTATTATTCAAAGTGTTGACCACAGCTTTAATTTCACCCTTTTCTTCCATCGCATCCAAGGCATTTCTCATGAGATTTTCAATTACCCATACAAAAAGATGTTTGTTTACATTTACGAAAGCTATGGTGTTTTTAGGATCAGGAAAGCTAAAAACAACCTTTCTGGAAGCCCTTTTTTCCATATAAACTTTGCATTCATCCAATAATTCAAAAATATTTGCCTTTTCAAGTTTGGGAGTTGATCCAATTTTTGAAAATCGATCTGCAACCAGATTCAATCTTTCTACATCATGTGTTAATTCATCGACAATTTCCAATTGTGTTGGTGTTACATTCTCATCCATTTTCAAGTGTTCAATCCAGCCTAGAATACCACTTATTGGCGTTCCGAGTTGGTGCGCCGTTTCCTTAGCCATTCCTGCCCAAACTCTGTTCTGCTCCTCTCTTCTAGAAGAGGAAAAGACCATATAACCAAATAGTATAAATATGGCTACAAGAGAAATCTGAACCAAAGGATAAAATCTTATGGAATTGTATAATTTAGAATTCTCAAAATATATGAACTTGGCGTAACCAGTCCCTTCGATTGGAACAACACCTCTTTTTAAAAGTTTTTCCTTTTGACGTTCTAAAAAATCAGGATCATTGTCATTTGATCCATAATTATATCCTGTCAAATCTCCTTTTTCATCCTCCACAATCAATGGAACAGTATTATTTTCGACAATTTCAAATGGCAATCTAAAATCAGCTTCCAAATCAAGGTTGGTGTTTATTTCTGTTGTTGCCATACCCAAAAGTTTTACACTTTTCAGTTCTCTGTCAGCAACATTCTTTGCCAAATAATACGAATAAAAAGAGGTTATGACTACGATTATCATTCCAAAAATTGCAAGAAGTATTCTCCACCGGGACCTTTGTTTATAGAGTTCCATTTATTCTTTACTCTTTTCTAAAAACGTATTTACCCTATCCACTGCATTTGCTCTAATATCAGCATAAAATAAATTATAATCTGCAATATGGTAATTCTTAAATGTAACAAATGCACTTCCCCTAAATTTTGGTTTATTTATCCAAAGATGATCTTCATAAATCTGAGCATCCACGATATTAGGTTTTAATCCTTTGTTGAATTTGAACAATAATGTACCATCATTTTCTTCCTTTGGAACATATTTATGATCTCTTGTCCAACTCAAGGGATTGGTGACAATTATATTGCTATTGGCCTCATGATATTTTGGCAAGTATCCACGTTGATATGATCTCCAACTATTAAAACAATCAATATCATCCTTATCCTTGCATGGTTTCAATGTCTCAAAAGTATCTTCCCTTATGGGCATCCCTATAAGATACGCGACCACCAATTGTTCCATCAATTCTTTTCCTTCAAAAAAATCATTGATCAACCTAACTGCATGCAGTGTTCCCTGACTATGGCTAGCAATTATGATAGGCCGCCCATTATTATAATTTTCCAAATAATATTCAAATGAGGCTTTTACATCTTCATATGCCAAATCCAATGCTTTTTTTGCTGAGTCCTTCTGATCTGGGCTTTTAAGATAAAAAACATTGATATGCGCTTGTCTGTACCTTGGGGCGAATATCCTTCCTGCACCATTGAAAACACTAGCTTGAAATAATATGGTACCTTCATCTGTTTTTTTATTCAATTTTGCATCTGAAATATCTGCATTCCAAGTTATTTCACCTTTGTTTGTGGTATAAGTTGTCGGATGGACAAAGAATACATCCGCTTCGGCATTTTCTTGATTATTTACAAAATTTGGAGATGGACACTCATCTGCGTTATCTACTTTAAATGGAGAAGCAGCCCAAGAATCTATATTGCTATAATCTGTTAATTGGGAAACTTTTTCTATCGGAAAAATACGATCCTTAGTAGTGCTGCATGCAGAACTTAAAATTAAACTTATAACAATCAATAAAATTACTTTCATAAGATAAAAAGGTTTGTTGCAATTAACAATAAGTACAACGTTACCAAAATATTAGATATTGGTTAGGGATTGCATAATGTCCTCAGAAATATCATCAATATGCTCTAATCCTACAGATATTCGAATCAACCCAGGACTTATTCCAAGCTCATGCCGTTCCTCTTCAGATAATTTTGCATGTGTTGTAGTAGCTGGATGTGAAGCAATGGTTCTTGAATCGCCAAGATTTGCTGTCAAAGATAATAGTTTCAAGTTGTTTAAAAATTTCCTTCCTGCATCAATACCTCCTTTTAATTCAAAAGTAACAATTCCCCCACCCTGACTCATTTGTTTTTTAGCAATTAAATACTGGGGATGGTCTTTCAGAAAAGGATAGTTAACCTTATTAATCTTCGGATGAGCTTGTAATTTTTCAGCAAGTTTTAAAGCATTTTCACAATGCCTATCCATTCGTACTGCCAATGTTTCCAAACTTTTTGATAATATCCAAGCATTAAAAGGGGATAAAGATGGTCCTGCATTTCGCACAAAAGCAAAAACTTTTTCAACAATTTCTTTTGATCCTGCCACTACACCTCCCAGAACTCTTCCCTGCCCATCGATGAATTTAGTAGCCGAATGTACTATGATGTCAGCACCAAAATATTTAGGTCGCTGAAGGTAAGGGGTTGCAAAACAATTATCCACATTAAGCAAAAGTTCATGCTTTTTGCTCCATTTCGATACTTTTTCCAAATCGTAGATAAATAATCCAGGATTTGATGGTGTTTCAATAAACAACATTTTCGTATTCGGTTTCACCAATTCATCCCAATTATCAATGTCTTGAGAAGGACTGATAAAAGTATATTCTATCCCAAAACCAGTCAAGTAATTGTCCATCATTTTATATGTACTACCAAAAACTGCCCTGGAAATCAGCAAATGATCCCCAACTTTAAGAAAAGCCACCAAACTTGCAAAAATTGCTGACATTCCACTTGCTGTCGCTATAGCATCCTCGGTTTCCTCTAATGCAGCAATTTTTAACTCAAATTCCCTTACACTTGGGTTTGTAAATCTTGAATAAATATTACCTTCCATTTCACCTCCAAATACTTCAGCCATTTGCTCTGCAGATTCAAATACAAAACTAGAGGTAGGATATATAGGAGTACTATGTTCTTGCTGACTGGTTCGGTCACTTTGGATTCTTATAGCTTTAGTCTCAAACTTCATTATCTTCTTAAATTGAGTGCATTGTATTGGTCCAGGCCCACTTTTTTTATTTAAATATTAATTAGAAAATCAGAGGAAATTATTTGCTTAAATCATTTCAAAAAGCATCCTCATAAATTATAATTTAATAGCTACCTGATTTAAAGAAAGCACTAAGGTAAAAAGTTAATTTTTAACAGAATTATTTAACGGATTATTTTTCCATGAAAGTACCATAAGATTAATACAGAAAACAATGACATATTCACTTCCGAAATAACATTTCTATAAAAAATAATGTTCGAGTGAATGGAACTAAATATTCTAAAATAATTTAATTCGTGATTTCATAACTATGCGTAATTTCCGCTGCTTTTTCAAGCATTTTGGAAACACTACAATATTTATCAAGAGACATTTCAATTGCTTGAACAACTTTATCTTCTTTAAGGTCACCACTCAATTTGTAATGAATATGAATTTTTGTAAAAACTGCAGGAATTGCTCCTTCCTCTCGAAAACCTTCTACTTCAACGTCTAAATCCTTCAAATTCTGTCTCATTTTTGCAAGAATAGAAACAATATCGATAGAACTGCAACCAGCAAAAGCCATCAAAAGCAATTCCATAGGCCTTACACCTTTATTTTCACCACCAATTTTTGGCGATCCGTCCATTGACACTATATTTCCTGTGCTATTATAAGCGCGAAAATGAACTTTGTCATTTACGCGCTTCATATTTACTTTTGACATTCTATTTTATTTTCCTTCTGTTAATTCAAGATAAGCAGCATCTAGGCTTCTTTCAATTCCATCTCCCGTCCATTCAGGAGCTCCAGGAATCATTTTTGTTTCTGCCTTCATTTCATCCAATGATTTTCCAGCTTTAAGCGCTGATGAAGTATGCATTAGTAATTTTTCAAGATAGTTCTTGAATGCATTTATATCCTCTTTTGTTCCTGTGATGTTATACCCTTCGCCGGAATGCCCAAAAATAAATATGGTTTCATTATCGAACATCGATGTCGATTTATCCAAAACTTTAACCCAATTTGCTATGTTTGCTCCAGCTGATTTGTCGATGTAAGGAAACCTCCTGTTGAAAACCAAATCTCCCATATGGACAATATTTGCATTCTCAAAATGGGTGAAAATATCTCCATTCGTATGACCTTGTCCATGATAACTGCAGCTTATTGATTCATCACCAATCTTTGCCATCCAATTGTCCGTAAAAGTAGTATCAGGATAAAGTTGTTTGTCTTCTGCATTTCTGTCTACCGCAACTTTCATTTGATTGATTTTGGAATTTTCATGCGCAGTTACTTGATCGACTATATCCTTAAATGCAATATTTCCGCCTGTGTGGTCTCCATGATGATGTGTATTTATCAATAAATCGAATCTTCTTTCCCCCTGCTTTTGTATTTCACTTATCAATTCAGCTGCACTTGCAGGAAACTGAGAATCTACTACCGCAATTCCACTTTTATTGACTAACCATCCAATGGTTCCTCCTTGGCCAGTGAAAAATCCCACATTATTTCTCAACATTTCAAAGTTACCATCTGGAAGGCTCAACACCTTATTGTTGTTGTATGCTTTAGCATAAGGTGCAACCAATAATGCAGCTATTCCAAGCCCTGAATTTTGCATAAATTTTCTTCTTGTAGATTCCATCTTTTTATTTTTTTAATTCTTCAAAGTAACAATATAATACTAAAACGGTTTTTGATAAAGCATTTTTTCTTTTCTTTCCACAAGTCACCATTTTATAATTTTATAAATAAATTACTTCATTTATTTTCATATCCTAGAAATGCTTCCATCCCTGAGCCTTGATGGTATGAAAATTCCCTCCCGTCGTTTTCAGTTTTATTCCTTGCTCTGCTTCCACGATATCCCCAATAATAAAAATATCATCCATTGTCCTTACCTTCCCAAGATCAGAAGGGTCAATTGTAAATAATAATTCATAATCTTCTCCTCCGTTTAAAGCGCAAGTAACTGGATCAATTTGAAATTTTAACGCCATTGTTTCAGTATCCGGGTGTAAAGGAATTTTTGATTCTTCAATAACAGCCCCCACTTTCGATTGTTTGCAGATATGGAATATCTCAGAAGCCAATCCATCAGAAATATCTATCATTGAAGTTGGAATCAATCCTGCACTTTTAAAAGCTTTGACAATATCCCATCTTGCTTCTGGTTTTAGTTGCCTTCCAATTATATATTCCTGGTCTTCTAAATCAGTTTTCAAATCAGGATTACTTAGAAAAAGTTGTTTTTCTCTTTCCAATATTTGAAGTCCAATATATGCAGCGCCTAAATCTCCAGAAACACAAATTATATCTCCTGGCTTTGCTGTATTTCTGTAAACAATATCTTCTTTTTTAGCATGCCCAATAGCTGTTACAGAAAGAATCATACCCTTGGGTGATGAGGTGGTGTCCCCCCCAACTAAATCAACTTTATAAAATTCGCATGCTGCTAACATTCCTGCATACAATTCATCCATGGATTCCACCGAAAATCTATTGGAAATAGCCACTGAAACTGTAACCTGCGTAGGAACAGCATTCATTGCGTAAATATCTGACAAATTGACCACAATCGCCTTATATCCTAAATGCTTGAGTGGACTGTACATCAAATCAAAATGTATTCCTTCCACCAACATATCTGTGGAAACTACAGTAGCTAGTTCCGGTTCAAAAATAACTGCTGCATCGTCGCCAATACCTTTAATGGTGCTATCCTGTATATCAATAAAATATTTAGTAATGTGCTCGATTAAACCAAATTCCCCCAATTCATTGACATCTGTTCTTTTTATGTTTTGTTCTTCCATATTTCGTAATTATTCTGTAGAATTAAAGGATTATTAACAGCAAAAGCGCTCCATAAGGGCTCATTAGGAACCGATGCATTTACAGAAATTGACTCTTCCGTGTGTTGGAATGGAAAAGTCAATTTGCTGGAATGCAAATTTATGCTTCTATCTTTATTTGATCTTCTTGCACCATATTTTACATCTCCTTTGATAGGTGAGCCAATGGCACTTAATTGGGATCTAATTTGATGGAAACGGCCCGATGAGAGTTTGATTTCCAATAAGCAATAATGCTCGCTTTGATCAATGGTTTTATAAAATAAAGAAGCCAATTTCGCTTGTTTATTTTTCTTATTAGTCACAAAACTTTTTCTAAGCTTTGAATCATGAAATAAATAATGGTTCAACACTCCTTCTTTTGAATCGGGCGCTTTGTTTACTGCTGCCAAATAAGTTTTTTCTATTTTGGAAGTGCCCAATAAGGAACTATAATATGCTGCAGACTTTTTGCTCTTTGCGAAAATCATTATACCGCTAGTCGGTCTATCCAAGCGGTGAACAAGAAACAAATTTCCATCGCAATATTCTGTTAGCAAATGAAAAAATGAATGATCTTCAGATTTGTCTTCTTGAGCAGCTATTCCAGAGGGTTTATTTGCAATTAAAAAAAAGTCGTCTTCAAATATTATACTACTACTTACTTCTTCTGTGTTCATTCTAATTCTTCATAGTCTGTATAGTCATTTTGTTCCTCTTTTTGACGTTGTCTTTGCTGAGGAAAGTCGTCAGAACCTTTTTGCAATTTTTTCGGGGCATAATACAGTCGATAAAACAAATAAGCGATTGCTCCTAAAATTAAAAACTTCATAATCGTATTTTATAGTACAAAAGTAAGACTTGTAATTGAATAGTAATAATTAGAAGCAATAAAGAAACAATGTATTCTAAAATCAAGGGACTTTTTTCCCTAAATAATTCCCAAATAAAAATCAATTTCTAAATCTATGCTTGAACTTTTAGTTTTTTCCTTTGAATGAAAAAATTGATTATTGAATAGATTATGATCATTAATGATGATACCTGAATTAGCAATCCAAATAATGGTGCTGTCACATTATAAAAAGTCTTTGAAGTTGAAATATTCATAGTATAAACAAGTGACTTTATTTTTTCACCATCAAAATAATCATAAGAATCCAAAATCCTTCCTTTGTCATCGATTACAGCACTCAGTCCATTGCTTGCAGATTTTAACATAGACACTCCATTTTCAATGCATCTCACAGCAGCCATATAAGTATGAGCTGGGCTAATGTCCTTCCAGTCGCCTGTGGGAACTACAAGCATATCTGTTCCAGATTTGCCAATTTGACTTATTAAGCCGGCATGATCTGCATCAAAACATATAATAGGAGATAAATTCCCAAATTCGGTCTCAATAATTGGGATTGTTCCATCACCAGGAAATGAAGGCTCAATTCCCATGACTGGAATATTTTTGAAATATGTATTTAGCAAAGCTCCATCTGGTCCAAATGTAAGTACTTTGTTTTCCATGAATTTTGATTCTTTACCAACTTTCTCGGGATGAAAAACCGCAGTTGGAAAGAACAAATAAATATCCATTTCATCCGCAAAATGAGAAACTTTATCGGCTGTAATTTTTTCCCGATTTTTCAAATCCATTATTGTAGCTTCTGACCAAGTAATTATTTTAGCTCCTTGCTCCACGGCATTTTTTGTTGCCTCAAAATATTCCTCTAAAACTTCATCCATTTTAAGGTAAACACTTGAAAATTTAGGATTTTCTGGGTCAGCCATAAAAGCATTCATCCCAATTTGAAATTCCCCAAGAATTGGATCACTTTGGGAAACTTCTTTTGGCATCTTTAATGTTTTTCCTGTTTCGACGGAATACATTTCTTCTATGACTTCAGGATTATCGATGGTTATTGCACTTACAACAACCTGACTTTTAACATTAGAATCACTATTCAAACGAAAAATTCCAAAACAAATGCAAATAAAAAAAACAACAGGCATTGCAAAATTCCACCTTGAAATTAGATCACCACTATTTTTTTGTTCAACCCAATAAATAATACTGGAAGCAAACCAATAAAATAGAAAATTAATACCATAAATGCCAGTAATTGATGCAATCTGGATAAGTGGTTTTATTCCATATTGGGTATAAGCAATATTCCCCCAAGACCCTTGAGGTCCTTGATCTAATAAGAATATAAATGTTGTTAAAATTACAGGGAAAAATAATGTCTTTACCCATCCATTAATTTGATTATAACAAAAACGTTCTATTACGTATGGTATTAACCCAATCGTATTGATTACAACCATGAAAATTATCAATGATTTTATATCCATTGGGAAAACTCCATAATTGCCAATTATGGATGCTAAGGATAAAATTGGTATAGCCAACAAATATCCTTTCCAGTTATTGGTTCTAAAAAATCTCAACAAAACCGTAAAGTGAATCCAAGGCATAATCATAACGGACCATTTCGAGGATAATAAAATGCCACTTACAAATGCAATAAAGAGTAAAATAAAATTGGTCTTTGATTTTGAGGTAAAAAACTTCATGAATATATTTTTACTGATTATAAAACGATTCAAAACTAAAATATGTCAATACCAATTTCGACTGACTTTACAAAGTCGTACCAATTATCTAGAATAAAAATAGTACTAATTTCTTCCTTTATGAATGTCGTACTTTATCACATCTCTATTTCGAGACTACATTCTTTTTCTTCCATTCAGATGGAGTCGTACCTGAATGCTTTTTAAATGCGGTATTAAACGATGATTTAGAATTAAATCCTGAAGCATACATCGCTTCCAATATGGTTAGTTTTTCGTCTTTATTATGCAAAAAAATATTCTGAAAATATTTGATTCTGTGCATATTAATCAAGTCAAAAAATGATTTACTCATCCCATGATTGATGGTTTGAGATAATTCTTTAGATGACATATTCAATTTTTCAGCCAAATCCGTTAAATTTATAGATGGATCTAGGAAGGGCTTTTCACTATTTAAGAATTTCTCTAATAATGCTATTTTAGCAGATTCAATTTGGATTTTTTCTTTTTGTATCAATTCCATTCGGAATTTAGAAGACTCTTCAAATAATACATCTGACTTTAACCCTCTAACAATCGAACTCATTATAAAAATTAACATGCCTGAGAGTAAAATCAGTAACAATAGATGCAACCACCATACATTAATGCTGATATTATTTATAATTTGAACCAATATGGACAAAATCATAATAATTGAAAACCCAATTAATGTGTGGTTTAGCCAACCCAAATTAATTTGATCAATATTTGATACTTTTTCACGAATTTCTGACCTGTATCTTTTTACCCTAAGCAAACTCAATAGGAGGTACACAGATATTGTAATAAAAACAATAATTGATATCAAAGGTGAAATCACATTCTCCACCTTTGCTTTTTCTAAAAATAATTTTTTGCTTTCAAGGTCGAGAATATGAAATGCAAAAAAGAAAATCGTTACTGCAATAATTAATGGGACAAAATGCAAAATTTCATAAAATTTGATTTTAAAATTGCCCTGAGTAACTGATTTCGTCAATAAAAACAGCAATGGTCCATAAACCAATGGAAAAAAATTCAAAATAAAGTTATACTGGGGATATTGGTTATAAAATCCTGCGGAGGAAAGCCAAATGTCTAATACTGAGAACCCAAGAGCCCAAAAAAATAAACCTAATAAATTTTTACTTAACCTATTTCCTTTTCTGTAAGTGATGAGAAATAAGCC
This sequence comes from Bacteroidota bacterium, assembly GCA_024642705.1. GTDB lineage: Bacteria > Bacteroidota > Bacteroidia > Chitinophagales > Saprospiraceae > Portibacter. The sequence goes on along the minus strand of JAHEAQ010000050.1, from coordinate 10,702 downwards.
AAAAAATAGAAATAGAAAAATTACTATAAAAACAGTTATTTCAGTAAACTTCACTGGCATAAATTCAATATAATTAATGGTTTTTACTTTTATTATTTCTCACTACATAAAATGAATAATTTCGAATTTTATCCACTTGAAATCCTTTCCAAAAGAATTAAGAAGAGACCATTTCAGATTCGTAATTCTGCTTGTATGTTCTTGGAGAATAACCTTTAATTTGCTTAAAAACCCTGTTAAAATGACTTACATTGTTAAATCCACTCTCAAAGGCAATTTTACTTATTGCAGTATTTTCCTGACTTATTAATTTGTTACATGCTTCACTAATTCTTATTCCATTTAGAAACTCCACAAACGTCTTGCCAGTTCTCTTTTTAAAAAACCGACAAAATGCTTCCGGTGTGTATCCTATTCTACCCGAAATATCGTCTAAACTAATGTCCTCGCTATAATGCTCCAATGCATACCACAATATATATTTCATGCTATCTCCATCTTTCTCTGAGTAAATGGATAAAGGAGAATGCTCAATTTCTAAATTTTTGTACAATATTGATAGCAATCGAATGAAATAATCCAACTTTCTCACTTTGGAAGATTTTTGAATTTTCAACATATATTTCTTTAAAATTTCAAGCTCTGGGTTTTCAATTTTATTGCATGGGGCCAAACTTTCAAAATATTTTGAAAAGTTTTTCATTTCTGGTAAATCCATTAACTTATTTTTGCTCGGGTTTGCATCAAAAAAAATGCTAAAAGATTCAATTCCTTTGCAATCCATTTCATTTCGGAAAAGATGCGCTTTGTTGGATCCAATAATGAAAATATCCCCTGGAACGAAACGAAATACTTCTCCCTGAACCAACAAATTTCCTTGACCTTTTCGGATCCAACAAATCTGTATTTCTTCGTGTCGGTGCAAATGAGGATAAAAGCCCTCTAACTTGTCTATTTGAATGACAAAAGATTGATTATCTGTGGTAGGAATCGTAAATGGTAAAGCCCTCATATTTGCATTTATTCACTCAATAATAATGTTTTTACCATAATATAGGTTAATATATGCAAATAAATAGATAAAATATGAATTTTATATTCGACATGAGAAACTTAATTTTGTGAAAAAAAATAAGCTATGGTAAAATGGGAAGGTGTAATTCCAGCAATTACGACAAAATTTAAAAAAGATTTAAGTTTAGACATTGATCTATTCAACAAAAACACAAAAGCTCAGGTAGAAGCTGGTGTAAATGGCCTCGTGATTGGTGGCTCTTTAGGTGAGTCAAGCACCATTACACATGAAGAAAGAATTGTTTTGTTGACCGAAACAAAATCCTTTGTAAAAGGAGCAATTCCAATTATTGTTAACATTGCGGAAAGTTCTACTAAAAATGCTATTTCATTGGCCAGATTGGCTCAGGACAATGGAGCAGATGGACTCATGGTATTGCCACCTATGCTGTATAAGTCTACTGACGAAGAAACAACGGTTTGGTTCGAAACCATTGCCAAAAATACAGATTTACCAATTTTGGTTTACAACAACCCTGTAGACTATAAAATAGAAGTAACTCTTGACATGTTCGAAAGATTATTGAAACATGATAATATTGCTGCAGTCAAAGAAAGTACAAGAGATTTGTCCAATGTGACAAGAATAATAAACAGATTTGGAGACAGGTTAAAAATGCTATGCGGGGTAGATACTTTAGCTCTTGAAAGTATTTTAATGGGCTCAAATGGATGGTTGGCAGGCCTAGTGGCAGCATTTCCTCGTGAGACAGTAGCAATTTATAAACTAGCAAAAGCTGGAAGAGTAGATGAAGCATTGAAAATTTACAGATGGTTCTTGCCTCTTTTAGAATTAGATATAAACCCACAATTGGTTCAAAATATTAAATTAGCAGAACAATATACAGGTCTTGGAAACGAAATTGTCAGGGCTCCAAGAATGCCTTTACAAGGAACAGAAAGGCAAAGAGTTATAAATATTATTGAAAAAAGTTTAAAATCTAGACCAGAATTGCCTAATTATCTTGATCTTTAGGATTGCAACACATTAATGCAAATCTCCACAAAAAATTAAATACATTGTTGAGTTTTACAAATCGAACCTTATGAAAGGATACAATATTATAGGCAAAACAGTTAGTGCAAAAAACGATCGAACATTACAAGCATTCAATCCCGCAACTCTCGAATCGATAAATGGAAATTTCCATATTGCTACTCTTGAAGAAGCAGAAGAAGCCATCAAAAAAGCGTCCTCTGCATCACTTGATTTTGCATCAACTCCAAGTTCTAAACGTGCTTTGTTTTTAAGAACAATTGCTGATAAGATTGAAGGTCTGGGAAATGCTTTGGTAGACAGAGTCATGTTGGAAAGTGGATTGCCAGAAGGAAGAGTTATAGGTGAAAGGGGAAGAACTTGTGGGCAATTGAGATTTTTTGCTGATAAAATCGAAGAAGGATCATGGGTAAATGCAATCATTGACCATCCTAACGGCGATATTAGACAATATTTGACAGGAATAGGTCCAGTTGTTGTATTCACAGCAAGCAATTTTCCGCTAGCATTCTCTACAGCTGGTGGTGATACTGCATCTGCATTAGCTGCTGGTTGCCCTGTTATTGTTAAAGCACATGAATCACACTTGGGAACCAACAGTTTGGTTTCTCAAGCCATTCAGGCAGCTGCTATTGAAACCAACATGCCAGATGGAGTGTTCTCTTCTTTGAATGGAAGTGGAAATGAATTGGGAGGATTTTTAGTAACCCACGAGGACATAAAAGCAGTAGCTTTCACAGGTTCTTTTGGAGGAGGAAAAGCTTTGTACGACATAGCACAGAAGCGAAAAAATCCAATCCCTGTTTTTTCCGAAATGGGAAGTGTTAATCCTGTTTTTGTTTTACCGGAAACAATGAAATCAAAAACGGTACATTGGGCAAATGAAATTTCCAATTCTGTCAATATGGGTGCAGGGCAATTTTGCACAAATCCTGGATTATTAATTGTTCAGAAAAATGAGTTTTTGATGGCTTTTCAAGACCAGCTATTAGACGCTTTTGGTAGACTAACGGCTGCAACCATGCTGAATCGTGGTATTCATTCTTCTTATGAAGCACACAAACATTCAAGAGTAAAAGAAATTGGTGTTAAAATAAAATACATCCAAGTAGATGATGATAAAGAATCTTTGTTGGCACATCCTTGTTTATTAGAAGTTAGTTATGAAAAATTTCGAAGCAATCCAAGGCTTTCTGAAGAAGTATTTGGTCCGTTCACGATTATGGTTGTTTGCGAAAATGAAGAGGAGATGGTCAGTATTTGTGCAAATCTTGAAGGTCAACTGACTGCATCAATACTTGGTGAAGCAAATGAAATTAAGAATTATAAAGCATTGATCGCAAAAGCAAGTTCCAAGGTGGGCCGAATTATTATCAATGCAATGCCAACTGGTGTTGCTGTATGTGAAGCCATGAATCATGGCGGGCCTTTTCCGGCAACAACTGACGCTAGATTTACTTCTGTAGGGGGCAATTCAATTTACCGTTTTGCAAGACCAGTTTGTTTTCAAGGATTTCCCGATGAATTGCTTCCTGAAGCATTAAAAGAAAACAACCCACTCGGAATTTGGAGAAAAGTTGATGGAAAATTTGTACGCAATTAACAAAATTTATGCAGATATTTTGTTATCTGGGTCTTTGGTTAAATAGTTGAGATAATGCAAAATAAAGAAAATTTTACTTGCGATTTATTCCATCTATTAATTATTATATGCTCGGGTTAATTTTAATTAAATAATTCTCAAACAAATTCATTCCCATGAAAAAAAGGTTTTTTTGTATTGATGCTCATACCTGTGGAAATCCAGTAAGACTTGTTGCTGGTGGCGGCCCCATATTAAATGGCAAAAATATGGGTGAAAAGCGATTGCATTTTCTAAAAGAATTTGACTGGATTAGGAAAGGACTTATGTTTGAACCACGAGGTCATGACATGATGTCTGGTAGTATTTTGTATGAGCCATCGGATCCAAATAATGATATTGGAGTTCTATTTATTGAGACATCAGGTTGTCTGCCAATGTGTGGTCATGGAACCATCGGAACGGTAACTATTGCGCTCGAAGAAGGATTGATTATTCCAAAGATAAAAGGGCAATTAAATATAGAAACTCCTGCGGGGTTGGTGGCTATAACTTATAAAGAGGAAAATGGTAAAGTCAAATCCGTAAAATTGGTCAATGTTCCTTCCTTCCTTTATAAAGAAAATTTAACCGTTGAATGCCCAGATTTAGGCGAATTGACCGTAGATGTAGCTTATGGCGGCAACTTTTATGCAATCGTTGATCCTCAAAAAAACTTTTCTGGGATTCAAAATTATACTGCGGGCCAATTGATTTCTTGGAGCCCAATAATTCGTAAAAGACTTAATCAGAGTCATCAATTTATTCATCCGTTAGATGAAAAAATAACTGGTTTAAGTCATTTATTATGGACTGGAGATCCATTAGATCCATCATCAACTGCAAGAAATGCAGTTTTTTATGGCGACAAAGCTATAGATCGGTCTCCTTGCGGAACCGGAACTTCAGCAAGAATGGCACAATGGGCAGCTAAAGGCAAATTAAAAGTTGGAGATCAATTTATCCACGAAAGCATAATAGGAAGTAAATTTACAGGAACAATTGAAAAAACGACCACATGTGGTGAATTCAATGCCATTGTACCTGGAATTGAGGGATGGGCACGAATTACAGGATACAATCAAATCTTAATAGATGATGAAGATGATCCATATGCCTTCGGATTCCAAGTCATTTAGAACTCGAATTATTAAATAGGATTATAGTAAAAATTCTTTTATGAAAATTACAATTATTGGAGGAGGTGTAAATGGTTTGTGTAGCGCTTATTATTTGGTGAAAGAAGGATACCAAGTCGAAATAATTGACGAATCTTTCAGTGAATCTGGAACTTCTTATGGAAATGCGGGCATGATAGTTCCAAGTCATTTTATGCCAATGGCATCGCCTGGAGTAATTGCAAAAGGTATAAAATGGATGTTTGATTCATCTAGCCCTTTTTATGTGAAACCAAGAATTGATTTCAGATTAATGCAATGGTTGTATAAATTTTATAAGTCTTGTAATGAAACAAATGTTGCTAAATCGCAAGAATTGATCTGGCAATACAATGAATTAAGCAAGTCAGAATACCGAACTATAGCATCGGATGAGAAACTTGAATTTGATTTTCATGAGCAAGGATTGATGATGCTTTACAAAAATGACAAAAGTCAAAAAGAGGAAATTTCAATTGGCGAAAAAGCCCAAAAATTAGGATTAGAAGTTCAATTCTTAGATGAAGAAGGGGTTCAAAAATTAAATCCAAATACTCGGGTCAATGTTAAAGGTGGTGTTTATTATCCTGGTGATGCACATCTTTACTCTAATTTTTTCATGGGTGAAATGAAAAAATTATTAATAACTCGCGGTGTCAATTTCATTACCAAAAAAATAATTTCAGGAACAACTAGTTCAAATAAAATAACCAATTTGAAATGTGAGGATGGAAGCATCATAAATACTGACCAATTGGTTATTACAGCAGGCACTTGGACTTGGCAAATCTTACAAAAATTGGGCTTAAAATTATTGCTTGAGGATGGCAAAGGATATTCCATAACCAAGTTTGATACGAATCAAAGACCAACCATTCCCTCTATATTAACGCACGAAAAAGTTGCCATAACACCGATGGGAAACAACTTAAGAATTACTGGAACCCTTGAAATAAGTGGTATTTCAAATAAAATAAATGCTAAAAGAGTAAATGGATTTTTGAATGCAGTGCCTAAATATTTTCCCGAAATAAATGTTTCTTTCCCAAGCGATGAAAAAGAAATATGGACAGGATTTAGACCACTGAGCCCTGATGGAGTGCCTTATGTAGGAAGGTCAGAAAAGTTGAATAATTTGATAGTAGCTACAGGTCATGGAATGATGGGAATGAGCTTGGGACCAGCAACTGGAAAATTAGTTTCTGAAATTGTTGCAGGAAAAGAAAGCTCGTTGGACTTAAGTTTACTTTCATTGGAACGATAAAAAAAAGGTTCAAAAATTAGATAGTATCTACCAATGTTTAAAAGAAAAAACCAATTGTTGCTGTTAAAAAATTGTTTTTAGAGTTTTCATATCTATACGCATCACTAAGGCCATATTCATAAATTACATCAAAAGTTACCCAATAAAAATCCAATCCAATTCCTGCATGAGCTCCAAAAAAATAATCATGTACAAATTCAAAATCGATTTCATAAGGGTTTTTATCAATTTTGTAAAAATAGGTCACATCACCACCTGTGTTCAATCTTAATTTCCATTTAAAACTCAACCTGTACTCCAAACCTATATTTAAGGGCATCGTTAAGAAATGATAATTTTCTTCTTTGCTGAAAAAATTACTTTTGTCCTCCGCAATCATCGTTATTCGGGTGTATTTCAATCCTGGCCCTGCTACAAAAATCCCATCTTTCAATCTGGATTGAATCCCAAGGGTAAAACCAGATTGTTTTAGGTTAGTTGGAGTAATCAGTGGATTGGTATTTTTTACAGAATTTAAGCCAAAAAATATTTGAGCACCACCTTGAGCATGGAGAAAACCCATGGTCAAAATGAAAACAAACACCAAAAGTAAATTTTTCATTTAAACGTTTTTCAATTTTTTAGCTGCATTTTTACATGCAACTTCCCTTTACTTAGGACGTATTAAAAGTTAAATACACCCATTGCAACGTAAAAAAAATCTTACTAATTCTTTTTGTATGCCACTAGTTTATACCTTTTGTTAAATTTGACTCACTAATTTAAGTTTTATATATGTACCCTGACTTATCGTATTTCCTAAATGATATTTTTGGCACTCCAGTCGACAATAGTTTTTCAGTCGTTCAAACTTTTGGATTATTCCTCACATTAGCTGTTACAGTAAGTGGTTTTGTTTTGTATTTGGAATTCAAACGGTATGAAAAAAACGGAATTTTTAAAGGTGTGGAAGAAAAAGAGACTATTGGTGAAGGCCCTAAGATCGTAGATATCTTATCCAATGGTATACTTGGTTTTGTGATTGGGTTTAAGTTTTTATACTTATTTAACCATTATAATGAATTTGTCTCCGATGCAGCAGGTGTGGTATTATCTACAAAAGGAAGTCTGATTGGAGGTATCGTTGGTTTATTAATTTTTGGTGGTTGGAAATGGGTTGTTTTAGCAAAAGAAAAATTAGATGTGCCACAAGTTGTCATAAAAACTGTAATGCCCCATGAAAGAGTCCCAGATATAACAATAATAGCAGCTATTTCAGGAATATTAGGTTCGCGGCTATTTTCAATACTTGAAAATTTTGGTGATTTTTTGGACGACCCAATAGGCCAGTTGTTTTCTGGTAGTGGACTGACCATCTATGGAGGGCTAATATTGGCTTTTATTGTTGTGTATCTATATGTTAAAAAGAAAAATATACCACCAATTCATGTGATGGATGCCGTAGCTCCTGCGTTGATTATAGGTTATGCGGTTGGGAGGCTTGGTTGTCAATTTGCAGGAGATGGAGATTGGGGTATCGTTAATGAAATACCAAAACCTTCATGGTTTATTTTTCCAGATTGGGCTTGGGCATATGATTATCCTCACAATGTGATCAATAGTATGAATTCTGATCCTATTACTGGGAATTCATTTTATGGTGGAATTAATATTGAGGATTGTGGCGGATTAGTTAATGCGGATGGGGGAACTCCGGAACATTGTACAAAATTAAGGCAATTGGTATACCCTACGCCATTATACGAGGCAATATTAGCAGGAATAATATTTATCTTTTTATGGTTAATCCGAAAAAGAGTTCAAATTATTGGTATGTTATTTTTTATTTATTTGATTCTGAATGGAGTAGAAAGATTTTTCATTGAAGGGATTCGAGTAAATGAACATTACAATATTTTAGGCATCAATTGGTCACTCTCCCAGTTTATTGGGTTTGCTCTGTTCTTAATAGGCTTTATTGGAGTGATTTATCTGAAGAAAAATGGTAAAAGAATTCCTTTATCTGAAGAATGAATATGAAGAGATTGAAGCGTGTATGATACTATTATTTGTACTTAGACTAATGCACAGAAGTTGAATTTTAGCATAAAACTTTGCTTTTTGGAGGTTAATCGGATTAAAATTGATTCATTTTTTGACGAATAATTTCTCTAGTAACAGAAAAGTAAGATCGAACTAGTTTAATACATGTTTTATACTGCATGTTTGGCATTTTTTTAGATATATCTATATCTTGCTGTATTTTTGTGTCCAATTTTTTCAATTAATCTATTTTCTACAGCAAATTTCAAATCGCGGCTTGCAGTTGCTGATGAAATTTCTCGAAAACTCATTAGATATACTTTC
>JAHEAQ010000050.1:0-2143 GCA_024642705.1 Bacteroidota bacterium | reverse complement strand
TGATTCAATATGCGAGTAACTTTCTGTTTAGCAGTCTCTCCAAAAATAATTTTTACCGTCCATTACATAAGATGCGACGTTTTCGAAGCCCACATTATCCACCGAGCGTAAGTGAAATAAAGTATCAACTTTTAATAATAACTCTTCAGCTACCTTACCTTATGCATTGTTTTATAGAATGAGCAGTTTCGACAGACCGTTATATTTAATAGAGCCTAAGTCGTTAGTTAGAAGTAAAAATTGTCAAATGAATTAAAGTCGAAAGTAAAAATTCAGATTGTGACGGAAGCATCCCATGTAACACACTTAAACTTTGTTGGCTGCTGATAGAAAATGTCTTATATTCCCGAAAACTGAAAGAGTACAGTTTAATAATTAGAATCTTTGCTAGTATTTGTCAAAATTTCTAGAGGCCTGATCAATGCTAACAGAAGAATCAAGCCAGAGAATAATCCTAATATCCATGTCATCCAATCAAAAATATACCACCTTCTCGCCTGAGCTTGTAATGCTGCATCAACCCTGTCGCTATAGCCAATTTTTATAATGTCAGCAAACAATGGTTCTAGAAGAAAACCCGCTACGAGGCCAGCAATGACAAACAAAACCAGGGAAAATAGTATCAACTTTTGGCGTTGTGTTTTCCAGTTAGTTATCAAGGCGATAATGAACAAAGAGAAAGTTAAAGTGGGAACAATATCCCAGAATGAACTACTATTATAACCATATTCTCCCTGAAGAATAAAAAAGGATCGAGGCGGAGACTCCGAAATAGTGCTCGCCACAATAGAAACAGCAAACAATTGAGCGCCAACCTGGAGCAAGCAACAAGCCGTCAAAGCAATAAGAGTTATATTTTTTAAATTCATCCTCTTTGATATTTTTTTCTTCTAAGCCAACTGTGTCAGGACACTTTACCTAACATTTGAGTTTTTGACGGCTGCGGCTTTCGAAGCTGCGTCTTGTCCCACGCGGCTAAACGAAATTAAGAAAACCAAACTTCATTCCTACACATCATCCGCAGCTGGCATAAACTTTTTGTTGGTGGCTGTGTGGCCTTCTCCTCACTTCATTCGTAGCCTGCATTCTTGTCTCTACGATTACTTATCCTGTCAAGTTTACCATCAATTTAGTTTTGGTAGTTGGTTGCAAAATATACTTCCAGAACATGTGAGTGGTGTGAAAATCTCTCCCCGAATTTTCCATGTACCATTAATTTTGTGCCACTTAGCATAATATGTTCCGGTGAATTTTACTATTCCGTCCAATTCCCTCCATTGACCTGTCCATGTTCCTGTTTCGGAAGCCATATTCCAATCAGAAAAGATTTCTATTTGATTGGGTGTCCGGATATACTTGACATCCTTTTTTTTGAATTCCTGAATAAAAGAGGAACGATTGTTTTCACGACCCATTATTTCATAGTTGCGGGAGGTTAATAAATAAAAATCGTCTGTCCAGTAATTGTCGATATTAATGGAATCATGATTGGCAATAGCAAGATTAGATTGGTTTCGGATTTCCCTTATTTTCATTTCTTCTGGGGACGTTGATGTGGTAGAGGTCATTGATCCCCATTCCTTCCAACTAATTTCTCTACCGGGATAAGCCACTTTTTTAAATGGCCATTCTTTTACAATCCATTGTTTAACAGTATTAAACAGAATCTTATCATAACCCTTGTCAAGCTCACTTGTCCTCACCCACATATCAATGTCGGCATCATAGTCTGACTTAGTTGTGGGTTTAATGCGTACACATCCTAAGATCTTACTCTCATCGAGTGAAATAACTGTGTATACGAAAGACCTTCTTCGCTGAAATTCGCGTTGATGCCACCCTAAATCAATTAATGTTTGCTCAAGTGTATAGTCTTTAGTTGGCCAATTCCAGTCTGGGAACATCTTATGCAAATGATCAATACTTGACATATTCATATCATAATCCTTAACAGCATCATTAATGGTGAGCATCCGAATTCTAAAGTACTGGCTTTCTAATACGGTTGGCACCGTAAAATCTGCAGGAACAAATTGCCTCTCCTGCGCAAACACAGAATTGAAATGTAGCATCAAGAGAACATAAATTAAAAAGTTGATTCCTTTAGTCATAGCATTTCTATTACGAGTTCAATTTGTTGTCC
>JAHEAQ010000049.1 GCA_024642705.1 Bacteroidota bacterium | reverse complement strand
ATGCTGCTGAAGATGGAAATATAATAATTGAGCCAAGATTTGATTGTGCCTATCCTTTTGAAAATGGAAAAGCAAAAGTTTCAGAATCATGTTCTACCATACAGGATGGAGAACATTCTTCGTGGGAAAGTGAGCAATGGTACTTCATTTCAAAAGACGGCACAAAAGTGGATTAATGGCTGAACTGCTTAAGGATATTTATAGTAAAGAATTTTTCAACAAATTTCTTCATTCGTTTACTCTTGTAAAACCAGATTTTGATAGCGACTCCTTTTTAAAAAAAATCTATAATTCAGATTGGGAAGAAAAAGCACTCAAAGAAAGGATGCGGCATATCACTGTGGTTTTGAAAGATCACTTATCCGATGACTTTTCTAAAAACATAGATGTTATATTAAAAAGTATTCCGGTCTTTCTTGAAAATGGTTTCAAAAATGATAATCTCGAATTTATTTTCTATCCAGATTTCATTGAAGTTTATGGTATAGATAATTATTCTAAATCTATAGAAGCGATTGAGATTATGACCCAATTTGTTTCTTGCGAATTTGCTATTCGACACTTTATTTTGAAATATGAAGAAGAATTAATCCCTCAAATGCTTATTTGGTCAACACACAAAAGTCATTCTGTTAGAAGGCTTTCAACAGAAGGCTGCAGACCAAGATTACCTTGGGCCATAGCTTTGCCAAATTTCAAAAAAGATCCCTCTCCCATCTTACCAATTCTTGAAAATTTAAAAAATGATCCATCTGAATATGTTCGTAGAAGCGTTGCCAATAACCTAAATGATATTTCAAAAGACCATCCTAATACAGTTATTCAGATTGTAAAAAATTGGAAAGAAAAAAATAGTAAAGTAGATAAATTGTTGAAACACGCTTGCAGAACTTTGTTGAAACAAGGAAATCCTGAAGTGATGAAATTGTTTGATTTCGGATCAATTGAATTCATAAAAGTCGACAAACTCAAAATTCTAAATTCAACAATTAAAATTGGTGATTATCTTGAATTCAACTTTCTTATTAAAAACAATAACAATAAGACTGTTAACATAAGGTTAGAATATGGTATTTATTTCCAAAAAGCCAATGGATCATTAACTAAAAAAGTTTTTCAAATCAGTGAAAAAGAATATAAACCTGGTTTGCAAACCACTGTTAAGAAAAGACAATCCTTCAAAATCATAACTACTAGAAAATATCATTTAGGTAAACATCAATTGGCGATCATTGTTAATGGAAATGAAGTCCAAAAATTAAATTTTGAACTAATAGTTTAAGAGAACAACATTTTTTTAAGCTTTGTTTCTTGCTATTGCTTCTTTAAAGTATTTCATAGAAACCCATAACATTCCAAAAGATTCGCCATCATGTTTTCCTAAATGTTTGTGATGCATTTTATGTCCTCGTCGAATCGCCCTAAGGTAAAAAGAATCTGTATTTCTAAAAATTTTAAATCTCTGGTGGATAAAAATATCATGTACTAAAAAATAGGCTGCACCATACAAAGTAATTCCTAATCCTATCCAAAACAAAAAATTAAAACCTGCTTGCATTCCAAAAATCAAACACACTATTCCTGGAATTGCAAAAATTAAAAAGAAATAATCATTCAATTCAAAAAAACTAGTAGTCCCTTTTTGATGATGATCCTTATGCAGAAACCAACCAACACCATGCATTATGTATTTATGTGCCAACCATGCCACGCACTCCATTCCTACAAAAGCAAGAAGGGTAATGAATAAACTCGAAAATATACTTGATAACATTTTAAAAACTGTTTATTTTTTAATCTTAATATTTGTGAATTTACCTTTTATCAAAGAATTCCCAGCTGAGTTCTTATCAGTGATTTAAAAGTCAAACCTACCTTATTGAAATTTGGTATTCTAATTCTTGTGTTCATTAATTGATTCGCTGGAGTCTTTTTTATTTTTAAATAAAGTTTCTTGTAATAATAATAAGCCAAATAAACTCCTCTTCTTGAAGTTGAAGGTAACATTTTGATGCCAACCAAAGCCTCATCAAACTCTGCTTCGATTTCTTTTTGAATGATAAATTTATCTTCTTGTGAAAACTTCTCGAAATTTACATTCGGGAAATAAGTCCTTCCTAGAATATTATAATCCGCTTTCAAATCACGCAAAAAGTTAACTTTCTGAAATGCTGAACCCAACTTCATAGCATAAGGTTTTAATATTTCATATTGTTTAGCATCACCCTCACAAAAAACCTTTAAGCACATCAGCCCCACCACTTCTGCTGAACCTAAAATATATAAATTATAAGAATCTGGATCATATTCGGTTTGTCCGAGATCCATTTCCATACTATTTAAGAAAGTTTCCACTAATTCAAAATCGATCTTATATTTATTTACAGTTCTTTGAAATTCATTCAATATTGGATTTAGGCTTATGCCATCTTCAAAAGCTTTATAGGTATCCTTCTTAAATCTCTTTAACAAGTTCGCTTTATTATAATCATGAAAACTATCCACAATTTCATCTGCCAGCCTCACAAAACCATATATTCCATATATAGGCGTGTGAAATTTTTTGTCAAGAAGTTTTATTCCCATAGAAAAACTTGTGCTATAAGCTTTTGTTACAGCTTTACTGCAAAATCCAGATACATTGTCAAAAATTTCTTTCATCTTTTAATTCTTTAGATATTTCATCAATTCAGTTGCAGCAACTTGTCCTGAAATTATGGAAGGTGGAACTCCAGGGCCTGGAACTGTTAATTGTCCTGAGAAAAATAAATTCTTTATCTTTTTGCTTTTTAATTTGGGTTTGAAAATTGCGGTTTGAAACAAAGTGTTGGCTAATCCATAAGCATTTCCTTTGTACGCATTATAATCTTCTATAAAATTCGATACGCAATAACTTCTTTTGTAAACAATATTCTCACTAAAATTTTCGCCAGTATATTTATAAATTCTATCCATCATAACCTTGAAATATTGTTCTCTTAATTCTTCGGTATCGTTCAATCCTGGGGCAATTGGCATCAGAAGAAATAAATTTTCAGAACCCTCCGGCACAACAGTATGGTCAGTTTTTGAAGGGCAACAAACGTAAAACAAAGGATCTGTAGGCCATTTTATATTTTTATAAATTTCTGCGGAATGAATATCTAAATCTGCATCAAAAAACAAGTTATGGTGTTCTAATTTTGGCACTTTCTTATCAATTCCTAAATAATAAATCAAGCTTGAAGGAGCGAAAGTTCGTTTATCCCAATAGGATTCATTATAATTTCTAAATTCTTTGGGCAAAAGTTTGCTTTCCACATGATGATAATCTGCTGAAGCTATAACAGCGTCTGTGTTGAAACTTTGACCATTGGATATAAGATGGCTAACCTTATTCGCTGAAATCTCTAATTTTTCCACGTTTTCATTTGCTTTGAATTCGACACCTAACTCATCAGCAATTGTTTTAAATGCTTCAATTACTTTCCCAAAACCACCCATTGGATAAAAAGTGCCTTGCTTCAATCCTGCATAGTTCATCAAACTATAAAGTGCTGGAGTATCTTTTGGCATTGCACCTAAAAATAAAACTGGAAATTCAATGATTGATATAAGTTGAGGATTGGTAAAAAATTGTCTTACATGTTTACTAAAAGACGAAAATATCTGCAAACTGAAAGCATCTTTTAACAAACCAAAACTGAGAAACTCTTTGAAAGAATGACCTGGCTGGTAAACAAGATCATTGATTCCGGTATTGTATTTTATTTCAGCAATTTTTATAAATTTTCTTAATTGATTTCCACTACCTTTTTCAATAGACTCAAATAAATCACACAATTCATCGAAATCAGCTGGAATCTTCACGGTATCATCATTGCCAAAAATTACTTGAAATCCGGGATCCAGCTTTTTTAATTCATAAAAGTCTTCAGTGGTTCGACCAAATAAATTATAAAACCTTTCAAAAACATCTGGCATCCAATACCAACTAGGACCCATATCATAAGAAAAGCCTTGGGCTCCAAATGTTCGCGCTCTACCTCCAATTTCAATATTTTTTTCAAATACTGTAACAGAATTTCCTTTTGCAGCCAATACTGATGCAGCAGATAAACCAGCAAAACCTGAGCCAATAACTGAAATTGAAGACATAAATTATTGTTTAACGTTTATTCAATTTGATTAAACATTAACTAAACTAAAAAGTTTATTAATTCTTCCGTTTTATTCACATAGCATATTGAATCATTCCAAATAATTTCACTTAATAATGGTTGGTTTCCAGATACTACAACTTTAGAATTTGGAAAATTCAAACTTAGAATGGTCAAGTGTTCCAAAATTTCATTATTTGGACGATTTTTTACGAAGAAAGAATAAAAATGGGTAGCTTTCACTTGGTGGCCGACTTGTATAATATTATCAAAAGGCACCTTGCTACCTAAATATACAACTTTTGCTCCATTATTCCTAAGCATATAATTTCCGAACAAGAGTCCAATCTCATGTTCCTCCTCTTGATCGAGATACAAAACCCAAGTTTGTTTTGAATTTGATTTCAAAGGTAATGCATCAATCAGAGCGAAGAGTTTTTGCTTGATTAAATTACTCAAAAAGTGCTCTTGTGCCGGCATAATTTCCTGCTTACACCAGAGCATCCCTACTTTCACTAACAAAGGAAGGATTACTTTTAGGTAAGTTTCTTCGATTCCAAATCTAAGTAAAGAATTCGAAAATATTTTGTCGAAAAGAACTTCATCGAATGTAGATAATGATAGTATTAATTGATCTATTATTAAATCGAATCGAGGTTCATTTTTCGAAGTGTTATCTAAAATATGATCGATCTTTAAGTTTATTTGTTCCGTTGACAAATTGCTAATTTCTGAAATTTTCATTCCAGTTTTCATCAACTCACAAACATTTAATAACTTTCTAAATTGATTGTCATTATAACTCCTTACATTATTTTTGTCTCTTGATGGTTGGAACAAACCATATCTTTGCTCCCAAATTCTTATGGTATGAGGTTGGACACCACTAACTTTACTTAATTCTTTGATAGAATAATTGGCCATAAACTTGTTTAATTAGTATCTAATTTAGTTAAACATGCTTTAAACAAAGATGTTCCAATTCAATATAATAATTAATCAAATAAAATCTTGTTTTGTAGACCTTAAAATAATTGAGCTTTTAATTTTTTCTAGAATTTCCTAATATTTGTATAGTAAGCAGGAATTTTTCCACCACTTTCAAGCAAAAACCAAACTTTAAGTTGCGCTTTTCCCTTATTTAATACAGCATTAACTTTGACAGAATTTTGATTCAGATCTACATAACTTTCAAATTTTAGAGAATCCACCTCGACTAAAGCACTTACAAAATTTAAAGATTTACCTTCTGGATAACCGTCAAAGAAAGGGAAACTCTCTGAACCTATTACAACCTCATTTAATGCTAAATTACTCGAGGGCGGGTAGCGACTTAAACTAAATTCATAGCTTCCAGAAGCTGCTATATCAATGTCATAATATCCATCATCCGGGATTGCATCGCCTTTCCTAATTTGGGATTGATTCCAAGGAATATTTTTGCTAGAGTGTAAATCATGAATGGTAAGCAAAGTAGGATTTTCATGCTCATCACCTACCAATAATGGAGAGTGATGCTGATCTGCAAGAATACTTTCCCACCAGCCATTGTAAAAATCCTGCATTTCCTTTACTTTTTCGGGATATTGAGATGCAATATCATCTTTTTGGCTTGGATCTATTTTAGTATTGTATAATTCAGTCTCATTTACCAATCTCCAATCTTTTGACATAACGCAAGGTTTTCGACCTTTCTCCGGCCACTGGTTCCGCTGAGTATCGGTCACTAAAAATCTTTCTCCTATCTCTTTTTCACCCATTATAAGCGGCAGGCAATCCCTGCCATCCAGAGGTTTTTCTATTTTATAATCCAAATCACAAAGCGCTGCCAATGTAGGTAGCAAATCAACATGGGCAACCAATTCTTCAGATTTTCGCCCACCTTCTATCTTACCATCAGGATATCTTATAAAAAACGGAACGCGATGCCCTCCATCATAATTGCTAATTTTCATTCCTCTTAGATCCGCATTATATCCAACAGTTTTACCTGTCTCTTTTTCTGTATAAACTCCTCCGGTAGTGCCATTATCTGTGGTGTAAATAACAACTGTATTGTCCGATAATTCTACTTTGTCAAGATAATCTAAAAGTTTGCCGAAATTAAAATCCAAATTGGTAAGCATTCCATTAAATCTTTTTAGATACGCAGGTAAATCTTCTTTTTCATATAGAGCCAAATATTCCGGTGGCACATTAAATGGTGCATGAGCTGCATTTGGTGCCAAGTATACAAAAAAGGGTTTCTCTTTATGTTGATCAATGTATTCTATCGTTTCATCAAACCAAACATCAGTGCAATATCCTTGAGTTTTTTCAGGAGTACCATTCCTAAAATAAGTATCATCAAAATAATCGTTGTTCCAATAATCTGGCGTTTGTCCTACCCCTCCTCCACCGCAATAAAATGCTTCATCGAAACCTCTATCTTGAGGTCTGTAGGGATAATTATCCCCTAAATGCCATTTTCCAAACATTGCAGTTTGATAATTATTCTTTTTAAAAACTTCAGCCATGGTTACTTCTTCTTTGTTCAAAATCGAGCAACCAGCTATGGTGTGCCAACTCCCATTCCTATTTGCATTTCTTCCAGTCATTATCGAGGCTCTAGTTGGCGAACAAGAAGTGCTAACATGAAAATTTGTTAATTCAACAGATTTTTTTGCAAAAGCATCAAGATTTGGAGTTTGCAAGATAGGATGACCGTGTGAACCTAAATCACCGTATCCTTGATCATCTGCGAGAATTATGATCACATTTGGAAACGATTTTGAATTGGTTTCCTTTTTTTCATTATTTTGACATGCTATTAACAGCAAATAAATGAAATATGAAATTAATAAATGAAGCTTCATATATCTAATCTTTTTGAAAATGACAGTTTTCCAATTTAGTTACCAATTGCATTATCAAAGTTTGAGAATATTCCTTGTTAAAAAGTAAATTTAAATTTACTCTTTCTTTACTTCAAAAGGACTTACTGGCAAACCATTTATTGAAATCAAGTTTGCACGTGCAGGATTATCAGCCCATGCATATCTCACTATACTAGGATTACTTATTTTATCATTCCAAACAACTACTTTATTTCCTTTCATTGTAGCATTTGCTTTGAAAAATGTTGTACCATCATTTGAAATTTCAAAATATTCGATTGCTTTATTATTTTTTGACTTCAAACCATTATTGGCAAATTCAAAAGTTAGGACAACTACTTTTTTTTGGAAATCTGATTTTTTCGGTATTGGAGAAGTATCAGTATTTTTTTCGTTATAAGCCAGCCTGAAAGCCAATTGAGCCAATCTATCCCCAACTTCCTGTTTATTCAAAGGATGTATATCGTTCCATTCTCCAATGTCAATGGTTACTGCCATTCCAGTATTCTTTAATGCTAAAGTTTGCAATTGTGCTTGTCGAAGTTCAGCCCATTTACTTTCTGTTGGTTCAGGTGTTTCTTCCATAAAATTAGCTAGCTGAACGAAGAGAAAAGGAAAAATGCCTATTTGCCATTTATCTCTCCAATTATCAATTAAAGCTGGAAATGTGGCAAAATAAGATGCAGGATTTGCTGTATTAGATTCACCTTGAAACCAAATCACACCTTTTATTTTGTATTGAGTTAAAGGTGCTATCATATGATTGTATAAACCTCCTGGCTTCCATCTTATAAATGTAGGTCCTTGCAAAGGTGAAACTGATGCACCTATTTTATACTTCCAATTTCCTTTCAAATCAATGCTATCCAATCCAGAAGATATAAAATATGGTTTATCAAGAATGAATCCGCCTTCCCCTTGATTGTTAATGACTCTTACAGTGATGGTATTTTCGCCAGCTTTTAATACATTGTCGGGAACAACATATTTTCTAGGAGGATATTGATAACCTGTAGTCCCAACATAAGTTCCGTTAACGTACACGAAATCTTGATCGACAATTCTACCTAGCCATAATTTGGCTTTTTTGCCTTCCATTCTTTTGGGTATAACAATTGTTTTTCGAAACCATACTACCCCATCAATATCTTCAATCCCTCCCTCCTTCCAAAAATTTGGTATTTCCATTTCTTGCCAATCATCGTCATTTACATCTTTCGAAAACCATTCAGCACCTGAAATCAATCCTTGATCACTTTTATTCAAATTATTGTACCATTTTTCTTGTCTAGCACCATCACTTTCTATTAAACTATCGATAAGAGTTTGGCTTTTAAATTTAATCATCTCATCAAATGCTTCAGGAAATTTTGAGAGCGCATCCTCGCTCATCCAAGCTTCAACTGGTGATCCACCTAAAGCCGCATTAATCAAACCAATTGGTACATGGTATTTCTCGAATAATTCAGATGCAAAGAAATAAGCTACTCCAGAAAACTCCAACAAATTTTCAGGGTTTGCTTCTTTCCAATTTCCTCCATCAAGATCTTTATGCTCGTTGTTAAAATCATATTTATCTGGCACAAGGAATTGCCTTATTTGCTTATTTTTAGAACTTTTGATGATGTCAGGATAAGTATCTTTTAACCTTTCCATTGTTAATTCCATATTCGATTGCCCTGAGCAAAGCCAAACTTCACCAAAAAGTATATTTCGAATAGTTATCTCATTCTCTCCTTTAAAAACCATCATATATGGTCCACCTGCTTTTTGTGCCGGCAACATTATATTCCAATCTCCATTTTTGTCAGCGGTCGTCTTAAAATTTTTCCCTTCAAATGTCAATTCAACTCCTTCATTTGGGTCAGCCCAGCCCCATATTTTTAATGCTATATCACGTTGCAAAATGGCTCCATCACTGATAAGCCTTGGCAATTTTATTTCGGCATAACCAAGTTTTGAGAATAATAAAAGAACTGGAATAAAAAACAATAATTTAAAATTCATTTTCTTTTTTTCAATTTTAGTTTTTATAAAAGTATGAATTTTATCTATTCTATTTAATGGTCAATGGCAATTCTATTAAAAAAGGCATTTAACCAAACAAAAAAAAGGAGGCTATCAAAATGTTGATAGCCTCCTTTTCGCTTATTTTTACTTTTTAATTTAACTTTTTCACTTCGAAAATATCTTTTCTTCTATCTCTAAGGTTTCTAACACTTCCAAATTGATTCAATTCTCTCAACATATCTATATCTACATCTGCTATCAATATCATTTCTGTATTCGTCGTTGCTTCAGCTTTTATTCCATTCGCTGGAAAAGCAAAATCGCAAGGAGTAAACACCATTGATTGAGCGAATTGAATGTCCATATTATGAACTTTAGGCAGGTTACCGACGCTTCCTGCTATGGCAACATAACATTCATTTTCAATTGCCCTAGCCTGTGCACAGTGTCTAACCCTTGAATAGCCGTTTTGTGTATCTGTTAAAAAAGGAATAAACAAAATATCCATCCCTTCATCTGCTAAAATTCTACTCAATTCTGGAAATTCGGAATCATAACAAATCAGTATTCCAATTTTTCCGCAATCTGTATCATATGTTTTTAAAATATTACCACCCTGCATCCCCCATACTTTAGCTTCATCAGGAGTAACATGTAATTTTTCATACTTTTCGGTGGTACCATCTCTTTTACATAAAAATCCAACATTGTACAATAGGTCATCTCTGATTTCTGGCATGCTGCCTGTAATGATATTAATATTGTATGAAATTGCCAATTCTGAAAATTTCTGAACTATTTGAGGAGTATAAGCTGCCAATCCTCTTATAGCCTGAGGTTCTGAAAGATCGTTGTGATCTGCCATTAATGGAGCATTAAAAAATTCAGGAAAAAGAGCAAAATCAGATCTATATGCTGAAACGGCATCAACAAAATATTCTGCTTGCTGCATTAATTCTGTCAAGTTTTTGTACAAACGCATTTGCCATTGAATCAACCCTAAGCGTACAACTTTCTTTTTTGTAAATGCTTTAACTGTTTTCTTTTCGTAATAAATATTATCCCATTCTAATAAAACTGCATACTCATTCGAAGCAGCATCTCCCTCCAGGTAGCCTTTCAATACTTTTGATGGATGGAAATCATTAGAAATTTGAAAATTCAAAACTGGGTCGTGAATTTCTTTTCTTCTTACTTTTTCTAAGTATTCTTTTGGAGATATCTCACCTGAATATTTATGATAATTGGGAATTCTGCCTCCAAAAGCAATTCCTCGAAGATTCAATTTCTCAGCAAGTTCTTTTCTATAATCGTACAATCGTCTTCCAAGTCTTAGTCCTCGGTAAGCAGGCTTTACGAATACATCGATTCCATAAAGAACATCTCCTTCGTAACTATGGGTATCAAAAGTATAATTGCCAGTTAATTCTTTATAAGTATGATGCTCATCGAATTGATCGTAATCTACAATTATGGATAATGCGCATCCAGCTAGTTGATCATTCACTTTGATTACTACTTGCCCTTCTGGAAATTTGTCTACTAATGATGTGATTTGTTCTTCTTTCCAAAATGAACCAGGCATATTCGTGTATGCATCGATCATTGCCACTTTCAATTCCTCATAGTCATGAATTGTCAAATATGTTAATTCAATGTTCTCAATATTTTGTATCATTTTTTGTAATTATTTATTGGATGGTATTTTTAAAATTTGAATTCCATTTTTTTACCGAATTCGCAAAAAATATGCAAAAATAATCAAAAAAGAAATTATTTGGATTTAATATTTGAGAATGAAGTATATATATACAGTCAAAAAATGATAACCATGGTTTTCTTGACTTAAAATAATCGTCAACCTAAATAATAGAAAATGAAACGGGAAATAAAATTTTACACTTGTTTCTAATCCTCCATTATATTAAAATGGTTTTTGTTTAAAAAAAATTACAAATACCATGACTTATGAGCCAAGCTTATGCAAAACAATTTTACAAATCATTCATAGTTGACAATCTTCTAATGAAGTAAATGATATTAAATTAAAATTTTACAAAGTATTCATAATCCACAAACTGAGTTCATCTAATAAGAATTATTTTACTTTTCATCGATCGATAAACTACTTTGGTCGCATTTAAATATTCCTATTGCAACCATTCTAAAGTCTTCTCGTCTTTCCTATAATACCACGCTAATTATGGCCAGTTAGCAATTTACTCAAAGAAATTTAACCAAAAAAAATAATGAAAAATCTATTTCTACTTGTTTTAATAACGATAACAACTTTAACATTAAAGGCTCAAAATGGAATTATTAAAGGGCAAGTGACGGATGCCGCTGGAATTGCCCAAGAATTCACCAACATTCTTTTGCTTAACCCTTCAGATTCAACACTGATTAAAGGTGTTGTAACCAATTATGACGGCGAATATATTTTTGAAAAAGTTAATGAAGGAGCTTACCTGGTTAGAGCGTCTCTTATTGGATATGACGATGTGTATTCTTCTTTATTAAATTCAAAAAATGAAGAAATTACAGTCCCATCCTTAATCTTAACTGAAGGAGTTTCTCTTTCTGAAGTAACAATCTCAGAGAAAAAAGCATTTATCGAAATGAAAGCTGATAAAATTGTAGTAAATGTTGAAAATAGCTCAGTCAATTCTGGGAATTCTGCCCTTGAAGTATTGCAAAAATCGCCAGGTGTGACAGTAGATAAAGACAATAAAATTAGTCTTAGAGGCAAAGAAGGCGTTTTGGTTATGATCAATGGTAAGAACCAATATATGACTGGAGATGAATTGACAAGATTATTAGAAAACATGCCTTCAGAAAATATAAATAGCATTGAAATTATTACAAACCCATCTTCAAAATATGATGCTGCAGGTAATTCTGGTATTATCAACATCAAACTCAGAAAAAATAGCAGTCTTGGATTAAATGGATCAGTCAATGGAGGAATCAGACAAGGAGTTAAAACAAGCTATAATGGAGGTTTAGATCTAAATTACAGATCCAGCAAAATTAATGTCTATGGATCTACCAGCTATTCCAATTGGGATGGATTTCAAAAATTGGAATTGATGAGAGTTATTCCTTTTGAGGGTGGAAATACAACTTTTGACCAACGTACCGACATGGATTATAATGGAAAAAGTGTGAATGGCAAAATTGGAATTGACTACATGCTTACAGACAAAACGACTTTAGGAGGTTTGTTTAAAATCGATAATGGAACAAAGTTATGGGGTTCAGATAATACAACAAATATCTACGGTGCAAATGCACCAGATTTCAATATACTTAATGTTCTTGGGGAGCAAGGGGGAGATTGGAATCAAACTTCCTATAACTTTAACGTAGTTCATAATTTTGACAATAAAGGTACTAGCATTTCTTTTGATACTGATTTTTCAAATTATCGAAGTGATGGTTTGAATACCTACCAAAACAATTATTTTGACACAAACAACAATAATGTATTTGATCCATTCCAATTGAGGAACATCCAAAATACTGACATTAATATTTTTGCAAGCAAACTAGATTTTACAAAAACATTTGAACAAGGTTATAATGTAGAATTGGGGGCAAAAATAAGTATGGTTACAACAGATAATGATACAAAATTTGCATACTTAAACAATGGTAATTGGGAAAACCAAACAAACCGAACCAACAATTTTGTTTACGATGAAAATGTAATGGCTGCATATGGTAACGTTTCAAAATCATTTGGAAAACTTAATATTCAAGCTGGATTAAGGGTAGAACACACACAAAGTGAAGGAAATTCTATTACACTTGACGAATCAGTTCCTAGAGAATATACTGACTTCTTCCCAAGTTTGAGTTTGTCTCATACCATAGGTGAAAAACACAATCTAAGCTACAATTATTCCAGAAGATTAGACAGACCTAATTATCAAGATTTGAACCCTTTCATTGAATACTTAGATGATTATACATTTTCTAAAGGGAATCCTTTTTTGAACCCACAATATTCCGACGCTTTTGGAATCAATTATGGGTACAAAAATTTATTTTTCTTATCTGGAAATTATAGCCAAACAAAAGATGCAATCACCCAAATACTTGAACAATATTCAAAAGACAACCAAACATATCAAACGAATGTAAATCTTGACAAATTTGAATCTGCAAGTCTTACTGCTTCAACTTCAATTCCTTGGAAAGAAATTGCAACAAGTAGAATTAATATTACCAGTTTCTATAATGGATTCCAATCAGTAATCCCTTCGGGAACCTTAGATAATCAAAGTATTGGCTACAATATTTACATTGGAAATGAAGTTAAATTACCAGCAGGTATTGTTATGGAATTAAATGGAAATTATCGATCAGGTCTTTTGTATGGATTATTTGAAGTGTCTCCTGAATGGGGAATAGATCTAGGTCTGTCAAAAGATGTTTTAAAAGGAAAAGGCACCATTAAAATAGGTATAGATGACATTTTTTATACCCGAAACAATACCGTTTTGATTAGACAAGATGACATCAAAGTTGACCTTGCACAAAGAAGAGATACAAGAAGAGTAAAGGCAAATTTCAAATACAAATTCGGAAACAATAAAGTAAAAGGAGAAAGAAGAAGAATGACGGCAACTTCGGATGAAACTTCAAGAATAATATCAAACAATTAATTTTTGGTTAGATTAATTAAATTTAAGAAACCTGTCAGGCAATGCTGACAGGTTTCTTTATTTAAAAATTCTTTTGTTAAAAAAAGCCCCTTGATGTTTTCAAGGGGCTTTTTATTACTTATTAATTTTGATGCAATCATTAATCAATTTGGACCATTGGTCTGCCATTTGCAATTCATCACTAAGCTGTACACTATGATCTATATTGAAAAACTCTAGCAAAATCTCTTTCTTGGACTTGTCAGCTGGAATCAAACTTAATTCGATCCTATCTAGGATATTCTGACTTCCTTTATTCGCCGAAACTAATCTTACTGTATTTTTAACTTTACAGATTTCAATTTCAGCTAGATTTATTTTATTTTCTACAGCTGTATCCTTCCACTGCTTGTAGAAAAATACATTTTTCTTCGCTTCATCTATACCAATTACAAAATCACCACAAAATTCATGCTTAGTAATATGACAATCTTGTTGAGTTGCTAGATTAGTTAAATACTTTAATTTTTTGTTCCCTTTATTTTTTCTGTTTTGCCCCATCACAATGAAAGGAACCACACAAACACCTAATAAAATTGCCCAATTGATGGCACTTCCTAATTCCATTTTTATTCTATTTAATAAATTTGATAAATTGTTAATCTTAAATAAGGCATTCTCATCTATGAGAAACCATTGTCCAACCCGTTAATTTGGATTGATTATTTAGAAATGATTTACCAAAAATAATGGAAAGGAAAAATGATATTGGCTTTTCTGTATCTTATTAAAAAATTAATTGAAAAATTGGTGTACTGGGAAAAATTTGATTCAATCGCTTGCTCTTTTAAATAAGCTGATGTTCTACAATTTTTAATTGAATCTTTAAAACTTGGAGAGGAAAAATTATTTGAATTATTTAATCCTGTCCCAGATTCAGAGTTGTTGCATAAAAGGTTTGTAGAAAAAATTGAATTATTATTCAACTGCTCCTTGGCTTGTGCAATCCGAGGCTGGGAATGAATCGAATTTGCATTTACAACACCAATTCCAAAGCAGTAGATAACTATTAAAAGCAGTACCTTTAAAACTCTGAATTTATTTTTCACGTTGCAAAGCTAATTGATATTTTTAACATTTGCAAGGAATATTTTAAACCTAAAAACGCACCTTCTATTGATTGGAGTCTGTTAATAAATCTTAAAAAAAATCAAACAATTGGCAGGTCGACAAGTCAATTTCGCAAGGAAAATGTTCCTATTTCTCAAAGAAAACTCAATTGAAAAATCGATAAATTTTCGTTTTTGAATAAATCATAACCATCCTCTTTCAACCTAATGCAATGGTTTAAGAACATATCTCGAATATGCAAGAAATCCACATACAATTGCAACAACAATCCAATAAATCCATTGATTGTTAGTTTCTCCTGAGAAAATATGAATTGCGCAAAGAAAAAGCATTTCTGCAACAATGAAAGATGCAGCCAAAGGAACTGACACTCCCATTTTTTTTATAAAAGCGGGAAGAACTAAACACAAAGCACAAATAATTTCGATAACACCCATTGAAATCCAAATTGCATGAGGAAGAGCTTTTAAGGATGCAACGGATTGTTCTGAATTTGAAAATTTCCAAAAAGCGCCCATTAACGTATGAATTGCTAATAGAATTTGCAGGATCCACAAAAATATGTTCACTATATTTAAATTTAATTTTTATAAATATTACATAATAATTTCAAAATAATCCATAAATCAAATTTACCAAAATTTGCAATTTAACTGCAACTTATCTTGATATTTCTCGTCGAGTGTTATCGAAAGAAACTTAATTTGTGCGAACAACTTAAATAACTAAAATTTTTATTTTTTTAAATATCAACACTGGTATTGATTATTTATTTTTTTTGGATTGGTCAGCAATTTGCTTCTAAATGTTCAAACCAATCATTAATTTTCATACCAATTGCGCTCCAAACAGAACTATATATTATTAGGATTAACATACCAACGGAATTTACCAATCAACATTTCTATTAATATATTTTGACTTTCCTTATTATGAAATTGAGTCAAACAAAAATAAAAAAACCGAATCTGAGGAAAATCAAAAAGATTTTGATTCTTAATGTTCCGATTCTTATTCAGTTGGCATTTTCGACATGTCCATATAGAAAACTTCCCAAGAGTGACCATCAAAATCTTCAATAGTTCGCTGTTGCATAAAACCCATATCTCTGATTTCGTGAGGTTCTATTCCTCCAGCATTTAATCCATTTGTCATGATTTTATTCAAATCATCTAAACTGTCAGTCGATAGTGAAAAAAGTCCTGCCAATTTTGACTTTGTGTCTGCAATTGGTTTGGTAGCAAAGGTTAAAAACTTTTCGTGTGTCAATAACATTACAAAAATGTTTTCACTCCAAACCATACACTTTGCAGTATCGTCAGAAAATTGAGGATTATTTGAGAAACCTAATGCGCTATAAAAATCCATTGATTTTTGAAGGTCGGTTACTGGTAAATTGATAAAAATTTGTTTTGTCATTTTTTAATATTTGGGTTTACATTGTTAAGCATCCGGAATATTTGGTTCTACTAATCGTTTTAATTTATCTAATGAATCTTGCCAACCTAAATAACACATTTCTAAGGGAATAATATCAGGAATTCCTTCTTGAGTTACAAAAATTTCTGTGCCATAAAGTCCCCTTTTAATTTCTATGGTTGTAATCATTTGCCCAGGCATATTTGGGTCATCAAATACATCCGTATACTTTAATAATTGGTTAGGTATAATTTCTAAATACTCTCCGCCAAAAGAATGACTATTTCCTGTTGTAAAATTTGTAAACGACATTCTATATTTTCCACCAATCTTCGTATCCATACTATGAACTTTGCAAACAAAACCGTATGGTGGCAACCATGATGCCATGGCCTCAGCAGTTACAAATGCTTTATAAACTTTCTCAGGACTTGCTGCAAAAACTCTATGAAGTGAAACTTTGTTATTGCTCATAGTAATTCTTTCTGTTAGATCGAACCAAATATTTTCTATTGTCCATTTTATTGATGGACTATTTTATAATTGTAAGTTTTTATTTCTGGAGCAGCCAATATTTGAAAACTGTTTTTGGATATTTCAAAATAACAAAAGTAGAAATATTTTTTTGGCTATTTCAAAATTAAATCCATTGGTAAGAATGGAAAGTTTTCATTTGAAATAATAATTTCATTTCTAATGTAATCAAAAATAAATAGTATAATTTCTTTATTCATCATAATTTATTATTCTAAAAGTGCAGAAATATGTAATGCCTGATATTTGAATAAATTGGCACGCATTTATCAGTTTAACTAAAGTTAATATTAATTTGAGGGACTTTATACATTTAAACGCAATTTTTTGATTGCTGAAGATTATTGAATCCATTAAAATATTTCATTCATGTATCAATACCCATACTAGATCAGTTTCTGCTCTATACTTTTTGAATAAAATAATTCGAAAAGCAGAAAAGATAGCGATTCTTTACACACCATATTTCATACTTAAAATAGTGCATTCCTAAACAAAATCAACTATCACTTTAGAATATTTTATGAATTATTGTGATTAATAACCTTCATTTTTGAATGTAGGTTAACTTTATTGAAGATTCCGTTTTCAATTGTATTTTGAATTTTATTTGGTCTTGAATATCATTATTGCAAGTGTGAATTTTTTTTAAGTTTTTCATAACCAACTATTCTTAGTTATCCAATCTGATATAAAATCTGTAAATCCATCAACATTTCTAGGCGTATTACAAAGAATGACAAAAAAAATATCCTTTTCGGGAATGGTTACATAGTTACACAAAAAACCTCCTTGACTACCTGTGTGCCCCACCCTTTTTAATCCCTCATTCGTATTTTCAATAAACCAAGACCAACCTATGAATGGAGGAATGGAATCTTGCCAATTTGGCCATGACTTTATGGTTCTTGAATCTTGCAAGATAGAGTCTGAAATAAATTTGTGTTTTTGCAATGCCAATTCGTATTGTGCTAATTCGTTTACCGAACTCCACACACCACCATTACCAGCTGCTGCAAAAGTAGGTTCCTCTCCATAATCTCTTTCTATCCATTTTCCATTATTATCAATATAAGCATGAGAAACCCCAGTTTCTGGAAATGCTCCATCTGTAATCGTACTTGAAATCATGCCTGATGTGCTGAAAATTTCTTTTTCTATATATTTTTGCCATTTCATTCCGCTAACTTGCTCAATTATCAAGGCTAAAGCATTGAAAGCAGGATTGGAATATTCATAATGGGTACCAGGTTCAAATTTTAAATCTTGACCCTGTGTTATTGGAAACCAATTTTCTGCATCTTTCGCACTCAAATAAAAAATGGAATCTGTTCTGGTCTTTCTATTATCCTCCAATCCTGAAGTGTGCGTTAAAAGATGTTTGATCTTTACTTTTTCTGCAATGGCTGAATTCTTAAAGTCAGGAAAGTACTTTGTCATATTATCTTCCACCGAAAGTTTTCCCGCATCTTGTAACATAAGGATAGCATTTGACACAAAAGTTTTTGAAATAGAACCAAGGTTAAATAAAGTATTCGCGTCTATCTTAGAGTTAAGCTTAATGTCTGCGATACCATAACCTTTGCTAAAAACAATGCTGTCGCCCTTCATAATTAAAATAGCACCACCTGGTTGATCTTCTGGCATTTCATTAGAAAAATAAGCATCTAATTCACTCGTATCAATTGAATTAGAAAGGATTATTCCTTCTTGTTTAGCCTTACACCCATGCATTAGCAATAAAAAAATAATTCCTAGGTAGAGCTTAAAATATTTCATAAAATAATGATTTTTATAACTAGAACTTTGAAATAAATTAATTGATGCTATATTCCACCATATAAATATTTATTTGGAATGTTTGCAGGAAAATAGTCTGTTCCGTATTCAGCATTTAATAATATTTTTACGACTTCATAAATTTGTTGTTCAGTTCTCTGAAATTGTCTAAGTAATCCCATCATTGCATAACTTATTGGGTTAACAGAAGGTATAAAAGTTTCCCATTCATAACCTTTGCCCCAAATAAGTCCTTTAATAGTATATTTCAAATCAGCTTTTTGAGAGATAAGATATTTCATTGCATCAATACAAGTATTATTATGCTGATTAACTGTATGAAAAATTGGAGTTTGACCTCCAAATCCTTCTTTATCATATCCTGCCTTTACATTACAATCTACACCATGTTTTATCAGGATCTGCGCACATGCCAAATGGTTGTATTCTGCACAAATATGAAGAAGCGAAACTTCATATAAGGGTGTAAAAGCACAGTCCAAGGTATATTTCTTTAATGCTAAATTTGGATCTTTGTTTAAAAGAATATCAAGAGTATGCGCATCGTCAAGTAAAACTGATAATAAGGCTTTGTCCTCGAACTTTAATCCAAAATCAACAAAAGATTCAATGCATGATTTGAATAATGGTCCTCTCAGATACATGTTTATAAGTTCATAGATGAGAGGTTTCCCCCTATAAAACTGATTGGGATCAACTCCATATTCAAAACATTCCTTGATTCCATCCACTGAATGTATTTCGAATTCGCCTATAATTTTTTGTAAATGGTTCATAAGAAAAAAAATGTGTAGAGATTTCTCAATCAATAAAGGAACTTAAATCCATTTTGAATATTTAAATTTAGGATTTATCTTCGAAAAATTATTGCACTATAAAAAAAGCCTCAAATAAATTTTTTTTACATAAACTTGGGGTTCATTATTAAAGTTTTTCTAGATCCTAATTATAAAAATCCAATCATCACTCTTTCAAGTAGTTTTTATTATTCAATCAATTGTTTTCTCATCAAATCATTTTCAACACTTAATTCTCGTAAAGCTTTGACAATTGGGACTGTAAATTCGATAGCATGAAATAAATAATAAATGGTCCTTTGAACAAAATAGACTTCTTTCAATAAAAGCATTTATCAATAATTTATTTTTAGACCTTTGCTTATAACATTTCCTCCAGAAAAAACCATCCTTAAAGTCTGTCCAAGATAACACTCAAAATAATCAATTTATTTACGCTGATTATACTTTATTATTGTCAAGTTGATTTTTAAAAGTCCATTGCTATAAAATGAAAACTACAGAATGGTATTAACAAAATAATACAGCATTTTATTTGTTATTATCCTCAGTTGTGCTTACTTCAATTTATCCAACACCCACACCATCCCAAATCCTACTACTAAAATCATCAAGGATATCCACCATGGAAATTTCATACTCGCCTTATAAAAGCGGTTTTGATTTGTTTTCTCTATTTTATTAAGATATGAAATATAGGTACGCATTTGATCAGCTTGTCTAACTTTCCATGAATTCATACCAAAAGTATAAAACCATCGTTCCGTCATTTTTTCTGAATCACTTACTTTATTCCAACCTAATTTTCCAGCTATTCTTGCAACTCCATTTCCTTCTAACATAGGAGTAAAATTGATGGCTAATGGAATAGAATCGTTCAAATAATATTTGGAATCCTGAGAAGCATAATTAAACTGAAGGTCAAATATCTGATCCTCAAAATTTAAAAATGGTAATGAAATAACAAAATCGTCTGTGAGCTTAATAAACAATTCTGAAAAAATGTCTGTCCATATTTCTTTATATAATTCTTCTTGTTCATTGAGCATTAATTTATAAGAATCATTAATCTTCAACACAATTATTTTTCCAATTCCTTTCTGCAATAAACTTCCAAATTCTATGTTTTCCCATTCCTTGTTTTGCTCTGTTTTTATTAATGTAATAGGAACTGTTTTAATTTCTTCGTCATAGAATTTTGTCACTTTCAGGAAGGGTAAACTTTGAACATTTTGCCCAAGCTCTGTTGGTTTTAGGATAATTCCCAAACCTTTGTTTTCAAAAGCATCCAATAAATCATTTCGTTCTTTGAAAGAAAGGGCATTCCAACTTGGAATATCTAAATAGACCATATCAAATCTATCCCAAACTTCAGTATTTAAGGTTTGAAGATTAAATTTATTCATATTTAGAAAACTAGTACTGTACTTTTCTTTTGATATTTTGATTTTCTGAACTACTGCATGCCCATAAGAGACCCAGTAATTCTTTAAATAATTGAGCTCAAAATCAGGATTTGCAGCCAATATCAACATTCTCAATTTTTCTGTTGACTCTACCTCAATGGGAACAATTTCTGAAATCGTATCTCCTGAAAAAAACTTTCCTTTCAGTTTATATTCATAAAGACCTGTAGTTGGGGCTATTATTTGAACCGCAAAAGAACCGTCCTTTTCAAAAGGCGCTTCAAATTCCTTATTATTTGACAATTCCATCCAAATCTTTTGAATGGAATCTTGAGCTAAAACTACTTTTCCTTTTACAATAAAAGTTTGTGTTGCTTTTACCTTAGGAATTGATATTTCAGCAAAACCAGTTGTTTCCAAAATACTTTCTTGAACAATGTTATATGCTTTCAAAAGTGCTATATCATCTAAATGATGTCCATCACCAACTAAAATTATAGTGTCTGTCTTTTCTTTTTTATCTGATAACAAAAATTCTGAAATGTCTTTCACCTTTGAAGTGATCTTTTTCCTTTCCACTTGGATGTTTGGAGCCACCATCGAAAGCCACAATCCAATAAATCCTAATAATAGAAAGGTAATTTTCTTAAAATCCTTCGTCCAATACGCAGATAATAAAAAAATTACAACCATTGAAAGTGTTGCTATTAAAACTTCATTTGTCCAAATCACTGTCATAATACTTCAAATGCTGCTTTCATTACTCGGTGCATTCTGATGTTTTTGTGGATCACTTCTTTTTGATCTTGAGGAAGCGCTTTCAACAACCCATTCAATATTAATTTCCTATTGTTCAAACTAACGCCTTCATTCTGATCAATTATTTTTCGCATCAATGTGAGTGTTGGAAGCATCGATGGGTCTTGAATTGCAAAAACAGTCAATTCATTTCCTGCCATTTGCATTAAATTTTTGTCTGTCTCTGCTAAAAATAAATCCTCACTATTTAGTTTTTTTGAAATAAAAGCAATTGCTAGTTTGATTTGGATTAATTCATTTTTAAATTCCACTTGCTTTTCATCCGAAGGTGAAATTATTTTATCTTGCTTGCCTGTCAATCGTTTCTCGGATTCTTTGATTACTGGCGGATCAAAGCCAATTCTATGCACATAAACCCTTGCATGGTTTTTAATTTCCTCTAGGTATTTTAAGGCTTCATATTGATACGGTAAAGATTTAGAAGGATCATAAAGCCTCAAATGTAATTCTGAATCCCACATTACAGTTAATGCTGCTTTGAGTTTACTTTTTAATGAAACGTCGAAATAAGTATTTTCCTCTGCATCATCATGATTGTGAGACATAGCCTCTACCCAATCTGGTCTAGCTGGATCTTTGGGCATCGTTCCATTGGTTTCCAAAAGTTGATTTTCCTCATCTTCATGATCATGATTGTGTCCGTATTCCTCTAATACATTTACTTCTTGGGGGCCATCGATTTCATTTTCAATTTCAATTTTATTCTCCATTGCAATGCCGCTGTCGTCTTCTTCTCCTAAAAATTGACCATATTTCAACCTCAACATCTTTTGGTCAAATCCAAGTTCATTGCTGCGTTGCTTGAAATCTTTTTCTGCAATTTTGGATTTTTCTGCTAATAATTTTTCAGAATCTATGATAATCTGCCTTTGGCTTCTAAAAAACTCTGGCATTAAATCAACTTGCATTCCTGCATCATCCACAAATTCATATTTTGCAGTATCTTCTAAAATTACAAAATAGGTAGTTGTTTTTGTTGCTTGAATTCGATAAGGACAATTGTCTTTAGCCATAACATAAAAATACAATTCACTCCCTGGTTCCATGTTGAATTCTGAAGTCGAAAAGCCAAATTTGCTTTTTCCTAAATTCTTAAGTGGAAATGTTTTTTCTCTAAACATAACAGACTCGCCTTGCCCATTTGCTACAGTAGCAGAAACAAAAGCATCTTGAACGCCATAATCATCTGAAATAGAAATATTAAAATTGATATCATAGTTCTCTTTCCATGGTAATCTTTGGTATTCTTCGATTCCAGAAATTTCAATAGACGGCTTGTTGTCTTCTTTAATTTTGATGGAATAATAAGGAGAATTCACTGATTCTCCTGATGAATCTCTGACAGTATAATAATAAATCTCAGACTTGAAAAATTGCTTATTCTTTGAATCTTGGGATCTGTCGTTTCCAAAATTAAATGCTACCGATTCAACCGATCCATGGGTTGTAAAATCCCATTCAATGCTGGTTCCTTCAGGGACTTCATTTTCCAAAATCCTCACTGTAGAACTTTTCAATTTGGTATATGGCGGTGGAAATAGTTTCAATCGTAAATCATCGATATAAGCAGAATCTTTTGTTATTATTTGTTGTTGATTTTCTTTAGAAATATTCTGTGTTTGCCCACTTTTTTGTGCTTTTGGAAGCGGAAATTGGGACCCAAATCCTATCAAAATCACAGAAAATATTAGGGCCATCGTTAATTCTAAGATTAATTTGCGTGGAGAACTGAATTTAACATCGATTGATTTGGATAAATTTTCAAGGCCTCTTTTCTGTAAACTTCCTAGTACATTCAAACTATTTTCATCCACATCCAATAATCTTAAACTGTATTCAAATTCAGGATATTGCTTATGCAAATATTGAATGGAGGAATCTCTATTTGGCCAATATTTTTTACCTATCCAAAAATATATTCCAATTAACAATACAATCGAACTCCACCAAAATGCTGAAAGTTCTAATAAATGAATCAATAGATACAATGCTATCACAGCAATAATTACAGCAAGCCCGAAAACAATCATTTGTCTTTTTCGCCACTCAGCAAGATAATTATTTACACTTAATAGGATCATTCTCTTACAGATTTGGAACTAAACCATCTTTCAAATAATATCAGCACAAGAATAATGGCCCACAAAAAATAATGGTTTTCTGCTTTAGGCAAACTTGCTAATTTAGTTTTATTGGAACTTTGATCTAGTATTAATGGCGAATAACTTCTCCGATCTAAATCATTCAGTTTAAAACGCTCTTGCAAAAAAATCTGTGCAAGTTCTAATGGAAAATCGGAAGACATTAATTTCTCTTGACTTAGCTCACCTCGCAATTCATAAATTGAATCAGGAAAATTCGTTAACGTTAACGGTCCTTCTAAAGCATTCCAAACCAAAATATTGTCCGCATTTAAATCAAGCATTGTATCAACTACAATGGTCCAATCCTCATTTTTACTTTCAAAATCAAAATTTAAAGGCAGGATTTCTCCAAATGATTTCAAAATATTTTGAATCTTATCTTTCTCGCTAACTCGTGCAACAGAAGAAGTCAAGTTTACTGATATGGTATCATGTTTTGAAATGATGCTATTTTGATCTTTCTGAGATTGCCAGGTTATACCATTTTCATCAGATTCAATGGTCAACTCAAATTCTTCATGGCCAATATTTGCTGACAATTTCTTAACTACCGGAACCTTATTGGGCACTATTCTCCAATCAATATGACTGGCAATTTGAGCTGTAGAACCAATGAAATCTTTTGCATAACTTCTGGTGTAAACCACCACAGAATCATTAGTCTTATTAAATTCTTTTATCAGCAACCAAAGCGATTTTTGATCGAAAATTTCAACTTCTTGATCAAGTTCTGATAAAACATTTTTAAATGATGGATCTTCAAATACTTCCTTTTCGACAAGAATTCTTTTATTCTTGATGTTTGTATTAAATAATGGTTGACATAATATTACAACAAGCAAACTAATTATTCCAACTCTTAAAAAATAAAGAAACCATTGCGTTGGAAATATCTTACTAGCAATTTTAGATTCAGATTCATTCAAGAATATTATAGAACTGAATTCAACAATTTTTTTCTTTTGCTTACTCCATAATAAAATTATTGTTGGAATAATCAAGGCCAAAAGGCCCCATAAGGCTGCTTGATTTAATAAACTCATTGAATTGCAGCATATTTATAATGGTGGTAAAAATTTCTTAAACTTTCTGAAATTGGAAGATTAAGAGAAACTTCATTATACAAAGCTCCAAACTCAAAACTTATATTTCTTAATTGCGTAATATGCAAATTCAATTTTTGTTGGTATTCTTTTCTTGACTTTTCAGAATTAACATCAATTTTCTCTTTGGTTTCAAGGTCAATAAAAGTTGCATTAGTCCCAAAATTCAAAAGTTTCTCATTTTCTCCTAAGATATGCATCAGAATTAATTCTGATTTAGGATGTTTTATTTGTTTAATGTAATTCTGAATTTCAACTATCGGTAGGTAAAAATCTGAAATCCAAATTATGGTTGAATCCTTAATATTTGCCGGAATTGCCTTAATTTCATTATTTGAAAAATCTACCAGATAAAGCGATTCTATACTATGTTGCCAATGCCGATTACCAAAACCCATAGGCATCATTTTTTTTCCGCTTTGCCATGAATAATGATCTCCTTGATTGTTTAATACACGCATCATTGCAGCGGTCAACAACTTTGTATATATTAATTTAGACCATCCATTTTCTTCATATTTCATAGAAAATGAATTATCGATTAAAAAAACATACTTGTGTTCAGTCTGAATACTAGTTTCTTTGATAAAAAGTTTGTCCGTTTTGGCATACATTTTCCAATCTATGCCGCGAATATCATCTCCAGAAACGTATGGTCTATATTGCTGAAACTCCATGCCTATTCCAAGTCTCGAAGCATCATGTTTGCCATGTAAAAATCCACTGGCCAATTTTTTAGCTATCCATTCAAAAGTTTTAACATCCTGAATAGTTTTGGGATCTATAATATGACTTTTATTATTTGCCATTCATTAATTCTAGAAGGATGTCCTGAACGTTGACTTTTTCTGAAACGGCTTTAAAATTAATCAATAATCTATGCTGAAGTGCTGGGACAAACATCTTTTTTAAATCGTCCGGAATAATTGAAAATCTTCCATTCAATAATGCATGTGCTTTTGCTGCCATTATCAGAGATTGTCCAGCCCTCGGACCTGCTCCCCAATCCACGTATTCTTTAATCATTGAGTTGGTACTATTCTGAGGCCTAGTATTCCTTACCCAACCACTTACTTTTGATACCAATTCTTTATCAATATTGACTTGGCGACATAGTTCTTGGAGTCGAAGTACCTCCTCTGTTTTAAAAATTGCATCCACTTTCTTGGATTTACTTCCAGTTGTGGCGACAAGAATTTCCTCTTCTTCGACTGCAGTAGGATATTTCACTTGCACAAAGAGTAAAAAACGATCCACTTGAGCTTCAGGAAGTGGAAAAGTTCCTGATTGTTCGATTGGATTTTGAGTAGCAAGCAGAAAAAAAGGTTCCGGTAATTTATACCTAGTTCCAGCGTAAGTCACCGCATATTCTTGCATGAGTTCCAAAAGTGCCGCTTGTGTTTTCGGAGGCGTTCTATTTATTTCATCCGCTAAAACTATGTTTGCGAAAACAGGACCAGGAGCATATTTGAAAAACTTATTTCCCTGGTGATCGGTTTGCAAAATTTCTGTTCCCAAAATATCGGAAGGCATCAAGTCTGGAGTAAATTGAATTCTGCTAAAACTTCCCTCAATTGCGTCTGCAAGAGTTTTTACCATCAAGGTTTTTGCTAATCCAGGCACTCCTTCAAGTAGAACATGTCCTCCCGCTATAAGTCCCACCAAAAGTTGCGTTATCACCTCATCTTGACCTATAATAATTTTATGAATATTGGCTCTTAAGTCTTGTGTTTTCTCAATTAAGTTTACCACACTTTCTTTTGTTATCATTTTATCCTGTTAATGCGTGCACTACAATATTTACTGCAAATCTAGTATTATCATTTTTATACCACCGCTTGTTTCTAAAGTCATAATCCCATTCACATCCATAATCTTTGTTGCTATAAAGAACACCGATTCGACCATTGATCAAAATGGCTTTTAAATAATCATGAACTAAATCATCACCCCATCCATTCAATTCTTGAGAAGTCGTAGGCGGACCATCAAATTCAAAAAAAGAAGAATAAATTGGATGATTATTAGGAAGCTTCACTAAAGATTCTTCTCCGAAAATCTCCTTCATTTGAAGTTCAAAAGATTTTGCAAACAAGCCATCAATATCGTGGTTACAATCGTCTACAAATACAAATCCTCCTCTTCTGACATAGTTCTCAAAAATCTTTTTTTCGTCTTTTGTAAACTGGACCAACTTATGCCCAGTCAAATAACAAAAAGGAACCTGGTAGACTTTTTCACTACTTAACGGAACTATATTTTCAATGGTATTGACAGGTATTGTTGTGTATTCTACCAAAGAATTAAGCAAGTTTGATGGCATTCTTTGGTCTGCATCCCAATCACCAGATTCATACATTAATCTGGTAAAAAAAAACTCATTTGTATAATTTAAACTTTTTGCCATTTAGAATTTATAAAACCAATTATACTTCTCTTTGTGATTTCTATTTAATACAAAATGAGATAAACAGTTCAATGTTCATCTCATTTTATTATATATTAAGCATTTCAGTAAGCTCTAAACTGCGTCTGAAAGGCTTGAAAATGTAAAATCTCTGATCTTCATATACGGTATTAAGTTACCATCTATACGAACTTGTTTTCCTAAGGTTTCTAAATTGTTCAACATAATAATTGGACTTTCATTGAACCTAAAATTCTTAATTGGATGTTTGATTTTACCATTTTCAATATAAAAGGTCCCATCTCGAGTAAGTCCAGTGTACAATAAAGTTTGTGGGTCAACACCTCTTATGTACCAGAATCTGGTCACAAGAATTCCTTTTTTGGTATCTTTTATCAAATCTTCAAGACTTGCATCCCCACCTTCCATTATTGCATTACTGGGAAAAGGAACTGGTTCAACACCTTTTTGTTCTGCCCAATATCTATTATAAGCAAGATTTTTCACTACTCCGTTTTCCATCCATACTATTTTCTTTCTCGGCATTCCATCACCAGTCCATGTGGAAGAAGGTACAATTGAATTCATAGGATCAGAATAAAAGGAAATCCTTTCATCCACAATTTTTTCACCTAATTTATTTCCACCACCTTCTTTTGACATAAAACTTCTTCCTTCATCTGCGCTTCGAGCATTAAAAGCAAAAAACATATTTTGCAACAAACCAATGGAGGCTGCTGGCTCAAGAATTACAGTATATTTTCCAGGTTCGATTGCCTTTGCTTCTTTTGATTGAAGTGCTTTTTCAATAGCAATTTGCGAAGCTTCTGCAGCATCAAACATGGATACATCATTGTAATCACGAGTAGACCATCCTGAACCAGTACCATCATTTGTTCGCATCGTTACAGTAAAATTCATTGCTGTATCTCTGTTGTAAGCAAAAAGGCCATTAGAATTCATCATTGAATTGAATCCATTAGAATCGTCAAAAAATCCAGCCGCAGTGATATCATTTTTACTCGCCGGATTTATACTTGCAGCTGCTACCTCAGCCCTAAAATCAGGTGATATATCAGCAGTTTTTTGAATAAATGTTTTAGATTCTTCATATTTCTGAGGTCCAAGTGGAGGCATAAATTCAGGCGATTCTGGCGAAAGTCTAGCTAATTCTTCAGCTCTTTTAACTACTTTTTCAAGTGAAGCATCATCAAATTCATCGATCGTGGCAGTACCTACTTTTTTACCAAAACTAGCTTGCACTGCCATGTTCTGATTAGAGTTAACTCCAGCAGTTGAAACTGTATTTCTCGCATACCTTATATTGCCACTAATGTTTCCTGAAAGATTAATTTCGCACGAATCAGCACTAGAAAATTTAAGTGCACGACTCATTATTTCCTTGGCTTCATCTTTATTATATATTGACATTTTGATCTATTTTAAAATTTGGAAATTAAATGTTTCTGCCTGTATTTAAGACATTGACACCATTAAATCTGGTGGTTGAACACCCATGAGAAACTGCACTTACCTGACTTGGTTGGCCTTTGCCATCAAAGAAAGAACCAAACATTCGGTAATCGTCTTTATCACATATTTTAGCGCATGAATTCCAAAATTCTTGCGTATTGGATTGATAAGCAGCATCATTTACCATTCCCTTTACCTCTCCATCTTTAATTTCATAAGATAATGTTCCTCCAAATTGGAAATTGTATCGTTGTTGATCAATGGAATAAGATCCCCTACCAACCAAATAAATTCCTTTCTCTACATCTTTTACCATATCTTGAACCGAATATTTTTCTTTTCCAGCTTCAAGTGAAACATTTGGCATTCTTTGGAATTGCACATCATTCCAACTTTGAGAATAACAACACCCATGAGACTCTTTTTGATCGATCATATGAACTTGATCTCGAATGGCCTGATAATTAACCAAAATTCCATCTCTTACTAAATCCCATTTTTTACATTTCACGCCTTCATCATCATATGCTACAGCCCCAAGAGAATTTTCTTGAGTCTTATCAGCCACAAAATTCACTAATTCGTTTCCATAATTAAATGTTCCAGATTGTAATTTATCTAATGTCGCGAAACTCGTTCCTGCATAATTAGCTTCATATCCCAACACTCTGTCTAACTCTAATGGGTGACCAACTGATTCATGAATGGTAAGACCTAAATGATTTGGTTCCAATACAAGATCATATTTTCCAGCTTCAATGGAAGGAGCAATTAACATTTCCTTGGCTTGTTTTGCAGCAGCAATAGCATCTGCAACTAAATCATATCTGTTTCTGTATAAAACAACATCACCAGCACCCTTAATCTCTTCAGATTTATCAGGCATTAGGTATTCATAGCCCATGCCCATAGGAGCAGCTAGTCCTTGCCTGTTCTTGAATTTTCCTGAAGCCTTATCAATTGCGGTAGCATTCAACGTTGGCCATATTCTATGGATATCTTGATCTATATATGATCCTTCTGTGGATGCAAAATACTTTTGCTCGTTGACTGAGAATAATGCAGAAGAAATATAGGTTGCCCCATTTTCAAGAGCTCTAGCATTAGCTTCTAACAATAGTTCTACTTTTTCTGAAACAGGAACCGACATAGAACTTTTAAGTATTGGCGTTTTCCATGATACTTCGCCATGTCCTTTTTCTGGCGCTAAAATAACTTCTTCAGTTTGAATTTTTGAATTGGCTTTTGCGACAGAAACAGCTAATTCGGTTGCTTTTTTAATTCCATCAGGAGTTACATCATTTGTTGACGCAAATCCCCAAGTTCCATTACATATTACTCGAATTCCAATCCCAAATGATTCTGTGTTAACAGTGTTTTGGACCATTTTTTCTCGTGTAAAAATATATTGATTGAGGTATCTTCCAATTCTGGCATCAGCATATGTTGAACCTAAGCTTCTTGCTGTATTCAATGCTACATCTGCCATAGCCTTTTTTGTCGCCACATCCATTCCAGGATTCAATAATTCAGCACTAAATATGTTCTTCCCGAAAATAGGAATTGGTGCGGCTAATATTCCCGCTCCCAATGCTGCAGTATGTATAAAGTTTCTTCTTTTCAAAGCACAAAGTTTTTTTTGTTATCAATAATTAACATTGGGTGGAAAAAATAGCCTTTTTAAATGGAAAGTATGTAACACAAAAGCTACTTTTAGAAAAAAATAACATTTATTCGGATTAATGCATAGATAAATCAGATGAAGAATAAGTTAAAAAAAGATGCACTTTAAAAATATGGTAATTAATTCGACGTGGAATAAATAATCCCAGTGGAAATCGAGAATGCTGAAATTACAAAACATAAGTGTATAGCAAGTTTGCTTTATTCGGCTGGATTGCGCCGTGTAGAGTTGCTTAACTTGAAACTTCAAGATATTGACAGCAAACGGATGGTTATAATGGTAAAAAACGGAAAGGGAGGGAAAGATATTATAATAAAGATTATGATTGGTCCGGAATTAATGGTGAAGAGTTTTTCTACTCGGCAATCAATAATTTTTGCAGTAATTATTGTTGTTGGTTTGCTTATATGAAAAAATCCAAATAATAGATTTTTAAGTCCAAGTATAATAGAAGTCAGCTCAATGATTGGCTTTTGGGAAAGTTATATAAAAAAGCCAATCGTGGATGAAACCAATTTTGATGGTTTGTATGATGCGGAAACAGCATAGTTTCATGAAAAGCTTGAACTCATCTACGTAAGACTCGATAAGTTGGGATTGAAAATGGTAGATCCAGAAAGAATAATAAAAGTGCTTGTAATCAAAAATATCTAATCCATGG
Organism: Bacteroidota bacterium; assembly: GCA_024642705.1. Classification (GTDB taxonomy): domain Bacteria; phylum Bacteroidota; class Bacteroidia; order Chitinophagales; family Saprospiraceae; genus Portibacter. The sequence goes on along the minus strand of JAHEAQ010000049.1, from coordinate 7,639 downwards.
AGCATTTTATGTTGGGATTTTGGCAAAATATGGGTTGATAACTGCTGAATCGCTATTTATTCTAGCAGATATCTTTATTAAGAAAGATAATATTGGCCAAATAACTTATGTCGATGATTAGTTAAAACTACCCATTAGGGTATTACCTTTCATTTGTTTTCAGCGTATTATTGCGTTTAAAATGAATCAGTATGCAAAAATGTGCCCTCTTATTAGTTTTTAGTTTGTGTATCATCCATGGATATAGTCAATCATTTACACTCAAAGTTAACAACGGTTACGGCTCAGGAAATTTTGCTAAAGGTGACACCGTCCATATTTGGGCTGAGGAGAGTGACTCAAATATGGCATTTCAATCCTGGGAAGGAGACATTCAATACATTGAGAATAGGAGGAACTGGCACGACATTTTTGTAATGCCCGATAAAGATGTGACCTTAACTGCTCAGTATGGTAATCTTCCCCAAAATATTTACACTGATCTGAAATATATTCCTGCTTCCAATGGTGCAGCTGTAGAAGTTGGGCTGGCTTTTCCACCTAATTACAAGGCGATTGTCTGGCTTTTTAATGGTAAAAATTCAAAGGGAAAAGGATGGAATACCAACATCGAAAAGAAGCAATGGGTGAATGAATTACTGCTCAACAACTATGCTGTTCTAACTATCGATTCCTATGAAGTGACCATTCAAAATGATGAAGATGGCAATGGAGAATTTGGCTTTTATTATACTCCCGATACGGTGCTCAATAAGGATCTTTTAAATGTTAAATTAATTAGAAATGCATTAATTAATGAGCATATTATCCAGATAAATGACCAAAACATTTCATGTGGATTTAGTAGTGGAGGTGGTTTTGCAGAAGTATTGTCTGCTGCTTACGATTGGCCCATGAGTATAAGTTATAATGGCGGAGGATTAGAGTATATTGCAAAAAATGCAATTACGCCACATTTTCAATGCAATGCTGTGAATGATGTAGATAATGATGGACTAAGGAATGTGAAAGCTTTTGCCAATTACCAGAATTATGTGGATAGAGGTATCTGTGCAAAATGGATCCTCCAAAACAAACAACCACTTTATGAAGAGCGGTTTCATCGTGCAGGTGGTGTAAGTATTGAGCGCTCAAAAATCATTTTCCAGGGTCTTAAAGATAATGGTGCATTGGATGAGCAAAACTATTTGATAACACATCCTAATATCATAAAAACTGATTATGCCCAAAACCCATCTAAATATGATGCCGTATTTGGGAATTTAGGACCTGTACAAATTGACAATGTATTCGATCAATTAGAGGTTTGTTATGCGTTACATGCTTTCAGATCAGATTACAATGGCGACTTGCTCGATTTTATCGAAAATCTGTGTAATGAAAATGTGTATAAACTAACTGTGGATGGTGGATACGGAAGCGGGATGTATCATGCTGGAGATCCGGTGCATGTATGGGGCAGCGAACAACCTGATAAAAAAATTTTTATCAATTGGCAAGGGGACACCCAATACTTAGAGGACGATAATGAATGGCACACCACATTGACAATGCCGGATCAAGATGTCACTATCTCTGCCTTCATTCCCGAATTACCTGCCAATGTCAATATGGAGACCTTTAACATAAAAGGGGCAGAAAATATCAAAAAAGTAACCATGTATTTCCCACCAAAGGAGGATCTAAAAGGAGTGGTTTGGCTGTGGCATGGCACCAATGGCTTTGGTATCAATTGGAGCAAGAATTACGACATGTACAGTTATGCTAAGTATCTGATATATCATGATTATGCGGTTGTGGCTACCGATTGTGAAGAGCGTACACTTGACATGGATCTCAATGGTGATGGAGTTTACAGGTATACCTACGGAATAGATTCCAACCTGATTGACCAAGCCAATATAAGGGCTTTGAGAGATACCTTCATTCATCGTGGACTGATGGATTACAATACGACCAACTTTTCAGCAGGATTTTCAGCAGGAGGCGCTTTTTCAGAATTTCTTCCAAATATTTTCGATTGGCGAGCTAGCTTCAATCAGAGTTCTGCTGGAATAGAGGTTTTATCTTTGAATGCAGAAAAGCCTTATTACCATGTCATCAGTAAAAATGACAATCATCCCGAGGTAGGTCCACAAGGAGTCCTAGAGTCAATAGAATATGCCCAAAACTATTTGGATAGAGCAGTTTGTATGGAACTTCAGTTGTATGACAGCCAACCGCTACACCCTGAGCGATTTGCCCTGGATGGTAGTATTTCAGTTGAAAAATCAAGGGCTATCTATGATGAGATAAAGAATAATAATGGGCTTAACAGTGACCAAACATTGGCATTGTCACCAAACCAAATGATAGAATCTGTTGCAAATAATCCAACTCATTTCCCTACCATTTTATCACTTACGCAAACACAAAAGAGCTTTGTTATTGATCAACTGGGTGTAACTTATGGCTATCACATATTCAAATCAGAATATAATGGTAGAAGCCTAGATTTTTTTGAGGATGCCTGTGGGTTGACATTGTCTGTTAATGAAAATTTGAATATTGACAATCCTTTTCACTTTTTTCCAAATCCTACCTCGAATACTATTTTTATCAAAGATTATGAAGGAAGGATTGAAGTGTTCGATCAAAGATCACAACTGGTGATTAAAGTGGAAGGAAGTAGTGTCGATTTATTAGGTTTTCCTGCTGGATTGTACTTTCTTAAAACATCAAAAGGTGTGCAAAAAGTGGTTTTGATAAAATAAGTCAGATAAATAGACTTATTCCATCAGTTCATCAAGGTGAAGGCAAAGTTTTAAGTGTCTTGATTTTTGTTATCCATTGGAGAAGACCTTTGAAATTAAGACCCAATGATATCTTTATTAACAAAACATGTTTCTAAAAATAAATATGCTCTAATAACTAAAATTAGGAATAAATTTACGCTATAAAAAGTAACGATCATTGAAAAAGAGATTAATATTCGCATACCTTTTTTCTATAGGTTTTTGTTGGCCTGGTTATAGCCTTTCATCCCCGGACAATGAAAGAATTCAGGATTACAAACTGATTTCCGAGATTATTTATGATGGCATTGATTTGGTTTTAGATAACAAAATTGATGAAGGCCATCATTCGTTTATGCAAGCATTAAAATTAGCGCAACAAAAAAACTATCAGGAACTGATCCCGATCATAGTGATTTCTCAAAGTCGGTTATTTGCCTTAGAAGATAAACACCAGGAAGGGTTGGATGCCTTGCTTGGTCTTGAGTCGTATTTTATTGGCAATTACGATCGTCCTTATGCAGGAGATTATTTTGAGTACGTAGGACATACGTATCTAAAGATGGGTAATCTTGAGCTAGCATTAGAATCACTCAAAAAATGTGAGGCTATCAGATTAAATAAAGAGCCGGCAAAAAATTGGCGTACTTATAACGGAATGGCAGAAATTTTCGATAGGCAAGGGCATCCTGATTTAGCTAAAGAATATACTCTTAAAGCCAAAAGACTGAGTAAGATGCAAAATTCTAAAAAGATGTTAGACGATATCAAAACAGATCTAACTTTTAATGAAAAAGAAGGGACCATAGCCATACTTAGTTCTGAAAACAGAACTATTAAGACTGCGTTAAGAAGCGCACAAAGCAGAAACTTTTATTTTGGTATTGGCTTGGCATTCCTAGCTTTATGTTCAGGATTTCTTTACGTTTTACTCAGACAAAGGAATAAACTAAATCGCGAAGTCAACCTAAGAAATGAATTGATCTCCAAAAATCTGGAGGAAAAAGAATACCTTGTCAAAGAGATTCATCACAGGGTAAAAAACAATTTGCAGGTCATCTCAAGTTTACTTAGTCTTCAATCGCGGACGGTTGATGATCAGAGTGCCACGGATGCTCTAAATGAGAGTCAGTCTAGGGTGTTGTCGATGTCACTCATTCATCAAAATTTATACAAAGAAAATAACAACTCTCAGATAGATGTCAAATCCTACCTTACCAACCTGTGTCAGCATTTATTTACAACCTACAACATCAATCAAGATCGCATCAAACTGGAGCTCCAAATTGAAGAAATGGATATAGATGTTGGAAGCATGGTGCCGTTAGGACTGATCATTAATGAACTGATCACCAACTCTTTAAAATATGCTTTTGAAGAGAAAAAAAATGGAACGATAGGTGTATCCTGTAAACAGGATGAGAATAGGCTTGTTCTCAAAGTTTGGGATGATGGCATTGGACAAACACCAATAGGCAATTCGGAAGGATTTGGCTACCGACTTATAAAAATATTTGCTGAAAGGTTAAATGCCAAAATATCCAAAACAACTGACAATGGAACAAGCATCGAGTTGGTCATAAACCACTTAAAAAAAGCGATATAAGATGTCTATCTCTGAATTTGATATGAACCGGGTACAATTCGATTTATGGAAAGACTTAGAGGCGGTCATATCTTCCTATCTGGATCCTAGTGAACAGGTTGCTGATTGCAAAGTTATCAATATAACCGAGTGGTCAGAAAAACGTGAGTTAAAAACAATACCCGATGTCAGAAGTTAATAAAATTGCTATCCTGATTGTAGAAGACGAGGCCTTGATCGCAGAAGATATCAAGGAAATCTGTGTGGAAGCGGGGTTCGAAGTTGTATCAGTGTGTTATAGAGCGTCACAGGCATTGAATGCGTTACTGCATGAACATTTTGACCTTGTACTCCTGGATATCAATTTGGAAGATGAACTGTCAGGCATTGATATTGCTCAATATATGATCAACCATAAAATTGCTATACCTTATATATTTCTTACATCTTACACTGATACCAATACTTTAAATGCCGCAAAAGATGTGCATCCCATTGGTTATGTGGTGAAGCCTTTTCAAAAGGAACAACTCATCTCTACTATAGAAATATCATTATTCAACCACACAAAATTCAATATTCCTCATGGTTTGAATAAAGCAGAACTGGAATCAAAATTTAAAGTCCATTTGACAGACAGAGAGATGGAAATTTTGGCGTTGATTTGTGAGGGAAAAAACAATGGTCAGATAAGTAATAAAATCTACCTTTCGATCAACACTGTAAAATTTCATATTAAGAATATTTATGACAAGTTACATGTCAGCAATAGAACACAGCTCATTTTGGCTTTGGGTAAGTGATGATTATGACTTATTTTAGTCCCAAGAAAATTTCTCAGTTGTTTCAGACCTCCGACATTTGCAAATTCAATCCATTTTAATCAGGAAATAATTTCCAACCAAACCGGCCTCTTAGTTAATTTTTGAATAACAGAAATAGAATCAAAGAAAAGTAAATAATTATACGGGCTAGTTGATTAGGAGCTCCCACCTGCTAAAACTGATGGGTGCGCCTTATCTTCTCGCAGAAATTTATTAAGATGCAAGCAGCTGTTTGCATTTCGCTTCTTATAGAATGAAACCTTTCAATCTATTTCTGATCAAGATCAGAATGTGTCACTCACAGTTCATAAAATCGAAATTCCAATTCTTTGACGCAATCTATTTTCAAATTAAATAAAAGGAAGTTCGATGTATTTGGGAGGACCTAACTTTGATATTTCTGATATCAATATTTATTGCATTGATGTATATAGGATTTTACCTCTGCAAGAAAGAATTAATTAAGAAAAACGACTGCTAAACCAAACCATGTGTTTTGAGCTTTTAAAAGATTATTTGTTAATTTCCAAGCCAAGAATTTAAAATACCCAGCTGCAAAGCTGATGGAGACTCTATTTTATTTATGGTGTAATGAAATTTTGGATTTATTGTATCCATTTCTTTTTTCTGAATTGACAAACCAGCATATGACAAATAGGTGTCATAGTCTATTTCTTTCGTTGTGTATATATATTCAAAAAATTGCCCTAAAGATTTTCCAGCCATCTGCTCACAAACTTGTTGAAATTCTGCTTCTGTAAATCCTCTACCCTCTTTCTTATAATATTTCCAGTACAATAATTTCATCACATCATCCAATGATTTTTCATTTGATGTTGCGTTTCTAATTTCAAAGTCAAGCAATAATCCTATAATCGGACCTTTATCATAATAAGAAATGGATTTTTCAGGTTCATTCCCTGAATTCCCAAATGGTCCATCGCTCCAAGTATTGTAGCTTGCTTGTTGAAGAGATTGGTGCAATTTCCCTGGATTATTCTCATGAGCATTTATATTTTTTTCAAAATGAGATAATAAAGTAGCGTTATTCATCAGTCCAGCTCTTCTAACTATCATATATTCATAGTAAACTGATAATCCTTCGCTTATCCAAAGCAGATTGGTCCTGTTTCCAAATTCATAATCAAAAGGTCCCAATTCGTATGGTCTAATCCTTTTTACATTGTAATGATGAAAATATTCATGAGCAATAAAATTCATCATCCTAATTATTGCCTCTGGAGATTTAAGTTGATTCCCATCAAAACTAATGGTCGTATTGTTCAAATGTTCAATTCCTCCTCTTCCTGGTCCAATTCCAATAAAGGTATATTGATTAAACGGAATATCACCTATCACATCAACTGACGCTTTTACTATTTTTGCAAGATTATCCATAAATAATTCTTTATCAAAAGAACCAATATTATAGCCAATAAATCGGTGCTCTATTCCTCCAACTTTGAAAGCCGGAAGTTCCTCTAATTTCCCTATTAAGATTGGACAGTCATAAAGAACATCAAAATCGGAAGCTATGAATTCATGATCATTTTCCTTTGAAGCTGTTAAGCCAGTTGCTATTTTATCCCAATCATTCGTAAAATTCAATTTAACGGAAACTGCATTTTTTAGAATGTTTTCACTGTAAATAAAAGTATTTGCTGGAATAATATAAGCATGCGAGCTATCCACATAACTGTTTGCAACAAACTGGCGATTTGTAATTATTGAATAATTGACATTGAAAGTTTGGTTCTTTGCTGGCTTAACCAGCCAAGTATGATCATTTATTGTTTCAATAGGAATATTAGAACCATCCTCTCCCGTTGCTGATATGTTATTTACAGTTTTCCCATAATTCATGATTTGATAGTATCCAGGCATCCATTGAGGCATTTTAAGAACAATGGAATCTTTTTGCCAATTGCTTATTTCTAAATCTACATTATATTCATGACTTGCAGGTTCTTGAATGGACACAACGAAATTGAAATGAGGTTTATCATTTTGAGAATGGCTTAGATTGGGTATCGAAATAAACAAACACAAAATTGATAATTCAAAAAAGTATAATAATTTTTTCATGTTGCAAATTTGGTTTTATACATTTTCTAAATTTAAATATTCCTATACTTTTTCATTAGAAGCTACTCAACTGCTCGTCCGTTAACGTTAACGGAACTTAATTGAAGTCCATTTATAAAAGTTTTATTGATTGCAGAATTTTTTGCAGTGATATTCAAATTTTCAAATTTGAAATTTGACAACTTGTTAAATTCATTGCTTTCAATATTGAAGAACACTTCACATTCTAATTCTATGTTGCTGAGGGTAATGTTATCGCAAATTGATATTGGAATTTCAGTAGTGCCTTTGAGGTCAAAGAACTGAGTCCATGGCTTAGCAAAAATAAAACTATTGGCATTGCCATAAATGCCCTCAACTCTAATAAATTC
>JAHEAQ010000048.1:32094-38915 GCA_024642705.1 Bacteroidota bacterium | reverse complement strand
TCCCAGCCACTACAGGCAATATTACAATTTTGAGAATACTAATAAGCATTGCGATAAAATCGATAGGAACATATTCTTGAGCCAGAAATTTCATTAACAAGGGAGTAAGAATAGGAGCTAGCAAAGTTGCTATCATCGTTAACGTTAATGGAAGTGCAAGATTTGCTCCGGCAATATATTACATCACATTTGAAGCAAGACCACTAGGAGAACAACCTATTAAGATAATACCAGTAGCAATTTCTGGTGGAAAGTTAGAAAGTTTTGCCAAAAAAATCCTATAAATGGCATGATTGTAAATTGACAAATCAAACCAATTATTACAGCTTTAGGCATTCTTATGATTCCCAAAAAATCTTGGATATTCATACTACATCCCATTCCAAACATTATCGCCATTAATATAGGAACAATTAAATTTTTAGTTTGATATGAACCAATACCTACAAACAAAAATGGGTAAAATAGCGCGAGGGAAACAGTCATGAAAATAAAAAGTGTTAAAGCAAATCCGCTTTTTTCTTTATTAAATAATATCATAACTGCTGAGCTAAAGAAAAAACTAGAAATGACAAGCCCACTTTTTTCTAATCCTATAAATAAAACAAATGCAAAGCAATAATTCCAAGAATAATTAAAATGACACTGTTTATTTTTGGTTTTAAAATTTAATCTTTAAGGGTTTCCACAATAAATTCTGAAACATCTTTTTTGAATTTTTCGATGGAAGCTTGGTGGATATACATCATATGTCCAGCTTCATAATATTTCATGATTATATTCTTTTTGATTTCAGGAGTTAACTCCAGATGATCAATAGAATGTTCTACACCATAAAATACTGTGGCTACATCGTAATATCCGTTTAATATCAAAACTTTCATATTTGGATTCTTGTTGAGCGCATCTGCCATATCAATACCCGTATTAATGGCAGTGTTAGTCCCCCAACCTTGATTTCCTCGATGTGTCCAGTCCCATTTGAATCCATCTCTTAGTCCAGCAGTTATCATATATTTGTTCGTTGTGCTGACAGCCAAATCATGATGCAAATAATTAAGAAAACCTGCAATATAAGGTGGAGAAATGGCTGAACTTTGAGGGTCATAAATATCATTTGGAGATATCAAATCCATATTAATGCCTAAATATCTAGAATCAAGTCTTCCAACAATTTGTCCTTCATTTTTCATAAACTCTTCAAAAAATTCATTTGCTGTTAATTTTAAATTTGCTTTTTCCCACAAATCATGACTAATTCCTGTATAATCTTCAAGTTTTAATGCGATAGCCTTTTTCTTTGTATTTGAAATTTGGTCACCTAAAAACAAAGCAGGAGAATATTCCTCTCGTGTAAAAGTTCGAATCTCATCAATAAATAATTCGAGGTTGGTATTTTTATTTTTTACTTTATTGTGATACCATGCAGTTGCCGCATAGGTGGGAAAATGAACGACATAAGGTAAATCATCATTTGGTGGAAACATTAAAGTTCTAAGATCAAATACCGATGATACCATAATCACTCCATTCAAAGCAATTCCATGATTTAATAAATTATTCATTACGCCTGCATTTCTAAAAGTACCGTAACTTTCGCCCAATAAAAATTTGGGACTATTCATTCGGTCATAATTTATTAAATACTGTGTAATAAAATTACTTATGCTGTTAATGTCTTGATCTACTCCCCAAAAATCTTTGAATTCTGAGTCACCTACAGCTACACTTAGACCTGTTCCAACTGGATCAATCATAACAAGATCTGCAATGTCCAACAAAGAATATTCATTGTTTTCAAGTTTATAAGGGGCAGATTTTGCAAAATCGGGATCTTTAATCACAATTCTTTTCGGTCCAAGAACACCCATATGGAGCCAAAAAGATGACGAACCAGGACCACCATTGTAAGCAAAAACAATCGGTCTATTCGGTTCAGGATTTTCTTTTACATAGCTAAAAAAACCAAAATTGGCAATTGGCTTATTTTCATTATCCCTGATTTCTAATGTTCCAGCATCAGTTTTTAAATTTATGACTTTCCCATTGATATTTAATTTTTGGACAGTAGTTGATATTTCTGGACTTGATATAATGTCAGTTTTTTTGTCAACTTGAGCATTAACTGCCGCCATAAAACTGCAAATGCAGATTATTAACAATTTTGAATTGAATCTTGAAAACATGCTTAGAGATTTTAATTAATAAAAGAACTTCAAAATAAAAGAAAGAATACAATTAAAGAATTTTCAATGAAATTCATTTTGAAGCAAAGTGGTTTTATCCTAAAAAATTCAATTTTCGAGTTGAATTTATTGTTTTTAATAGGTCGAAAAAGTACGTTCGTGGAAAATCTGCTAGGAAAATCGTGTTTTTCCGAGTACTTGTCGTACTTCTCTGTGACGTATTGTTTTTCAACCTAAATTTGTTTTTGTAATAATTGAACAATGGTTCATTAATTTCAATAATATTCTTTAAAAACTAAATCAAAAAAAATGAAAAATTCAATTTGTGCACATTGTAAACTGGGGATTCTAATCTTAACAAGTTTAAGTTTGTTGGCAGTTATCGTATTAGAAAATACATTATAACTGCTATAAATAGATTGCTCAAGAAAATTTAAAAAATAAACATTAACCAATTACTAAATCAAAAAAAATGAACAATTCAATCTGTAACTATTGCAAACTAGGTTTTTTAATTTTAACTGCCTTTAGTACAATCATGATAATGGTATTAAATATCACATTATAGCTAATACCAATATTTTCAAAAACCAAACATTAACCAATTACTAAATCAAATAAAATGAACAATTCAATCTGTGCTTATTGTAAACTTGGAATTATGATTGCAACAACAATTAGTTTATTAGGTATAATAGTCATGAATGCAACACTTTAACTATTAAAAGAAATTTCATTGAAATATTACGGTCACCATGAGAGTAAAACACATCGATTTATGTCTATTAAAATGAAAGAACAAAGAAATACGACTAAAAAAAATGTCGATATTGTGTATCCATTTATAGTATTATTTTGATTAATGTTTTTCCAGAACGATATAAAAGAATAAAATCCAACTTCTTAGGATAAAAAGCGCGAGGAATAATTTTGGTTTTTTTAAAATTTTGATGTTCATTTTTAAGAATTTTGAATAAATCAAAAAAGAAAATAGATTTTTTTATTTCCGCGTAATTAATCATTAGTTGAAAGAAAGATTGCATAACCCCAATTTTGATAACACCTTAACATCATCTTTAATTAAGATTTGAGTAAGGTGTTTTTTTTTGAAAAAATATTTCAATGCTATCTTAATTTCTAATAAAACAAATGATCCATTTTAATGTTAAAAATAGATAAAAGTCAAATTTAAATAATGGGCAATTGTTCCTTTTAATAAATAGATTCCATTGGCTTTCTAAATAATCGTAAATTTGCATTTCAATTATGATAGAATTACCAGTTATTAAGCAAAGATTGGAAGATTGGCTTCCGATTACTAAAAATGAAGTCGAATCCAGAGGTTGGAAGGAAGTTGATGTTGTATTGATTTCTGGCGATGCCTATGTTGATCATCCTGCATTTGGTACAGCTGTGATAGGACGAATAATGGAGAGTGAGGGTTTGCGTGTGGCCATAGTTCCCCAGCCTAATTGGCAAGATGATTTAAGAGATTTTAAAAAGTTTGGAAAACCAAGATTATTTTTTGGCGTCACTTCTGGATGCATGGATACCATGGTTAATCATTATACTGCTTCCAAGCGAAGGAGATCAACCGACGCATATACTCCAGGAGGTGAAGCTGGATTTAGACCTGACTATGCTACGACTGTCTATTCTAAAATATTAAAAAAACTATATCCTGATGTTCCTGTGCTAATAGGAGGGATAGAAGCATCACTTAGAAGGGTTACGCATTATGATTATTGGGAAGACAAACTTTTTCCAAATATTCTTTCCATGAGTGGGGCCGATATGCTTGTCTATGGAATGGGCGAAATGCCATTAAGAGAAATTATAAGATTGTTACTCAAAGGAGTTCCGTTTTCCTCGCTAAAAACAATTCCTCAAACTGCAATTTTACATCCGAGGAGTGAAGAATTGCCAAAAATGAAAAAATGGGAAGATCTGAACCTTTCCTCACATGAAAAATGCTTGCGAGATAAAGTTGCTTTTGCGGCAAATTTTAAACATATCGAACAAGAATCCAATAAAGTACAAGCAAAGCGATTAATACAAGGTATAGATGATTACAATCTAATTATCAATCCGCCTTATCCGCCAATGACGGAATCAGAAATTGATACTTCTTTTGATTTGCCTTATACACGGTTGCCTCATCCCAAGTACAATAAAAGGGGAGCAATTCCTGCATATGAAATGATCAAATTTTCAATCAATATGCATAGAGGTTGTTTCGGAGGATGCAGTTTTTGCACAATTTCTGCTCATCAAGGAAAATTTGTAGCCAGCCGTTCAGAAGAATCGATATTAAAAGAAGTTGACAAGGTTACTGAAATGCCTGATTTTAAAGGTATAATTAGTGATTTAGGAGGGCCTTCAGCTAATATGTATAAGATGAAGGGCAAGATTCAATCAATTTGCGATAGATGTGTTGCTCCTTCCTGTATTCATCCTGTAATATGCAGTAATCTGGATACAAGTCATAAACCAATGACTGATATTTACAGAAAAGTGGACGCTCATGAAAAAGTAAAAAGAGCATACGTCAGTAGCGGCATTAGATATGACCTTTTGGTAGATAGTTACAATAAAAAAGCAGATGGTTCTCAAGAGGAATACATGGAACAATTGGTCTCAAGACATGTTTGCGGAAGGTTGAAAGTTGCTCCTGAACATACTTCTGAAGAGACGTTAAGAATTATGCGAAAGCCATCCTTTAAACATTTTCATGAGTTCAAAGACAGATATGAAAAAATAAATAAAAAGTATGGATTAAATCAACCACTTATACCATATTTTATTTCCAGTCATCCTGGTTCCACTGAAGAGGAAATGGCAAATCTGGCTGCAGAAACAAAAGAAATGGGTTTCAGATTGGAACAAGTCCAAGATTTCACACCAACACCTATGACTGTTGCAACCGTGACTTATTATACTGGGCTTCATCCATATACATTACGACCAGTATATACTGCAAAAACAAAGCAAGAGAAGCAAAAGCAACATATGTTTTTCTTTTGGCACAAACGAGAGAATTACCAGGCTATAAAAGATAAACTGAATGGTATGGGTCGTCCAGATTTAGTGGAGAAACTATTGGGTGAAAAGAAAAAAGCAATCAAAACGGAAATTATTAAAGCAAAAAGCAGAATTGAAAAACAAGGTGATTCCTCTCAATCTGATAAATTCAAAAAGAGAACAAAGAAGAATTTCAAAAAGAGATAGAAGTAGAAAGCTTTGAGCTATGAGCAGTGTATCAATTAATTTTTACCTTAGAAAAAGTATAATACTCAAAAATAGTTGGTAAAACCATCAAAATCATGCTGATAATCAAATAAATATAGGTAGTTTATTGAAAGTTTTTTATTGATTTTCTGGGATTACTTCTTTCCCGTCAGGATATAGGGCAAATTTTCCTTTATCAATGTGATGAACATTATCCATAGAAGGCCACGGCCAACCACCAAAATGAGTTTTTTGATAATCATCCATAGCTTCCATGATTTCCTTTTGTGTATTCATAACAAATGGTCCATATTGAGCTACAGGTTCACCAATTGGTTTTCCTTGCAAAAATAGAAACCTAGCATCTTTTTTACCATTTTGAATTCGAGTAGAAAATTTACCATTCAATTCAATGACCTTATTGATTTCTATATTTTGATTTTCGATTTCAACAGTATCACCTTCAAAAAAATAAAGGCTTCTATTTAGGTCCATTATAGTGTTCGGAATTTCAAATTCACCTCCCGCTTCAATATCAATTGTCCAAATTTGGACTTCATGCTCAGAATTTGCAGCCCATGAATTAGGAGCTGGATCTGGAGCATTAGTTTTGCCATATTTTCCAGCAATTAACCTCAATTTTACATTTTTACCATGATCATCTTTTATTTTGATAACTGGAATAGTTTCATTCCATAACATTGCAAAATGTGGTTCAACATACTTATTTTTTGCTGGTAAATTTATCCAAATCTGAAAAAAGTCTGTAGGATTGCCTTTATCTGTATTAAGCATAGGGAACATTTCGCAATGCATTACCCCTTTACCTGCAGTCATCCACTGAACATCACCATTACCAAATCTTCCAGCAGCTCCTAAGGAATCAGAATGGTCAATGAGTCCTTCTTGAACTACTGTTACCGTTTCAAAACCTCTATGTGGGTGGGCTGGGAAACCTGGAATTTTAGTTCCATGATACATCCTCCATCCATCTTTAATTGTAAAATCATTACCGAGATTTCTGCCTGCAAGAGAAGCTGCTGGAGCCATTTTTCCATCACCTGGCGGATAGGCGTCTTTATGAAAAACGCAAAATAAAAATGGATCTTGAGTCTGCCAAGGGAAAGAAAGATTTTTTATTCTAATTATCGAAGACATAATAAATGATTTTATTTGTTTACAACAAATGTAATCTGAATTTGGTTTAATTTTTTCTTTCAAAGCTAGAAAGTAATTTGAACCAATCATTTCAATCTTTAATGTAAATTATAAACATTCAGGAAATCCAATGAATGTTCTTTAGATAATAATAATTTGAAAAAAGGGGCTGAAATTTACAGAAATTATTATGCCATTTAAAGCAACAAATGTAGAGTTGGTAACGGACTCGTTAAGTAAATTGCTAAA
>JAHEAQ010000048.1:0-31994 GCA_024642705.1 Bacteroidota bacterium | reverse complement strand
CGTTGAAAAAATATATTATTAGGATAATGGCGAAAATTTCAGGAATTCACAAAGTATTCCGCCTATTAAGATAAAGCAAATCCACCAATAAACAAGATGTATTAAAATATATTTCCAGCCTCTTCTTTCGAACAATGCATTTATTGCAATTAGGGGTAATACAATAAATAATGTTGCTTCAGTTCCATGAATAATTCCATGTTTGAAGCTCCTTTGAGCATCGCCATATTTTTCCATGAGGGCATTAAATTCAAGTTGAACTTCACTACCTGATACGAAAACATCTGGATACATCATAGACATAACACCACCTTGATGAATTACCAAGCCAGAAATAGAAAAACTTAGAACTAACCCTAGCAAATATGAAAGGCCTAAAATAACAGCCATATTTCCTCCAGCAATGCTTTCTTTTGTGAATCCATTTACATTCATCCAAGCTGTACCAGCAACTTTTTCATGATAGTAAACAAAACCAATAATAATAGGTATTAGAGCTGTAACAAATAACAAATAAAAATTAGTAGGCATAATAGTTAGGTTTAAATTATGTTAATTAATCATTTTTTTACTTTTAGTTAAATCCTTTATTACTGTGCGGGTACTCGAGGTTTCCAACTGCTTGGCACCATTTTTAATTCTGGAGTGATTTTTAAAATAGCAGTAAGAATATCCACACGACTAATTTGACCTAAGAGACGACCATTTTGAACTACTGGAAATCTTTTGTATTGGCTATGAGCAAATTCTAAAGCAATGTCAAGAACAGTTTTATCTGGATGAACAGTTCTTACGTCAGTTGACATAAAATCACCAACAGTGCCAATCATAGAAGGTCGCTGATTGTAGGGTCCTTCAAGGACTGCCCTAATGCAATCTTTTTCAGACAAAAGACCTATTAATCTCCCAGAGTCATCAATTACTGGTGCGCCAGAAATTTTTTTCTTCACGATAATTTTCATTGCTTCTTGAATGTTGGTTTCTGCTTTAAAAGTAATAAGTTTGGTTGCCATGTATTTTGAAATTGATTCAGTTTGAGTCATGTCGATTGGTTTAAATAATTAATAATGAAATATAAGATAGCAAAATATCTAATCCATTCATTATTAATCATCTAATTTTTTATAAAATTTAAAATAAACTTAAATCATTTATTAATCATCACCAATACCACTATTCATTCGCTAATGGTATTATTTTCAGTTTCAACTGCTGCAATCTTATAAAAATTGAATTAATATATTTGACATTCGAGAAGAAAACAATTAATTTATCAAGTTTGTAGAAGCAATAAATTATAGGCCTAACCAGTAATTTACTTTTAACACGAGGCTTCTGCTTTTTGGTCCAAACATATCTTCGACTAGGTAATTATCAGAATATACAATAAATAGGTCTGACATTGGTGCATACCTCCATTGCAGGCGTGTATTGACATTAAAATCTGAACTTTGAGTATTATACTGAAGAAATGTTGTCCAGAAAAGGCTGGTTGAAAAATTGATTTCAAATCTTGCATTTGCCAAGGTAAGATTGAGGTCACCATAAGGATTGGGCAACTGAATATTATTTTGTTCAAGGCCTAGTGAAAATCTTCCCCAAGGCTGAATTCGATAATTGAAATCTAGTTGATAAGTTAGTTTTGTGCCATTGTAGAATTGTCCATAAACAACGAAAATTTCATAATTTAAAAATTTCCTTTGATCACTCAAATACTGTACGTTGAATTCTGTCATATTATATTTATCGACAGGAAGCGGGACTGCAGTCAGTGAAAAAGGATAAATTAAATCTACAAAATTATTGTTCAATCTAAATCTCAATTGGCTAGTATTCTGAAAAAAGATAAAATGTCTTAGCCGCGTGTACCATTCATTTAGACCTGTACCTTCATTGATATAAAGAAAATTTTCAAGACCTGACCAATGAAAATTTACTTTTTCTGATTTTGGATATATATAATAATCCATCATACTTCCAATTTGTGTATAACCAATCCTTACTATTTTATCATTGATGGGATCATAATTGTTTAGTCTTGCGTTAAAACCCATATCCGCATAATAGTTTTTTCCTAAATTTTGTACGAATAGAAAAGTTCTAAATTTCTGACCTGTATAATTGATTCTTCCATACAAATGATGATTCAACTTATCTATTCCATCTTTAAATGAATGTATATAACCTAATTGCCCTTGAAATTTACCATCTTTCGTGCTAAGGTTCAGTTCGCCTCCAGCATTTCTTCCATAATCACCATTAATAGCTTCGGTTCCTTCAAAAGCCTGTCTGCTTAACATTAACCCTTTTACACTTGAACGAGCGCCAATTGCTTGTTGAAAAGAAAATGAGGAATAATTTTGGGGTTTTGCTTGATCCGTGTTGGCAGTTTGCATTGAAAATGCGCCAACCCTAAGTTTTTGATTAATGTTGCCTGTTAACCTACCACCAAAAAGAATAGGAACAGTATTTCCATTTTGATCTAGGCCAATTCTTCTGCTGTAAAATGGACTGTTAGCAAATTGACCATAACTGTTAAAAATATCTGCATTTTCAAGAAAAAATTGTCTGCGTTCAGGAAAAAAAATACTAAATCTTGTTAGGTTAGTAACTTGCTGGTCGACGTCAACTTGCGAAAAATCTGGATTTATAGTCATATCAAGATTTAGGCCTGAGGTTAAAGCTACTTTTGCATCTAAACCGCCTGTAATTTTATAATCTGTTTTAGGTTCTGCGGTTTGATTATTGTCAATACGAGGGCTTACATAAGGAATGAGCGCTATATTTTTTCCTTGATTTTGAGGCGAATTGTCCCAATGTAATTCGCCATAATATCCTATATCAATTGCATTAAATTGCCTAGGAACTGGTGACCAAACATAAGTCTCATTGCTGCCAGGTTCTACTCTAACGAAGTTTATACCCCAAATGGATTGATTTTTTTTAAACCTTAAAGTTTTGAATGGAATTGACATTTCTAAGGTCCATCTATCGTCATAAATTTGAGTTGCAACTTTCCATTTGTTATCCCAACCTGGATCGTCATTTTCAGCAGATATTAAAGCTTCAGTTGAAGCTCCGAAGGTATTCACACCAAAACCATATCCATTGGCCTTTTGGTTTTGCGGGTCAAAAAGAACTGCAAATCCATCACTATTTCCAAAGTTATCTCTTTTTAATGTATTGATTACATAATCATTATCGTCAAATAAAGTGGCAGCTATATATACATTATTTTCATCATATGTTATTTGAACTTCGGTAACTTTACTTGCCTTAATTCCATCTAATGGAGATTGCTGATAGAAATCAGTATGTTTTTCAATACTTTGCCAAACTAGTTCATTTAAAGCGCCATCAATTGAAATCTTGTCATCAGTTTTTTCGACAGTTAAGCTTTTTTTAATGAATTCAAATTCAGTGATTGATTCTTGCGAGAAACCGAATAAGGATAATAATATTAAAATGGCTATGAATGAAGGTTTTAGCATTTTTTTAAAATTTGGCATAAAGATCAAAATCTTACAATAAAGAGTATGAATTATTCTGTTAGTTGCAAAAATTAATAGATAAATGGATATTATTTTATTTTTTTTGGAATCCAAGCCCAGATCATTTCTGCTATAACTATTTGTTCTCCGGTTTCATCAGTTACATGAACAGATACATTCACATCACCTTTTTCTTCTGTCCTGATTTTTTCAATTTGACTTTTGCTTAGAGTGGCAATAGCCTGTTGATTTCCTTGACTTCTTTTAATATATTGCACCTTTAAACTTTTCATTAAAGGCAATTTGTTATCAGGAATGCTCATTCCAAGAATTATTCCTGTTGCAGTTTCAGCTAAAAGTGCGGTCGCAGCTGCATGAATCTGATGGATATGGTTCTGGATTTTTTTCTTATTTGGTAACCTCACAATTAATTCTTCACACGTTATTTTTTCAAATATTATTCCTGCTGTTCCTACCATGGGAACTACATTACGTATTGAGCGATTTAATGCCCATTTTCGCAAGAAATTTGGAAGTTTAATAGTTTTGGCAATATTTCTATTTAATCTATTGTTGAATTGCATGTTTAAAAAATCTTTTTTTAAAGGTCATAGCTTTAGTAAATCCGGTGCATTAATTTCAAAAAGTATTTATTATATAGTTGTTAACAATAATAACAATAATATAGATATTTTATTGAAGTGATTTAAACAAATGAATAGATAGAACTTTTGCGAACTATTTATTTTAATACTTAAGTTTTTTGTATCCTTGGGCTATGATCCACCAAATAGCCTGATATTTGTTTACTGAAATTCCAGAAAAGTATAGTGTCTTTAGAATTATGAATACTGAAATCATTTCAGCTTACATTCTTAAATCAAGCCAATAATCTTAATGTGCTTACCAATTTTTTATAACTTTATGTTTAAATTAAAAATACATGAGTGAGCATAGTTTTTCACATATTTCAAGTAAAGGAGAACCTTCTATGGTAGATGTTGGATCAAAAGAAGTTACTGAAAGAGTCGCAATCGCAAGAGGAATTATTGAACTTGGTGAAGATATTGTTGCAGAAATTGTACAAAATGGTTTTCAAACTAAAAAAGGGCCTATTTTTCAAGTAGCTACTATTGCTGGAATTATGGGCACAAAGAGAACTTCTGACTTAATTCCACTTTGCCACCCTTTGGCTTTGAACAAATCAGATATTGATATCAAAGTAATAAATCTTTCTGAGGTTCAAATTGAATGTGTCGTTAAAGTTAATGGAAAGACGGGAGTGGAAATGGAAGCTTTGACAGGAGTGACAATTGCAGCTTTGACAATATATGATATGTGTAAGGCCATGTCACATGATATTATTATTAAGGAAATCAAATTAATGCACAAATCAGGTGGTAAAAAAGATTTTGAAAGAACATAAAAAACATGCTAAATTAAGTCAACCAAACTTTGGTACTTTTTCAAAGAATGAATATGCTTTTATTGGTGCTCCGTGCGATCGTATAAAGCAATTGGTGGGAGAATTGATGGCTTTAAGTTCTCTAGAATCAAAATGTATTTATATTGACGAAACACATGGACCTACAAAAGACTTAAAAGACTGGGATGGTGCAATTAAGAATGAAGATTCGATAGATATTCATTCAACAAAACCATTTAATAGAAATTCAAATTGGAGAGATTTTAATGATTATGATTTTTGTTTTGTTAATGGAAATCATTTCAAATCAAAAAAGCAAATTGTAATATTAGATCCGAAGAAAAAAGAATCGCTGAGTAAAAAGTTGGACAAGTTGACCAATGTAGTAATGGTTATTGCAACAGATGAATGCAATGAAGCATACGAGTTCTTAACAGATAATATTGAAAATGAATCTTTGATTCGAAAAGTTCATATTTCTGATGTTTCTAAAATATGGGAAATTATAAAATCAGATTTTGAAATTCCAAAACTAAAGGCATTAGTATTGGCTGGAGGAAAAAGTCAACGAATGGGAAAGGACAAGGGATTGATTGAATACCATGGTAAAGAACAAAGATTATTTCTTTATGATTTGTTGGAAAATATGGATGTTGAACCATATATTTCTTGCAGACAGGATCAAATAAATGAATTAGAAGGAAGGAAATTAATCACGGATAAATTTTTGGGTCTTGGTCCTTTTGGGGCAATAGCTTCAGCATTTATGGAAGATCCTGATGCAGCTTGGTTGGTGGTTCCTTGCGATTTACCTTTCATCAGTAAACAAAACCTTCTGCATTTGATAAATAATCGAAAATATTTTAAAAATGCAACTGCATATTTAAATAATGAGACAAGTTTTCCAGAACCCTTAATCAGTATTTGGGAACCAAAAATGTATTTGAATATGCTCGGTTTCTTGGCACAGGGATATTCATGTCCTAGAAAAGTTTTAATCAATACTGATGTACATTTGATTAATGTATCGGATCAAAGTTTTATGATGAATGTGAATACGCCTGAAGAATTTGCAGATGCAATGAGTAAAATAAAATTAACAATTCACGCCAAAAATTAAAGAAAGTAAAATTTGGTATAGTATAATTTTTATAGTTGTATATTCTGGGGATAAAGAAAAACGCCATCAATTTTGTTGATGGCGTTTTTTTAGTTTTTACTTTTTAGCAGGCGAAACGCCACTTTTTTGCGAAAGTAGGTAATAGAAAATTGCTCTATATTTATTCCTATTGCTTTTTCCCAATTTATCAATTGCGTGGTCGATTAAGCCATCCAAACCATCTTTTTCAGTTAATCCTAATTTACCTATTAAATAATTTTTTTGCACTCTTTTCAATTCATCTTTATCAGATCCTGAAACGGTTTCAGCGTCTGCATTATAAATAGATGGACCGCAAGCTTTTGTACAATCATGCAATAGTTGATTATCAATCTTGATTCCTAATTCTTTCATTTGGTTTTTATAGAATTCAACTTTTTCATCAAATTTGCTCATCAGAAGTATTTTATATGTTTAATAATAATTATAAATTAAAATAAAGATACATGTTTACTTAAAACTTTGTCAATACATTAGTAATAAATGTCATATTTTAACATATTACAGTTACTTTTTTATTGGAATTGAAATAACATCTACATTTTTATCCCTAATTAGATTATTTAGTTCAGGTAATTTTTTATCTCTAATTTCATAAAATTGATTTAGTTGCGCATCTATTTTATCTGTCAATTCCTTTTTTACCAATAAAGCTTGGTCTGTTGGTCTAAAATCGCCATAAGCAGTAGTAGAATTTAATGATCCTAATTTATTGGTTAATTTTATTGGGAAATTTAAAGGATCCTGATTTGATTTGTTTTGTGTTTGATACAATTCATTTTCAATAACATTCAAAGTTGAATCCATTTTAGCAGCCATTGCTGTGACATCTGAATCCACATTTTTCTTATCCTTGAATGGTGTCATTTGGTCTTTTAACTTCCTTATATCCAAAATTGCAGTATGTGCCTCAGTAATTTTTAAATTTACTTCTTGGACAAAATCAAATTGGGCTTTGATATCCTCTAAAGTGCTTTCCATTCTTGGGTCTGGTACGATATTGAATTTTTGAGAAATAATTTTTCCATTTTTCACTAAATCCACGGAGTAAGAACCAGGAAGAGCCCTCGCACCTCTTAAATTAGCAGCCCATAATACCATTCCATCAAACCTCTCTGCTGAGGGATAATATAGATTCCAAATAAAGGTATTGGAACCAGTTTCTACGTCTAATTTTTCCTTTTTCGACTGGTTTGAATATCGAATGATTTCTTTTCCTTGATCATCTTTAAAAATTAAGCTAATAGTATCTTTTTTATCCACTGATTTTACATAATAATTGATGATTGCTCCGTTCGGATGATTAATACCTTCTCCTTCTACTTTAGCGCTGTATCCGCCACCCATTCTAATTGCATTTTTTGGAGAAAATAAATGGATTTCGGTATTTATATCTGTTGAACCCAATTCATAAATGGGATTCAAATCATCAATAATCCACAAACCTCTACCTTGAGTCGCAACGATTAGATTTTCATTTTTAACGGTCAAATCTGTTACTGGAACTATAGGAAGGTTTTTTTGAAAGCTTTCCCACGAAGTACCATCATTATAAGATATAAAAATACCTGTTTCAGTACCAGCATATAAAATTCCTTTTTTGTTTGGATCAGCTCTTATTACCCGAGTAAAGTAATCGTTGGGGATTCCAGAAGTAATTTTTTTCCATGTTTTACCATAATCGCTTGTTTTGTACAAGTAAGGTTGATAATCGCCTTTTTTATACAATGTGGCAGCAATATAACAACCTGCTGCATCAAAAGGATCAGGCTCTACACTATTGATCATTGCCCATTCGGGCATAATTTTAGGGGTAACATTATTCCAAGTTTTACCACCATCCTGTGTAACGTGAACTAATCCATCGTCAGATCCTACCCAAATTACGCCTTCTTTTACTGGTGATTCGTCAGCTGCAAATATGGTGCAGTAATATTCTATACTTGTATTGTCTTGGGTAATTGGTCCACCAGAAGTCTTTAATTTTGAGGGATCATTTCGTGTAAGGTCAGGACTAATAATTTCCCAAGATTGACCTTCATTGGTAGTCATATGAAGATGATTTGATCCAGTAAATAATTTATTTGGATTGTGTTTTGAAAAGAAAATAGGAAAATTCCATTGAAATCTATATTTCATTCCTTCTGCACCATAACCCATAGGATTATCTGGCCATACGTTAATTCCTCGACTTGAACCCGTTCTATGATTTTCTCTTGTCAAGTAACCTCCATAACTACCACCATAGACAATTTCATCATCTTCTGGGTCAACGGCAATATGTGCAGATTCTCCTCCTGCTGTTGATTCCCAATCACTTTCTCCAATGCTAAAACCGTCAGTTCTATGTGCAATTCGGACAGTACTATTGTCTTGTTGTGCGGCATAAATTCTATAAGGGAAATGATTATCTGTGGTTACTCTATAAAACTGTGCAGTAGGTTGATTGTGATATGTACTCCATGTTTCACCAGCATCAAAACTTATTTGGGCTCCTCCATCGTCACCGATAATCATTCGGTTATTATTGTCTGGATCAATCCACATATCGTGATGATCTCCGTGAGGCGCATTTGAAGATTGAAAAGATTTACCGCCATCTTTGGAATGATGATAAGAAACATTTACAACATACACCCCATCCTCATCTTGAGTATCTGCATAAATTCTGGTGTAATACCATGCTCTTTGACGCAAACTTCTATCGCTATTTGTTTTTTGCCAAGTTTTACCACCATCATCAGAACGAAAAACACCTCCATCTTTATTTTCAATCAATGCCCAAAGCCTATTTCTCATTACTGGAGATACTGTAATTCCTGAAATACCCCAAACTCCTTCTGGTAGGCCTTTATTAGTAGAAATGTTTACCCATGTTTCACCACTATCTGTACTTTTCCAAATTCCAGACCCTTCGCCACCGCTATCCAAAGAATAAGGTGTTCTTCTTACATTCCAAGAAGAAGCATAAAGGACTCTTGGATTATGTGGGTCAATAACAAGATCTACAACCCCAGTTGATGGGTTAATATATAATTTATTGATCCAAGTTTTTCCGCCATCAATACTTTTATAAATGCCTCTTTCCTTAGTATCCTTGAATAAGTCACCCATTACTGCGGCATACACAACGTCAGTATTGTTAGGGTCAATTCTGATTCTCCCAATATGTTTTGAATCTTTTAATCCAGTCTGAGTCCAAGTTTCACCAGCATTTTCAGACTTCCATACACCATATCCATAAGAGACATTTCCTCTTACAGTTTTTTCTCCTCCTCCCACATAAATAACGTTGTCATCTGATTGTGCCACAGCAATGGCACCTATTGAACCGCCAAAAAAACCATCAGAAATATTACCCCAAGTTCTTCCTCCATCCATTGTTTTCCATATTCCACCGCCGGTGCTTCCAAAATAAAATAGATTGTCTTTACCTGGAACACCAACTACCGCGCAAGATCGACCGCCTCGAAAAGGACCAATAAGCCTAAATTCAGTAGATTTTATCAAATCTTCTTTTTTAATTTCTGTTGGCGATTGGCTATTTAATTCGAATGTTGAGCAAAATAATAGCAAACCTAATAATGTAATGTAAATAGTCTTCATTTTAATATATTTGAAATGAACAAGAATGTTCTTCGCGAACAATAAAATTCCATTGAATTCTGATAAGTGATTTTGGAATTTGAAACTTAGTTTATCTAAAGAATTTATTTATTGTTTTATTCTAAAATTGCATATAGGCCGAGGAACAATGCGGCACCAGCAAGAAAACCTATTGCAGCCAACCACGAAATTTTCTTGACATACCAGATAAAATCAATTTTTTCCATGCCCATTGCTGCTACACCTGCAGCGGAACCAATAATTAACATTGATCCACCAGTTCCAGCAGAATATGCTATGAAGTGCCACAGTTTAGCATCTAAAGGTAGATCGTACATGCCCATTGAGGCAGCTACTAAAGGAACGTTATCAATAATAGCTGATCCAAAACCTAATAAAAGAATAACAACATCTTGGTTCGGAACCACTAATTCTAATTGTTCAGCCAAATATCTTAATGTACCTACTCCTTCAACAGCAAGGGTCTCTAGTGCACCGACCGCCATCAAAATTCCTAAGAAAAATAAAATGGATGACATTTCAATCCTGCTTAAGGCTTTGTGAGCAGAGTATAATTCCTTCCTTTCTTCGTCAAAATCTTCTTCTGGATGAATATATTCGGAAACCAGCCAAACCATTCCCATACTCAGCATCATGCCAATATATGGAGGAAGGTGGGTAAATGTCTTAAAAAATGGAACAAAAACGATGGCTCCAAGCCCAAAAAATAGCATTGTTTTACTGCTCAGAAGTTCATTCTTTTTTTGTTCTGATTTTGGAATTTCAATGTTGCCTTTGAAAGGTTTCATGAAACTAGCTATTAAAAAAGGAACTGCAAAACACACGATAGAAGGAAAGACTAACCATTCCATTAATCCTGCAGTACTTACTCTTTTGCCAATCCATAACATAGTAGTAGTCACATCTCCAATTGGTGACCATGCTCCACCAGCATTAGCAGCAATAATTATTAAACTGGCATACCAAATTCTAGTTTCTCTATCATGAAAAATTTTCCTGAGCAAAGTTACCAATACGATAGTCGCTGTCAAGTTATCAATAATTGCAGAAAGGAAAAATCCCAAGATGCCAATGATCCAAAGCAATTTCACCTTGTTTTTAGTAGTAACCCATGATTTTAGAATTTCAAACCCTCTATGTAAATCTATAATTTCTACAATCGTCATGGCTCCAATTAAGAAAACGAGAATTTCAGCCGTTTTTCCTACATGGTGGAGCAATCCATTTAGAAATCCTTCATCACTTTCTAAATACTCAAGACTATCTGGAGCCAGGCCAGCTAATGAAAATAACTGTTCATGAGAATCAATAGTTGTTAATATCCCTTTATGAAAACCCACAGCTAAAAAGGCCCAGCAAAGTGAGCCCATGATTAATGCAGGTACAGTCTTGTCCAACTTAAGTGGATGTTCAAGGACAATGCCAATATATCCAATTATAAAACATAAAACAATAGCTAAAAACATATGCAGATTTTTCTAAATTCAAAAATTACGGAAACTTAAAGAATTCAAAACTTAACTTATAATAATTACCAATAAAATCTTGATTTTTTCTAGTTTTTAAATATTAATGTTTCCTTTGAAATACAATTACATGGTTAAAATTGGGGAATACTAGACCAATATTATAGTATTTTATTCATTTTCTAACAATAGTTTGACATATTTTTAATTATCTCATATGCAATTCGTTAAAAGACTTATTTTTACACTTTTATTAAAGAAAATAGATTATTGCTATTATAGCAATAATGATAATACTAAATTATAAAATGAGATTGTGGTTAAAATAGGACATGTTGAATTAAGTGAATTTCCTTTGCTTTTAGCTCCAATGGAGGATGTGAGTGATCCTCCTTTTAGAGCACTTTGTAAAGAGCAAGGGTGTGACATGATGTATACTGAGTTTATATCTGTTGAGGGTTTGATAAGGGACGCAACAAAAAGTGTTCAAAAGCTTGACATCTACGACGATGAACGACCAATTGGCATCCAAATTTTTGGGGCTGAGTTAGATTCTATGAGGCAAGCAGCAGAAATTGTAGAGGAAGCGAAGCCAGAAGTATTAGATATTAATTTTGGCTGTCCAGTTAAAAAAGTGGTTTGTAAAATGGCCGGTGCTGGCATTTTGCAAGATATTGACAAAATGGTCGAATTAACAGATCACATTGTTAAAAGCACATCATTGCCAGTAACCGTAAAAACGCGTCTTGGATGGGATGACAATACCAAGTATATTGTTGAAGTTGCTGAAAGATTGCAAGATGTGGGTATCAAAGCACTTTCTGTACATGGAAGAACTAGGAAGCAAATGTATAAAGGAGAAGCAGATTGGTCCTTAATTGGGAAAATAAAAGAAAATCCGAGAATGCACATTCCAATTTTTGGAAACGGAGATATCGATTCAGGAGCGAAAGCTTTAGAATATAAAAATAGATATGGCGTGGATGGCATAATGATAGGTAGAGCTAGTATTGGTTATCCTTGGATTTTTCGAGAAATAAAACATTTTCTTGAAACAGGAGAAGTTTTGGAACCACCCACAATTCATGAAAGAGTTGAGGTTGCAAAGCAGCATTTAAGAAAGAGTTTGGATTGGAAAGGAGATGTATTGGGGATTTTAGAGATGAGAAGACATTACACGAACTATTTTAAAGGTTTTGCCCATATAAAACCCTATAGGGCAGTCTTAGTAACTTCCCATGATGAAACTGAATTATTCGATACTTTAGAATTGATAAGAGAGCGATATGAAAATTATGCTTTGTCAGAAATTGTGTAGTAATGATATTCAGAATCGAACCATATGAGCGACAGATTTTTGAGTTAATTTCAGAATGCGCTGAAGAATTATCTTTTCCCACATATGTAGTGGGGGGGTATGTAAGAGATAGATTAATGAACCGGTCCTCTAAAGACATGGATATAGTTTGTGTTGGTAATGGTATAAAATTAGCACAAACTCTTGCATACAAATTGAGGCCAATACCTAGATTGGTAGTGTACCATCGTTTTGGAACCGCTATGCTAAAGCACCACGACTTGGAAATAGAATTTGTTGGTGCGCGAAAGGAGTCATATAGGGATGATAGCAGAAAACCAGCAGTCGAAAATGGTAGTTTAGAGGATGATCAAAATAGGAGGGACTTTACGATTAATGCACTTGCTGTAAGCTTGAATAAAGAAGATTTTGGAAATCTTGTAGACCCATTTGATGGATTAGTTGATATTGAAAAGAAAATAATAAAAACTCCTTTAGAACCTGGCAAAACTTTTTCTGATGATCCTTTAAGAATAATGAGGGCTATTCGCTTTGCAACACAATTGGATTTTGAAATCGAAAAAAATACCTATAAAGCACTTAGCGAATTTAAAACTCGAATTTCAATAATTTCTAAGGAAAGAATCTCATCAGAACTAAATAAAATTATACTTTCTGATAAGCCATCAAGAGGTTTTCTGTTGCTTGAAGATTGTGGATTATTACCTTATTTTTTTCCTGAACTTCAAGATCTAAAGGGAGTAGAAATCATAAATGGGAAAGCACACAAGGATAATTTTTACCATACCTTAGAAGTTCTTGATAGAATTAGCCTTCATACCAATAATTTGTGGTTAAGGTGGGCGGCAATATTGCATGATATTGCAAAACCACCTACCAAAAGATTTGACGAACAATCTGGGTGGACGTTTCATGGCCATGAAGTAGTGGGTGAAAGGATGGTAGAAAAGATCTTTAAGCGATTAAAACTGCCATTGGACCAAAAAATGAAATATGTTCAAAAATTAGTTCGACTCCACCTCAGACCGATTAGTTTGACAAAGGAAGAAATTTCAGATTCTGCAATTCGAAGATTATTATTTGATGCAGGCGATGATATCGATGATCTCATGACATTATGCAGAGCAGATATTACATCTAAAAATGAAACTAAGGTCTTGAAATATCTAAATAATTATGAGCTGGTTCAGCAAAAATTATTAGAGGTTGAAGAAAAAGATAAAATGCGAAATTGGCAACCGCCAATTTCTGGTGAATTAATCATGGAACATTTTGGTATTGCACCATCAAGAGCAGTAGGAGATATCAAAACGGCTATTCGTGAAGCAATTTTGGACGGTAAAATCGAGAATAATTATGAAACAGCTTTTGAATATATGGTTGAAATCGCATCTGAAATGGGAATTGTTACCAAATAAACGCGATTCTATTTTTGCCAAAAATATTGCACCATTATTCGTCCTTTAACATTGGATCTTCTCTAACCACAATTACGTTTTTTGAAATTGAATGATCAGTACTCATGTTAATCAAATATGATCCTGGTCCTGCAATTGGATTCAGGAAATCTTTAACTAAGGTTGAAATGGTATAATCCCAAGTTAAATTTTCTAGTAACTTTCTTTTTTCATTGGAGGTATTTGCTTTTTGGTATTGAGCATAAATTCGACTTACCGTTGAATTATTCATTTCCGAA
Source organism: Bacteroidota bacterium (assembly GCA_024642705.1). GTDB lineage: Bacteria > Bacteroidota > Bacteroidia > Chitinophagales > Saprospiraceae > Portibacter. Next base: position 17,811 of record JAHEAQ010000048.1, on the reverse strand, counting down.
ACAACTGATTTTAATATTTTATCAAGTTCAATTAATTCATTTTCAGTAAAATCCTTCGAGTCAAATGATCTGTTCCAATAATAAATGTTTAGACCATGTTTTGCTTCTAATTTAATTTTTTTAGATAGTGATCCTGAAATATTTGAAATCACAAAATTAACGCTATCCTTTTTCACATCTCCAACCCAATATTTTATTGGGACTAAGTTGTTGAATTCAGCTTTAGCCATAGATGAAGTATTTTGGATTGATTTTGGATTTTCTCCTGCAAACCAAAAATGTCCCCTTTGACCTCCTCTGCTTAAATTTTCCCACAATGTGGATGGTTTTTGGTCAAATACATATATTTCTTGAGACTGAATTTTTTGATTCAATTGTTGAAGAGGTGAAATATCATCTAATATCCACAAACCTCTGCCGTGAGTTCCTACAATCAAGTCATTTTCTTTAGGATGAATTTTCAGGTCATAAATGGATACCGTAGGCATGTTTAATTTTAATCTTGACCAATTCATTCCTCTATTGATTGAGAACCAAAGTCCTGTTTCTGTTCCTGCAAAAAGTAAATCTGCATTTTTTGTATCCTCTCTAATTACCCGAACAGTTTCACCAGATTCAAAACCATTTGTTATCAATTTCCATGTTTTTCCAAAATCTTCTGTAGTGAAAATCCAAGTATCGAAATTGTCACTTCGGTGTCCATCAAAGCTAACAAATGCTCGACCTGAACTAAATTTTGATGCTTCAATTCTACTAACCCAAATACCCTCCGGAACATTACTAATGTTTGGTCTTGTATTTGTCCATGTTTTGCCGCCATCTATAGTGACCTGAATATTCCCATCATCAGTTCCTACCCAGATTATGTTTTCAGAAATTTCAGATACTGCAATTGAAGTGATAGCGCAATGATTTTCAGCTCCTGTATTATCGGGAGTAATTCCGCCACTATTTCCTATTAATCTTTTTTCTGGATGATTGGTCGATAAATCATGACTGATTATTTTCCACGAAATACCTTTGTCTGTAGACTTGAATAAATAATTTCCGCCAACAAATATTGTACTTGAATTATGAGGAGACATTACTAAGGGGGCAGACCAATTGTATCTTATTTGTGGATCACCTTTTTCAGGAATGGATTTAAAATAATCTTTATAATTTATAGTATTGAATGCATTGGGGCTTATTCTGTAAATAGCCCTAGTTTTAGGATTGTATTTAAAATAGCTTCCTTTTTCCATCGAAGTGTACATATCGGTCCAATCGTTTGGATTTACGGCAGCATCTTGGCCATCGCCCCAATGCATTTTCCAGTTTGCATCATTTAGAATTCCTCGTGCTTCTCTCGAAAAGCTTGCAGTTGCATAAGAACCATTGTCTTGAAGACCACCATATACATAATATGGTTCTCGCATATCAAAACTTATCCTATAAAATTGGGCAATCGGAAGATTGTCAATCAACGTAAATTCTTTTCCCTGATTGTGTGTTATTGATAATCCCTTATCGGCACCAAGGTAGTATCTATCTTTGTAATTTGGATCCAACCACATCGAATGAAAATCTCCATGAACTTCTTCATCCTCACTTCCATTTTTAAATGAAATACCTCCATCTTTTGAAACCATGAATCGGGTAGTAAGCGCATAAACCAACTGGTCATCATTTGGATTTATTCGAATTTGGCTATAATAGAAAGGGCGATTATTATAGGTATTAACATATTTCCAACTTTCACCACCATCTTCTGATCTGTAAATTCCACTACCAGGAATTGTTAAAGTGTCCGTTTTTTCGGCTTCAACAATAGCCATAATTATTTTTGGATTTTTATTATAAATTGCTAATCCAATTCTTCCTGTTGATCCTTTAGGTAGCCCGTTTGCCAATTTTTTCCAAGATTTTCCTCCATTGATTGATTTATATATTCCACCTTCTTCTCCACCGCTATTAAATGTCCACGGTTTTCTTAATCTTTGATAAAAAGCTGCATAAAGTACATCTGGATTTTTGGAATCTCGAACAAGATCTGTACAACCTGTCTTTCCATCATTAGGTAGCCCATTGGTGAGTTTTTCCCAAGAACTTCCTCCATTTGCAGTCTTGAAAAGGCCTCTTTCTCCTGAATAGCCCCAAAGATGTCCAATTGCACAAACGCAAACGTCATCCCCATTTTTTGGATTGACCAGTACTCTGGCAATTTGATGTGTAGATTCTAATCCCTTATTTTCGAAAGTTTTTCCACCATCAATAGATTTAAAAATACCATTTCCCCAGGAAACGCTGTTCCTATTATTCGCCTCTCCAGTTCCAACCCATATGGTTTCTAAATTGGATGGGTCTAAAGCAATATCTCCAATGGAAGCAGTTTCATAATTATCAAAAATGGGTTTCCAGCTTGTCCCCGCATTTTCTGATTTCCAAACACCGCCAGAAGCAGCTGCTATATATACTTTTGTAAAGTCATTAGGATGCGCTTCGATGTCTGTTATTCTTCCGCCTTGATTAGCGGGGCCAATATTTCTAAAATTAAAATTTGAGAAATTTATTAGATTTTCTTGAGCAATTATTGAATTAAGCGTAAATCCTATAAGTATAAAAAGTATGTATCTCATTTCGTTTGTTTAAACTCTTTTGAAATTGTTTTTCGATAGACAATATAAATAAAAAAGGAAGCTTATCAACAAAGTAATAAGCTTCCTTTTAAAAATTGATAAATTAATTCTTCTATCTATTTACCTCAGTCTCAGCAAAAATTCCTGGATCACTTGGTGCATTAGGATTTGCACTAAGTTCAGTTTGTGAAACAATAAATCGCTGAGGGTATTTTGTCGCTGTGTTCGAATTAAAAGGAGGCAATACAGCAATATCACTTTCTTTGCTGCTTAATCTCCTTAAGTCGTCAAATGGCATTAATTGTGTAAATCCACTTACATAACGCTCCTCAATAATTTCTCTTAACAATGCTTTTTCAGTTGTTAAGTTACCAGAATTTTCGATTCCTCCTGAAGCAAAATCAGATAGCTCATAATTTTCATAAACCAATTCATCGTCAGCATTAAGTTTGGTAAATGCATTTCCTGAAGCTAAATAAGTTCTTAAAGTATTCAAATGTCCTAATCCATCAGCTGTTTTTCCGCCTCTTACTGCACATTCTGCTAATATTAAAAGGTTTTCTTCATACCCTACCAAAACCAATTTTCGATCTGGTGCAGCAATTCCAGTATTTTTATTGGCTGAGTTTCCATCAAAACTGTAGTATGCTAATCTAGCTGCTTCATTTGTTTTGGCATTATTTCGAGAAGATTTTAACAATTGATCAAGATAGGAATCTGTAAAACCCCAATATCCGCCTCTTTCATTAATCATTTTATAATTCAAATTCAAACTACCGTTTCCAATATTCGGAGGAGAGTATGCCAATGCATCATCTGCAGATGAAATACCTTGCAAAGCTTCTTGATAAGCATTGTTATATTCTCTTGTGTACACAAACAAACGCGCTTTAATAGTATGGGCTGCTTTTGTCCATTTTTGAGTGTCACCAGAAAAGTATAAATCTTCAGAAATGGCCGAGTTTGTAGCTGAACTTAAGTCAACAATTGCCTCGGTTAATAAAGTCTGAACTTGCGAAAAAACACTTTTTTGAGAATCAAAAATTGGATCTAAAATATCATCGTTAGCAACTTCACTGTAAGGTACATCACCAAATAAGCTGGCAAGGGTTCCCATAGCATTGGCTTCAATAATTTTTGTTATACCAGCATATTGTTTTGCTCTTGGACTATCTGCAGTTTGAGCTCTAAGCACTCTACATTGTTTTACAACGCCTTGATATGTATGTTCCCAAACGTTAGAAGTTTCCTCTGAGGAAAGATTGTACTCATAAATACTTTTGTACAATAAAGCTGTTCCTATTGTTTGACCACTCCACATTCCGCTTATCCTTGTTTGATGGCCAGCTTGATTTGAAATATTTGCTAATTCAATTCCTTTAAGTAATAATATTCCAGCATCGAAATTGCCCGAAGATATTTCGTTTGGATTATCATTAATTCCTTCAACCAATCCTTGACAACTAAAAAGTGTAAAGAAGAGGGCTGTTAAAAATATATATTTTAATTTATTCATTTTATTTGCTTTTGTTATTTGAAATTAGAAGTTCAATTTGATCGATGCTAACCATGATCTTGTACTTGGATTCGTGAAATATTCGATACCAAATCCATTATCTACTCCTGATTGGTTCACTTCTGGATCAATTCCCAAAATATCTGTCCATAAAGCAATATTTCTTCCTGCTATAGATAATTCTATGGATTCCATTTGAGTTGCTGACCTGAAAGATTTGCTTTTAACAGTATAACCCAATGAAACTTCTCTCAATCTTGTCCAGCTACCATCAGCTATTGAAAATTCATTGATAGCTGATCCTCCAAGACCACCACCTATTGTGGTATACCAAGTTTCATCTAAAAGCACATCTCCAGCGCCGTAGTCGTAAATATTTCCACGAACTGTTGTTCCTGCTTCGAAAACATCGCCAGCAGAATTTACCAAAGCTTTATCTAAAGTGACTTCATCGCCAACAGTTCCATAAGTTCCAAAACTTGTTAATACAAATCTTGTTCTTTCAGCAAAATCGCCACCTTGGTAAGTTTCGAATAATACATTAAAATTTAAGTCTTTGAAAAAGCCTCTTAATCCTAGACCTCCTCTCCAATCTGGATTAGGATCACCAATAATTCCTTGTTCTGGATCCAAAGTAGGAAAACCATTGGCATCTAAAACCAATTCTCCGTTGGCATCTCTGGAAGCTCTAGATCCAAAAAGGACGCCTAAAGGTTGTCCTACAATTGCATTAGAAGTGATGGATTGATCTGATAATGGCACTCTGTCAACACCAGCTAAATCAAGAACTTTGTTTTTGTTATTGTTGAAATTACCATAAATGTCAAGACCAAAGTTTTTGTTTTCCAAGATTTTAATTCCAAAATCTAATTCCAAACCTTTGTTTTCCATTTTTCCTGCATTGGCATATTTAGACAAATAACCAGAACTTGGAGATAGACTTACTGCTAGTAATATGTCATTAATTTCATTTTGATAATAAGTAACTCCAAGATTGATTCGATTTTTTAAAAATCTTAAATCAGCACCAATTTCCCACTCCGTTTTGATCTCAGGTCTTAAATCAGTATTCCCCTGGTCATCATTTAATCTAAATCCTCCACCAAATTCATTGATATCCAAAGCATCATCATAGGAACTATAAGTGAAAGTCTCATATGTTGTTTCAAACTTATAAGCAGTTGGTTGAACACCTACTTGTCCCCAAGATGCCCGCAATTTCCCAAAGCTTAAGAAATTGTTGTTCATTTGTGTCATTTTTGTGAACTGCCAAGCTAAATCCGCAGAAGGGTAGAAGTAAGTTCCCTGAATTGTGGAAGCTGCTTCTTGTGTTCCTGATAGATTTAGAAACAATTGCTCTAAGATGTCAAATGAAAGCACAGTATACAATCTATTTGATCTAATATGATTTGTGCTATTGGAAACTTCGAATGGAGAGACACCATTGTTAAAAGTTTGTAATTGACTGTTTACTAAAAAGCTATTAGTAGCTGCGTATAAATTTTTTCTTAGACGATCATTGATGTTAAATCCTAAAGTTGCATTAAAACCAATTTTACTTGGGACTAAATCGGGGAAGTCAGCCCGAGCAATCGCATCAAGATTTAATTCTGTATTGCTATAATCTTCATTGTCTAATCTTCCGCCTGTAAAACTTGCAGAACCTATTGGTGAAAAATAGACCCTTTTATCCAAGTATGAATCAATACCACCTCTGAAATCTAATTGTAACCAAGAAATTGGATTTACATTCAAATTTGAAGACATATTGAATCTGTTTACAGTAGTGGTTGCTTTCTGCTCATTTGTAGTCCAAAGAGGATTGTTATAGGTTGGATTTACATTGTTTCCTAAGTATCTTCTATAACTTCTCTGTCTATCCGTAAATTCAACTCCATTTTTGTCTATATAGGTTCCTCTGTAACTACGAATATCATAGTCAGCTGGTGTTCTTAATAAACCCAAATATAATCCTGCAGTATTAGAACTTTGTTGAATCCTATTCCCATCAGAATATATATAGTTTGCTTTACTGGTTAGTACAACTTTATCCGAAAAAAAAGTTTGATTGTTGAACCTAGCTGTTATTCTTTTGTAAGCACTATTTTTAACAATCCCAGATTGGTCAAGGTAACCTAAACTAAAATAATTGGTTGTTTTGCCACTTCCTCCAGAAATAGTTAGATTATTATCTGTAAAATATCCAGTCTGAAAAACTTCATTAAAGTTATCTTCCACATAAATGTCTTTCGAGTTTTTTGTTTTTATTGGATAAATAATATCTCCATTGTCAGCTAAAAATTTTTCCCCTGTAGTTGTAACTTCATCAGCACTTCCTGATCTATCCGATATTTTATCTCCCCATGAATTTGCTGAAGTAGGGCTATATTTACCTTTAGCTCCCTGGCCAAAAGAAGTTTGCAATGGATGTCTTCTATTGATTTCATCCATAGAATAAGAGGAAGAAAAGGAGACTTTCATTTTTTGATTTAGTTTACCTGCTTTTGTGGTAATAACCAATACCCCATTTGCAGCTCGTGATCCCCATAATGCAGCTGCAGATGCACCTTTTAATACTTGGACAGATTCTACGTCTTCCGGATTCAAGTCATTCAATCGAGATTGTTGAGAAACCCCGCCGCTTCTTGAGCTTCCATTTCCATATAAATTGTCATTAGAAAGCGGAACACCATCTACAATAACAAGTGGCTGAGAAGATCCACCTATAGTATTGGCACCTCTAATTTGAATGTTGGTACCTGCTCCAGGATCACCATTTGCTCTTGCAATTTTCACTCCTGAAGCTTTTCCTGCTAGGCTGTTCAATATGCCTGCTTCTCCTGAAGTTCTAATTGCATTTGCATTTACTGAAGATGAAGTCGAACCTGAACGGTCTTTTCTGCCTTTAAAACCTAGTGCAGTCACGACGACTTCATCCAATAATTGGCTGTCTTCTTCCATGGCTAGGTCAATTATAACTTGATTGCCAACAGTTATTGATTGAGTGGCCATCCCAGTATAAGAAAATGTAAGAACAGATGCGTCTCCTGCAACTGCTATAGAATAATTTCCAGTAAGATCGGTAATAACACCATTTAGTGTACCTTCTTCAAGAATATTGACCCCAATAAGGGTCTCACCTCTGGTATCAGTTACTGTACCAGTTATGGTTTTTTGGCCACTTAAATTGGCTAAAAAACAAACTAGCAGAAATACTGATGTTGTAATGGATTTAATCATAAGAATTTTTTTTGTTATTTAATTATTTTTGATTTTCGTACTTTATTCAAATTGTGAAACTTATTATTCCCAAGTCTTTCATTGTTTTTAACCCAGGAGATGCGTTTAAAAGATTAGGGATAGTATTTAGAACGATTGAACATGTTGCAATGTCCCCATTTATTCCGCCTTCAATTTTAGAATTTATGTTTGGGTCTCCTGAAATTATTACTTGATCATAAGAGGAACCTAGTCCCACAGCAGCTTCAAAATTCAATTTAATTTTTTCTATACCTTGATCACTTCCAATTCCAATTTGTCTAACTCCCATAGCATTTCCTTTAGAAATTATAAGTGCGTCCGTAGAAATATCTTGAGTAGCTATAATTGGAGAAATGTTATCCTCAATTTGATCTAATTCCCAACCTATCGCATTAGCAATGAATTGAATTGATTCTGTTAGACCAACGTGTCTCAAAGTCCCTAGTAATTTTTTTTCCTCAAACTGTTCTAAAGTAAGTCCAGCTCCTATCTTTTGTTGGAACGGAATCCTTCTTATAATAGCATCTTGAATTCTATTAACTTGAATATGATCAACTTTTCTGCATACACTCGTCAATAGGGTTGGTAATGTATCCATAAGAAATCCGGGATTTACTCCTGTTGCTACAACAGCTACTTTTTTTTCCTTTGCTTTATGATCCAATTCAGTTGAAAGATCAAAATTTGTATCCCATGAAAAAAACAATTCTTCACAAGTTGAAACTATAGGAAGACCATAATCGAGAATTTCTAAAATTTGTGGTACAATTGATTTTATGCTAGAGGAAGTGGCCAAAACGACCACATCAATATCATTGATATTATTGATTTCAGCTAAGTTGTTTTTTATTAAAATATTAGTATTACTACTATTACAAAGATGACCTAGATTTGAGTTGAATAATTTTGGGTCAATGTCCACAGCAGCGACAGTCTCCATCGATTCTTTTTCATCAATATACTTATTGATTTTAATACCTAATGGGCCCAGCCCAATTTGAAGTATTTTGATCATGCATTATATAAATAATAGGTATGCAAAATAGAAATAAAATCTAATTTACTTTTTAAAGTTAAAACTTATTGAATTTTTTACAAATTTCAAAGACTAAATTAAACGAAAGGATGACCGCAAATTCAATTAATCCTACCTACAATGAAAACATTTAGATTAAATGCACAATTTTGGCGTTTAATCAATAAATCATTAATTGGAAGTGATCTTGAATAATAAAAATGTGGAGATTATAAAAATATTAATCTTTTTAAAAGCGAAAACATTTAATTAGAAGCTTTATTTTATTGCTTTCAAAACTATTTCATCAGCAACTTTTTGGCAAAAAAGAGCATTTTCGGGAGATTGGAAATTTATATAAATTTTTTCGCCATTCTTATCTTCAGAAAATATTCTTGGCTCTAATCCAATTGGAGAATTACCTGTTAGTACAGCATAAAATACACAAGCAGACAAATAGGTCCCTAAGGTAGATGGGTGGCTACCGTCATCAAAATAAAGAGGGAGGTCAGGCCTCAATTCAAGTGCTCTTTGCCATGCAGGTCCAACAGGGACAATGACTGCATTTATTTCTTTAGCTAATAATTCATATTTTTTTGAAATTTCTTCTTGCATGTATGGATCCCATTGGCGAGACCATGTCGTATAAACATAAGGTTTTGCGCCTTTTGAGCTAATGAGAGAACCAAACTTATGGCCGTAATAAAGCAATGTGTCAGGATTATCAATAGCTTGAGTACTCAGATCTTGAATGATAACAATATTATAATTGCCATTTTTGATTTTGTCTACAGAATTAAGCCCTTTTTCACCCTTCCAATGGTTAGCTAAACTTGCTCCTCCAGCGGTCGATTGTCTAACCGTGTATTGCAAATCTTGGCTCTCCGCCATAAAATTTACAGTTTGCGGAAGATTCCAAAAATAGGTGTAACTATTGCCAACAAAAAGAATTTCTTTGGGAACATCATTTTGTCCAAAAGCAAAATTGGAGGTAAGAAAAAGAAATGCAAGAAGTATGAAAAGATGAATTTTAGACATATTGCTATTTTGTGTCGTAAAAAAAAGAAAATAATTTCAAAATATAAATCCTCAATAAGAAAAAAAAAGCCTCAATTTTTTCTTATTGAGGCTTTTTTTATTTGCTTTTATTAATCGAATAATCCTTCGTAATCTGAGTTCGAAGTCCCAGTTTTATATTGTTGTTCTGGCATTTCTAAATCTAAAGTATCATCTAGTTCTTCATTTCCACCCATAAGCAATAAAGAACTTTGCTTTTCGTATTCTTCCAACATTGCCAAGCCTTTATCTTCAAAAACTCCATTCTGAAGATCAACAGAATCCATGAAACTGGAAGACATTTCCATAAATCTCTCCATTTCTCCAACTTTTAATGCAACATCATCAGCAATATGCTCCATTGCTTGATCAAACATTGCCCTTTGATCTGAATTACCTGAAATAATGCTCATTGCAGATTTCATGGCTCCATGAGAAGCACGAATTGCTTTTCTCTCTTGCTCTTTAATTTTTACCTGATCTTTAGTATCCTCGAGAAGAATTTCAGAATTTGAGTACATTTTGGTTAACACACGATGCAAAATTGTCATTTTTGTATGCAAAGTGCCATATTTTTCATTCGATTCTTTGAGCCTCGCTGCTTTTCTTGCTGCAAGTGTCAAAGCTGACTGATTGCCTTGTTCTTTTGCTTTTCTGGCAATAGCCATATTTTGATCAATTTCCTTAGTATTGTCTTGCATTAAAGTTTTAATCTTACGCATTTGACCTCTTAAGGCACCGATTTGTTTGCTCATTTTGGCAAGGTTATCCTGTAAATCATCCACATAATTTTTTAAAATTCCAATAGGGTCAATAGTGACGAATAAACCTGTAATTTTACGCATCATACTTTTGTACATATATCCAACAAGTGCTCTCATTTTCGGATCTAATACCATGTATATAATTGCCCCAAGAACTAGTAATGTTACAACTAGTCCCAATGTTTTTCCTACAAAAGCAAGGATGACAGTTAGATTTGTTGCAATTACAAAGCCAATGCCTGCCAAAGCTGCAATCAGAAATAATGCACCTGTAACACCTTCAGGTTTGCTCCAAAAAGATTTTGGTTTAGCTTGATTTTCGAAAGGATTAGTTGTAGCCATATTATTTGTTTATATAAAATTTTTGATTGAGTTAATATCTTCCTCGATTACCTTTTCAAAATGTTCGAATGAGGTTACAAAGTTATTTTTAATTGTTTCAATTTTTTCTTTTTCATTTTGAATTTCCGCATCCGCACCCTCAATTTTTTTCTGAAATAAGGCTATCTCTTTCTGCATTTGTTTGATTTTTGTTTCATACTCAACCAGTCTCTTTTTCAATTCTTCAACCTCAGCCAATTTGCCAGAAATTTTTTCAGTGCGTTGATTTTTCAAAGCATCTGCAAAATGTTCCCTTTCTTTATTGAGCACATTTTTGTAATGCTCTGTCGTTTGCAGTAATTTTTCTTTGGTTAGTCCAATAGTCTGTGCTGTTGCAAATGCTGATTTGAAACTGGTATCAATGTCCATATTCATATCTTGCATAGACTTTACAGAAAACATGAATTTAAGGTAATCAAATTCTTTGATTGCATTATTTTTCACGGCTCGCAACAAAGCATCGACAAATTTCTTGTCTAATTCACTATTGGTGTTAAATATTTTATTTAAATCTATGTTCATCTAACAAATATAATTAATCAAATTAAAGATTCTAAATTACAAACTTATTTAAAATCTGCATTTTTCGTATGAAAAAAAACTTAAATATCTTGCACTAAATCAATATCCTCATCTTCTAATTCCAATTGTTTTACTTCTTGGATGGCATTTCCCGCAATACCTTTGATGGATCCATACATATTTGTTGTATTCAAAAGCACTTTTTGAATCTGTTTTTCTCGTTGAGCCCACATTCGATTCATAGCTGATTTCTCTTTTATAAGATCATTATTCATCTGGGTGAAGCCTTCTACTATACCATCTATTTGCATTTTAAATTCATTGCTTGTCAAAAAAGAATAAAGGAGTTCCATTTTATCACCTTTATTTTCTTCCATCTTTGTTACATGATTTACTTTGATGATATTTTCTCTTAAAACCAGTGATAAACCTTTAAATTCTTCAAAAGTACAAATCCATATTCCATCCATCAGTCCTAATCTGTCTAGATCTTTTGGCATTGCTTGGGTTACCAAAACTCCCAAATCAGCATTCTTTGTTCTCATATCAGATTTGAATTTTTCAATCCATCCTGGGGAAAAATCCTTTGTTCTTTTGCTTTCATAATAAATCGTTCCACAATTGAGGTGAATACGAGTATTGACAATTTGTAAACAATCACCTCCCCGGGCACCTTTTTTGATTTCTTCTATTTGGTCAAGGGGATAGTTCTCTTTTAAAAACTCCTCAATGGCAAGTTCTTGAACTTCACCTTGAAGTTGCATAGATCCTTGGTCTGCTTTTCTTTTCATTACCTCAACTTGCTTCTTCATGTCTTCAATCTGCTTGTCTTTTTCTGCTATTTGAAATTGAGATTGGGAGAAAATCCTTTTGGAAATTTGTTCTTCCATTTCGGATTTCATAGAATTCATTTTTTTCTCAAATTCAAATTCCATATTTTTTTCTCGCTCTGCAATATTCCTTTTATAGCGTTCCATCTCAATTTCTTTCTGCTGGAAATCTTGTAATTTTTTAGCATTGGCATTGAGCTCTTCTTCTTGTGCAATTAGTTTTAATTTAAATTCTTCATTTACTTTAGATTGAATTTCTTGCTGAATGGTCTGCCGTTCTTTGGCAAGTTTCTCTTGAAAAATCTCATTTTCTCTTTTTCTTTTTTCTTCGAATTCAATTTCTTTTTGCTTTAATTCAATTTCTTTTTGCTGATAAACTTTGTTAATTTTTCCTTTTTCTTCTTGAAGTTTTTTATCAAAATCTTTCTGAAGATGACTAGCAATTACATTTTCTAATTGGATTTGATTCCCACATTGATCGCATTCGATGTATTCAAGCTGGTTCATAAATTGAGTTTGTATTTCAATATTGTATTAAATAAAAAACAACAACAATAAGGTCCCTAAAAAAAGGAAATAAGGACTAAATGTTAGAAAAAATAGATAAAATAAAGATTTTAAAGATAAATGATTTAAAGAAAATCTACATCTGGAGCGAAAGGAAATTTCATAAGTCGACCGATTGCTCGCTCTACATCGTATCCTTCAAAAACAATTTTGTAGATCGATTCAAGTATTGGTGCCTGTAAATTATATTTTCCAAGTAAAAATTGAATAATCTTTAAAGTTCGAATTCCTTCTGCTACTTCTTCTTGCGTATTTATGATATCTTCTACAGAATCTCCTGCAGCTATTCTAAGCCCAAAGTTATAATTTCTTGAATTTTCACTTGTCGCAGTAGCAATAAGATCCCCTAAGCCCGCTGTTCCTAAAAATGCTTTTCCCTCTGAACCCAAAGCAATTCCTACATGAATGATTTCCCTCAATCCACGAGTAATTAAAAGGGATTGCATATTAATTCCAAGACCCTTACCTCTGATTATTCCTGAACCAATTGCGATCACATTTTTAAATGCACCGGCTAATTCAGCAGATTGTATATCGTGAGATCCAAAAACAAAAAACCTTGAACTTGCCAATGCAGCTTGTCCTTGTTCTATAACTTCTTGAAATTCACTGGCTATCACTGCAGCTGTAGGATTTAGATTGTTAATTTCTGCAGCTAAATTAGGACCTGCAATACACCCAACTCTTAAAGTACTGCATTCTTCTGTTATTACAGTACTCATTGTTTTCACAATGTCCAGATTATATTTTGATTCATCCAACGTATTGATATCAAAATCCAATGTATCTAAACCTTTTGTAGCATGAATAATAATATGCAATGGAGTTATATATGGCGCAATCTTCTTCATTACACTCCTGAAAGATTCAGCTGGAATTACAGGAAATATTAATGTGCAAGATTCTGCAAGTTCCTTAAGGTTGTCAATAGCTTTTACTCTATCATTGAAAATAATTCCCCTATGAGCTACTCTGTTGTTAATATTATCAATTTCAGATTTATTTCTCGAATAAATGATAACATTCTTATTTTCGGAAATTAAGGAGGCAATGGTACTACCAAAAGTCCCTGCTCCAATAACTCCAACAGGTCTATTCATATGATTTCTAAATTTGAACCCAGCTTAATTCGCTGATTATTTGGTCTAAAAGATTCTGAATATTGGTTAATTCTTCTGGTTGTCCGTAATTTATTTCAGTTGGAAATTTTAAAGTGCCATCTGATAAAATTAGTTTGGTACTTTGTACATCTCCCACTATTTTAACTCCTCTTGGATACTTATTGTACATTTTTAACAATTCAACCTTGCTTATTGCATCTTTAATATTTTGGACTTGGACCTCATTCAATTTACTTTGAAAAATTCCAATCATTTGCACATTTTCCGTTCCAATATATTTTGAATTACCATTATTGTAAACCACAAAAGAATATTCTGGACACCTACCAATACAAGCAGTTCTTGTCATGGAAATTAGAGTATCCTTTGCAAAAGCTTCCGCTTTTTTTTGATCTGAACTTTTAATGGATTCAATATAATTTGCTGCTAAATTGTCATATGTACTATTTTTATTTTCCATATGGACAAGTTTTAATTTGTACCCATAGGATTGAGTAATGGCAATTGCAGCTTTGGACGATCCGCATGAACTGATTAAAACAACGGTGAATAGCATAATTGAAATATATGCCAATGAAGTCTTTAAAACGCTTTCCTGTGCTTTTCTTAATAAATACATCATTATCTAAGATTACTTTTTAGACTTATTTTTATTCTGGGCTGTTTGCTGTTGTTTCATTGCTTCTTGTAAACGAGCTTGAAATTTGCTTGTTTTCTTTGGCTTTTCTTTATTCTTCATCAATTCAGCTCTTATTTTGTCTTCATTGAAAACGAAATTCTTAGTTCCAATAGTTTGAGCAACATTAAATAAATTACTAAAAAACATATAGCAAGTTAATCCAGAGGCATAATTATTGAAAAAGAAAAGGAACATTAAAGGCATAAAGTATTGAACATATTTCATTGCCGGATTTGCACTCATGTCAACATGCTTTGTACTATAATAAGTATATGCAATAGTACTAAAAGCCCATAAGATGGTAAACAAACTGATATGTGCTCCAAAAGCTGGAATTTCAAAGGGCAAATAAGCAATTACATCATAAGAGGATAAATCCGTTGCCCATAAAAAACTCTCTTGCCTGAAATCAATCGAAGCAGGAAAAAATCTGAATAAAGCATACCAAATAGGCATTTGTAATATCATTGGCATACACCCTCCTAGTGGACTCACACCATATTCGCGATATAGTTTCATGTTTTCCACTTGAGCACCTTGTGCATCATCTTTATGCTTTTCTTTAATTTTAGCAATTTCAGGTTTTAAAGCACCCATTTTTGCTTGAGAATAAAGCATCTTATAATTTAATGGATAAAGAATAAACTTTACCAAAAAGATCATAATGATTATAGAAATTCCCTTGTTGCCTATAAATCCCTCTAAAAAACTAAAGAATGGGCGGATAACCCATCTATTGATCGTTCCAAAAATGCTTCTTCCAAAAGGGATGATTTCCTCAAGGCCATTGTTATAAGTTTTTAAAATATCAAACTCATTTGGGCCCATGTAAAGGGACATGTCGTATTGATAATTTGCATTTGCAACATAAGGAATTTCTAAATTCGTATTTAAGACTTTTAGATTTTCTGAATCATCTTCTTGCATTTGCGTTTTCATTACTCCCCCAATAAATGGCTCATTTTTAGCCATTAATGATGTATTGAAAAACTGATTAGAATTAGAAACCCAAGATAATTTCTTTGAAGTGGCATCTTCTTCTGCATCTTTTCTACAATTACAATAATCAGAATCTTTATCCACCTCTTTAAAATAAATTGTACTATAGAATTTTTCAAATTTGAAGTTTCGTTCTAATTTGTCTAAGTTATTGACCCAATTTAATTTAATGCTCTCTGTTCCAGATGGAATTGTTCTATCTAGATTAACCATATTTATGGAATAATCAATATCGTATTTACCAGGATTAATAGTATATTTTTGTTCAAAATATGCCCCTTCTCCAGCGCTTGCTTGGAATGTTATGGTATTCCCACTTTGTTTCGCTTGATAAAAAAGTTCATCAGAATGAATAGTATTTCCAGGTACTCCAGCCACCGGAAGATCGTAGCTAAATTTATCCTTGTCATCTTCTAATAAGAAAAGATCTACTTTGAGTTCAGAATTATCATCTTGCCGTTCCAACTTATAATAATCCTTAATTAAAACCCTTTTAATAAATCCTCCTTTATTGCTGAAAATTACTTTAATAAGATCATTTTCTAATATGTATTCTTGTTCTGTTCCAGTAGCACTATTGACAAAAGGACCATATTGATAACTTAATCGAGCATTGGAGACTGTGTCATTTACGCTTGGAGGTAATTCCAGCGCTAAAGGAGTTTCAGATTCAGATTTCAAATCTAAAGTGCTTTCTTTCAAAGGAGTATTAGCAATTGTTATAGAGTCTTCAATTCTTTGTTGTTCTTCAATTGCTTTCTTGGATTTAGTATTCATTGTTGACCATAAGAAAAATAGTCCAAAAATTAATACCAAGCCTATGAGCTGTTTCTTGTCCATTAATTGTCAAAATTAAAATGAGGCGCAAAGGTAACATTTTGTTTTATGCTACACTAAAAAGTCCATTGATATAAATAAAAATATAAAGGAATACAATTTTAAATTGGTTCCTTAATACTATTAAATGCAATGTTTAATATACTTATAGTGGATTTTTTAAGACGGATCTAATTTTTTTAATTTTGAAATTTTTTTTTGTCTGAAGGGCTGAAAATATAAATCTTGATCATTTTAGGGTTCTCCAACCTTGAAAACCAGCTCTAAAATCATCAATATTATTTTTAATAAATAAATCAAAGTCCCAATCCTCGCCGAGAATTAAGGTCTTATCACCAATATAGAGATAGGTTTCTATATCTGGAACATCAATTGTTGCTGATAGTGGAAGCATAATTCTTTGATATTCTTCTCCTTCAAAGTCGTCTAATTTTTTTAAATCTGAAACATTGAGATTAGAATATAAAATTCCGGTGACAATGCCATTCTTCTTAGGTATTAAGCCTGGATAATGTCGACCTTGAAGTCTTCTTTGGACATAATTATATATGGTAAATGGCAACGCAACATATTCTGTAGTTATTAACGAATTCCATATTTCTGGATGCATCAAGGTGCCGTAAGTAAAAAGATGAGCCATCTTAATTAAATTATGAACGGTTATAAAATTATATTTATTTATCTACACAATTCTTTTTTTTCTAAAAACCATTCAATTTAGCTTGCCTGCTCGATTTCACTGGATTCCATGGATCATCATAGGATTGGAAGAAAAATATTTCTTGAATATAAGCTCGAGTTCGCACAAATCTTAGGAAAAACCCATTGTAAATAGTCATGAAAGGTACAAATGTCCACAAATAAAGTTCCTCTTTTCTTCTTTCGGAATACAGATATATGATGAACATTTGAATAAAGCCAGTGGCTATATACAAGGTAATATTCATCATTAAAACATTGTATAGTTGAGAGTGGAAGTTAATTATTAAATCAATAATATAAATCCACCATAACAAATCCAGTATTAAATTGTAAAATATGTTTTCAACCAAAGCAAAAAATGTCAACCAATTGAAATTGGCATTCGGAAGGTAAACATCTTTGTGTTTTCTCAATCTAAACCTAACTAAAGATTTGTTCCAACGCAATCTTTGTTTAGCTAAAATTTTGAATGAAATTGGAGCATTAGTTAAACATATTGCAGATGGTTCGAAAACGGTTTTGTATCCTGATTTCCTTATTTTTACAGTTATATCTCCATCAAGGCCAGGTCCAATGTCCCAGCACCCAACTTGCGTCAAGACATCTTTTCTGAATGCACCAAAGGCTCCAGAAATAATTTTGTAAATGCCTAGATATGAGGTTGAAATTCGTCCCACAGAAATCGTTTTCAAATATTCGATTCCTTGAAGTTTTGTCGCTAAGGTATCTCTATAATTTCTTACTTTTACGTTTCCTCCAACAGCACCAATTTTTGGATCCATAAAAAATGGAATTAATATATTTTCTATGGCATTTCTATCAAAAGAACAATCTGCGTCTAAATGAATAATGTATTTCCCTTTTGCATATCTAACGGCTAAATTTGCTGCAGAAGCTTTACCGCCTCTGATATCGTTTCTCAAGAATAAATCTATCATTCCTA
>JAHEAQ010000186.1 GCA_024642705.1 Bacteroidota bacterium | reverse complement strand
ATTCCATTTTATATTTTCAGTCAATGTGTTATTGGCACTGAGAATAATTAGTCTTAGGTTTTCTATCTCTTTTCTAAATGGATGGTTGAGTTCATCTAAGAAATCAGTTACTTCAACATTTAGTTTAATTTGATTATCCATTCATTTTATTGATCCTATTGCCTCAAGTTTTATTCTAATTTTAAGTATTATTTTCAAGAATTTTCTTCAAATTTGACAAACTTTCATCCATATCTTTTAGCAACATTTTTTCAATCATTGATATCATAATATTCATCGGAAAAGCCATTTTACTTTCCATAGTCCATATAACTTTTGAATCATTTTCATTTATTGGTATAACTTCCATTTTTGCATTTGCTACCGAAGTGAAAGGCCTTATAAATCGAATTTCAGTTTCTATAATTTTCCCTTCAATGATATTGGTAATTTCTTGTTCTCCTGCCCCAGCTTTTTTATTTCCATCCCAAGCATCAATAAAACCAACAGTTCCATCTGTACCATTGAATATTCTTTTCATTTTAGGATCAACCATAACCCATTTATTGTATTGGTCTTGATTTTTAAGAATTTTAAAATAATCAAACACTTTATTTGGGGTGGAAAGGATTACCACTTCACTACGAATAATATAATTTTTCCTTGTGAAAAATGCAATAATTAAGAACAGTGCTACAATGCTCACCAATACCATTAAGACTATCATCACTGCATTCATTGACTTTGGTTTTTTTAATTTTTTATTAAATCTTATTTTAATTATATTTAAACAGCCTAATTACCAACAAATTAACCAATTGAAATGAAAACCAAAAATTTAGAATTATTATTTCTTTGTGTTTATTTTATACTCACTTTTGCAGGCTGTAAACAAGAACTTGACAACAGACCAAATATTTTGCTTATCGTTGCTGATGATCTTGGATATACAGACATTGGAGCATTTGGAGGTGAAATAAATACTCCAAACCTTAATGCTTTAGCAGCAGCTGGAGTTAGACTAACTCAATTTTATGTAGCGCCTACGTGTTCTCCCACTAGATCTATGTTGCTTTCTGGAACAGACAATCATCTAGCAGGTCTTGGGAATATGGCAGAAGAACTTCGGCAAAACCAGCAAAATAATCCTGGATATGAAGGATTCCTCAATTTTCGTGTTGCAGCATTACCTGAATTACTACAAAATGCTGGATATCATACTTATATGGCTGGGAAATGGCACATGGGATTGACCAAAGAAACCAGTCCAGGTGCAAGAGGTTTTGAGCATTATTTCAGTTTATTGCAAGGTGGAGCTGGTCATTTGGATCAAATGCCACTAGTTGGACCTAACCCAGCCATCTACGAAGAAGACGGAAACCGAATCAATCTTCCAGAAAAATTTTATTCATCACGAACTTATAGTGAAAAAATGATCTCCTATTTAGAACAAGCACCTGATGATGGAAAACCATTTTTTGCTTATTTGACTTTTACAGCTCCTCATTGGCCTTTACAGGCACCTAAAGAATCCATTGCAAAATATGCAGGAAAATATGATGATGGTTATGATGCCTTGCAGATTACACGATTTGAAAAAATGAAAGCACTTGGTTTGACTACTCCAGAAATGAAATTATCAGATCGTATTCCTAGTGAAAAAGCTTGGGATTCGTTGAGTTTGGATGAAAGAAAAATTGAATCACGCAAAATGGAAATTTATGCTGCAATGGTAGATGATTTAGATTATTATTTGGGAAAAGTGTTGGAATCTTTAAAGCGAAGTGGTGATTTTGAAAATACAATGATCATTTTCATGTCAGACAATGGACCGGAAGGCGCACATTTAAATGTTGGATGGGATAGTCTTGATGATTGGGTCAATCAATGTTGTGATAATAGCTTTGAAAATATGGGTCAAGCCAATTCATATCTTTGGCATGGGCCTAATTGGTCTCGAGCTGTGAGCCCGCAATTTCGAATGTTCAAGGGATTTACTACTGAAGGCGGTATAAGAGTTCCAGCAATTGTTCAGTATCCAAAACTCATACAGGAAGGAAAAATACAGGGCGCCATGACCACTGTGATGGATATTTTGCCCACCATTTTGGAAGTTGCAGAAATAAAACATCCTGACACTTTTGAAGGTAAAAAAATATTACCACTGCGAGGAGCATCTATGCTTTCTCTATTGGAAGGTGAAATTGAAGCAATACATGAAGCAAACTATTCCATGGGTTGGGAATTATTTGGAAGAAGGGCGATTAGGCAAGGAGATTGGAAAATAGTGTATGAGCCTTCTGGAATCCCTTGGACGCCAAATGACCCCGAAATTTCCAATGACCAATGGAGGTTATACCATATTATGAATGATTCTGGAGAGCAAAACAACCTAGCAGCCCAAGAACCTGAAAAGTTAGATTCAATGATTGAACTATGGGAAATTTATGTTTCAGAGACTGGAGTAGTTGTTCCCGATTATAATGTTGGTTATGCCCATTGAAAGAAAACAATCTAAAATACATAGTCAAATATTAAATAAAATATGATTGATGATGTGCTGTCAATAATTGTGGTTGGTCATTTTAAAAAATGGATGGATCCACAAAGGTTAGTTGGTTTTCTTGCCAATTACTCTAACATTTTTGCCCAAAGTCTTAAACCTTGTACCATCTTTTTGCACAACGGTAATTGTAATGTGACCTGTTCTACTCAAGTTCACATCTTTTACAGTTCCTGACTTGCCTATATGCAATCCAGCAACAACTT
>JAHEAQ010000047.1 GCA_024642705.1 Bacteroidota bacterium | reverse complement strand
TATTGTTACAAATTACCCCTAGATAAGCTATTCCTCCTCCACCTGTGCTAAAAACGTGACCCACATCATAATTGGAACTTCCAATTACATTATCCACATTTGATTGATTCTGCCCTAGCATATTACTCCCATTTGTGTTATTATATGGGTCAGTTGATGGATTTGTATACACCAATAAATTGTTGTTGTTAACTAAGATTAATCGTACACCAAGGTCTTGCTCATAAATTTGATTAACTCTGTTAATTGCCGTAACAATAGCTGCCATACCACCATTGACCGTTCCACCATGAAAAGCTGTGTATTCGCCTGTTGCCGCGACTGCTAATCGATAAGTTCTGAACATACAATCCCCTACAAACCTATCTGTTTCACCAATTGGAACATTGCCACTTCTAGAAATACATGACCATTCTTCAAAAGTTTCCATATCTGCTTTCCTATAGACAATTCTACTTTGAACATTTTCATCTGACGAAGGATCGATATAAGTCTTCCCCGATAAGTCTGAAATTACAGCCCTAAAACCTTTAGAAGTGTAATCAATTCTGACACTTCTATAAGGGTCAGAATTGGATCGTCCAATAAATGTCCTAAATTCAGAAAAATGGGATGCCAATTTATCTTCCATCATCTCATATTCAAAAACTGAAAAACTATCCATTTTTCCATCTGAAGTAATAATATTGATTATACTTCCACCCCTAAAATTCTTATTTAAATTTTCTTTAGGAGCTTGCCAAAGCAATTGTTTCATCCGAATATCATCCAGCTTCACTGTTAAATATTTCTCTGGTGAAATATTGCGATCCTTGAAAATTTCATTATTGACATTAGAAATACTCCATTGTTGCCCACTACTTAATGTTGAAAATAATAGGAAACAAATAATATATCCGTAATGATTCATAATTAATAACTTCAAAATAGCAATGTTAGAATTTTATTCTAAGAGGCTTTAACCCGCATTATGCATTAGACATTCTATTCCTACTGGAAATGACTGCAAAATATACCGCTGCACTAAGTTTTGGTCATGCACCTTAGTGGTAACTATGATTTAATCAGGCCATCCCTTCCGACAGGTTTTCTGTCGGTTCTCTCCCTATTTTAATTTCGTTAAAATTGCTTTGCATCGTTCGTTCATTTTTTATGGTCATTTCAAGTCTAATTGCGAACCCCCAATGCATAATGCAGGTTTAAATAAATTCAATGATAAAGTGAATATAAGAAAATGAATAATACATATTACATATTGAAATATATGCTTGAAGACATTAAAGCAAGAAAGTAACTGAATCCTAATTTTTTGGTGGGTTGAACCATTGTTAAACTTTCAAATTGGGTTGTTTTAATTCTTTGCCAAAAATCAAATTCAACCCAATTCTTGCATTTACATTTTCTGACCCCAACACATTCAAGAATCCCAAAACATTATCAAATGTTCCATACAATTGAATAGGGCCTAGGCTTGTAAATCCACTTAGCCCAATATTTAGAAAATTACGATCAATCACGCTGTATTGGACAGAAAATCCATGATTCTTTTGCCAATGTCTTTGAAGATTTAATGAAAATGCACTGTTGAATTTGCCATAACTAGAATGTCCATAAAATAAAGCACCAACTACATATTTATCATTAAGGTGATAATTAATATTGCTATAAAATTTTGTGGGAATAAATTTACGATAACTTCCTTCTGTTGAAATAAAATCAAAAATTTGCCCCAAAGTGTCTAGGAATCTAAAATCTTGGCCTATTAAATCTGAAATTTCTACTCCCTCAAAAACTATTTTACTTTCAGATTTATAATTATGCACTTGTTCATTCCATCGCATATATCCAATATCCAGAACGCTTGCTGAAAAATTAAATTTGTCATAAGTATAGGAAACACCGAAATCCAAAGCTACTCCAAAATTATTTGGAAATAAATCGAAAGAAAGGAGTTTAGTTTCTTTGAGTTTTGAAAAATCTATAGGAAAAGAAGAATTTAGAATGAATGAACTATTCAATTCAAGTTGATAAATATCGTCATTTACTTTTAATTCAAAAGAGCTTTGATCCGTGGAAATATTTTGGATTCCATTAAGAATTTTAAAATTTGCACCCCACGATAAGGGACCTGAAAAAGAAACACCAAATAAAGTCTCACTATATAAATTATAATTCCAATTTGGAGAAAAATTTATTTTTCCACCAATAACTGAAGCATTTCCATTAGTAATAAGAAAAAGCAATGGATTGGTCAATTGAAGGTCTGAAAACACTTTATAATTATGAGCAAAATTATATCTCAATGATTTTGATTTTACACTCACTTTCAAAAGAGAAATTTCACCTCCTATTAGCATTTGGTTCTTTTTCGTACCTACCAAATCATAAATTTGACCTTTTAAAATACTACGGATAGAATAACCGTTTTGGTGGAACATTGCAAATCCGGAAGGTAATCCAATTATTGTTTTGGTGCCTGCATCAAAAGCGGGATTTAAAGCAGCACTTTGATGCAATCCCTGAAAAAAATAAGTTCCAATTTCTTGTTGCGCATTTAACCCTAATGACACCCCTAAAAAAATAAAAATTACTATTAATTTTTCAATCATAATGAGAAAATTAAACCCATTCTTAATTCTAAATATTGATTTGAATAAAAGGTTAGAAACTCAAAATCAGGATTTGAGTTGTCAAATTCCGATTCAATGAATACTTTTCTTGCCAATTTCAATTTTGCTAAATCTTCTGCGTTTAAATTTTGAAAACGAATAACCTCTTCAGATTGAACCGTAGTACCATCATTCTGAAGCTTACCAGCATCAAGGACATATGGTTCAGTTTCAAAAAATCTAAATAGCTCATTATTTGTTTCATCTAGAAAAATCATTTTGAATTTTAATGAAACTGGGTAACTGTTTGAAGTAATGATTTTAAATTCGGCGTTTGAAATTTTTCCAAAATCTAATTCACCAATTTCAATAGTATCCTTGATCACAAGATCTTGAATTTTCTGCCTCAATGGTAATTCAACATCAACATCCAATGTAAAATTACTTTTATCAGTTACAAAGCCTACAATTTCCAAATCATCAGACGGATTCAATATTGCATCTACTCTGTAATCAACGGTTTTTACTTTTTCATTGAATAAAACATTGATGTTCGAATTAGATTTATCAAAGGTAAAAGATGTCTCTTTCAATACATCAATTTCATTATTACTTGGAAAATTTACAGCAATTTCATTCCCTACCATTGATCCTGATAATTGCTTCACGGATCCATCAAGCAGTGTTAATTCAACTGCATTAATTCGTAGCGAAATTGGAAATCCATAAGAATGTGCAATGGTGAAATTAATTTTTGGATCGTCAAACTCTAAAATGCCACTTTTCCATGCAGAAAATACATTTATGGGGACTAAATTACCTAAAAGCGAATTTTCTGTCCGCTTTGCACTTCCTTCTCCATATGAAAATACCAACTCATTGAAGCTCATAGCCGCATAATCTAATAAAATTCTTTGTCCAGCCTGAGTTCTAGCATCGTATTTAATGGTCAGATTATTATCGCTTGAATTAAATTCATACCCATTTAGATCAATTGATTCGGTAAATGCAGTAAAAGGAATTTCTCCATTGTATTTTAGGACAAAATCAAAATTAAGCATTTTACCATCCAATGTTAATTCTGGAATTTTCATATTAATAGAAATATCTTCCGGAATGATGGATGTATATCTAAATCTCATCTCATCACCCATAAAAATGGCTTTCTGGAGAATGAAATCATCTGAGGTATTCAATGGGAATTTTACGATTGTATCCTGAATCAAGATTTCGCCAATGCTAGAAATAGATGGTAACAATTCAGATATAGATTGGTTAATTAATTGAGTATTGTATAATAAGCTTAAAGTTCCATCGCTATTTACTTTGATATTAGTATTGGAATTCGAGTTAAGAAATTCTGCAATTTTTAATTTTGAATTTACAAGGGGAACCGCATAATTACCATTTAATTCTATGTCAGAAATGGAAGGCACTGTGCATTTTTGTAATACAATCGATGAAATTATAAGAATAAAAAGTTGACTAATGCGCATAATCTTCCTCAAAATTTAGAACAATATCTGTTGTCAATTATCCTTCTTTCCTAGCAAAATGGGATATAAATCCACAAATCGGTATAGAAAATCCCTCAAAAGTTGAAATAAATTCAAAATAAGAAGTTCTCATAGATTTGTTGTATTCACCATCTTGGTAATTATGATTCAACCAATAAATGGCTTATTTTATTGCTATCTGTTATCTTATTAATAATTTCTAATGAATTATTTAGGTTTTGCTGGTGACTTTGCTTTTTTAAATATGTGAATAACTTGACCTAAAATAAACGTCCTGAAATAAAGATTAATTCTTGATTTGATTAGTTTA
Source organism: Bacteroidota bacterium (assembly GCA_024642705.1). GTDB lineage: Bacteria > Bacteroidota > Bacteroidia > Chitinophagales > Saprospiraceae > Portibacter. The sequence continues at coordinate 35,186 of JAHEAQ010000047.1, read as the reverse complement.
ATTCAAATTCCTGACCTAATTCTGGAATTTCAACGTTTGGAAAACCATGCTCATCGAGGTAATCTTTAAATTTCAACTGCCTATCAATTTCTCCATGAACCAAAAATATTTTCTTCACTTTGTTTTTTTGATTGTCAATAAAATTAATTATTTCCTTTCTATCAGCATGAGCAGAAAAAGAATCCATAATTTCAACTTGAGCCCTTACTTGTTTCATTTCACCAAATATTTTCATTTGAGTAATTCCGTCTCTTAACATACCTCCTGGCGTTTCTGGAGAACAATATCCCACGATTAAAAAGGTATTTTTTGGATTATCAATATTATGAAAAAGATGATGTTTTACTCTTCCTGCGTTCATCATCCCTGAAGAGCTTATGATAATACATGGATCTTTAGACTCATTCAGCCATTTTGAAGTTGCTACATCTTTAACATAGGTTAAATGATTAAATCCAAATGGATTATCATCAATTAGCAAATATTCGTGCAAATCATTATCAAAACATTCAGGGTGTGAACCAAAAACTATGGTGGCATTCACGGCAAGCGGACTATCTACATAAACCGGTATTCTTGGAAGAATTCCATTGGAATACATTTGATCCAACATATAAACCAATTCTTGAGTCCTTCCAACACTAAATGCTGGAATGATTAATTTGCCTTTTTTTATCAAACAAGTTTCCTTGATAACTGCAAGAAATTTTTCAGACTGCGCTGGCTTATCTTCATGTTCCTTGTCTCCATACGTTGACTCACAAACCAGGTATTCAACTTCTGGCATTGGTGCCGGGTCCCTGAGAATAGGTCTGTCTGGACGACCAATATCTCCAGTGAATCCAAACATTCTTGTTTTTCCATTTTCTTTAATCCTAAGTGTTACACTTGCACTTCCTAAAATATGTCCAGCATCGGAGAAATAAACATCAACACCCTCAGTAACATGAATCCATCGATTGTATGAACCACCTACATATAAATTCATTGCTGGAAAAACATCTTCACTGATGTATAAAGGAACTCTTAATTTCTGCCCTTTTTTACTCTTTTTACTTTGTATTTTTTTATTATACCACTCTACATCTCGTTCTTGAATTTTTGCACTATCCAATAACATAATACCACAGAGGGACCTGGTCGCATGTGTGCAAATGATATCACCTGAAAAGCCTGCCTTCACCAATTGAGGAATTCTTCCACAATGATCTATATGCGCATGGGATAATATCATTGCATCTATTGAAGTAGGGTCAAATTCCCATTTATTATTATTTTCCCAAACACTCAACCCACTGCCTTGGTATAAGCCACAGTCCAAAAGAATTTGGTAGCCATTATCAAGTGTCAATAAATGTGAACTTCCAGTTACATTTCTTGCTGCTCCACAGAATTTTATTTTCATAATTTATTATATATATCGCAATATAAAAAATCTTATGGAAGGCATCTTGAAATAGAAAGATTAATAAAATCATCCAATATTCAAACTATCATTTTTTTTATAACTGGCTATTAAATCTTAATTCTTATAAACAAAAAAGGAGACCAAAACTGATCTCCTTTTATATATTATTTACTAAAATTTAATTAAACTTCAATCTTCCATAACTCATGTCGAAAATCATTTTTCTTCCTCCTGTTCCATTCTTAGCTTTTATTGTAGACTGATGTCCATCTTTATTTGAATTGGTTTTCATGGACCTAGAACTATCAAAATCTGTGTAATTTCCTTCAAATTCAATATCGTAATTCATACAACCATCCATTCCTATTTCAACTTCGACATAAGAAGTATTGAATTCTACGGAGCCATTATTACACGTTAATTTATTTATATTTATATGTCCAAATTTCAAGTCGGACTTTAAATTTCCTTTTAAATTCTCTACATTTAGGTCGGTATATTTTGAACTTATGGTAAGATTATTTGCTTCTTTTATGGTAAAATTATCATAACCACCTTCATTGGAAAAATCATGAATCACACCCAATCTATAGGTGTCGTATTTGGTAGTACTTTTGATATCATTAGCATTATTGACTACAATTTTAGAGTATTTGCTGTCAATTCTTAAATCTTGTGTTTTTTCACCATTTAAATTAGAATATTTCATTTCCACATTAAAGGCATCAAGATTCTCAAAAGATGCATTTCCATATGAAAGATCAAGTTTAGTTTCACCTTTAATAGATCGCATTTTCAAATCTCCATAACCTATTGTTATTTCAGCACCATTTGATAAATTCGGGAAATAAGCATTCCCATATTTGTTGGATAGTTTCAAATGAAGCGATTTAGGCATTTTTACTTCATAATTGATTTGAAAATCACTGTCACTTCCCCAAGAGAACCATGAAGAGGAGCCACTTTCAATTTCAGTTTTCGCACTTACATAGCCAGCATCATTGCTAAAATTAATTTTAATCCTATTGAAAACGTCATCAGCTTTGGATTGTGAGCTTGCTTTTACTGATATGATTACTTTAATATCAACAGCATTTTTCTCCCATTCAGTTATATTGATGGATCCGTATTTGTTTGAAACATCGAAAGTTCCGTTTTGACTTATGGGAAATTCTTTATTGATAACTTTATCGAAATCCTGCTTTATAATTATTTCGCTTGCCGATAAACTCGTAGCAGCCATAAAAATAAGTAGGAAATTAAATACTAATAGTTTCATTATTTTGCGTTTTTGATTGTGGAGAATTTTTCGTTTTACCTATAATCCTTTCAAGGATTTCTATTTTTGTTCTATAATTATTAATCATTAGATTAATCAGTAATTCTTTGTCTTTATATTGAGCGTTGAGCATTTCTTTTTTCAAATCGTTATATATTTCATCTAGTTGGATTAAATCATTTTGCACGTCGCTTTCGACGCCTAAATCTTTTACCTCAACCATTTTGTTATCAATTTCTTTTGTGTAAAAGTTTTGAGCTTCTTGAAAATCATTGTATTGTACTTCATTTGCAAACAAAGATTCATTAATCTGACCGTTTCCATTTCTCAAGCCCATAAAGTAACCAGCAGATATTAATATTAATATAGAAGCTGCTATGCCAGAAAATCTAATTATTTTTTTTAGTTTATTTCTTCTAAAACTACGTTCCACGCCAGCCCAAACCATCGGACTTGGCTCATCAATATCAAAGGCTGATCTATTATTTTTGATAAAATCTTCTAATTGATCTTTCATAATTCTATTTTTAAATTCTCTCTTGATTTTACTATTTCTTTCAATTTTTGTCTTGCTCTGCTATATTGTGATTTGGATGTTGACACGCTAATATTCAAAATTTCTGAAATTTCATCATGACTATATCCTTCCAATAAGTAAAGGTTTAAAACCATTCTATATCCATCAGGTAAACTCATTATTGCCTTGTGGATTGCTTCAATATTATAGGTTATTTTTTGCTCATTTTCTTCCTCTGCAAGCTTGTATTCATTATCTGACAAGTCTTCTATAATTACCTTATTTCGTTTAATGTGATTCAAACAATTATTGATTACAATTCTTTTTATCCATGAACCAATTGTAGAATCCCCGCGGTAATTACTCAGATTTTGGAAAACATCAATAAAAGCACCTTGTAACACATCTTCTGCATCCATTTTATTGCCAAGCATTCTTAGACAAATGTTATACATTGCCTTCGAATAGCTTTTATAAAGACTGATTTGTGAATTTCTATCTCCACGAATACATAGTCTAACCAATTCATTTTGAAGCGGTAAATCTTTCACTTAAAGTTTGGGTTTCGTTAATATAAAATGGAAAATAAACGTCTTTAACTCTTCAAAAAACAATTTTACTTTGCCATGCTATATGAATCGTTTTAAAGACATTAAAAGATTCATAAGGTTGCATCAAAAAATAATTATTATTCGAAAGGTATCAAATAAGAGAGAAAAACTTCAAAACTTCCTGGCGTAACTTGTCTAATTGCACTTAAAGGCACACTATAAGAAAGCCCAAGAGAGAAATTTTTGTGAATGGCTAATGAAATTAAAAAATCCAAGGATTGAATTTTAAAGCCATTAGTTATTTGAGAATTTAATTGAACTCCTGTATTGAGTTGGTTTCTGTAATTGAATCCCAGAAAGTATTGAAACAATGAATATTGATTAGAATCAAATTGCAAATTCAAACGATTTCTCAAAACGAATCCGCCCCTTAATCTTGAATATACATTAACATAAGTAAAAATTGGAGTATTGTTGCTTACATTTTCACTACCAAATAGTCCCAATCGATTGGCTAGAAGTCTAGGAAAGCTCAAGCCAAAATCAAAATATTCATTTTCATAATGCATCCCTACACCTGAATTGAAACTGGTATAATTGATAATTCCTTCAGCAATAGTTGGATCTAATTCAATAGGGTCGGTAAGCAAAATATCATCATCCGTAAAATCTTTTTTCTCTTGTTGAAAAGACGCCAAAATTCCAAATTTTAAACTGGATTCATTGATGATCAAATTATAATTATAAAATAAATCCAAACTAAATCTTTGTGAAACTCCTGCAGTATTTCTAAAAATGTTCGTTCCTATTTTACTCAAATTGCTTATTGGAATACTGGCACTTATTAATTGTGATTTTGGAGCTCTGACTACTCCATTCCATTGGTCTTTATTTAGAAAAACTATTTGAATAGCACTATCCTTTTCTGAATGCGCTGGATTGGTAATTGTGCCATATACTAATGAAGAATTATATGGTAATTCAAGTTGTCCAATACAAACATTCAAGGTTATTAAAAAACCTAATGCTATGAATAATATTTTGGAATTAAAATTTTTCATACTACCTTTCTATTGTGATGAAACCTTGGACAATACTGCTTTTTTCATTCCTTCTAAAGATATAATAATAAGTTCCTTCAGGTAGAATTTGACCATTGAACGTTCCATCCCAAGTATTATCATAGGGTGATTGCTGGAAAACAGTGTTTCCAAGTTCATTAATGATGGTTAACTCATTTGTTGGAAGGTTCTCTTCATCAATACATGGAATAATGAAAATATCATTGATGCCATCATTATTAGCTGTAATTACATTATTTCCTTTGCAGGATCCCAAATTATAATAAATGATTACATCCCCATCATCACACAATGTCGGGCACTCTGTGTCACACACTGTATATTGAAAAGTGATGGGCCCACCAACGTACTTTGGATCTGTTTTAAAACTAATAGCATCCCCTCTTAGCCTAACTTCTCCCCATCGAGGTTCAGATGTTTCTGTCAAAGTATAGCTATTATTAGGTAATAAAATATCATTTTCTAGAGGATCAAAGATCAGTTCTTTGTCATCAAAAAAGAAAGTGTCAGAAACACCCTCAGGTTTTGTTTTTTGTGTCAATACCACAGTGTCCCTAATTACAATTCCACAGACTTCATGTTCCACAGTCCAAATTAATTCTGTTTTCGCAAGGTCATCTTCAATAACAACAGTGGCAGCAGGGTCATTGAAATTAGATATTTCAAAATTATCTTTGAAACTCCAAAATCCTTTTAACTTATTCGAAATTGGAGCATCGGCATCCATATATAATTCTTGATCTCTGCAAAAAAGTTGATCCTCTCCTGCTTTCAGACCTAACCCTCTAACATTTTCAATTTCTAAGAAAATGCTGCCGTCAAATGGCAGTGTACAGCCATTCTGGGATAATTTTAAATTTATTTTGTTTACTCCACTGGAAAAAATTGAAAAATCAACCACAGGAAAACACATATCGGTAGTTTCACCAATCATTTTTTCCCCTAAAAACCACTGATAGATTTTATTATTCCCCCCATTTTGGTCTTCCACACAAAATTCCAAAAAGGCATCATCATTGTTACATGAAAATAAAGAGTTATCGGGAATACTTACTCCTATTCTTGGATCTGAAAAATCTACGGTTATATTTTGTGACCAAAAAGAAGGACAAGAATTGAAATAACTTCTTGCTCGATAAATTCCAACATCAGATAATTTGGTATCCATCAATCTTATAGAATCTGCAAAAACCCTATTCCCATTTGGTAATTCCCATTCAATCGGGAATTCTCCTTCAAAATTTGTAAATAGTATAATATTAGACTCAATGCATTGATCTCCAATCAAAAAAACGTCAGGGACAAGAATATTCTCATTTATTATAATGGACATTGGTTCAGATACTGGAGAAGAACAGGTTCCTTTTGTTACCATTAAAGTGTAATCTCCTTCTAATGATTTTGTCACATCTTTAATAACAAGATTGTTCGTATCAGTTTCAATTATGCCAATAGGAGTATTCCAAAAATATTTAGTCCCAATATCATATGCGCTTGAAATTAAGGTTAAAGAATCACCTATACAAGCAACAGAACTTCCATCAATAATTGGTCTAACGGGACTTATTATGTAGGACAAGTTACTAGTAAGTGGATCAGATTCACATGCACCATTAGAAACAGTCAATGAATAATCGCCATTATTAGATTTTGCAAAGTTGGTTATTGCAAGCACTTTACTAATAGAAGTTAATCCATTAGGTCCTTTCCAATTGTATGTAATATTTTCATTGGCATTCAATCTGGAATTCAGAACAATGGTACTTCCGACTGGCAAACATTCACTATTTTCATTTTTTGTGATTTCAAGAATGACCGGTTTATTAACTGTCTTTAAATCTATCTGGTCACCATATAAACATCCATTTGGGCTCTCTATTTCAACTTTATAAATTCCTGGCATCGCTGTAATGAAAGGATTTGCAGCAATTGAAGTAAATCCATTTGGTCCAGTCCATTTATACATAGACTCTGGAATGATGGAGGTTTTCAATTGAATTTGTGCACCAATACATTGGGTCGGAACATTTGTAATTCCAAAAAATAGATTGGGCTCAACTATTATATCTACGCTTTCACTATATTCGGATACACATGGTCCTCTTTCAATACTCAGTTTCCAAGATCCAGTATACGCATTAGTCGCGTTTGCAATTTTTAATACTGGATTATTAGTTCTAATAATACCAGTTGGAGAATTCCAAACATAGACATTTTGATTGGTTATCAGAGAACTTGCCAATACTAAGGTGTCTCCTTCACAATATTTTTGAGTGCCAATAATACTTGGCTTATTTGGTTTAACATTTGATGTTACAGCTGTGGTTAAGGTATCCGTAATGCATTGATTATTTTCAATAATTAACTTATAGATACCAGAATTTGCAGAGCTGAATGATTCTGTTACCACAGGATTCGGAAGATTAGAAATGAATCCTTGGGGACCAGTCCATTTGATATTCCACTCCGGCTGTGGATCTTTCACACATAATATCAATGGATCTCCAATACACCCTTTTATTAAAGTTTCACAATTTGCACCATTTGGTTGCACTCTTACATCAACTTTTATAAAATTCGAAATTGCCGATTCACAATTTTCATTAGAGGCAGTTACTAAAATATTGTGATCTCCAGGAGGTAACAAAATTTCAACCACGGATTCATCACTATATGTCAAAGGATGGTACATGCCGTCAAAAAATTCATACCAATTATAACTTACAGCACCAAAAATTTCAGTCGATTCTAGACGATGAGGAATTGCTTCACATCCTATGGTATCTGTAGTTAAGACTGGCGTTTTTACATCAGCAATATTAACATCTATGGAAGCATATGATTCGCAGCCAGTATTAGTATTTGTAATAGTTACACCATATAATCCTTCATGAATTGGCGAAACATTTGGAATTACGGGCGAAGCTTCCCCTGAAAAAAATCCTAATGGTCCATCCCAAATATAGGAGTAATAGGGTTTGTCCTCAATGTTGGTATAGAATGTTAATGGATCATTCGGGCACAATCCTGCTTGATAGGAAAGCGGCACTCTATCTTCTTCAAAATAGAAATTACCAACACAACTAGAAGAATTTCCGGATTTATCAATTACTATTACGTTTCTGGAAACAGTAGTGTTTAAATCTGAACAATTGTAAAAATTATTTGAAATTAAAATATTATCTATACCACAATTGTCAATAGAATTGCCACCAATTTCTTTTGGTGTTACATTTATGGATTCTAGCGCAACAGCAATTACCTTAACAATTTTTTGCGTGCAAATAGCTGTTGGTTTTTGAATATCGTTTACTGTAACTTGTATGCTGCATTGACTTGAATTATTTGAAAAATCAATTGCAGTTACAGTCATATTAGAAAACCCTGAAGAGAAAAAAATATTGTTGTTTTCTATTTCATCAATAGTGCCTTCAAAGGAATTAATTGTAGCTCCAGTAATTTTTATTTTAATAAGATTTGTTTCACCACATTCATCTTGAACAGACATCATATCTTTAAGCAATTTAGGAGAACTGCAACTGTCTGGCAAAGTGGAAAGAATCATACTAGGAGCACAACTTACCAATGGAATGTCCTTATCTTTAATGGACAATTTTTTCTCGCAGAAACTTTGATTTCCGGCACAATCTTCTGCAATGAATCGCACAATATGCTCACCAGCTCTAAAACTTGAGCCCGCTGAAATTCCTGAAACTAAAATTGGATCATCTTGATCAATTTTTAAAAATATTTTGACGGGGTCAATGGTTCTTTTTATGGTATAGGTCTGCGAAATGGTAATTCTCGAACCTATGCAAATGTCATTGATACTAAGACTATTGTCGGTTGAATCAATATTATTTATAAATGTGAAGTCAACATATTTATCAATGGTCCATTTCTTAAGCTGCTGATTAGAAAATGGTCCAATAACAAAACTAGTATCCCCACATTGAACGCCTATATTTGGCGTATTGCCCCATTCAAATCCATCTTCATCTATTATCGTAAAATATTCAGAAATCTGATCTCCATCAATATTTGTCATTTGTACATTGAAATAGTTAGAATCACTGAAAGTTATTTCCGGCCCATAAGAACCTAACTTAAAGTGCAGATTATTAACCGGAACTTCAGTAGATCCTGGTTGAGAAGAAAATAATACTTGTTCATTGGAGATGACAACATTAATATCTTGGATGACACATTCATCGAAAGCGGTTGGAATCGGAAATATGATAGTCGTATCACAAGAATTTCTACCTAAAACAAAAGTTGAATTGGAAGTACATTCTTGAATTTTCGGAGGAACAGCATCAATAAAATTAAAAGTAGCCTTTTTTGCGGCTGCATTACCGCAAGCGTCAATAATCACAAAATCAACTTCTTCAAATTGAATAACAGACTTCTTAGATCCACAACTTGGATCATTCAAAGCACCAGGATGAATCCCAGGGAAACTTTCTGAATCATTAATATCATATGAGCCAGGAACCGCTACAAATCTTTGGTTTACAATATCACAATCACTATATGTTGCATAACCGAAATTAGCAATCCATTCGTTGTACATAGCATATGGATTGTCCGTCAAAAAACAAGATACACTAACATCTCTAGGGGCCGATACAAATTTTGGTGGAATAGTATCAAATACAGTGATCATTTGTATTTTTGCGGTATTATTTCCACAAACATCGCTAACAACCCAGGTTCTGCTAAAAGTAGTATTGCAAGATGATATTATTTCTTCATCAAAATAATTTGCAAAGGTAGGTCCACCACAAATATCAAAATCTGCTAAAACAGTACCTGTAATCATCAGGTTATTCACATCTACGCAATTAACAGTAACAGCTGGAGGCACAGTAAATTGAGGCCCAGTGGTGTCAACCACCGTTATAGTATGTACAAATGTTAATGTATCATTGCAATTATTAGTAACCGTATATTTTCTTTTAACCTCATATTCGAAAAATGAACAATTGTCTACATCATTACCTCTTGTCGTTGTTTCCGAAAAAGAAATGGATAAATCTCCAGGACAATCATCTGTAAATTGAGGATCAATAGGTTCTGGATTATACTGATCGCATGCAACGGTAGTATCAGCAGGGGCATTCATTATTTCTATGGAAGTAAATAATGTAGTTTCAAAATTAGGAGTACTTCCATAAATTAAGTTTATGGAGCACAAAAATAATATGCCAATTAAAAATCTATTCAATATTTTTTTCATGAAAATTAATTCCATGTTGGTTTTATTAGTTGATATAAATAATAATTATTCCTCTTCGGAATTCTGTATTTTCTTATCTGAGATATTTTTATCCAAAAAATCATTCAAATCTTCAATGTTATAATTTCCTTGAATCTGTCCAAATTCATTTACTTTAATATCGAAACCCTCTAATTCTTCATGGACTATAGGTTTTCCTTTTTTATTCATTTTCTTCGGCATAATAAATTTTCCGCTTTAACATTAATCAAGTTCACAAAAAGCAATCATTATTTGTCTGCAACAACATTATTAAAGTGAATAATGGCCTCATCAAGACGTTTTTCAACCATTTCTTTGCCCATCAAACCCATCATCTCAAATAAATCTGGTCCTTTCATGGTCCCAGAAATCCCAATTCGTAAAAAAGGCATCACATCGCCAAATCCAATTTCATTTTCTTTTATATACTTTTCTAATTCTAGTTTAATCTCTCCAGGTTGAAATGAAGAATTAAGTAAATTTGGTATTAATTTTGTTAAATGACCTGCTCTATTTTCATTCCACTTACTTCGTATAATCTTTTCTTCAAATTCTTTGATATCCTCAAAGAAATAATATCCAGAAGTAAAGAAATCCGTATATAATTCTACCCTTTCTTTCATTAATGATGCAAATTTTTCAAGAAATGAAGTTTGGATTCCTCCATATATTTCAGGGTAATTGAGCTTTAAATAAGCTGCAATTTCTACATCATCACTTTTGATAATATATTGTTGATTGAACCATTTAGCTTTATCTATATCAAATCTTGCACCAGATTTTACAATCTGGGATAAATTGAATGATTCTATTAGTTCTTCGATGCCAAAAAGTTCTTGTTCATTGCCTGGATTCCAACCCAGAAAAGCTAAAAAATTTATAGTTGCTTTTGGATCAAACCCAAATTCTTTAAAACCTATGAATGAATCTTCTGGATTTTCACCCTCCCAATTCATTGGAAAAACAGGAAACCCAAATTTAGCGCCATCCCTTTTGCTTAATTTTCCTTTGCCATCTGGCTTTAAAATCAAAGGCAAATGGGCAAAAGCTGGCATTGTCTCTTCCCAATTAAATGCTTTATACAATAAAACATGATGTGCTGCGCTAGGCAACCATTCTTCTCCTCTTATTACATGGCTTACCTCCATCAAATGGTCATCGATGATATTTGCCAAGTGATAAGTCGGCATGCCATCAGCTTTCATGAGCACCTTATCATCAAGTTCTTCGGTTTTAAATGTCACCTCACCCCTAATTAAATCATTGACTACTATTTCATTTCCTGGATTAACTTTTAATCTAATAATAGTATTTTCTGAATTTTTTAAAAGATCAGAAACTTCATTTTCAGTTAGTGTAAGACTATTCTTCATTGACATTCTTGAACTATAGTCATATTTCGGGGCTTTATTGCCTTCCTGAATTTGATTTTCGCGCATCGTCTCAATTTCTTCTATCGAATCAAATGCGTAATATGCTTTTCCACTTTCTATTAGTGTTTTTGCATATTTTTCATAAATTTCTTTGCGTTCCGATTGTCTATATGGTCCAAAAGCACCACCAAACCCAGGTCCTTCATCTGGAATCATTCCACACCATTCTAATGACTTGATGATATATTCTTCCGCTCCTGGGACAAATCTATTCAAATCTGTATCCTCAATTCTTAAGATAAAATCACCGTGATACTTCTTTGCGATTAAGTAAGTATATAAAGCTGTTCTAACTCCCCCGATATGCAAAGGCCCTGTAGGGCTGGGTGCAAATCTTACTCGAACTTTACTCATGTATTGTTATATTATATATTTTTATAATGTATTTTTGTGCAGGTATTACTTGTTAATTTTCAACTTCTAAGTCAATTAGAAATACATACACAGCAAAAAGCATACTAAAAACGTTATAACTCAGAATTTTAAACGAAATAAATTATTATTTTTTTCGAAATCACCATGAATAAGATTGATTCAATGCAAAATATTGCACCATGTATTTAGCAAAAACTCCACAAATTTTCCAATCGCTATTTCCAAATTTTATTTGGCGATTACCAACGAAAGAAAAGGTTTTACACCTTACTTTTGATGATGGACCCATACCAGAGGTTACCCCTTGGGTATTAGATGAATTGAAAAAATACAACGCCAAAGCAACTTTTTTTTGCGTTGGAGACAACATCATAAAGCACAAAGAAATTTTTGATAGAATTACTGAAGAAGGACATTCTGTTGGAAATCATAGCTACAATCATCTTTCTGGTTGGAATACTGAAAACATTGCATATTTCCATAATATTCGGTATTGTGCAAGTCTTATTGATACCCCATATTTCCGTCCTCCGTATGGCAGAATCAAACCAGTGCAAGCACAATTCCTTCAGAGACACTATAAAATTATAATGTGGGACGTATTAAGTGGCGACTTTGATGAGACAATCACCAATGAACAATGTTATAACAATGTAATGAAAAACGCAAAAGAAGGTTCAATCGTCGTTTTTCATGATAATATTAAAGCCTTGGAAAAGATAAATTATGCTCTACCACGAGTTTTAGAATCATATTCTCAAATGGGATATACTTTCAAGCCTATAAACCTTTAAATATTGGCAATAAAATAATACTTAACGAAAGAAGTGTTAAACCGAAGATTTTAACTTCTTTTTTAGTTCATTAAGTTCATCTCTATATTGTGCTGCTGAAATAAAGTCCAATTCCTTAGCTGATTTTTTCATTTTTGCTTCAGTATTTTCGATCATACTTTCCAATTGATCTTTGTTCATATAACCTATGATCGGATCAGCAGCTATACTTGAATGTTCAGGTTCCACATATGCTTTAGATACTTTACCTTTAATATCAAGTATTGATTTTTGTGCTAAAATTTGTTCTTTTGATTTATATATTGTGGTTGGTGTAATGTTATTTTCATCATTATATGCAATCTGTTTTGAGCGTCTTCTATTGGTTTCATCAATAGTTTTTTGCATTGAATCGGTAACTTTATCAGCATAAAAAATTACCAGACCATTTACGTTTCTTGCTGCTCTTCCTGCAGTCTGAGTTAGAGATCTTTCATTTCTTAAAAAACCTTCTTTGTCAGCGTCAATAATGGCTACAAGAGAAACTTCTGGTAAGTCCAAACCTTCTCTAAGCAAGTTTACCCCAACAAGCACGTCAAATTCTCCTAACCTAAGGTCACGTAAAATTTCTACTCTATCCATGGTATCTACTTCTGAATGGATATATCTTGTTTTGATTTCAAGTCTTGTCAAATATTTCGTTAATTCTTCTGACATTCTTTTGGTTAAAGTGGTCACCAAAACTCTTTCGTCAGCTTTAATTCTTTTAGAAATTTCATCTAATAAGTCATCAATTTGATTAATACTCGGTCTAATTTCTATGGGAGGGTCCAGCAAACCAGTTGGCCTTACCACTTGTTCGACAATTACTCCTCCAGTATGCTCCAATTCATGGTCTCCAGGAGTAGCACTAACATATATTAGTTGGTTGGTAACCCTTTCAAATTCCTCAAATGCTAATGGTCTGTTGTCCATTGCTGAGGGTAGTCGAAATCCATAATTGACTAAATTTAATTTCCTGGCCCTATCTCCTCCCCACATTCCTCTAACTTGTGGGATAGTTACATGACTTTCATCAATGACCATTAGATAATCATCAGGAAAATAATCTAATAAGCAAAATGGTCTTGTCCCAGGTTTCCTTCCATCAAAAAATCTAGAATAATTTTCAATTCCATTGCAGTATCCTAGTTCTCTGATCATTTCTAAATCAAAATTCACCCTTTCTTTTATTCTTTTTGCCTCTAGAAACCGACCTTCACTTTCGAAAAACTTTTCATGATTGTCTAACTCAGCTTCTATTTCCTTTAGAATTTCTTTTATTCTTTCTTTTGGTGCCACATAAAGATTAGCAGGAAAAACTGCGGCATTTTCAATAGTTTCTATTCTTTTACCAGTTTCTAATTCTAATCTATCGATGGTTTCTATTTCATCACCGAAAAAAGTAACTCTATAACCGTAATCTAAATAAGGCAAATTAATATCCACTGTATCACCTTTTACCCTAAATGTCCCTCTTTTGAATTCAATGTCAGAGCGTGAGTATAAACTTTCAACCAATTGATATAAAAAACTATTTCTTGAAATTACTTGACCTTGTTTAATCCTTATGATACTGCTGGCATAGTCTTCAGGATTTCCCATACCATAAATACACGAAACAGAGGCAACAATAATCACATCTCTTCTGCCCGAGAGCAAAGACGACGTTGCCCTTAACCTCAATTTATCAATTTGCTCATTAATAGAAAGATCTTTTTCTATATAAGTATCAGAAACTGACATGTAAGCTTCTGGTTGATAATAATCGTAATATGAAACGAAATATTCTACTGCATTGTCTGGGAAAAACTCTGTGAATTCACTGTATAATTGGGCTGTTAATGTTTTGTTGTGAGTTAGAACTAATGTAGGTCTATTTACTTCTTTAATTACATTGGCGATAGTAAATGTTTTTCCTGAACCTGTTACCCCTAACAACACTTGAGCAGGTTCTCCTTCCTCTATTCCTTTGATAAGTTGCCGAATTGCTTCAGGTTGATCCCCTGTAGGTTCATATTTGGAAGTTAGATTAAATGCCATGTATAAATTTTTACTATGTGCTTACATCAAATTTTTGATGAGTTCATACTCAAAGCCTTTGCTCAACAAATAATTTAATGTCTTTTGTTTTTTGACAAATTCCTTAGAATCCCTGAGTGTTTCATATTTTTTATTCCAGAGATTTTCGATGGTTTCTTCATATTCCTCTTCGTCTATAGCTTCCATTCCTTTATTTATGCAGTAAGTTGAAACATTTAAACGTAAAAATTCCATTTTGATTTTGGTTTTTCCCCATTTGTTTTGCCGGAATTTTCCAACTGCATAGGCCATAGCAAACCTTTCTTCATTTAGAAAATTTTCCTGAATTAGAATACTCATAATTTCTTCTAATTCTTCGCCATAAATTTTCTCCGCTAATAATTTAGACCTAACTTCTTGATGACATCTTTCTCTATAAACACAGAATGCTTTTAATTTCTCTAGAACAATATTCGATGAGGTGTCCACTTTTATAAATTTTCTTTTAAATATTCACCAAAAATCCTTGCAATATCATTTTCGGGATCATGAAGTCTTGCTTTCCATCCAAATTTTTTTGCCGCAAGTATATTTTCTTCCTTGTCATCAATAAATAATATATCTGACCCTTTTATCCCTATTTTTTTTTGTACATATGAATATATATCTTCATTAGGCTTAATCATATGTATTAAATGAGAATAAAATACATCGTCAAAATATGTTTTTTCAAAATTTAATATTTCATGTTCTTCAATAATATGTTTTTGAATTGCCTTAAAATGCAGTTCATTAATATTACTAAGGATGTAAATTTTGAATTGAGGTCTCAATTTGGTTAGGAATTCCCATCGATGTGGAGGAAAACCACTAAGAAGACTATTCCATACTTTCACTATTAATTCAGGATCATGAAATTGACCTTTATACAAATTGATTTCAGAAATGAAATCTTGAGTCGTGATGAGGCCTGAATCGTATTGTTCAATAATTTTAATCAATGGTAAAGGAAAGCCTTTAGCCAAATCTAAATTTAAAAGCTCAGAAATATTATGATAAAATAAATTAAAATTCAGATCATAAAGCACATTTCCAAAATCAAAAACGATTGCTTTTGGCATAATTAGTATTTAAATATTAGTTCAAAGCTTTCACTTCTGTCACTAATTTAGATAAACTATCCTTTGCATCACCAAAATACATTCTATTATTTTCATAAAAGAAAAGTGGGTTCTGGATACCGGCATATCCTGGGCTCATACTTCTTTTAAGCACAATAACATTTTTTGCTTTCCATACATTCAGAACTGGCATCCCATACACAGGGCTGCCAGGATCATCTAATGCTGACGGATTAACAACATCATTTGCTCCAACAATAATTACCACATCGGTTGAAGGTAACATTGCATTTGCCTCGTCTAAGTCTTTTAGTTTGGAATACGGTACATCAGCCTCTGCCAACAAAACATTCATATGTCCTGGCATTCTACCAGCAACAGGGTGAATGGCATAATTTACTTCCACCCCATTTTCAGATAATAAATCATCAATCTCTTTACAAATTTTTTGAGCTTGAGCCACAGCAAGTCCATATCCAGGAACAATCATAACTGATCCTGAATAATTCATCATTACTGCAGCATCATAAGAACTTATTTCTTTGGCTATCTTTCCCTCATCATTACTTGCTGAAGAACTCCCAGCAGACCCAAAACCTCCAATGATAACATTTATGAGAGATCTATTCATTGCGTTACACATCAATACTGTTAGTATTGTTCCTGAGGCACCTACTAAAATTCCACCCACAATCATAATTTGATTTCCATATATAAATCCAGCTGTTGCTGCGGAAATCCCTGTAAGAGAATTTAAAAGTGAAATTACTACTGGCATATCTGCTCCTCCTATTGGTGCAACAAACGAAATACCGTACACAAGACTGAGAATTGAAAAAACAATAAGTAATGGCATGCTTGGATGAAGTACATAAAAAATACCAAGACCAATACTTGCAATAAGAAATACAATATTAATGTATGAGTGGCCAGGTAAAATAACATGTTTATCTTGAACTTTTCCAGCCAATTTTAAGTACGCCAGAATACTACCAGTAAATGAAACAGCACCAACCAAAAGAGTAAATATTGAAATTCCAATCGCAGCTTTATTGTCCGCTGAAGTTTTAATCATTTCAAGCAAACCAAGAATTACAGCACATGCGCCGCCTAAACCATTGAAAATGGAAACCATTTCTGGCATTGCAGTCATTTGAACTTTTTTAGCTGCTATCCATCCTATTACTGATCCAAGTGCGATTCCAACTACAATCCATATGTAATTATTGCTGGTGCCATTTCCCAAAGGATAAACAATAGCAATAGCAATGGCTAAAAGCATTCCAACTCCTGCAACAATATTTCCAATTCTAGCAGTCGCTGGTGCGCTAAGTCTTCTCAATCCAATGATGAAAGCAATTGCTGCCATCATAAAACCAATATCAAGTAATGTTTTATACATATTAGGCCTTTTTCTTTTTCTTAAACATTTCGAGCATTCTGTCAGTAACAGCAAAACCGCCAGCTACATTGATCATAGCTAGCATTATGCCTAGCGTTCCAAGTGCTAGGGTAAAAAAATCATCAGGATCAGAGGTTCTTATAAGAATTATTGCTCCGATAATTACTACTCCACTTATTGCATTTGCCCCTGACATTAATGGTGTATGAAGAACAGTAGGTACTTTCGATATCAATTCAAAACCTAATAAAATCGTAAATGCTATTAAATATATGAATATCAAGTTAGTAGAAACGAATTCTGATATTTGTGCCATATTTTTTAAATTTTGCTTTTTGCTAATATTTCATTTTCTGCATCGTAGAAAATTGCATTTTCTTTGACCATTACTTTAACGAAATTAAAAATATTGTTGCTTAATAGAATACTTGAATCTTGAATCATCTCATCTGCAAGATTAGAATTACCAATTATAGTAACTCCGTTATGGACAATCGTTTTTTCATCCACAGAAAGTTCACAATTTCCGCCTGTAGAGGAAGCCAAATCAATTATGATTGATCCAGGTTTCATTTTATTGATTGTTTCTTTCAAAATTAGTTTAGGGGCAGGTCGTCCTCTTAATTGAGCCGTTGTAATAATAATATCTGAATTTGCAGCTCTTTTTTGAACCTCTTCCTGTTGCCTTTTCATAAAATCCGCAGATTGTTCAACAGCATATCCACCTGCTGAAGTGTCGTCTGTAGCTCCTGCAACTTCTATAAATTTTGCACCTAAACTTTCAACTTCTTCTTTAGAAGCACTTCTTACATCAAATGCTTCAACTATTGCACCTAGCCTTCTGGCTGTTGCTATTGCTTGTAAACCTGCAACACCAGCTCCAATAACAAGTACTCGAGATGGTTTAATACTTCCAGCCGCAGTTATCATCATTGGAATATACCTTGGTAATTTTTCTGAAGCTTTTAATACAGCTTTATAACCAGCAACCGAAGCCATAGAAGAAAGAACATCCATGGATTGTGCTAATGTAGTTCGAGGTATCATATCCATACTAAAAGTCTTGAACTCATACTTAGCCATTTGGTCATTGACTTCAGGTTTATTGTAGGGTTCAAGCAAAGAAATAAAATGCGTCTTTTTATCAATTTTTGCATATTCATCATCTTTCAGCGGATCTGCACAAAATAAAACATCAGACTTTGCAATGACCTCATTTCTTTCAATGAAGTTTACCTCTGAATTATAACTATCCTTTGAAAAATACGCCGCATCATTAATTCCAGATTCCGCAATAATTTCAAATCCTAATGCTTTATATTTTTTGACTAAATCTGGACTGATAGGACATTTTATATCCTTTTTGCCTTTAAGAAATCCTATAACCATAGTTAATTATTAATCCTTTACTTCATTTTTTAATTAAACCAATCTTTTTAAATCATTAATTTTAAAAAATGATTCAAAAAAGATTATTAAAACATGGGTCGAAAGTAATTACATTTTATTAAAAATCCCCTGATATTGGCAACAATATTTAAAATCGTCCTTTTAAAAAAGTAGATTTTAATCCCTTGTAAAGCCTAAAAACAAATCATTAAGTTCAAACCCAAAAATTATTATACTATTTTTTTGTTTAATTTGAACAGGTAATAAAGTATCTTTTAATGAAAAAGTAACTCTGAAATTTAGAGTGTCATCATTTTTTCAATGATTCGATATTCTTCAATTATACTTGGCTTCCCTTCGTCATCAATGAAAACAATAAAATCAATTTTTTCTTGATTCATAGACACTAAAGCCGTTTGCAAGTTTGACATATTAGATGTTGCATAAGTAAAACTCATGTACTCAATAGCAGGTGCATTGAATTTATTGTCTTTTATAGCTTGCTTTACCTCTGCCTCTTTAACAATGCCAACTAGTTTTTCATCGTCACTAAAAATCATAAAATTGTTTCCTTTTTTTGCTAAATAGCAATCAATAAGTTCTTGCATTAGAGAAGTTTCTCGAAATTCAAGCTTATTGAGTAAGTCAGGTCTATTGATATAATTATTAAATAAAAAATCTTCTTGCCTAGCTGAAGACATTTCTCCTCTTGCCATTATTATTACAAACACACCAATTATTGCAAGAATATAACGTCCAGAAAATATGCCAAACAATATGAATGCAATGGCAAATAAATAGCCAATAAAAGAAGAGATGAAGGTAGATTTCTTTTTGCCTAATTTGATTGAAAGTAAGGATCTCAATATTCTTCCCCCATCCATTGGAAATGCAGGAACCAAATTGAAAATAAATAAAATTAGATTCATTCCCAAAATTAAGCTTAAATATGCTCCCCAATTATCAACTTGGTTTAAATCGCCATTAAAATTGAGAAAAATTGGCTTGGATGCTAGATACAATATTGACGCCAATAAAATCGAAATAAAACCATTAACCAAAGGCCCAGCAACTGCTATATAAAATTCATGGATGGGTTTAGAAGGCAATTTTTCCAGCCTGGCAAGCCCACCTATCGGAGATAATATAATATCAATTGTTTTGACTTTGAATCGCTTTGCCATCAAAGCATGTCCATATTCATGAAGGATAACACAAAAAAACATAACAATTAACAGCAAAAAAATCACACCTATTTCGGAATAATCTCTCTTATATTTCAAGCCAATAAATAGGACAAACAAAAAAGTTAGCCCGAAGGTCCAATGTAACTTTAAAGGAATTCCAGCAAAGGTTCCTAAACGAAAAGACCTTCCAAGCATTTAATATGATTATTGATTTTTTTATGTTAAAATTTCTAAAATTCTTCGTATAACTTACCTGTTAAAACAGATCTTGAAATAACCATACGTTGAATTTCGGAGGTACCTTCATAAATCTGCGTTATCTTAGCATCTCTCATCAATCTTTCTACATGATATTCTTTTACATATCCATATCCACCGTGAATTTGAACCGCCTCTACTGTCTGTTTCATAGCTGTTTCTGCAGCAAAAAGTTTTGCCATGCTGCTTGCCATATCATAATTTCTATTTAAATCTTTTAGCCTTGCTGAATTATAAACCAATAATCGAGCAGCCTGAATTTCTGTGGCCATATCAGCTAGTTTGAAGGCAATTGCTTGATGTTTGGCAATAGGTTTTCCAAATGCTTCCCTTTCCAATGCATATTTGACTGATAATTCATATGCACCAGCTGCAATTCCTAAGGCTTGTGCTGCAATTCCAATTCTACCTCCTGATAATACTTTCATCGCAAATTTGAACCCAAAACCATCTTCTCCAATTCTATTTTCTTTCGGAACTTTAACATCATTATACATAATAGTATGAGTGTCAGAACCGCGAATTCCCAATTTATCTTCTTTAGCCCCGATTTCGACTCCTGCCCAACTGGTTTCTACTAAAAAAGCATTGATCCCCTTGTGGCCTTTATCAGGATCTGTTTGTGCAATAACAATATGAAGGCTTGAACTTCCACCATTAGTGATCCAATTTTTTGTTCCATTTATAATATAATGGTCTCCATTATCAATTGCAGTAGTCCTTTGACTTGTAGCATCGCTTCCTGCTTCTGGTTCAGATAGACAAAATGCGCCAATCCATTCTCCACTTGTAAGCAAAGGAAGGTATTTTAATTTTTGCTCTTCATTACCGTATGTTTCTAATCCCCAACACACTAAAGAATTATTTACAGACATGCACACAGAACAAGAATTATCAATTTTTGAAATTTCTTCCATCGCTAGCACATATGACAAAGTATCCATTCCGCCTCCACCATATTTTTCATTTACCATCATTCCCAAAAACCCCATTTCCCCCATTGCTTTAATTTGATCAGTGGCAAAAAGCATGTGCTTATCTCTTTCAATAACTCCTGGAAGCAGTTCTTGTTGAGCAAAATTTCTTGCCGCCTCTTTTACTGCAAGATGTTCTTCCGAAAACTTAGTGACCATTTTTAAAATTTTATTTAATAAAAGGATTATTCTAAAAATCTTGGAGCACTTCCATGATTGTTCTAAATGCAACAAATTTGTTTTCGTAACGAATTTTTACGTCCTCTTGTAATTTTGGAGCATGTGAACCAAGATATATTTGAAGGTCCTTCATGTTATTTGATAAATATTGAATTGAATAGGTAGCTCCATCTTCATCCTCCAAATATAACAATTTGTTCATTCTGCTGCTCAAAAAACATTTTGTTGCCAAAACTTCAGGTATATGGGTATTGGTCATCCAGCTAACCCATTCATCTTCTACTTCTTTAGCAATCTTAATGGTAACATTATACAGCACATTATTTTCAACCATAATTCATATCTTAATATTATTACAAAAGTAAGTATAAAAGGATCATTTCTTATCATGCTTTGGCAAACTAAAAAAATGAAAAATTGAATAATTTCAATTAGCTCAGCATTCTTGCAGTCAACTATAAATAAAATTTCCATTTAAAATGAATAAACCCTGAATTGAAATTGCCTAAATCAAGTTGGTGAACAAACTTTTCATTTTGCAAAATTTAACTATTTTTGTGAGCCTTAATTTTTTTAGATGTCAATTAGAAACAATACTTTCATATGAATAAGAACAAGATAATATATACAAAAACTGATGAAGCTCCTTTATTAGCGACATATTCATTTCTTCCAATAGTAAAGGCTTTCACCCGATCAGCTGGTGTGGAAGTAGAAACAAAAGATATTTCACTTGCGGCAAGAATTTTGTCTTCTTTTCCAGAATATTTAAATGAAAATCAAAAAATTCCTGATGACCTTAATGAATTAGGGAAATTAGCCACAAGACCAGAAGCGAATATTATAAAATTGCCGAATATAAGTGCCTCTGTTCCGCAATTAATTGCTGCAATTGAAGAATTGCAATCTCAAGGTTTTGCAATTCCCAATTTTCCTGAAGAACCAAAAACCGAAGAAGAAACCAAAATCAGAAATGTATATAACAAAATCAAAGGAAGTGCTGTAAATCCTGTATTAAGAGAAGGAAATTCTGATAGAAGAGCGCCGATACCTGTCAAAGAATATGCAAGAAAACATCCTCATAAAATGGGCAAATGGAACGCAGATTCAAAAACACACGTTGCCACAATGAAAACTGGTGATTTTTATGCAAATGAAAAATCAATTACTTTAGAAAAAGATACAACGGCAAAAATCCAATTTATTAGTAATGATGGTAAAGTCCAGGTTTTAAAGAATAATCTCAATCTTCTGAAAGGAGAAATATTAGACGGAACCATGATGAGCAAAAAAGCCTTGCTCACTTTCTTAGAAAATGAAATAAAAGATGCTAAATCAAAAGATGTGTTGTTCTCTTTGCATATGAAAGCAACTATGATGAAAGTCTCGGATCCTATAATTTTTGGACATGCGGTTAAGGTCTTTTTCGCACCGGTTTTTAAAAAATACCAAGAATTATTTGAATCTATTGGTGTAGATGTTAAAAATGGTTTTGGTGATTTATTATCTAAAATCGAGGATTTACCAGTTGATAAGAAAAACGAAATTTTAAAAGATATTGATGCTTGCTACGCTGACAGACCTGATGTAGCAATGGTTGATTCTGACAAAGGAATTACCAATCTGAATGTGCCAAGTGATGTGATTATTGATGCTTCTATGCCTGCAATGATTAGAACTTCGGGGCAAATGTGGGATAAACATGGTAAGCAAAAAGATACAAAAGCAGTAATTCCTGACAGTAGTTATGCAGGTATTTATCAGGAAACCATAGATTTCTGTAAGCAACACGGTGCATTCAACCCAACCACAATGGGTAGTGTTCCTAATGTAGGATTGATGGCACAAGCTGCTGAAGAATATGGATCTCATGACAAAACATTTGAAATTTCTGGAGATGGGAAAGTTCAGATTATTGATATCGATGGTAATATATTAACGGAACACAGTGTGGAAAAGGGTGATATTTGGAGAGCTTGTCAAGTTAAGGATTTGCCAATTCAAGATTGGGTTAAATTGGCTGTTAATCGATCTCGAGCCTCTAATACCCCGATTGTGTTTTGGTTAGATGAAAAAAGAGCTCATGATGCACAACTTATCAAAAAAGTTAAAACTTATTTACCTAATCATAATATTGAAGGTTTAGAAATACATATCATGTCCCCGCAAAAAGCAACTCGCTTTTCGTTGGAAAGAATAAAAGATGGAAAAGACACTATTTCAGTAACAGGAAATGTATTAAGGGACTATAATACAGATTTATTTCCTATTCTTGAAGTTGGAACAAGTGCTAAAATGCTTTCCATTGTGCCGTTAATGAATGGGGGAGGTTTATTTGAAACTGGTGCTGGAGGTTCAGCTCCTAAACATGTCCAACAATTTGTTTCTGAAGGTCATTTAAGATGGGATTCATTGGGTGAGTTTTTGGCTTTAGCAGTTTCTTTGGAACATTTAGGACGAACATTTGGAAATGAAGATGCAATCATCCTTGGAGCTGCTTTAGATAAAGCTACTACAGAATTCTTGCAAAATGATAAGTCTCCTTCACGCAAAGCCAACGAACTGGATAATAGAGGAAGTCATTTTTATTTAGCGATGTATTGGGCTGAAGCATTATCTGAGCAAAACGAAAATAAAGAACTAAAGACCAAATTCAATGCAGTTTCCAAAGCATTGAAGGAAAATGAATCAAAAATAATTGGTGAGATTCTTTCTACTGAAGGTAAAAAAACAAACATTGGTGGATACTATAATCCAAATGAGGAAATGCTCAATAAAGCAATGAGACCAAGTACCACTTTAAATCAAATATTGAATAATATTTGAGAAAACAATCACATAAATGTTTTACTTAGGAATAACCTAAATGGATGATTTAGGTTATTTTTTCACTTTTTAGGAAATATATGTAATGTAGCTTAATACATTTTCAAACTAAATTTTAGTTTGAAATTAGGAATGCATGAACAACGCTACGATTGACTAAATTTGGCTATTGAACATCATCACCTCGTAATTTTCTGAACCTTTTTCGAGCTTCAACGGCATAGGTACTATTCGAGAATTCAATAAATAATTTTTCGTACAATTCCATTGCTTTTGTTGGCTCGTTTAAGATGTTTTCATACAATTCTGCCAATTCAAAAATAGAATTGTCACATCTAATTTCTTCAGAATGTAAAGTAATAATCTCATTGTAAGCCAAAATGCATTTATCAAATTGTTTGCGCTTTTTGTAGATATTTGCTTCTAAATACAAAATATCATCTTTGAGGGAATGTGCTCCAAAATTTGTTTTTATGGAATCTAATTTTGCCAAAGCAGCGTCATATTTGTTTTGCAATAGTAAAAGTTCTGTTTCAGCATACATCATAAGAGGTTTAGCTATAGAATCAGTACCGAGGTTATCAAGAATGAATACGCTTCTATCAATAGCATCATTTGAAATTAATTTTGAAGTCGACGCTTTTAAAATGTCAAATTGAGCTTGTGCCCATTCAAAATCGCCATTATAATAACTCAATAAAGCATTTTTAAATCTTGCTTTCTCCCCGAGAAAATCTTCTCTAAAATCTTTATCGATTTGGGAATAAAGCAATGTTGCTTCCCATATGTTGTCAGACATTAAGTAATAATCGCCAAGGTATAATTTTGCATTAGCCAGTATATATTTATTCATTCCTTCAAACGAAATAAGAGAATCTAGCAAGGATATGGCTCCCGGAATATTATTTAAATATTCTGCCTTTAATCTTGCCAGCTCTATTGCCAAAAAAGCAGATTGAGTATTCAAACCCATCTTATCAATAAACTCTTTATACTCCTTTTCTAAATCCAAAATATCTTCTAGGGTATAACTATAGTTACTTGTGATTAATTTTCGCTTATTTGCTAGTTTCTCTCTTTTTGCTTCAAAATAAAATGGAGAATTTTTATCTTTTTCTTCCAAAAGATATTCAAATGCTTCAATTGCGGTTGGATAATCACCAGCATTCGAAGCAATTTGTCCAAGATTGTACACCCTCATACCATTTTCTCCTAGTCTTTTGTCTAGTGCTTTAGATTGCCTTAACGCTCTTTTATAATCATTTTTTTGAATAAAAACCCATTCTAATAATTCCGAAAATTCTAGAATATTCGGATTCTCTTGAGCACTGGCATACAGCTGGTTTTGTAAGATTTCCAGATCTTCTTTTTCAAGACTTCGCTGCAACATAGCTTGAATCGTCGCCATTCTTTCTGGTCTTTCAGCGATACTTTTCAAATAGTAAAAAATCATTTTTTCCTTGTTCCCACTTCTATTATAAAGATCGCCTAAATTATAAGAGAAGGATTCTTCCTTATCAATTAATTTAGAGCCTTTTTCATAAGTCAATATTGCAAAATCATATTTTGCCAAACTAATGAATGCATTTCCTAGTTGGGTAATCACAGGTCGAGACGCATATAATTTGTCAATGGCCAAATTATATTGTTCATTGGCCTTAGTTTCGTCTTGCATCCTTTCGTACATATTGCCAAAAGTTACATAAAGATCAATGTCTTTTGGTCGCTTTTTGAGCTGTTTTTTTATTGCTTTTTCACATTCATCAAATTCTTGCAAAGAAAGTAGGCAATTGATATATCGATTGAAATAGTAGGTGTTGTTTTTAGAATTTTCAAATAATTGTCCGTACAATTCAGCTGCTTTTTCGTATTCTCCGGTATTATAATATTGGTTCGCTAGTCTTGTATCCTGAGCCCAAAAAGTAGCAGTAAAACATGAAAAAATAACAATAAAAAGGTATCTCATAATCAAAGTCTATTTATGGCATTGTGAGAATTATCAAAAAACGCTTAAACTGTGCTAATATAAAACGAATTATTTGGACAAAGTGGTATTTCAATAGTAAATAGAAATTGAATTAACCCTTTAATCCACGATAGAAAATAAAAATCCGTTTGATATTTTCACATCAAACGGATCATATAAATTCAAGTTGAGGGAACTTTTAGTCTTGTAATTTGAATCGTACTGGAAGAGTGTAAAGTACTTTTACGTTTCTACCTCTTTGTTTTCCAGGAGTCCATTTTTGAGGAAGGCTATTCATACCTTCCACAACAACCATTGCAGCTTCTCCGCAACCTCCTTCGAGATTTCTCACGATTCGAGCATCTTTTACAGATCCATCTTTTTCGACTACAAACTGAATAACTGCCATTCCTTCTATACCATTTTCTCTTGCTATAGCTGGATATTTAAGGTTTTTATAAATGTACTCAAGCATTTTGTTTTTGGCACATTCTTCTTTTTCCTTGTCTGTTCCTGCCACATCTTCGCAACCTGGAAATCTAGGCATTTGCTCAACCACTTTAAATATTTCTTCCACTTCTGGTTCTGGTGGTGGTGGTGGTGGCGGCGGTGGTGGTGGTGGAGAATCATCGATAACCGGATCTGGTTCATCAATAAATGCATCTTCCTGAATATCAGTATCTGCAAATTCTGGCTCATCCTCCTCAAGAATTTCTTCTTCTGGCACCTCCTCAATTACTGGTGGCGGTGGTGGTGGTGGCGGTGGTGGCGGTTCGGCCGTTCTCGGAGGAATCTGCTCGATTTCCTCATCATAATCTAGCGCATTATCGGGTATGAAAACTTCTTGTTCATAAGAAGTCCAACTAAAGGCTAGCAATGCAAAAAGTATAGATGCCAAAGCTCCATATTTGAAGATTGGTCCTGTGTAATTAAACATGTTTACATCAGGGTACTTGTTGCTTGCTTCCATAGGAGACGACCACTTTTTATCTTTGTATTTTTCAGTTAATCTTCCATCAGCTTTTTTGCTTAAAATGAATTTCATAACCTGCATTAAGATAATCGTAATCGCAATAACCGCGAGAATAGCTAAAAAGACATTTGTTCCTGTCAATGCGATGTCCATATGCTAAAATTTTATTTTTAAAATAATTAAACCAGTTAATGAGCCGATAATATTAGCAATAATATCTAACATGTCAAAAGATCTTGAGGAAGAAAGATAATATTGTAATATTTCCATTAGTATTCCATAAAATATGGGAAGTCCAATTAAAACACCATTTTGTTGACTCTTTTTCCATGATTTGTCAGTTAAATATCTGCCTAGGAGAAAAGTATACATTGCATATAAAAAAATATGAGCTAGTTTATCAATTTGTAAGCCAGATCCCCAAGCAAAACTTGGAACATTTGAACTTGGCATCAAAGATAAAATTGCAATTGCAATGGTCCATAAAATGACTAAATTTAATCTTGTACCCAATTTTCACAGAACGTTTTTAATAAGATGCCATACTTTATTTTTTTGGTGCATCTTATCTTAAATTTTATTAATCAATAAAGGATTTATATTCCTCAGCACTCATCAAATCATCAATTTCTGATGCATCGCTCATTTCAACTTTTATAATCCAACCAACTCCATAAGGATCACTATTAATGATGGATGGATTATCCCCTTCATTTTCATCTATTTCTGAATTAAATTCTATTACCTTACCACTTATTGGCATATATAAATCAGAAGTTGTTTTCACTGCTTCTACAGTTCCAAAAATCTCATCTTTTTCAATTGTATCCCCAATGGTGTCAACTTCTACATACACAAGATCTCCTAATTCACTTTGAGCAAAATCAGTAATGCCTATTATGGCTATATTGCCTTCAACTTTTACCCATTCATGCTCTTTCGAGTATTTCAAATTATCAAGAATGTTCATATTCTATTCTGGTTTTATGCTTTATTAACAAATTTTTTAATCCATTCAGAAGTGACTGATTTAGGTCTTTCCAGTGAAAAGCCCAATGCACGAGACCATGTTGTAGCTGCCAAAACTCCCAGCGCTCTAGAAACTCCAAAAATAACAGTGTAAAACTGATATTCTTTCAACCCATAGTGAACCAAAATTGCCCCAGAATGTGCATCCACATTAGGCCAAGGGTTTGCCACTTTTCCCAAATCAGCTAAAATAGGCGGTACTACTTCAAATAAATCCCAT
Organism: Bacteroidota bacterium; assembly: GCA_024642705.1. GTDB lineage: Bacteria > Bacteroidota > Bacteroidia > Chitinophagales > Saprospiraceae > Portibacter. Next base: position 6,922 of record JAHEAQ010000047.1, on the reverse strand, counting down.
ACAATTTGCACATGGTCAGAATCTGTGATATAATGCTCCGCAAAAACTTTTTGAGCAATAAATCTTGGATCAGGCTCTCTTAGTACCGCGTGACCATAACCAGGAATAACTTTTCCTTCTGCTATTGTCTTTTTTACAAATTCCGCAATCTGCTCCTTGGTTGGCTTTGAGGTGCCTATATCTTCTATTAGCTCAAATATAAATTTGATTACCTCCTGATTAGCTAATCCATGCAATGGGCCAGCTAATGAACTCATACCTCCTGCAAATGAATAATATACATCACTTAATGTAGAGTTGATCAAATGAACCGTATGTGCGGAAGCATTTCCACCTTCGTGGTCTGCATGAATGGTTAAATACAGTCTCATTAATCTCTTGAAATCCTGATTTTCAAAACCCAACATATGCGCAAAATTTGCAGCCCAATCCAATGTCAAATCAGGTTCAATATGTTTTCCATCATGGAAATTTCTCCTATATATATATGCCGCAATTCTTGGAAGCTTAGCAATAAGATTCATTGAATCTTCATAACTTGCATCCCAATAATCATCTTTAGACATTCCCTCAGCATATTTTTTGGCAAATATGGATTCAGTTTGTAAAGAAAGTATTGCAATACAAAATTGTGTCATTGGATGGGCAGTCAATGGCATACTTTCCAGAATATCAAACGTATGTGCGGGTATTTCAGCTCTTTTTTCCCATTCATCACTTAACCAATCAACTTGTTCTTGTGTAGGGATCTCATCCACTAGCATCAGCCAGAAAAGACCTTCTGGAAGTGGCTGTCGATCACCTTTTTTATGGGGCAATAATTCTCTAAGCTGAGGAATTGAATAACCTCGGAATTTAATTCCTTCAATAGGGTCTAATTCTGAAGTTTCCCACACCATACTTTTTACGCCTCTCATTCCAGCAAGTACTTGGCCCAGATTTACTTCTCCAATTTTAACATCCCCTTTTTCTTTTCGCAAAGTTTTGAGTTCCTTCAATAATGTTTGCGACTTTTCAAAAAACTTTTTCTTTAATGGATCCATAGTATATTATGTGATTTCAGCATTTATAATACAATAGAGGTAGGATAGGAAAAAACCATCAATTCAAATCAATAATGCCATATTGGGCATCCATCAAATCTTCCTTGTTAGCATTTTTTGTATTTAAATCCTTGATCAATTTGGCATTTTTAAGGCGTTCTTCTTTTAAAAATTTTGCCCATAAGTCTAATTGTTCCTCTTTGATAATTAAACGAATAGATTGTAACTCACCCTGATATATGCTTCTTCTTTTAGCTCTATAAATACTTTCATCAATAGATCTTGAGGTCTTTATTGTTTCAAGATCTTGGTATTTCCGGTTTACAATTTCTTCTAACCGTTCTTTTTGCGTTTCGCTAATTTTCAAAACTTTTGTATACATCTCTATTTCCGATTTTATTTCAGCGGTTTGCCCAAATAGGCTAAATCCAAATAATATCAAAACCGATAAAGTTACAAATCTCTTCATGCGACCAAAATACTGAAATAGATATTTATATTCAATCATTCTTAATAAATTTTAGTTGTTTCCTCATATTTTTATTTAACTCATATATTTTTACTTGACAAATTTGTGAATATTAGACTTCAAATGCATTAACAAAACAATAAATCCTAAACCTCATTTATTTAAGCAAAAAAATCTTCAGAATCTTTGATGTTTTGGTTTTCTTTGTATTATGATAATTATTGATGACAAGTTAATCAGCGACGAAATTGTAGAAAAAAAATTCGTTTGCAATTTAAACAAATGCAAAGGTGCTTGTTGCTGGGAAGGTGATTTCGGGGCACCACTTACAAGCGAAGAAATAGAAATAATTGAAGACCATATTGATAATTTTATTGATGATCTTGACATGGATGGTCAAGCAAAAATAGAAAAGGATCTTTTTCATGCAATATATGGAGAACCAGAATTTGAAGGAACAGCATTATTACCAAATGGAGCTTGCGTATTTTTACTAATGGAAAATGGAATAGCACAATGCGGAATAGAAAAAGCAAATAAAAAAGGCAAGATACCTTTACAAAAACCAATTTCTTGTCACTTATATCCTATAAGGATTAATGAAGATCCTCACACTGGAACTATTCTTATCAATTATGACGAATGGGATATTTGTAGTGATGCGTGTAATTTAGGGGAAGAACTTAAAGTACCTGTTTATAAATTTGTAAAAACCGCATTGATAAGAAGATTCGGAGAAGATTTTTACAATCAACTTGATGAAACAGCAAATTATATGGAATCACAAGAACCTATAAATTAATTATTGCTGTATTTTCCTACTAAATAATCAATTTCCGATTTTGATATTATCAAATTATAAATAGCATTTACTTTTCCAAACGCTGCATTAATATATTGATTTTGGACATTTCTAAAATCAATAGAACTGATTTGACCGCTTTTGAATCTTTCTTCACTAATTTCCAAATTCCTCTGAGCCAATAAAATTTGTTCATTAGATAAATTTAATAATACTTTTTGATTGTTAAAATTGTCTGCAAGAATATCCAATTGATTTGAAAGTTTCGCTTTAGCTTCAAGGATGTTTATTTGGTTTATTTCTTCTTGCAAAAGCGCATTTTGAATATTTGTCTTTTTGACTCCTCCATCAAATAAATTCCAACTTGCCGTAATACCTGCATTTCCATTAATTCTATTGCTTAATAAAAAATCGTATGGTTGCCCAGTATTGGGGTTTTCTGCAAAAATTTTAAATCCATTTTCTGCAACACTTACGGACGCATTTGCACTTATATTTGGCATCATCCTAGATTCTTCAATTTGCGAATTAAGTCTATTCAAACTTGCAATCATATCCAAACTTTTCAAAGTATAATTTTCTTCGGAAAGAATGGTTTTTAATTTATCCACATCAATTTCTTCATCTCCTATACTTAATCTTTCATTAAATTGATAATTCGGAAAACCAGGTATATTAAGAGTATTGTACAAGCTCCTTTTAGAAATATTAATCCTTTGGCTTTGATTAATTAGATTGGTAGAATCTACAAAGACTGCGTTTTCAAATTGAATTATATTAAAACTATTTGAAGCTCCATACGATCTTTTTGTTTTTTCATAAGATAATCTTGATTTTGATAAGTTCAGACTGCTTTGAAATGCAATTAATCTTTCTTGTTGAAAAAGAATGTCAAAATATTGCTGATATATGGTTCTTAGAAGTTCATGAATGTCTGACTGCTTGTTTAATTTTTGTTGGTCGATTGCGAGCATCAATTGCTCCTTAACAATTTTAACTCTTCCGCCACTAAAAATGGTCCACTGCCCATTTAATCCGCCGGAAATGGATCCATTATAAAATTCACCTCTGAGGAAACTTGCTGGGTTGTTATCTGAAGTAATGGTATTGTTAAAATTTGCGGTAAGGTCAATAGTCGGTAACTTTCCGGCTCTAGCCCATGTATTATTATTTTGTGCAATTTGTATAAACTGATCATTTACCTTTATCCCAAAATTATTTTCAAGTCCTATTGAAATGGCTTTGGATAAATCCAAAGCACCTTGACCATTGACCAATCCGCTCAGAAACATTAATAAAAGAATGATATATACCTTCATAATTATCAAATTATATATTTTTTAAGCAAAAATGCTGGAGAATTGAAATAAGCCATAAACCAACATCCCAAATATTGCAATTGCTATCACTCCTGCAACTAAATAAACAAGGAAATTTGATTTTCTATCTGGATATGCTGGTTCAACTAACTCTCTATCCAATTTTTCTCCTTCAAAAATTTGCATTGCAGAACGTTTAATTCTATTCGTAATCATCAAAAATGCTGGCACTAAAACCAATAAAATAAAAGTTCCAAATAACAATCCATATGCAACAGAAATGGCCATTGGAATTAAGAACTGTGCTTGAAGACTTTTTTGAATAATTAATGGAGCTAGTCCTGCAATTGTAGTTAATGAAGTCAATAATATAGGCCTAAATCTGGCCTTTCCTGTTTCAATAATTGCTTGTTGGTGGTGAACACCCTTAGATATTTTTTCATTAAAAGTTGTAATAAACACCAGCGCATCATTAACAATAATTCCTATCAATGCAATAACCCCTAATATTGAGAACAAACTAATTGGTAATCCATGAATATAATGACCGATACCCACACCGATAAAACCAAAAGGCAATAAACCAAAAACGATTAAAGTTTGACTCACTGATTTGAAAGTTAAAACTATAATAAAGAACATAATCAGGAAAATAATAGGCATCACCAATTGCATTGAAGCTGTTGTTTTTCCTTGTTCTCTTTCTTGACCTTCAAATGAAGCGGTAACTCCCGGAAAATCTTTTAATACTTCTGGAAGGATAATATTTCTAACATCAGAGGTAACATCACTAATACTAACATTATCATTTGCAACATCTGCTTCTATTCGAACTTCTCGTGCCCCATCTATCCTGTTGATATTGATTACTCCTCTTTTGGTGCTAAATGTTGCCAATTCACTTAATGGAATAGATGCCCCTGAATTTGTTCTGATTCTCATGTCTGCTAAATCAGAAATGTCCGATCTATCTTTCATTCCATAACGAACCCAAATTCGGACCTCATCTTCTCCTCTTTGAATTCTTTGTGCTTCTGCACCAAAAAAACCTTGTCGAACTTGACCAATAACATCGCTCAAGGTCAAACCAAGATTGTAAGCTTTTTCAGTAAGCTCAATTTTGATTTCTTTCAATCCTTCTTGATTGTTATCCACAATATCTTTCAAATCAGAAATTTTTTGAAGATCTGCTTTGACTGCATCAACAGCTAAAGATAATTGATCGCCATTATCGCCTAAAAGTGATACCGATAAAGCCTTACCAAATGGAGTCCCACTTCCAAATGTCAAGGTTTCAGCTACATCTAAAGGTCCTAATTCTTCTCTAATTTTTGATATGATAAGTCTTGCAGAAACATCCCCTCTTGATTCACCATCCAGCAAAGTAATGTTAATGGTTCCTTCATATGAAGAAGGCCCTAAAGATTTTTGAATTTTTGTAATTGGGGACTGAGTTCCATTGAAATACTCTTCAGAAACTTCTTGGTTTATTTTTAAGGAAACTTCTTCGATTTGATTTAATATGTCAAGAGTAATTGATTCTCTCGTACCAGAAGCCATTTTTAATGAAATACTGAAACTTTCTCTAGGTATAACTGGGAAAAAAGTTGACTTTATAAATCCCCCCATAAAACCTCCAACTACTAAAAAAAGAGCACCTATACATATTGCTAAAGTTGGCCAATTAAATTTGACCGCCCAAACCAAAAGTGGACCATACATTTTATCTCTTAGGAAATTCATCATTTTATCCAAACCCCTCATAATAATATTGGGTTCGTCTTCCCTTCTTAATGCTTTTGAATGTGCTATATGCGCTGGCAAAATTAATGCTCCTTCTATTAATGAAAATACCAAAGAGAAAATAACTACAACTGCCATTTCTCTAAAAAAATCACCGATACGACCGTCTATGAAAAAAAATGCAGAAAATGCAACTATGGTAGTAAGAATTGCAGAAAAAACTGCTGGCAATACCTCCATTGTGCCATGGAGTGCAGCCCTAAAAGGAGTTTCTCCTCGCTCATAATGCTGGTAAATATTTTCAGCAATTACAATTCCATCATCTACAAGTATTCCAATAACTATGATCATTCCAAATAAAGAAATTACATTTATAGTCACTCCAATTAAGCTCGCACAAAGAAACATTCCTGCAAATGAAATCGGAATTGCTAGTGCGACCCAAAAAGCTAATCTATAATGCAAAAACATCGCTAACAACAATAAAACAATTATAAATCCTGCAATTCCATTGTTGGTTAATAGTTCTATCCTTTGGCGAAGCGTTATAGACATATCCAACAAAATTGATGCATCTACTTCTGGGTATTTAGAATCAAAAGTTTTTAAATACTCTTTAACTTTATCAGTGACTGTTAACATGTCTTCTTCTAAAGTATTTTGCACTGTAATTACCACTGCAGGTTTTCCATCGACATATGTCCTTTGAGGTCTATCAACCCATCTATCTCGAACATCTGCAACTTGATACAACTTTATTACTCCACCGTTAGGATTTGTCTTAATTATAATATCTTGCAATTCACTTGCCGAATACTCCTTATTATCCGCTCTAATTAAAAGTTCTTCAATATCAGTTTTAATTGTTCCCCCAGTAACTTCAAGATTTGTTGCTCTTATTTTAAGTGCTGCTTCAGCAAAAGTTATATTGTTTGCCCTAAGATCTTCTTCACGAAAAGTAATTTCGATCTCTTCATCAGGGAATCCAGAGATAGCAACTTTAGAGATATCGTCAATAGCTCTTATTTCATCTTCAACTTCTCTTGCAATGGTTTTTAGTGATTTTAACGGAACATCTCCTGAAATTGAAAAACTAATTGCTAGGCCAATGTTTTCCTGTTTAAAAATAATTAAAGGTTCCATATCGACTGGAAAGGAGCTTATCCTATCGACAGCATTTTTTACATCTTGAAGAATAATGTCCGTATTAAATCCCTTTAAAACTTCAACTGTCAACATTGCCGAATTTTCTGAAGAAATCGAAGTAACTCTTTCTACGCCAGTAAGTCCTTTAAGATTTTCTTCAATTTTTGTGACTATTCCCTCTTCTACTTCTTCAGGTGAGGAGCCTGGATAAATGGCTTGAATTGAAATTATTCTGCTTTCAACTTCAGGGAAAAAAGTACTTTTCATTTGGGATAACCCAAATAGGCCAAGTATAAAAAGCAGGATCATTAAAATATTCCCGGCAATTTCATTTTTGATAAAATAACCTATAATTGATGTCATATTTTCTTATTTAACGATCTTAATAAATAACTTTTTG
>JAHEAQ010000128.1:5462-10175 GCA_024642705.1 Bacteroidota bacterium | reverse complement strand
CGAATGCAGCTCCTTAAAAGACTTCAATCAGAAGGTCATGAAATTTTTGTCGTCGCAAATAGAGATAATTACAGTACTTTATTAGAAAAGGAAGGATTCAAATATTTTGAAATCAAGGTTTCTAATAACTCGAAAAATCCATTTTCCGACCTAATTCTAATTTATAATTATTATAAAATATACAAAAAAATTCGTCCTGACGTGATTTTGCATAATGCCATAAAACCAAACATTTATGGAACTTTAGCTGCAGGGATGTTAAAAATCAGAACAATTAATAATATTTCAGGGCTTGGCACTTTATTTATCAAACATAGTTTTTCTACCAAAATCGCTAAACTCCTTTACAGAATTTCTCAAAAATTCGCAACCAAAGTGTTTTTTCAAAATCCCGAAGACAAGCAGCTATTTATTTCACAAAGATTAGTTACTACTTCCAAATCTTACCTTCTTCCAGGTTCTGGTGTCGACTCTAATTTTCTTTCTCCATCTAATTTTCCCAAACAAAAATCAGAAACCTTTAGGTTTTTGTTTATAGGCAGACTCCTAAAAGATAAGGGAATTATTGAATATTTCGAAGCTGCCAAAAATATTATCATCACTGGAAAGTACCCCAATTGTTCTTTTAATATATTAGGACCTCTGTACGAACAAAATGAAACTGGGATTGGAAAAATTGAACTCGAAAATTTTCTAATCCCTAATAAAATTATTTATTTAGGAGAAACTGACAATATAGGTGAAGAATTAGCAAAATGCGACTGCCTCGTCCTTCCGTCGTATAGAGAAGGATTGTCAAAAGTACTAATTGAGGCTTCAAGCATGGGATTACCTATAATTACAACCAATGTTCCAGGTTGTAAACATGTTGTTACTCAAGATCTAAATGGTTTTTTGTGTGAACCAAAAAATATTAAAAGTTTAGAAAAAGCAATGATTAAAATGCTGGACATGACCGAATTACAAAGGTCTGAAATGGGAACAAAAGGACGCGAAATTGCCATAAACAAATTTGATGTTCAAATAGTTATTGCCGAATATATGGAAGCCTTGAATCAAATAAATAAAACAATCCAGCATGCTGATTAATATTGAAGAATTTATTAGCCAAAACATTACCAAAAGGAATGAAAGTTTGTTTGAAAAAGACATTCAAAATAATTCAACTAGTCTTTCAGCAGAAATAAAAGGAAAATCAGTGTTGGTTATTGGCGGGGCTGGTACAATTGGTTCTTCTTTTATTAAATCTATACTTCCTTTTTTTCCAGGGAAACTTGTAGTCGTAGATTATAGTGAAAATGGGTTGACTGAATTAACAAGGGATTTGAGAAGTAGTTTTAACCAATATATTCCCAAAACATATATTACTTATCCGTTTGATTTTGGCGGCGATGTTTTTGCAAAAATGTTCCTTTCCAATAAATTTGATATTGTTGCTTGCTTTGCAGCACATAAACATGTGAGGAGCGAAAAAGATCATTTTGCAATTGAAGCTATGATTAACAATAATGTGGTTAACACTTGCAAATTATTAAACCTCTGTCTTCAAAATAAACCACAACATTTTTTCTGTGTTTCTACTGATAAAGCAGCTAACCCTGTTAATGTTATGGGAGCGAGTAAAAAATTGATGGAAAATGCATTGTTGGCATATTCTTCAGAGCTGAAAATTTCTACTGCAAGATTTGCAAATGTTGCTTTTTCAAATGGGAGTTTGTTAGATGGTTTCATTTACAGAATTGCTAAACGGCAACCTTTATCATCTCCAAGTGATGTAAAAAGATATTTTGTTTCTCCTTTAGAATCAGGCCAACTTTGTATGCTTTCATGCATTCTGGGCAATTCTGGAGATATCTTTTTTCCAAAACTCAAGGAAGAACAGATGATGACATTTTCTTCAATAGCTGAAAAATTTCTAACTAAAATTGGTTATTCTCCAGATTATTCAAAAACTGAAGAAGAAGCTAGAATAAAAGCAGAGCGTTGGAATGTTGATTCTTTAAAATATCCAGTATACTTTTTTGAATCTAATACCTCAGGGGAAAAGATGTATGAGGAGTTTTTTACAGTCATTGACGATGTCATTTACACTAGATTTATTGAACTCGGAGTAATCAACAATCCTCCATTATATAATATTGCTGAAGTTGACGATTTATTGCAAAAAATTTCTAACCTTTTTAATCGAATTGATCTAGCAAAAACAGATGTAATTCATTTTTTAAATTCTGTCATTTCAGATTTCAATCATATAGAAACTGGAAAAAATTTAGACCAAAAAATGTGATGTATTTATTATTCAAAAGACTACTTGATATCTTAGTTTCGCTTTTTGCCTTATTAATTTTATTACCACTTTTTATACCTATTATTTTTTTATTAGCATTAACAGGAGAAAATGAAGTGTTTTACTTTCAGCAAAGAATTGGTAAAAATTCTAAGTATTTCAATATTTGGAAATTTGCAACAATGTTAAAGAATAGTCCAACATTAGGCACTGGAATGATAACACTCAGAAATGATCCTAGAGTAACAAAAGTTGGCAAATTTTTAAGAAAAACAAAAATAAATGAACTACCTCAAATAATAAATATCCTTTTGGGAGATATGAGCTTAGTAGGTCCAAGACCTACCGTAAAAAAGCATGCCGACGCTTACGGAGATAAGATTAGAGATGAAATTTATAGCATTAAACCTGGTTTAACTGGAATTGGATCAATTGTTTTCAGAGATGAAGAGCAACTTATTTCAAATTCAGAAATGGAACCCTTTGAATTTTACAAAAAAATAATCATTCCTTATAAAGTTAATCTAGAAAAATGGTATCTCACTAAAAGATCTTTTCTATTAGACATTAAACTTATTTTATTAACTGCAATAAGCGTTATTTCTCCATCAAAATTCAAAATTGAAAATTGGTTTGATGATTTACCAAAACGAAATTTTTAATCCCTTGCTAAAAAAATTCAGCTCCTCAATTTCTTTTCAATTCAGACTGATCTGTCTACTTCTTGTCATTACATTTTTTTCTTGCACCAAAAACCACCTCCCTCTTACCCTTTATATTTCCAATGCTTCCATAATTGATGGTACTGGAAAACCTGCCTTTAAAGCCAATATCGGCATCAATGGCGACCAGATCGTTTATATCTCTGAAAAAAATATAGTTGTTAACGATTCTGTTCCAATCATCAATGCCCAAGGAAAAGTCCTTGCTCCAGGTTTCATCGATCTTCACGCGCATGGTAGTTTAGAAGAAACAACTGAATTTGAAAACTTCTTAGCTATGGGCGTCACTTCAATTGCCCTTGGTCAAGACGGCTCAAGCCCATACAAAAGAAATCTCGGAGCCTACTTGGACTCCATATCTCAATATGGTTTTGGCCCCAACGTATTAATGTTTACTGGTCATGGAACCCTTAGAAATCTAGCTAGTATTGGTACTGAACCAAACCCTACAGAAGCCCAATTAGATTCTTTGAGTGCTATTCTTAATGATCATCTTCAGTATTGTTTTGGCATGTCAACTGGGCTGGAATATTCTCCAGGCTTGAATGCCCAAGAAAATGAACTTACTTTATTAGCAAAAATCGTTGGGCAACATAATCGAATGATTATGAGTCATATGCGAAACGAAGACGATGACCAGATCATAAATTCTATTAATGAATTAGCACAACAAGGCGAATTTTGCAAAGTACATATCGCGCACTTAAAGTCTGTCTATGGAAAAGGAGAACAAAGAGCTATAGAAATTTTAGACTATATTAAATCGCTTAGAAACAATGGCATTGAAATCACTGCAGATATTTATCCCTATACAGCTAGTTATACTGGAATTTCAATTCTGTTTCCCGAATGGTCAAAAACCAACCAACAGTTTAATAAAATCAAAACTTCTAGAAGAGCAGAACTACAAGATTTTCTTAAGAATAAAGTAGAATCACGAAATGGTCCAGAAGCCACTTTACTTGGCACAGCACCATACACTGGAAAAACATTGGCAGATTTGCAAAAAGAATGGGGAATATCTTATGTTGATATATTAATTGATTCGATTGGCCCTCAAGGAGCTTCTGCAGCATATTTTGTGATGGACGAAGATCTCCAAGAAACTTTTATAAAAGATCCTTTGATTGCTTTTTGTTCAGATGGAAGTCCAACTGGCTTTCATCCGAGAGGGCATGGAACTTTTGCAAGAATTATTCAGGAGTTTGTAATAGAAAGAAAAGTGTTAAGTCTAGAAGAAGCAATTAGAAAAATGACAGGCTACTCAGCAGAAATTTTAGGGCTTGAGGATAGGGGAACCATTAAAATTGGCAACAAAGCTGATATTATCATTTTTGATCCAGAATCAGTGAAAGAAAATGCAACTTATGAAAATCCACTTCAACTTGCTGAAGGATTTGACATTGTGATTGTAAATGGAAAAATCGCACGTGAAAATGGGAAATTAATCTTACCTTTTAATGGTGAATTATTGAAGCCAAAATCACCTACTCCCAAATGAGCACAAAACAATTGCAAACATCCTTATTAGTTTAATAAAAATTTATGTGGTGTGAGAAAATTGTCTCACGGAGGCGCAGAGCACGCTGAGTATTTGAATTTATAATTAACTACTGATCAATATCATTGTTAAAAATCATAAAATTTTCTTTGTGTTCTCTGAGACTTTGCGAGAAAACCCTATACATTTCCTTTGCAACCTCT
>JAHEAQ010000128.1:0-5362 GCA_024642705.1 Bacteroidota bacterium | reverse complement strand
AGTTTTTTGAACATTTATTTCTCAATGGCTACTATTTAACAGATAAAATAAATTATAAATGACTGAAAATGAATTATCAACTGCAATTATTGGTATTTGCATTGATATTCATTCAAAGTTAGGACCAGGTTTGTTCGAAAGTGTTTATGAAGAGGTTCTTGCTCATGAATTGGGAAAAAATAACTTATTTTTCGAGCGTCAAAAACCAATTCCAGTAATTTATGATACTTTAAAAATGAATATTGGGTTCATTGCAGATATTATCGTGGAGAATAAAGTTATAATTGAATTAAAATCGGTCGAAAAAATTCATGACGTGCATAAAAAGCAATTGTTGACCTACTTAAGATTGACAAATATTAAATTAGGCTTATTGATTAATTTTAATGAATCTTTATTAAAACATGGTATCACAAGAATCGTTAATAATCTTTGAAAAATGTTGTCTCGCTATGGCGCTAAAAGAAAAAAGTATCTCGCTGAGACGCAAAGTTCGCTGAGTTCTTAAACTTGAATGTCTAGTCAATGCAATAAATCTTCAATATTAAAATCCTTTACTATTCCTTTGCGTTCTCCGCGCCTCTGCGAGAAAAACATTTTGCACGATTTCTCTGCGTTTTCTGCACCTCTGCGAGAAAAACCTTTTGCACGATTCCTCTGCGTTCTCCGCACCTCTGCGAGAAAAACATTTTACACGATTCCTCTGCGTTCTCCGCGCCTCTGCGAGAAAAACATTTTGCATGATTCCTTTGCGTTCTCTGCGTTTCTGCGAGAAAAAAAACCTCTTTTTTATGTTACAATTAAACAACTTTACCAATGAATAACATCGATATTATCGCAGGAGCAAGGCCCAACTTTATGAAAATTGGACCTATTATTCATGCTATCCACGCACACAATGAAAATTCCAAACATAAAATAAAATATCGCCTAATTCATACTGGTCAGCATTATGACAAAAAAATGTCTGAAGATTTTTTTGACCAACTCAACATTCCAAAACCACATATTAATCTTGGAGTGGGCTCAGGTAGCCAAGCTACTCAGACTGCCAATATCATGATGCGTTATGAAGAAGCAATTCAAGAATGGAAGCCCGAATTATGTGTAGTTGTGGGTGATGTAACTTCTACAATGGCTTGCGCAATTGTTGCTAAAAAAGAAGGTGTCAAAGTTGCTCATGTAGAAGGCGGAATCAGAAGTGGCGATGAAAATATGCCAGAAGAAATCAATAGAATGGTAACTGACTCCATTACTGATTATTTCTTTACAACATCACAAGTAGCAAATTCCAATCTTCAGAAACTTGGTCATGGAGTTGAAAAAATTTTCTTCGTTGGCAATACCATGATCGATTCTCTATATGCCAATCTTTCAAGGTTGATACAGCCAGATCTTTGGGACCAATATAATCTGAAACCTAAAGAATATATAGTCATGACACTTCATCGACCATCCAACGTGGATGCAATGGAAAGTCTAAAAAAATTATTGGAAATAATTAATACAAATTCTGGAAGCAAAAAAATTGTATTTCCAATGCACCCCAGAACAAGAAAAATGTATGATCAATTGGAAATGCATTTTGACAATCTTATCATTACAGGTCCCATGACCTATCTAGAATTTATTTACCTCATAAAAAATGCTTTGGGTGTGATTACAGACTCAGGCGGAATAACGGAGGAAACAACCGTTTTAAAAATTCCTTGCTTAACTTTAAGGAATTCCACAGAAAGGCCAGAAACCATAACACTCGGCACCAACGAATTAGTTGGAACTGATGCCAACAATATTCTTCCCTATCTAGAAAAATTAATCAAAGGAAAATGGAAAAAAGGGGAAATCCCAGAATTATGGGACGGCAAGACTGCAGAGCGAATTGTTAACTTAATAACTAAATTATAAATCTATGCTTTCATTTGCTCCATCATCATCCCATTTACTTTCTTGGGTTCCGGCAAATCATTCAGAAGTATTATTTCTGAGTGAAAAAGCGATTATCGAAAATGGAAAAGCCATAAGAGGCGGAGTTCCTATTTGTTGGCCATGGTTTGGTAATAAAGATGGCTTACCTTCTCATGGATTTGCACGTACGAATTCGTGGGAAATAATTGAAAAAAATCAAACCACATCATCAACTAAAATTTCGTTTCAGCTTTCTGAAGCAGCATTTGATCCTTCAATTTGGGATGAAAAAGCAGAATTAATTTTTTCGGTCGAAGAAGAGGATAACCGATTGATTATGAATCTTATTACTAAAAATACTTCTTCCCGGACATTCGAATTCACACAAGCACTACACTCATATTTTAACATTGGCAATATTAATAATATAAATATTACAGGTCTTGAAGATGCATCCTACTTTGATAAAGTAAACCAAACTGCAAACAACATTCAAGAAGGACCTATAAGTTTTAACAACGAAACAGATCGCATTTACCAATCTATGGGTTCGTGTACACTCATTGATCCTGACCGAAAAAGAAAAATTAAAGTTTCCAAGGCAGGTAGTTATTCCACTGTTATCTGGAATCCCTGGAAAACTAAATCGGTAGAAATTAAAGATATGGCCGACGATGGGTATCTTTCTATGGTTTGTATTGAGGCTGCTAATACTGCTTTTGACAGCATTTCTCTCACTCCTGGATCTTCACATGTCCTTTCTCAAATCATTGAAATAGAAGCTATTTAACCTTTCTTGTAACTTCTATCAAATTCCCATTCAAAATATATTCCTCATTCCAACATCGAAAAAAATATTTAATTAATAATCTTCAATAATTCTGAAATTCAGGTTTCCAAAAAATAATTGAAAACACAATTTCTAGGTAATGGTTTTTTGAATTTTATAAAATTTTAGTGCACGGTATTAGGATTCAAAAAATTTGCATGATTTTAGTCTGAAAACTATAACTTGAGGTGCAGATAAAAAACTTAATGTAAAATGAATACAAAAACTCAAATCCAACTATCCTTCATGATGTTTTTAGAATTTTTTATTTGGGGCGCCTGGTTTGTTACTATGGGAACTTTTCTTGCTCTGAATCTAAAAGCGAGTGGTGCAGAAACTGCTGTAGCATATTCGACCCAATCATGGGGTGCTATTATTGCCCCATTTATTATTGGTTTGATCGCTGATCGATTTATAAATGCGGAAAGAATTTTAGGTATTTTGCACATAATAGGCGCTATCCTTATGTATCAATTGTTTAAGGCGCCAGATTTTATGCACTTTTATCCATATTTATTGGGATATATGATTGTTTATATGCCGACTTTGGCTCTTGTTAATTCTGTCTCTTTTAACCAAATGTCTAACCCAGCCAAACAATTTTCATTAATCAGAGTTTGGGGAACAATAGGGTGGATTCTTGCAGGTCTTGCAATAAGTTATATTTTTCATTGGGATTCTTCTGAAGGTTTATCAAGTGGTCTTTTGCAAAAAACTTTCTTAATGACCGCTGTTGCATCTGCAGTTTTAGGTGTTTATAGTTTTACCCTTCCTGCTACACCTCCAAAAGTTGACAAAAAAGAAAAAATAAATCTTTCAGGTATATTGGGGCTTGATGCTTTGAAATTACTTAAAGATAAAAACTTTCTTATTTTCTTTATTTCTTCAGTTCTTATATGCATTCCATTGGCTTTTTATTATCAAAATACCAATCCTTTTTTATCAGAAATAGGATTAGCTAATGCTACTGGTAAAATGACCATAGGCCAGATTTCTGAAGTTGCTTTCATGTTATTGTTGCCTTATTTTTTTAATAAATTTGGATTCAAAAAAACCATAATTATTGCAATGTTAGCTTGGGCTGTTAGATATGTGATGTTTGCATATGGAAATAGTGGAGAATTGACTTTTATGTTGCTAATTGGAATTGCTTTACATGGTATTTGTTATGATTTCTTCTTTGTATCAGGGCAAATATACACGGATGCTAAAGCTGGACCTCAAATTAAAAGTGCTGCTCAAGGTCTGATCACTTTGGCTACATATGGTGTAGGAATGTTAATGGGTTTTTGGGTCGCAGGTAAAATATCTGATTTTTATGCTCTTTCTGAAACTACTCATAATTGGCAAAACATTTGGGCATTTCCAGCATTGTTTGCATTAGGAGTAATGATTTTGTTTATGATTTTTTTCAAAAACGAAAAAATCGAATATTCAGAATAATCCACTAATCAAATTAATGCTTTTATTCTTTGTATTCAAAAATGAAAGGAAGGGCTAAGTTTGTTAAACAAATCTTCCGATTGTTGAATCTTGAAAACAACTACAAAATATAAACAGTAAATTATTAATTAAATGAAAACTATAAAAGGCCCAGCTATTTTTTTAGCTCAATTTATGGATGATTTTGCCCCTTTCAACTCTTTGGATGGCCTATGTAAATGGGCAAGTGAACTTGGATATAAAGGCATACAGATACCAACTGGAGAAAGTCGTCTTATAAACTTAGATTTGGCTGCAGAAAGTCAAACTTATTGTGATGAACTTAAAGGTAAAATCAATAGTTATGGGCTTGAAATTACTGAATTGTCCACTCATTTGCAGGGGCAGTTGGTAGCAGTCCATCCAGCATATGATTTGATGTTTGATAATTTTGCTCCTGAAAACTGTAAAAGAAACCCAAAAAAAAGAACTGAATGGGCTGTTCAACAAGTTAAAAATGCTGGCATCGCAAGTCGTAGATTGGGATTAAATGCCCATGCTACTTTTTCTGGTGCCTTGTTATGGCATGCTGCACATCCTTGGCCTCAACGTCCAAAAGGACTCGTTGAATTAGGTTTTCAAGAATTAGCAAAAAGATGGCTTCCTATTTTAGATGTTTTCAAAGAAAATGGCGTAGCTGTTTGTTATGAGATTCATCCTGGTGAAGATCTTCATGATGGTGTTACTTTCGAGCGATTTCTTGAAGCTACTGGAAACCATGAAAGTGTGAACATATTGTATGATCCTAGTCATTTTATACTTCAGCAATTGGACTACATAACTTATATAGACCATTACCACGAATTTATAAAAGCTTTTCATGTAAAGGATTCGGAATTTAATCCAAGCGGAAAAACTGGTGCTTTCGGTGGCTATTTAGACTGGAAAGACCGTGCTGGAAGATATCGGTCTCCAGGAGATGGACAAATTGATTTTAAAACAATTTTTTCAAAATTGACACAATATGGTTGTGATGTGTGGGCTGTGATGGAGTGGGAATGCTGTATAAAAAGCCCGGAGCAAGGAGCTAGGGAAGGAGCTGGATTTATAAAAAACCATATTATCGAGGCCACAAAAAAAGTTTTTGATGATTTTGCGGGAGGGGGTTTTAAGGAGGAGGAGTTGAGGGAAATGTTGGGAATC
>JAHEAQ010000046.1 GCA_024642705.1 Bacteroidota bacterium | reverse complement strand
CCAAGTTATTTCTATTGTTTTAATTTATTGAACGGTATCTAGCCCAAAATGTGCGATATTTTTTGATGCAGAGTACATTCCCCTAACATTTGTAAACTCATAAAATTGATCACCTTATGATGTTTTTAATAATATTTTACTGCCAAAAATTGGCTTATTTGCTTTGTTAATTAATTGTACTCTTAACCAATTCAATCTTAGATATTTAATAAAAAGCAATTAAGCTTGAAAAAGTATATTTTATTAATAATTCAATATTTTATATTGAATTCTGTGTACGTACACGAAATTTATTATTTTTATTACTGTGTACGCGCACGGTTTCAATTTTTTTTAATATATTTATACATACATTTATGGTTAGCTTCCTAATTAATTAACAATTAAGTTTTAACAAAAGAATTGGCTGGAGCATATGTAGGAAAGTGTAATAAAGGCCATGCTAATGAAAATGTATATAATGGTGAGTTTGTTCCGGGGGAAAAAGGAAGGCAAAGGTGTACTGAAATTCCTATACTTGATGGTTATTGGCTTGAAGACGAATATGCAGGGACGGAGAAGAAAGTATATGCTTTAATCGATAGATCAACTTCAGTTTAATCTGCAAGTTTTAAAAGAATTGGTGGGACTGAAAATAAAATTGTTTCCAAGTTTACAAATCAAGGAAAACAAGTAAAATCTTCAGGAGTAAATTTCGAGTGTCCGGATGCTGTACAATTTAGATCAAGTGAATATGAAGTTCATTATGAAATTTCATCTTTTCCCGTAAAAGGAAATGTAAGATTTAGAGCAGCCTCTTTGAAAACTGCTAATGGAAATTCTGATTTTACAGATGGTCAAGTTGAACTTGAAATTAAATTTAAAGGGAACAGGGAGGTTATTATTGAGATGAATAACAAAGACTAGAATTTATTAAATGTGAAATTAAGTTAAGTTTTGATTTTTATAAACACAAATTGTAGGCAAGCCAAATGGCTTGCCTATTTTTATAGGGTAATAAATTAATAAGGTTTAATTAATCACTACAATTTCAATAACTTTAATTGTATCAATGAAATTTTTTATTTTAGAATATTTCATATTTTTATTTGTTGCTCTTCACACAATGAAAGCACAAGAATCTTTTGCAGAACCTTGCGACAATATTTTGGTTTATACACATCCAATTTCATTTGAACCTGTTTCATATTATTCCATATACACAGATCTTGCCATTGATATAGATGGAAAAATTGAAGAAGAAGCATGGGAAATTACGAAGTGGTCTGAGCCTTTTATTGACATAGAAGGATTTCAAAAAAATCTGCCTGAAAAAGAGACAAAAGTCAAATTACTTTGGAACCAAGATTATTTATACATTGCAGCTCGAATGGAAGAAGACCATCTTTGGTACACACTTACCGAAAAGGATAACATCATATTTCAGGATGATGATTTTGAAATTTTTATAGATCCAGATGGGGATGGTCATAACTATGCAGAAATTGAAATTAATGAATTTAATGCTGTTTGGGATTTATTTTTAATGTATCCATATTATGTAAATAAAAAGCAAAACTATTTAATGAATTGGGAAGCTAAAGGTCTAAAAACAGCAGTGTTTTTATCGGGAACACCTAATGACCCTAGCGATATCGATCAATATTGGTCTGTTGAAATCGCAATTCCTTGGGATGTTTTAAGACCTTTTGCATTTGAAAGAAGAAAACCAAAACCTAATGAATATTGGCGAATTAATTTTTCAAGAGTTGATTGGTTAATGGAAATTATGGAGGGAAATTACATTAAAAAGAAAAATGAAAATGGAAATATTTTGCCCGAAAGAAATTGGGTTGGATCACCAATTGGATATATTAATATGCACAAACCTGAACTTTGGGGTTATTTGGTATTTCAGGATAAAGCAGGTTTAATTTTTGAACGCCCAAAAGATGAATTTTTTAAATGGACAATGTGGCAAATCTACTATTCTATAAAGCAATATTTTTTGATTTTTGGATTTTATCCAAAAGATCTGGATTGTATTAATATTCCTGAAAATGAAATTGGAGTTAACAAGGAAAATTTTGAAATTTATCCAGGCTTATTGAGCTTTGAGTTGGTTGGGAAATTTGAAAATAAAACATGGATATTAGATGATAAAGGATGGATTCACCGAAAAATGAAATAAAATGAAGAAAAGAAATTTTATAAAAAATATTGGTTTGGCAGCGTTTGCATCCTTGATTGATTTGAACGTTGAATATAAATATTTAATTGGCTCCAAAAGGAATGAACTTCCGAAATATTGGGTTTGGATGAGACCTCAAATGGGACTGTCAGACGAAGAATGGAAATCCATATTTAGAGAATTGTCAGCTGCTGGAATTGAAGCAGTATTGCCACAGATTTATTCGAGCAATGAAACCTTATTCGAAATCGAGGGATACACAGTAAAAGAAAAATGGCTTGAGCGAATAATTCCAATTGCACATAGCGAAAAAATTCAAATTCATGCTTGGATGTGGACAATGCCCTGCAATGATCCTAATATAATCAATCAGCATCCAGAATGGTATGTGGTGAATAGAAAAGGCGAGTCTGCATCATCGGCTCCTGCATATGTTCCTTATTATAAGTTCTTGTGTCCTAGAAGACCAGAAGTTAGAACATTTGTTCAGAATAGGGTTAAAGTTTTGGCCTCCATTCCTAACTTGGATGGTATTCATTTAGATTATGTAAGAATGCCGGATGTTATTCTAGCAGAAGGTCTTCAACCTAAATACAATATCATTCAAAATTATGAATTTCCTGAATACGATTATTGCTATTGTAGTTATTGTCGAGATTCATATAAAACAAAATCTGGGATAGATCCAATAGAAATTGAAGATCCTGAAAATGATAAAGAATGGTATCAATTTAGATATGATGCTGTCAATGAAATGGTAAATCAATTTCTTGTGCCGGAAGCTAGGAAAAACAATAAAAAAATAACAGCTGCGGTATTCCCAAATTGGGAAAGTGTTAGGCAACAATGGCACCATTGGGATTTAGATGGATTTCTGCCAATGTTATACCATCAATTTTATAATAAAGATTATAATTGGATAGCTGAAGAAGTAAAAAAATCAAAAGCTCGATTAAAAAACAATAAACCTGTATTCACGGGCATGTTTCTACCTCATTTCGAAAATAATGAAATGGAAAAAGCTTTTGCTTTGGCAAAAGAATCGGGAGCTGATGGGTTTGCGTTGTTTGATTACTCGAGTTTAAAGAAAGAAGATTTTAAAACGATGATGAGAATTACTAATAAATTTTAAGAATACAATAATTATTGTAAAGCTTTATTATTTACAAAATGATAGGTATTTCATCAAATAGTTCATCCGTATAATAATCCACATTTTCCTTCATTACGACATCCAATGGCAAGAATTGAAGCTTTGCAGGTGTCATTTTTCGAGCTAAAAAATTAAAAACATTAAGCAAGGCAAGATAACCTTGTTTGTGGGGATTTTGATTTATCAAAAAATCAATGTTCTCACTTTCTAAATATTTTAAGTTTTCTTCAATTAAATCAAATCCTACCATTTTCAAGTTCCCTCGATTTATTTTTTTGAGTGCGTTTATTGCATGAAAAACTCTTGAAGTGGTAATAAAAATGCCTTTGATATTTGGTGCTTTTTTCAATGTTTCTTCAAAAAAATTGGCAAGTCCTTCATGATCATATGGATTGGCATAATGTCCAGTAAATACTTCGATTTCCAAGGATGGATGATTGCTGAAATATTCTTTGAAGCCATTTTCTTTATCAATTAAATGTTGAGAATTATATACCAATTCTTCAAGATGACAAATCATAACTTGTTCTCCTGGCGAAAGCCCAAAAGCTAACAATTTTGCACCTAATGTGCCACTATGATATGAATCTTGTCCCACATAACACAAAAGATTTGGAGCATCCAAATCTAAGCAAGTGTTGAATTCAACATAAGGAATATTTTTTTCTTCACATTTATTAAGAAAATTTAAACTTTGATTTAAGAAAATTGGCGCAATAATGACAGCATTATAATTATTATCTAATATGTTTTTGCTATTTGCTGTAAAATCTTCTATATCATTCTCATGAAAATGGTAAAAATCAATACTGACCCCATAATCTTTTAGCGCTTTGAAAGCTCTAAGAATACCCTCTTTTGGCTGATTCCAAAAGGGATCCTTAATTTCATTTGGCATTAAAACTGCTATTCTCCAATTTTTATTATATGCTAAGGAACTTGCAAGAATATTTGGACTATAATCCATGGTTTCTAGTGCCTTCAAAACTTTAATCTTAGCTTTTTCAGAAACATTGCCTCGATTATGTAGCACTCTATCAACAGTTCCTGTTGATACTCCAGCTAGAAGCGCAATATCTTTGATTCTAATCCTATCCATCTTATTACACTAAAGGTAAAAAATTAATAATTTTTATATTAAAAAAAACTTATTCTTTTAAAAATAGGAATTTATTGTGTTCGCACACAGCTTTTTATTTTTTAATAATTATTTTTGTATTAATGAAGATGAAAAAAATCAAAATCTATGATAATGAGCACTTTAATAATACAATCAAAGTACTTATTGAAAAGCACGATAAATTCTTATCGAAAATAAATAAAAGGAAAAAAAAAGGGTACAATGGCATTTTCTACAGATATAAAAATGAAGTTTTAACTGCTAAGCACGTCCCATTTTTTTGGAAATACGATTTAGATTCCAAAACAAATCCACAAATGATGGAAAGACTGGAAATCAATAGTGTTTTCAATGCTGGAGCAATTTATTTAAACAATAAAATTTATTTGGCTGCAAGGGTTGAATCTAATGATGTGAAATCTTTTTTTGCTATTGCTGAAAGCAGCAGCGGTGTCGATAGATTCAAATTTTGGGATTTTCCACTAGAAATGCCGAATCATGAAATCAAAGAAACCAATGTATATGATATGCGATTGGTTAAACATGAAGATGGTTGGATTTATGGTTTATTCTGCTCAGAAAGTAAAGACTATTCCAAACCTGATGATTTATCTGCTGCAATTGCTTCAATTGGTATCGCTAGAACAAAAAATTTAAAAAAATGGTATAGATTGCCAAATATTAAATCTAATTCTATTCAAATGCGAAATTATGTGCTGCACCCAGAATTTGTTGGAGGTAAATATGCCTTCTATACTAGACCAATGGATGGCTTTATTGATACGGGTTCAGGTGGAGGTATAGGATGGGAAATGTGTGAGGACATTGAAAATCCTATTCTCACAGACCAAATTATTATAGAGCCCAATATTTATCATACTATTAAAGAAGTTAAAAATGGCTTGGGACCAGCTCCCTTAAAAACCGAAGTTGGATGGCTTCACTTGGCCCATGGAGTAAGAAAAACTGCTGCTGGACTTAGGTATGTATTGTATTTATTTTTATGCGATTTGGAAGAACCTTGGAAAGTTATTAGATCTCCTTGCAGGCATTTTATTGCTCCTTTAGGAAAAGAAAGGGTAGGAGATGTTTCAAATGTTGTATTTTGCAACGGTTGGATTGAAAAAGAAAATGGGACTGTACTAATTTATTATGCTTCTTCGGATACAAGAACACACGTTGCTGAAACTTCTAAAGAAAAATTAATAGATTACATCATGAATACGCCAGAAGATGCAGAAAACAGTTTTGATTGTGTTCAACAAAGAATAAAAATGATAAAAAGAAATCTAACAATTTTAGATAATAATAGGTATGAAAATTAATTTGTGGAATAAAATTAGCTTTTGCTTTGTTGTTATAATGATAACTGCATGTTCAAAAAGCAAAATTGTTAACAGTCAAGAATTTGGTATTTCTCAGGTTTTACCGGATCATATCGATTTTAATTTTCATATTAAACCAATCCTAACAGATCGCTGTTTTAAGTGTCACGGCCCTGATGAAAATAAGAGAGAAGCAGGTTTAAGACTTGATACTTATGAGGGTGCAATGGCAGCAATTGGTAAAAAACTGGACCACTTTGCCATAGTTCCCGGCGATGTTAAATCAAGTGTGCTTATTGATAGAATCTTTACTTCTGATCTAGATGATGTGATGCCACCTCCAGAGTCAAATCTTACATTGTCAAATTTTGAAAAAAAATTATTGACAAAATGGATAGAGCAAGGTGCGGAATGGAAGAAGCACTGGGCCTTTATCGCACCAGAAAACAAAGTTCCCCATGTCGTTGATGAACTTAATTTTGTAAAAAATGATATTGATAAATTTATTTTAGCAAAGCTTCAAAGTAAAAATTTACCAGCGAGTCCTCCTGCTGAAAAAGAATATTTAGTCAGAAGATTGGCTTTGGATTTGACAGGTTTGCCACCCGATCCAATAGATGTTAATGAAATTGAGTCCAACAAAAACTCGGATTGGATAGAAACCTACGTAGATAAATTATTGGCTACTGATGCGTATGCAGAAAGAATGACTGCGGATTGGTTGGACTTAGCAAGATATTCTGATACGCATGGATATCAGGATGATTTGGAAAGGATTATGTGGCCCTGGCGGGATTGGGTTATTCATGCTTTCAAAGAAAATATGCCCTATGATCAATTCGTATTATGGCAATTGGCAGGTGATTTATTGCCTAATCCAACAAGAGAAATGATTGTTGCCACAGCATTTAATAGAAATCACAAAATTACCCAAGAAGGTGGGGTCATACCAGAAGAATACAGAGTAGAATATGTTTCGGATCGGACACAAACATTTGGCACAGCTTTCCTAGGATTATCCGTTGAATGTGCTAAATGTCATGATCATAAATATGATCCTATTTCTCAAAAAGATTATTATTCGCTTTTTGCTTTTTTTAATAGCGTTCCAGAAGCAGGATTGATTCCAAGATATGGCGCTGTGCCAGAGCCTTTTATTGAACTTACGGATACTGAAATATCGGAACAATTAACCTTTATTAACAATGTGGATACAATGAAGAAGATTCCTTTATTAATTATGAAGGAAATGCCTGAGCCGCGAGCTTCTTTTGTGTTAAGTAGAGGAGCATATGACAATCCAACTACAAGAGTTTATCCTACCATGCCAGAGGCAATATTGAAATTTGATGAGAATTTGCCACAAAATAGACTTGGTCTTGCACAATGGTTATTTGACCCTCAAAATCCTTTAACGGCACGAGTGACGGCAAATAGAATTTGGCAAATTATTTTTGGGAAAGGAATCGTTTCGACCTCTTATGATTTTGGTAATCAAGGGTCATTGCCAAGTCATCCCGCTTTGTTGGATCATTTGGCATTAAAACTTATTGATTTGAATTGGGATTTAAAGGCTTTTATTAAATATATTGTCTTATCAGGTACTTATCAACAAAGTTCTAAAAGAGATGAATTTTTAAGTTCAGTCGATTATGAAAACATTTATTTAGCTCGATCTAATAGAAAAAGGATGTCTGCTGAAATGATCAGGGACCAAGCATTGGCTGCAAGTGGTTTGTTGAAAAGAATAATTGGTGGTCCAAGTGTGAAGCCTTATCAACCCGCTGGGATATGGGAAGAAAAAACAGGCGGCGGTGGTGGCTCCACGGCTAAATATGTGCAGGGTGAAGGAGACGATTTGTACCGAAGAAGCATTTATACATTCTGGAAAAGAACAGTTCCTCCTCCAAGTTTAATGACATTCGATGCAGCTTCTAGAGATTTTTGTATTGTCAAACGTCAATCTACAAGTACTCCATTGCAAGCATTGGTATTGTTACATGATCCTCAAATTGTAGAAGCTTCAAGAGTATTGGCTTATAATGAATTAAGTGTAAACAGTGATCCAAAGGAAGCAATTGGAAGTATTTTTAAGAAAATTACAAATAGAAAAATCAATGAAGCGGAATTGAATACTTTATTTGAATTATTCCAAGAAAACCAAAAATTATTTGATAGTGAACCTGAGAAAATAAAAGATTTCTTAAAAATTGGATCTTTCGTTATCGAAAATCCTGGTGATGAAAAAATATTAGCAGCAATAACGTCTGTAACTTTGACAATATTTAATTTAGACGAATCAATTTGTATATCATGAGTGAACAAAAAATCCTTGAAGAAAGAGCATATACCTTAAATAGAAGAAACTTTCTTACTAAGGCATCACTTGGTTTGGGTACAGCATCATTAGCTTCACTTTTAGGGATGAGCTTTTTCAGCCCGTCCAAAAATGGAATTTTGACGCCGGAAACTTCAGGTTTGCACGGAGTCTTGAATGCGCCACATTTTGCTCCGAAAGCTAAAAGAGTGATTTGTTTATTTCAAAGCGGTGCACCATCACAGCTTGAATTATTTGATTACAAACCTCTTCTTAATCAGATGCGAGGACAAGATTTGCCAGAATCTATAAGAAATGGTCAGCGATTGACAGGTATGACATCTAATCAAGATAAATTTCCCTTGGTTGGTTCAATTTTCGATTTTAAGCAATATGGCCAGAGTGGTGCCTATATCAGTGATATACTTCCTTATACTGCAAAAATAGCTGATGAAATTTGTATCATTAAATCAATGTACACGGAAGCAATAAACCATGATCCAGCAATTACTTTTTTTCAAACAGGGTCTCAGCAACCTGGAAGGCCAAGCATTGGATCATGGTTAAGTTATGGCCTTGGAAGCGAAAACCAAAATTTGCCAAATTTTGTGGTTCTCTTGTCCAGAGGAACTGGAAGAGTAGCAGGACAACCTTTGTATTCAAGACTTTGGGGCAATGGTTTCCTTCATTCATTACATCAAGGAGTTCAATTCAGATCAGGCAAAGATCCAGTACTTTACCTTAACGATCCTGATGGGATGTCAAAGGCAACTAAAAGAAACATGTTGGACAAAATTGCAGAATTGAATCACCAGCAATTTGAAGTTTTTGGTGATCCAGAAATTACAAGTAGAATTGCCCAATATGAAATGGCATACAAAATGCAAACTTCTGTGCCAGAAGTGATGAATGTTGAAGGGGAAAGTGATATGACTTATAAAATGTATGGTCCAAATGCGACTGTTCCAGGTACTTTTGCAGCAAATGCTTTGCTTGCAAGGAGATTGATCGAAAAAGATGTTCGTTTTGTGCAATTGTATCATATGGGTTGGGATCACCATGATGGTCTTCCAGTTGCTATAAAAAAACAAGCAGAAGATGTAGATCAAGCATCTGCAGCTTTGGTTATGGATCTCAAACAACGAGGTCTCTTGGATGAAACTTTAGTGATTTGGGGTGGTGAGTTTGGAAGAACCAATTATTCTCAAGGTAAAATAAATGATACGAGTTATGGTCGCGACCATCATCCGAGATGCTTTTCCATATGGATGGCTGGAGGTGGTGTCAAACCAGGGATTGTTTATGGAGAAACTGATGATTTTGGGTATAATATAACCAAAGATCCTGTTCATGTACATGATTTTCAAGCAACAATGTTAAATTTGCTGGGCATAGACCATGAAAAATTAACTTATAAATATCAAGGCCGAAGGTTTAGACTTACGGATGTTTCAGGAAATGTTGTCAATGATTTATTGGCTTAAAACTTAAATTATGAATAGAAGAAATTTTGTCAAGAAAACAGCAGCATTTTCAGCTGGGACATTATCATTGTTTAATTTACCGTTTATAGGTAATCGAAATGAATTTAAAGATATAATTATAGGTCATGGTAATTTCCAATATACCATTGATTTACATTGGGGCTCCCTCAATGCACAGCACGTTCCTGTAAAAGATTGCCATGAAATGGTCCAAGATTCACAAGGTCGGATTATTTTATTGACCAACCATACCAAAAATAATGTCATAATATATGACAAATCAGGAAAACTATTGGAAACATGGGGCACAGAATATCCAGGGGCACATGGTTTAACACTAAAAAATGAAGGCGGAGAAGATTTTTTGTACATCTGCGACAATAACCTTCATGAAATGATCAAAACAGATATCAAAGGACGAGTAATTTATAGAATACCATACCCAGTTGAAACGGGAGTCTATGAAGCAAAAGAAAAATATGTTCCCACAGAGTCAGCAATTGCTTCTAATGGAGACATTTATATAGCCGATGGTTATGGACAGCAATATATTATGCAATACAACCAAAAAGGTGAATTGATAAGGTTTTTTGGAGGAAGAGGGGAAGGCGAAGAACATTTTGATAATGCACATGGAGTAACAATTGACACGAGATCTGGGAAAGAAGAATTATTGATCACTGCGAGAAATCAGAACAAATTGAAAAGATTTACTTTGGATGGTAAACTTATCGAGGTTATAGATCTACCAGGAGCTTATATTTGCAGGGCAGTTGTTCACAAAAAAGAAGTTTATCTAGCCACAATATGGTCTGGAGATAGGAGTCCAAATACAGGATTTATTTCAATTTTAGACGAGAATAATAAATTGGTTTCAGCCCCATGCGGAAATGTTCCTACTTATGAAAATGGTAAGCTAAATAACATGTACCAAACTCTAAAAGTGTTCCAACATCCACATGATGTTTGTGTTGATGAAGATGAAAATTTATACATCGCACAATGGAATTCTGGAAATGTCTATCCTATTAAATTGAATCGTGTATGAAAATTGAAGCAATGTTTAGCTTTAATAGCATGATTAAAAATAGTATTATGGCATTCTTGGTTCTAAACTCTTTTTTTATTTTTGGACAAGAATTTCAATTGGCATTTCCAATTATCAAAACTCAAAATTGCATTTTTGAGGATTCAATGAAAGTAGCTTTGGAATTAGATATTCCAGGTGTGAAGCTGTATTATGCCTTAGATGGGAGCGAACCTAATGAACAATCAATGCTTTACAGAAAACCATTTTCCATCAAGGAAGACGTAGTTTTGAAGATAAAAGCATTTCACGAAGATTTTATTAGTAGTGAAACTAAATCTCTTGAATTTATTAATAAAGGAAACAAAATTCATTTCAAAGAATTAACGATTGAAAGTTATATTCCAAATGAATATAAGGCAAATGGAAGCTATACATTGTTTGATAACAACCGAGGAAGTTTGAATCATAGAGATGGTAAATGGATAGCAACTAAAGGCAGTGATTTAACAATTGAAATAGTAACAAAGGAAAAAATTTCTGAGGGTGAATTGATAGTAGGACTACTTAAAAAATCAGGATCCTGGATTTTTGGTCCCCAAGAAATTGTAGTTTCTGGATACAATGATGCTACGAATGAATTTCAGTTGGTACAATCGGAAAATATAGATCCTATTTTGGAACTAGACCCTGCACAAATGCAATTTGCAAAAATACCTTTTCATTCAGATTTTTCAACTTCTAAATTCAAAATCGAAATGAAAAAAACTGAAATTTTACCAGATTGGCATCCAGGAGATTCTGGAAATACCTGGATTTTTGTGGATGAAATAATCATTAAATAAGATGTTGGAGTTTTTAGGACGATTGCACCCACTAATATTGCATTTACCAATTGGAATCCTCATTTTTTGTTTTTTGCTAGAAATGTTTTTTTATTGGAGCAAAGAAAAACATTCCAGAAATGTTCAAACTTTTTCTTTGTTCATGGCAGCAATTACTGCAAGTTTTTCATTGATCACAGGACTACTATTGGTAAGGAATGGAGACTATGGCGGTGATTTGGTCAATAATCATAGAATTTCGGCATTTGCATTGACAATATTAAGCTGGATGTTGCTATTTAGTCATTTTTGGATGGTTAGGAGTTCAAAAAGTAAAAATGTTTATTTTGGTTTATTGACTTTAACTGCTATATCTTTAGGAATTACGGGTCATTTAGGAGGTAGCATTACTCATGGTGAAAATTTCTTATTAGAATCTAATGAAATAGTTGTCACTGCTAATATAAATGATGCCATACTTTATGATGATATTATATTTCCAATATTGGAGTCGAAATGCATATCCTGCCATAACCCTACAAAATTGAAAGGGGATCTTAATATGACGACGCCAGAACTAATGATGAATGGAGGAAAAGAAGGCATGGTAATTCTTAAAGATAGTTTATTAGAAAGTCCTTTGTTGAAAAGGATTCATCTAGAACTTAATGCAAAAGAACATATGCCGCCAGAAGGAAAAAAGCAATTATCAAAAGATGAATTGGCTTTAATAGAATGGTGGTTAAGTAAAGGTGCTTCATTTGAAAATAAAGCAGTTGAAACGGAAGATTTTCAGGTCTATGAGTCGATAGCATCGAAGTTTTTGTCACCGCCTTTGGTATCAATATTTGATAAGGTTAAGGCTCCAGATTCAACATACATGGTCAAATTAGTAGACCAAGGGATGAAAATTTATCCAATTAGTTTAAAAAATTCAGGTGTTTATGTTAATTTTTTGGATAAAATTGATTTAGAAGCAAAAGATCTAAAGCAATTAAATAAAGTTAAGAAGAATATTGCTCATTTGAATCTTGCAGGTAGTAACATAAATGATGAGACCATTCATTTAATTAATAAATTTGTTAATTTAGAAAAATTAGAATTACAGAATACGACTATAAGTTCAGAAGGAATTAATAAGTTGAAGGAATTCAAATATTTAAAAACTTTAAATATTTTTAATACCAAGGTTGATTCAACAAGTATGGATAAACTATTAAGCTTTCCTCAATTACAAAATCTATACATTTGGCAATCTGAATTAACTGCAAATAATGCAAGTGATATTGAACTTGCAAAGCCGAGGCTAAATGTAATTTTTGACATAAACAAGGATATTTTTACGGATGCTTCCTTGAAAGCGCCAGTAATTAATGCTGCTTCTGAAATTTTTGAAGACAGTATTCAAGTAAGTATTGACCTGAATTTTAAAAATGTGGATATTTTCTATTCTTTGGATGGAAGTATTCCAGACTCTAATTCAATCAAATATGAAAAACCATTGACCATAAAAAAGTCGACATTAGTGAGAGCTATAGCATTAAAGAAATCTTGGGAACCTAGTTTAATCAATGAAAAACAATTTGTGAAAGCTGGAATTCCAATAAAATCAATCAAACTTAACAATCCTCCACAAAGTAGATATGCTTCTATTGGTAGCAAGAATTTGAACAATCAAAAATTGGGTTCTTTATTGTTTTCAGATGGTGAATGGATTGGTTATCAAGGAGAGCATGCAAGTGTGAGTGTGGATATAGGAAAGGTTCAAGATATTGAAGGAATTAGTATTGGTTTCTTAGAAAATACAGGGAGTTATATTTTTTATCCAGAAGCAATTGAAGTTTTAGGGTCAATAAAAGGCGATAAATACACTCCTATTTTTGAAAAAACATATATTATTTCTGATGGTCCTAACTCAGGCTCACGGAAAAACTTTACCTTGGAATTCGAAAAACAAAAAGTTCAATTTATAAAAATTAATATTAAATCACATCTAAAAAATCCACCTTGGCACCAAGCACCTGGAGAGAAATGTTGGATATTTTTTGATGAAATAATGGTTAACTGATAAAAAAAGTGATTTATGAATAATACTCAAATAAGTAGATTTGAAAAAATTCCTACTCGAATATTTGACAATGCAACAGAAGCTTCTAACCAAATTGCAAAAGAGATAAGTGATTTAATTAGAAGAAAACAAACAGAAGGTAAAAATTGTGTTTTGGGACTTGCTACGGGATCTTCTCCTGTGGGGGTGTATAAAGAATTAATAAGGTTACATCAAGAAGAAGGATTGAGTTTCAAAAATGTGACTACTTTCAATTTGGATGAATATTTTCCAATGCGACCTAACGAATTGCAAAGTTATGTGCGCTTTATGAGAGAATATCTATTTGATCATATTGATATTCCAGAAAATCAAATTAACATCCCAGATGGGACTGTATCCAAAGAAAAAGTATATGAATTTTGCCAGAATTATGAAAAAAAGATCGAAAAGGCTGGTGGACTTGATTTGCAGATTCTTGGAATTGGGCGAACAGGTCATATTGGATTCAATGAGCCAGGTTCGGGACAAAATTCTGAGACCCGATTGATTACTTTGGATCATATGACAATAACTGATGCAGCAAGCGATTTCTTTGGAGAAGAGAATGTGCCTCACAAAGCAATTACAATGGGCGTTGGCACAATTATGAGAGCTAAAAGAATTATTTTGATGGCTTGGGGAGAAGGGAAATCAAAAATCATTAAAAAAGCTTTGGAAGGCCCGATTAGTGATCAGATTCCGGCAACTTATTTGCAGAACCATCCTAATTCTGAATATATTTTAGATGGCGGCTCAAGTGCTGAATTGACAAGAATCAAAACGCCATGGTTGGTTAGTTTTAGAGATTGGAACAACGAAGAAGAAATCAAAAGGGCAGTTTGTTGGTTGGCTCAAAAAGTTAAAAAACCAATTTTGAAATTGACGAATAGAGATTATTCTGAAAATGGAATGGCTGATTTGGTTACTGTATATGACTCAGCATATAATATCAATATTAAAATATTCAACTCTTTGCAGAATACCATTACAGGATGGCCTGGAGGAAAACCTAATGCTGATGATAGCAGAAGACCTGAAAGAAAGGACCCAGCTCAGAAGAGAGTTATTTTATTTAGTCCGCATCCTGATGATGATGTTATTTCTATGGGAGGAACATTTCTCAGATTACATGAACAAGGACATGAAGTTCATGTAGCTTACCAAACTTCAGGTAATATTGCTGTCTTTGACGATGATGTGGTAAGATTTGCTGATTTTGTAAACGATTTCCATCATTTTTTTGATATGCCTCAAGATGTGGTTCAAGAATTATTTGATGGAGTTAGAGACGATATCAAAAACAAAAAACCAGGTATTCCCGATTCTGAAAAAGTTAAAAAAATTAAGGGATTAATTAGAAGGGGTGAAGCCAAAGCTGGAGCTAGATACGTAGGATTACCAGATGAAAACATGCATTTTTTAGACATGCCCTTTTATGAAACTGGCACAGTGAAGAAGAAGGATTTAAGTCAAGATGATATAGATATTATTAAGGATCTGTTCAGAAAAATCAGACCGCACCAAGTTTTTGCTGCCGGAGATTTATCAGATCCGCACGGTACACACAGAACATGTCTTAATGCCATACTTGGTGCAGTCGAAGAATGTAAAAATGAAGAATGTCTGTCAGACATGTATTTATGGTTGTATAGAGGGGCTTGGCAAGAATGGGATGTGCATGATATTGATATGGCAGTTCCATTGAGTCCAGACGAATTGTTGAAGAAGAGAAGGGCAATTTTCAAGCATCAATCTCAAAAAGATAGAGCGATGTTCCCAGGAAATGATGCAAGAGAATTCTGGCAGAGATCAGAAGATAGAAATAGGAATACTGCAATCACTTATGACGAATTAGGTCTTGCAGAGTATGAAGCGATCGAAGCATTCAAAAGATATTATTACTAAAATTTTGTTTATTTGAATATCAAGGGCAAAACATTGAATAGGTGTTTTGCCTTTTTTGATTTAAAAATGCCCAAGCTTAATATAAAAGAACTTAGCTAGATATTTAAAATCGAACTTCTGGCATATTTTTAGTATTATTATATCATGATGAGGATACTTCATTTATTTATTTCTGCTTGGTTTACGATTGCTTTTAGCATTTCGATTCATGCTCAAAAAGTAATTAATGTTGTTTTTCCTGCAGATGGAACAGTGCGACTTTCTGAAAATATCACCGTTCCGAAGATTGATGCTGGTTATACTTTATGGAAACCTTCTTCTGGAAAAACTGTCGGAATGATTATTTTTTTTCATTCTAGAAGAGATACCATCAATCAGGATGTATTGATTCAAAATGCTCTGAAAAACCAGCTTGCAGTCCTTTATGCAACAACAAATAATCCTTTAGAATTCTTTTTCAAGGAATCAAGAATGCAAGAAATTGCCAATTATATTTCTGTGGTTTGTAATAATTTTCAAATTCCTTCAAATAATCTTCTTTTTTGCGGTTTATCATTAGAAGGATTAAGAGCTCTTAAACTAACTGTGTTTTTGAAACAAAATCCAACTTATAACCACATTGTTCCTAGAGCAATCGCAATCTGTGATGCTCCCATGGATATGTTTCGATTCTATCAATCTGCACTCAAAAATAATGTATTGATAAATGAACTTCTGATGCCAGAAGATGGAAATTGGATTTCAACATATGTGAAAAATAACTTGGAAGGTCCACCTGATCAAAGTTTAGCCAGGTACATTCAGCATTCACCTTTTGCTAAATCAGTTAGAAATGGAGGTAATGCATCTTATTTTAAAAATATTCCTTTAAGAGTATATACGGAACCAAATTTAGATTGGTTATTAGAAAATAGTAGGATGGAATATTTTCACATCAATTCATTTGACATGATTGGATTTGTGGATCAGTTATACTTGCTTGGTAGTGAATCAGCAGAAATAATTGCTACAAAGTACAAAGAGGAATTACCAGAAGGAGAAAGAAAAAGTTATGACTGGAGTATCATTGATGAGGAAGCACTTGTTGCTTGGTTTGTCAATAAAATTCAATTCTGAAGAAAATAAATCTATTCAAAAAGTTAACAACACTTTTAATTATCCCTACTTATTCACATTTGGTTTGTTCGCACTTTTTTTAATTTTTTTCTAATGAATCGTTCTCATTTTTTGGACTGACTAAAGTCATTGCTTTAGCTTGATTTCGGTATTATATTACGACTGAAAATAAGATGAAATGATTTTCCTAATTGTGCTCCTTATAATAATCACTTTCATAGCTGTTTGGTTGGTTGTCACACCAATAAAATTGATAATAGATTCAACGAATAACAATTATGGTATTGAATGGTGGGGAATTGGAAATTTAAAAGTAATTCCAATTTTGAATGATTTCAAATTACAAATAAGTGTTTTGTTTTGGAGAAAGAACATCATGCTGCTTGAAAAAAGTGGGCAACTAGCAAAAAAAAGAGCTACCAAAAATCCACGAAATTCAAAAAGAAAGAAAAGAAAGTTTAATTTATCTAGAATTAGATTTCTAAAAATATTAAAGTCTTTCAAAATTAAGGTTTGGCAGGTAAATATAGATACTGGAAATGTTATTTTGAATAGTTATTTGTTTCCATTCTGTTATTTGCTAAGCAATAAAAAAAGAAACTTAATTATAAATTATACTGGAAAAACCGATGTGAAAATCGAATTCCAAAATTCAATAGGGAGAATGCTTTCGGCAATGTATCTCAATTGAAAATATTAATTCATCAATAAAATACTAATTATGGAAATGCAATTTAATAAATTATTAGATCAGGTTACGCATTTCATGCAAGATGAAGCGAAATCTGAAACAGTGGTCGGCAAACCTTTCAAATTAGGCGAATTCCACTGTATTCCAGTGGTTAGACTAGGAATGGGTTTTGGTACTGGCGGTGCTGAAACCGAAGCAAAAGTTACTACCCATGGTGAAGCTTCAGGCATTGGAGCAGGCATGGGCATTGAGCCAATTGGATTTTTAACTTCAAAAGGCGATGAAATTACTTTTGTGAGTACGAAAACTAATACTGGACTTACTGCTGCTTTTGAAAAAGTGCCTCAATTAATAGAGACTTTTTTGAAAGCTCGTAACCCAAAAGAACCGGTTCTTAATTGACAACTTAAAAATGTTAGAAATAAATTGATAAAATAAATAAACGAAGAAGGAAATAATTGCTTTTACTCAAAGTATGATAGAATTGAACATTTTCATTTTCCAAGTTGAGAAGTTATGATTTTATTGATTTTTTCAAGTATTGTATTTAGTCAATTGAATACATTTGGTTAAATAATTTTTAGTGAAAACATTGCGGCCGCGGGAAAATAATCCTGCGGCCGATTTTTTTATGTAAAAATTAACCTATTACTTCTTTTTGTTTTAAATCAGCTTTCTTCAATGGAAGTTCCCTAACTCTCACCCCAATAGCATTAAAAATAGCATTAGCTACTGCGGGAGCAATTGGTGGAGTCCCTGGTTCCCCGCCTCCACCAATTGCAGTTCCACTATTAATAATATAAGTTTCAATTTTTGGGGTTTCAGACATCCTCAAAATCTGATAATCATGGAAATTGCTTTGAACAACTGCACCATTTTCAATATTTATTTCACCATAAAGCGCAGCTGTGAGACCATAGATTACGCCACTTTCTATTTGTGCAATAAATCCATCTGGGTGGACTGCAAAACCAGGATCTGCAGCACAAACTACCCTATGAACTTTAATTTCGTTGTCAATAATTTCAACTTCAGCAACTTCTGCCACAATTGTTCCAAAAGATTTCTGAAGAGCAATTCCTCGTCCCCAATTTTTAGGCAGTTCTGAATTCCAATTTGCTTTTTCA
This sequence comes from Bacteroidota bacterium, assembly GCA_024642705.1. Classification (GTDB taxonomy): domain Bacteria; phylum Bacteroidota; class Bacteroidia; order Chitinophagales; family Saprospiraceae; genus Portibacter. Next base: position 21,283 of record JAHEAQ010000046.1, on the reverse strand, counting down.
GCCGCGAGGTCTAAAACTTTTAGATATGCTGGATTATTTTGTAACAAACTTTGCCTGAATTCATACCCATCTTTGCCACTTGCATGTGCCAATTCATCAATAAAGGATTCCGTAGTAAAGCCATGCACTGTATGATCTACACTTCGCCAATTTCCCCAGGGAATATGGGTTTTGCCATCTGCATAATACACTGATTTATTATTAATTTCATAAGGAATCTGAGAGGCTTCTGCAGGATGATGTTTTATTAAATATTGGTTGGAATATGCTGTTGGCATTCCGTTAATATCAAGTGCGGCTTTGAATCTGCTGATTGTTGCTTCCCGATAAACGTCTTGTCGAATGTCTTCTTCCCTTGACCAAATTAGTTTCACAGGATAATTAACATCCTTTGCAATCATAGCAGCTTGAATTGAAACATCATTTTCAGCCCTTCTTCCAAATCCGCCACCAAGAAATTGGTTGTGAATAAAAACTTGATCATCATTGATTTTGAGCGTTTCTGCCACAGCTCCACGGAATCCTAATGGATTTTGGGATCCTGTCCACACATCGCATTTCCCTTCCCGAAACCAAATGGTACAATTCATAGGTTCCATGGTTGCATGTGCCAAATAAGGTACTTTATATTCAGCCTCAATTAACTTATTAGCATTGGAATAGGCAGTTTCTATGTCTCCAGATTTATAATCTTTTTTTCTATTTTTTCCTTCGGCAACTTCATCTAATATTGAACCGTACGTATCAAAAATTGATTTTTGATTTATTTGATCATTTTCTGTTGATTCGAATTCAATATTAATTTTAGCTAAGGCTTGCTTTGCTTGCCAATAACCATCAGCAATCACCGCTACTGCATTTTCAAGTACTACAATCTTTTGGACTCCTTGCATTCCTTCTGCAACAGATGTATCAGCAGTTTTTAATTTAGCACCAAAAACAGGAGAAGCCTTTACTGTGGCATATTTTAACCCCGGAGGTGCTGCGTCAATGCCATATTTAGCGCTTCCATCCACTTTTACTGGAAGATCAAATCTACTTGGCGAAGTGCCCATTAAAGTATATTCTGTTATAGCCTTTAGTTTTGGTTTGCCAGGCATGCTTAACTTTGCAGCTGCATGAGCAAATTCGGCATATTTGGCTGACCTATTAGTTCCCGGGTGTGATAAAATACTCTTTTCTGTTTTAATTTCATCCACATTCACATTCCATTCTTTTGCTGCAGCTTCTTTGAGCATTGACTTTGTTGCAGCGCCAGCTAATTGCATCCCTTTAACACCAGTAAATCTGACAGAAGCACTACCTCCTGTAATTTGGAAATCCATTTTTTTGGTTAATGCAAGAAAAGCACCATCCAATGTTCCTTGTAGTAAGGAAGGAATTTTCTTTTCGCCAATAATAAATCCATCTATCAGTGTGTAATTTGCATATTGCTTATGTGCAGGTGCTTCTTCAAATTTAACCAAGGACCAATCAGCATCTAATTCTTCAGCTAGCATCATGGCAAGAGAAGTATGAACTCCTTGGCCCATTTCAGCATGTGGAATAATTGCTGTAACAGTATTGTCAGGAGATATTTTTAACCACACATTGAATACTGCATCTTCATCGTTTCCTATAATATTTTTCACTTTGGAAGCTCTATTTCCAGGTCGGATTGCAACTCCTACTATAACAGCACCTCCTGCTAATATTCCAGCACTAATGAATGCTCTTCTTTTCCATTTACCCATTTTCAGAAATTTTAAGATTATTAATGATGGCTAATTCGGAAGCTTTTTTAATTCCTTTTTTTATTCGACCGTAAGTTCCACAACGACAAATATTTCCGTTCATAGCTTTGTCAATTTCTTCATCTGAAGGAGATGCATTGGATTTTAAAAGAGCAATAGCTGTCATAATTTGCCCTGATTGGCAATATCCACATTGTGGAACTTGTTCATCAATCCATGCTTGTTGAACGGGATGCAGACCATCATTTAAGTTTCCAATGCCTTCAATAGTGGTAATTTCTTTATCACCTACAGCAGCGATTGGAGTGATGCACGATCTTATTGGAACACCATCCATATGCATGGTGCAAGCTCCGCATAACCCTAATCCACAACCAAATTTTGATCCAGTTAATTCTATATTTTCACGAACTACCCAAAGTAATGGAGTGGAAGGGTCTACATCGAGCTCTTTAATTTGACCATTTATTTTGATGCTAATCATAGGTTTTATTTTGATTGTCTTATTTTGTAAATATAAATAAAATAATATGGCAAATGTGAACCTTATTTCATTAATTCTAATGAGTTTATTATATATAATGGCAGGGATTAGCCATTTTCGCAATCCAAAATTCTTTTTGAAAATAACACCGCTTTGGGTTCCGAGTCAAGAAACTGTTAATCTTTTAGTTGGTATGATTGAAATTATTCTTGGTGTTTGCGTTTTAATTCCTTTATTAAGAATCTATGCTGCCTGGGGAATTATATGTCTTTTAATTGCAGTTTTTCCAGCCAATATTTTTCATTTTCAAAAAGCATTAAAAAAGAAAAAACAAATTTGGATTACTCTCATTCGCCTTCCTATTCAAATTTTACTGATTTGGTGGGCTTTTAGTTTTACATAGCTGTCAAAGATTTTATATTTATTGTTTTTTGTTTTAACAATACTGAATATTAGGATTGGTTTCAATCCAAATTTGAGAATTTATATCAATGCATTTAAAATTAAAGGCAAAAAATGGAAATTATATTTAAAGATTATGAGAATAAGGATAAAGATGAACTTTATATTATGATCAAAGATCTTTATGAGAGTGACCCAGGCGGACTAGATATGAATGAAACTAAGATTGATAGTACCATTCAATTTTTAAAGCAACATCCGGAAAGTGGAAGGCTTTTTGGCTTTTATTTGGGGGAACTAGTCATAGGATACGCTATATTAATCAATTATTGGAGTAATGAATACGGTGGCATTCTTTTGAATATTGATGAATTGTACATCAAAACCGAATATCGCAGTTTAGGCATTGGAACTAATTTTATAAAATTTATCATAGATAGTAAACATTCTAATTTTAAAGCCATTGAATTGGAAGTATTCCCAACTAATGTCCGAGCTTTCAATTTGTATACTGATTTAGGTTTTATCGCAGTTAAAAATGATTGTCTGAGGTTGACTCTTGAGGATTAATAAATGATTAAATTATTGTTTTTATTTCTTTTAGTCAAATCCAAGATGTAATTTCTTAATTTACATGTTGATTGCTTTTAATCTTAAACTAAGGAAATTAATTACATATATAATATGATTAAAATAGGGGAATTCAATGAATTGACAATAAGTAGAGAGACACCTCATGGTTATTATCTAACTGATGTTGATGGAGAGGAAGTTTTATTTCCAAGGAAGTACATTTCACCAAGCATGAAAAAGGGAGATCTTTTAAAAGTGATTGTCTATCTTGATTCAGGTAATTTGCCGGTAGCTACATTAGAAAAACCCTTATTAACACTTGGGCAATTTGCATCTCTACAAGTAAATACAGTTAATGATGTTGGTGCTTTTTGCGATTGGGGAGTTACAAAAGAATTGTTTATTCCATACAGAAACCAAGCTTTTAATCTTACACCAAATCGGAATTATGTGGTTCATATGTATTTTGATGAAAAGTCGGATCGATTAGTTGGTTCAACAAAAATTAGCCCGTATCTCAAGCATGTTAACGATGGTGATCTTGAAAGAGGTCAGGAAGTCGATTTAATCATGTATTCGGAATCAGATTTAGGATATGCAGTTATTATTAATCAAAAATATTCAGGCCTGATTTATGATAACGAAGTCCATGAAATTTTAAGGGTTGGTCAGACAATGAAAGGATATGTTAAGCTAATTCGTGAGGATGGAAAAATTGATATTAGCCTAACGCCAATTGGCCATAAAAGTATTGAGCCTAATGCTCAGAAGATATTGACGATACTTGAAAAAAACCAAGGTTTTCTTCCTTTTACGGATAAAAGTGACCCAATAATGATTAGAAAACGTTTTGGAATTAGCAAAAAGCTGTTTAAAAAATCTCTTGGATCATTGTATAAACAAAAGATTGTAGATTTGAAAGATGATGGGATTTATTTGATAAAAGAAGCTTGAATAGTTATCAACGAATCAACTTCTTTGTTCAAAAGGAATAATCTCCCCTTTTTCTATATAATCTTTCAAACCCTTCAATAAAATTGCCCAGCAATAGGAAGAAATTTTAAAATGGTCGTTCTGTTTCAACCATCCGCTGTGCCAAAATCTTAATAGAACATTATCATTTACTTCGGTAAGATCGAACCCAAACGAAGTTGGTTGCCAATCTAAATCTGATTTAGTCATTTTAATATGAAAATTATTGTTGGGATTATAATTAATTACTTTGCCAAACCAATCATATTCTGGACCAAAATAAAAATTGTATTCACCGCCAATTTTTTTTTCTCCAGAACATTTTTCGGGCCACCAATTAATCAAATGTTCTGGATTGGAAATAGCTTCGAATACTTTTTCAACATTAGATTTTATGGTTAGATTATGATAGATGGTATTATTTCCAACTATTATATTTGCTTCCATTTTGAAATATTATATTTCCATATTTTTAATCATACAAAATTGAAATGACTAAAAATTAATAATGATTTGTCCATTAATAAATTATCGAACTTGTCAATTAAGCTCTCCCACCTCTAGGATCTGGAGTATATTTTATTTTATATTCCTTAGGTGGATCAGCATTCAATAGATTTTTAACAAAATAATCCCACCTCCTTCTCATCATATAAAAACTGTCTTCTCCATAACCATGTCGTGCATTTGGGAAGATTATTAAATCAAAATCTTTATTCGCTTTTATCAAGGCATCCACAACCAAATTCGTATTATAAGGAGGCACATTATCATCCATCCCACCATGAGCAAGCAATAACTTACCTTTTAGATTTCCCGCATACATTTGGTTGGCTTGAACTTCATAATTATTTTGACCATTTTTGTTCTCTTCCATCAATCCAATATATCTTTCACCCCAATCATCTTCATAATTTCTGTTGTCATGATTACCAGACTCTGAAATACCTACATCAAAAAAATCTGGATATGTGAACATCGCTGAAGCTGTTGCAAATCCACCACCGGAGTGTCCCCAGATTCCAACTCTATCTAAATCAATATAATCATATTCTTTTGCCAGTTGTTGCATCCCAGAAACTTGGTCTGGTAAAGTATTAATAGCCATTTCTCCATAACATTCATCATGGAACGCTTTAGATCTATTAGGATTACAGGTGCCTTCAATAGCCACGACAACAAAACCCAATTCAGCCAATGCTTGATGATCACTTCGTCCAGGACTAAATGATCTACTGCCTACACTACCTCCTTGTGGCCCAGGATATATGTAGTTAATTATTGGATATTTCTTTCCAGGGGTCAATTCTGTTGGAGAAAACATCAATCCGTACAAATCATATTTTCCATCTTCGGACTTCACTTTTATTTGTTTAGGGGGTTTCCATCCAGTTGCAGTTAGCCTGCTAATGTCAGTTTTCTCTAATGTTTCGATCAATGTGCCATCCATTTTTCTTAAAACTGAAACTGGAGGGATATCTGGTTGAGAATAGTTATCAACCAGATATTGTTTATCAGGAGAAATTGAAATATTATGATTACCATTTTCTGGTGTCAAAAGTTTTAAGTTTTTACCCGAAAAATCTACACTATAAAAATGACTGAAATATGGATCTCTTCCAGGTTCTTTTCCATTAGCTTCAAAGTAAATTTTTCTATTTTTAACATCAAATTCTTTTACTTCGGTTACTACAAAGTCACCGCTTGTAATTTGGTGTTTTACTTTTCCAGTTTTGATGTCATAAAGATATAAATGCCCCCAATTGTCTCTTTCAGAATACCAAATGAATTCATTAGAATTAGGTAAGTATTTCCAATTGACAGCACCTTGACCTGATTCATATTGAGTGGCAACTACTTCTTTATAAATGTCGGTAACTTGGCCCGTTAGTGCATCTGCAATCCTGAAATGAGCTTCTTTATGGTCTCTGGAAGTAGATACAAAAGCTAATTTGCTCCCATCTTCACTCCAATCATTGTCATCAAAGTTTCCTGAACAAGCAATATCATCACACAGGGTTCCACGTCTCGGATCAGCAGGAATATTAAATTTGATAATTTTAGCCTTCTCGACTTCAATGATTATTCTGTGGATTCTGATAATATCTTTATCTTCAGGAATTGGGTATTTCCAAGTTTTTAACTTAGGAGCGCCAGGATTAGTTGTCACCAAATGCATATCACTCACATGTCTTTGGTCTTGCTTAAAGGTGGCTATTTTTTTTGAATCTGGAGACCATAATAAAATTGGTTTTTCACTTTGACGCCAGCCAGCATTATCTGTTGCATATCCAAAATTCTCGCTGCCGTCAAAAGTCAATTGAGTTTCAGTTGAGGTTTTTACATCCCTAACCCACAAATTCCAATCTCTGATAAATATTATTTTGGTTTCATCAGGTGATAAACTCTCTCTCCGCCTATCGTATGAAGGGCCATCTTTTTTATTAGGTATATTATTTTTAATTTCATTTTCTGTTTTGAAAACTTTTTTTTCTTTTTTGACTGCATCATAAAGGACATATTCAGCTCCACCATTTACAAGAATTTTATACCACAATTTTCCATTGCCAATCCATTCAGGATTCACATTCATATGATCTATTAAAGTAGAAGCGTTCCAACTAAGCATTTGTTCTGCTTTAGCATAATCTAATTCAGAAAATTTTGCTTGCCCAATCGATAAATTGGGGCTAAAAAAAGCGATTAAACATAAGATTCCCGGAATCAATTTTTTCATTCTATATTGATAATTTGAATACGATTAAATACAATATATGTTTGTTATTTTAATTTGCTTTTTTGATTAAGCTCCAAGTGCTTTTTTGCAATAATCAACACATTTTACAAGCTCCTTTATTGCATCAGAACCTTCAGGGATTTCGTACTCTAATTCAATTGTTGCTGGAAACTTATATTTCTGATCTCTCATTAATTGCAATACTTCCACAATCGGAGTATCACCTTGACCAAAAGCTAAATTCCCTTTTCCATTTGCTGGGGTGGTGCGGTCTTTCACGTGCATACTCATTATGCGATCATGCTTTGCTTGAATTAAAATTTTTGGATCTGGATTTCCTGCTGCAATATAATGTCCAAGATCCAAATTCAATGCATTGAATTTGGATTGTCCTAAAGCTGTATCCCAAAGGGTAGGGGTTTGTTGTTCATGGCCATGATACCCAACAAATATTTTATGTTTTGCAGCCATCATCCCTAGTTTCAAGGTATGGGCATCATCGCTTGGATGTTCTAAAGTTACATGACTAGCACCTAAGGCTTTTGCAGCTTTGAAGCCATAGTTGATTTCAGCATCTGTATTGTTTTTGCCAAAAGCACTTGGTTTGAACCCATATATTGAAACGCCTGCTTTTTTGTACATTTTTTTGAGTTCTGTAAATTTATCCATAGAAACGGTGGCTCTCCATTTTGCAATTTCCAAATTAAATGCATCCATTTGTGCCTTCATTTCATCCATATCTTTTTGTTCATCTGAGGTTAATCCGTCGTCACTTCTACTTTTTCTCATTAACCCGAAAAAAGCTCTTCGATCCACAGGATTTTCAGCAATTCCAGCAAAACTTTCAGCTGGATCTCCCATTAATTCTATAGCACTTATTCCTGAATCTACGACATATTGCAATGTTGCTTCAGCACTTTGATCTTTCATGCTTCTGAATGAATAGGTAATCGCACCTAATTGAACTCCATTTACAAAAGAAACAGGCGAATTGTAGTATTTCAAAATACTGGGAGATGCAAATAAGGAAGGGCTGATGATAGATGCTCCAGCAACTAGACCGGTAGCTTTAATAAATTGTCGACGTGAAGAAGGCATATTTTTCATTTTCTATATTTTTAAAAGTATTGTTAAAAGTAATAACTAGTGTGGATTTATTCAAATGCATAATCCGAAAACAATAGTTTAATCGAATAAAAGTATTTATAATGGTCAAATTAAATTGTTTCCTTGTTTCATAATCTTGTTCAAGATATTTTTTCTTGTTATGGAAGTCGTTGTAAGAACACCAGAAAATAATGCGGCACCTATTCCTGCGGTTACAATATCTTGACCAGTTAAATATAAGTTTTTAATTGGGGTTTTTGGTTTTAAGAATTTTTGCCTAAATCTTTGAGGGCTATGATCAAGGCCATATATTTCACCTTTTTCATAATTAATAAAATGTTCCGTGGTCAATGGAGTAGAAAGCTCATAGCAATCTATTTTACCTTTCAAATGAGGCAATTGTGTAAACAATTCTTCCAATAATCTTTGTGAAATCTTTTCTTTTTTAGATTCATATTCAGGACCTCTATGTTTCCATCTTGTACCAGTCCATTCTGCAAATTCATCAAATGGAATTAAAGTGATGATATCAATCGTACTTTTTCCCGGATATCTATTGGACCAATCAGGATCTTTTGCAGATGGAAATGAAATATAAACTACGGGAAAAGCCTCATTTATATCTGCGATATAACGTTCCACACAAGTATCGTGGTCAGCATCATCTGGATAAATCCATAAATTGGTTTTTGGCAAATTAAGATCTGCGGGGCTTCCATTTAATCCAATGTAAAGGCATGCATGTGAAACAGATCGATTTACTTTTTGAAGTTGTTCTTTTAATCCAAATTTAGCAACTACCTCTGATGGCAATAGTTTTTCATAAGTTGTCATTAATCCTGCGCCACTCACAATATTTTCTGCAAATATTTTACGTCCGTCTTTCATTTTTACTCCTTTTGCCACGTCATCTTCGATAATAATACTATCCACTTCTGCACTAATTACAATTGTTCCACCGGATTTTGTAATAATTGGTTCAATGGTTTCTACTATCCTAGATGATCCGCCAATCGGAAAGTTACCACCACTAAAATAGTGACGAACCACGGAAGCATGCATAAAAAAACTGCTTTTTTTTGGAGGCATACCGTAATCACCATATTGACCAGTGAGTACTTTAATCAAGGTTTCATTATTAGTTAGTTTTCTTAGGACCTCATCGGTAGTTTTATCAGAAAATTTATAAAATGGCTTCCGCATGATGGAACCTGAAAATTTTTGGGCCAATGAAGGAAGTACTTTGTCCAAATAAAAATTTTTACTCGATTTTGTAGCTTCAAATACCATTTCTACATATTTTGAAATAGCCTCTTCTTCTTGAGGGAAATACTCGAGTATCTTATCTTTAAAGTTTTGAACACCTTTCACCAAATCATAAGATTGATCTCCAATGATGATGCGATCATACACGTCACCCATATCCGCCCATTGAAGTTCTTTATCTGTTATATAATCAAACAATTTTTTAATAATGCTATTTGGACGCTGCACCTCACCAATATAGTGAATACCAACGTCCCATTCGTATCCTCTTCTTTTGAAAACATGTGTAAAACCTCCAGGTGTGTAATGCCTTTCGAGTATTAAAACTTTCTGTCCTTCTTTTGATAAGATTGCACCGGTGGTTAAACTGCCCATTCCAGAACCAATTATGATAGTATCATAATGGTCTGAAATTTCATGTTTTTGTTTGTAAGATTGGATCACATTAATTTTTATTTGAACAGTTCAATATAAGAAATGTATTTCAATAAATGGATTTTGATTCGATCTGAAGTAGAAATTTCTCAATTGAAATATGTTGAATTTTTTTGAGAAAAAAAGAATCTTTAATCATGCTTAGTCTGAACAAATATATTTTTTTTAAAAAAAAGGAGGGTATTATTTAATAAACGTTAAATTACGTTTAATTTGACTTGAAATTTATTTTATTTTGTTTTGTAAATATTGAATATGGACCAATTTTCGTTTGTTGACATTACCATTTTTATAGGATATATATTGGCTATGATGGCTTTTGGCATTTATTTGTCAAGAGGGAAATCAGAAAATAGTACCGATTATTTTTTGGCTGGAAAATCACTTCCATGGTGGGCAGTTGGAGGATCTTTGATAGCTTCAAATATATCTGCAGAGCAGTTTATAGGAATGTCAGGTTCTGGTTATGTGGTAGGACTTGCAATTGGTTCTTATGAATTAATGGCTGCTTTAACTTTAATAATTGTAGCGAAATATTTCATCCCTATTTTTATAAAGCATAACATTTATACTATGCCCCAATTCTTGGAGCACAGGTTTGATGGCAGAGTAAGAACAGGTTTAGCTATTTTTTGGGTATTGCTTTTTGTATTTGTAAACATTAGCACTGTACTTTATTTAGGTGGGTTAGCATTCCAAAATATCCTAGGTATCAATATGGTATACGGAATTGTTGGTTTGGCAATTTATGCTGCAACTTTTTCCATTTTTGGTGGATTAAAAGCAGTGGTTTGGACTGACGTAGTCCAAGTGGTGGTTCTAATTTTTGGAGGATTATTTGCGAGTATTATGGTGTTGAATGCTTTAGGAGGAGATCCAATAACTGGCTTTCAAACTTTGATCGAGAAAGCACCTGAAAAGTTTGATATGATTTTGGACAAAACAAATTCTGAATATATGAACTTGCCAGGAATAAGTGTTTTGATTGGTGGAATGTGGGTTGCAAATTTATATTATTGGGGAACAAATCAATATATTATTCAAAGAACGCTGGCTTCAAAAAGTTTGAAAGAAGCTCAGATAGGAACAGCTTTTGCTGCGTTTATGAAAATTCTTTTACCTATTATAGTTGTAATTCCAGGGATTGCTGCTTTTGTTTTACAAGCTGATATTGCAAAGCCTGACGAAGCATATCCGTGGGTTTTAAATAATTATGTAACAACAGGATTTAAAGGTTTGGCATTTGCTGCATTAGTCGCAGCAATCGGATCATCGTTAAGTTCAATGGTCAATAGTGCGTCCACTATATTTACTTTAGATATTTATAATTTAAGATTTAAAAATACTGCAGAAAAAGAAGGGCATCAGGAACATTTGGTCAAGATTGGAAAAATTGCTTCAGCTGGTGCCTTGATAATAGGCGTATTGATTGCTCCAATGTTAGGAAATCTGGATCAAGCATTTCAATACATTCAGGAATACACAGGCTTCATAAGCCCAGGCGTTGTGGTAATATTTTTGTTCGGATTCTTTTGGAAAAAAGCATCAGCAAATGCCGCTTTCTGGGTAGTAATTATTTCTATTCCTCTGTCAGTTTTACTGAAATTTGCAACACCACAGATTCCTTTTATGGATAGAATGGGCTTAAGTTTTGTAGTGCTTGCTCTTGTAATGATAGGAATTTCAATCCTTGGGAATAAAAATAATGATGATGCTAAAGCTTTGCATAATGATAAAACCATGTTCAAGACAAGTACGCTTTTCAATATTTTGTCATTAATAATTTGTGGAATTTTAGCAGCTATATATGCGGTTTTCTGGTAATAAATATAGTCTTCAATGTTAGAGGAAGTTCAATTAAGCACATTTTATACAGATAATGAAAAGTTACTCGTCGCCGTGGATAGTGTAATTTTTGGTTATGAAGATGGTCAAATGAAACTTTTATTGTTCAAACGAAAGATTGAACCGTTTAAAGATAAATGGTCATTGATCGGAAGATTCGTGAGCCCAAAAGAAGACATCAGAGAAGCGGCAAGTTCTGTTTTGTATGATTATACAGGACTTAAAAATATTTTTTTAGAGCAACTATTTACATTTGGAAAAGTCTTTAGAGATCCAGGATCTAGAGTTATCAGCATTGTTTATTATTCTCTAACAAGAATAAATGATTTTGAGAAGAAAGTAGTTGAAAAATATGATTCCAAGTGGTTTAGTTTAAATGAAATTCCAGAATTGGTTTTGGACCACAGTGAAATGGTTAGTAAAGCCAGAATGAAACTTATAGAAAAAACACAACAATATCCGATTGGTATAGATTTACTTCCTGAAAAATTTACAATGCCGCAATTGTTCAACTTATATCAATCTTTATATGATAGGAAGTTGGATGACAGAAATTTTAGAAAGAAAATAGAAGGCATGAATATTTTGAAAAAACTAAACGAAAAAGACAAAAGAACCTCAAAAAAAGGCGCTTTCCTTTATAAGTTTGATAAGAAAAAATACAATCAACTTTTGAAAAAAGGATACGATTTCAGGATATAAATTAATCTATGACTTAATTTTCAAAATAAAATATAAGGTTGATTTTGCTCAATATTTTTCGGGCTACAAAGTGAAAGTGTAAGAATACTTCAATAGTACAGAACTTTGATTGGTCAATGGTAATCTTGGTTCAAGAAAACTTCTATTTGCGTTCAAATCAGAATTATATACTATAAATAAATCGTTACCTTCTTTTGGATTATAACGGAATCTAATATTTCCTAAATAAAGTTTATCAAGACTATTATATTGAATAAAAGAGGAAATGCTCAGCTTTGTAGAAAACATAACCAGAGCTTTAATTCGAGCAATGTGAGCTGCAAATTTTTCATCCCTTATTTTGAAATTTACGTCATTGAATTCATAAGTTGCACTCAAACTTAAGCTTGGGGAAACATTGTATACTGGAGATAAAGAAATGGTATTTTTATAGCCATCAAAAAATTTTCCAGAATCAAACTCACCTTTTAGTAAATAAGGCTTACTTGCAGTAGTGCTGAATTCTGATGTAAAATTAGAATAGAAATATTGATCAATTGGAATCATTACTATATCCGCAAGATCGAAAGGTTCATTGATGTCGTCGTAATTAAGTTTTGCACCTAAGGTCAAGTTTGAACCATTTTTCCATTGCCAATTGTAACCTATGCTATGACTTGAACTATTAAAAGTGTTGTGGTCATTTTCCCAAAAACTTGCACCCCTGATGGTAATTCCATGTCTAAAAAGTCGGGAATGCTCTCCAGAAAAAAAGTTGTATTGCGTCCTCACTCCCCATCTTGTATAATTTTCTCTTTCTTGAAAACCTAAGTTATTGTGAAAATCTTCCCCAACTCTAGACAAACTTGTTGCATATGTAAAACCTCTTTCAGATCGTTTACTCAAACTTGCCCAAAAAACGGAAGGATTAATTGATAATAAACTTCGTTCAACGTCATCATTCAATGATTGCGCAAATTTTACATTCAGGAAATTATCTTTTGTAATTCTAATATTCGTGTCAAAACCATATACAGTATTGTACTTGCCATTCCGATCAATAGAATTTGTTAATAAAAACCCTGCATCTGAGTTTTCATTGATTATTCTTCTTTTTAATCTTAAAACGGAATAATTATTACTAGCTAATTCGTCCGTTGCTTGCGTTTGCATGCTGATAATCCCAACATCCGTATTTCCTGACCTTCCCGTCAATCTTGCTCCTCCAATTATTGGGACAGCATTACCATCTCCATCAATCCCTATTCTTCTACTATAAAAAAGATTGTTCTGGGAACCCAAACTAAAATCAAAAATTCCCGAACGCTCTTGAAAAAACAATCTCTTTTCAGGAAAAAATAATGAAAATCTGGTTAAATTAATTTGTTGGTCATCGGCTTCAACTTGCGCAAAATCAGTATTTAAAGTAAGGTCTAAAGTGAAATTATTTGTAATTCCATATTTTACGTCTATTCCAAGATCTTTAATAAATTTCTGTTCGTTATTGTAATCAGTACCAGCTGAATTAATTGTTTTTTCATTGCTTAATCCAGCTAAAACATATGGAGTAATGTAGAATGGTTTTTTTTGTTCAATATTTTCAAAGACATATTCTTTAGCCTGAGAAGGACGAAATTGACCCATTTCACCTAAATCCGGTGGAATATCAGGACAAATTTGAAGTTCATTACTTCTAGCTATGTATCTCCAAATAGTAATTCCCATAATTACCTTACCATCAATTACTTGATATTGTAAGCTGCTAAATGGAATTCTCATCTCCACAAACCAACCTTTATCTGTTACATTAGTTTTAACATCCCAGAAATTATTCCAGCTTAGATTCATTGGATTCCTACCATTTGCATCATTTAAAATGGCAGCGTCAAATCTGGACCCTGTTGGAGTGGTGAAAAAGCTTAAAGCGTTTTGTTTATCATTATAACTGTCAATGACAAGGCCAAACCAATCTGTACTTGGATCTCCACCATCCCTTAACTTTGTATTTGCCAATATTTTATCCGGTTCAGTATCAAATAGTTCACCAGACAAATAAATGTACGATTGATCATAACCTAATTTAACAATAGTCAATTGTGAAGGATCTCCATGATATACAGGTGTTTGAGTAGTCAAATCAATAGGAGCAATGTGGTCCCATTCCCCTGCTGACATTTCACCGTCAAACACAAAGTTATCTGAGATTTTGCTAACTGGTATTCCTTCAAATGCAAAAGAATAATTGGAAAATGCGATAAACAGAAATAATTGAAATAATATTTTTATTTGCATTTGGCAAAAATATAATATAGGATTAATAAAAAGATATTTATGAAGAAGTAAATGCTATTCATTACCAATTATTTGTTGATTTTCTTAAATTGGAGAAATAATGCAAATAAATTAGGCTTAGAAAGATGATTTTCTAGCCAAGTACAATCAAATTAACAATTAAGAATATAAAAAAATGTTTAGACTAGATGGACAAGTCGCAATTATTACCGGGGGTGCCAGAGGCATAGGTGAAGGGGTAAGTGAAATCTTTTGCAAAGCTGGAGCAATAGTTGCTTTATGGGATGTTTTAGATTCTGGTGCGGATACAGCTCAAAGGATTTCGAAACAAGGAGGTAAAATTTTTTTCCAAAAAGTTGATGTTACCTCATCAGAATCTGTAGAAAAGGCTGTAAAAGAAATAATTGTTAAACATGAAAAAATTGATATTTTAATCAATAATGCTGGAATCATTAGAGATAAATCATTTTTAAAAATGGAAAGAACAGATTGGGACGCAGTTATCAATGTAAATTTGAATAGTTTGTACATAACCACAAAAATTGTACTTCCATATATGAAAGATGCAGGTTATGGAAGAATTGTTTCAGCGTCTTCTGTGAATGCGATGTCTGGCGCTTTTGGGCAAACGAACTATGCTGCGACAAAAGCTGCAGTGCAGGGATTTACCAGATCACTTTGCAGAGAAGTTGGAAAATATGGAATAACAGTTAATTGTGTGGCTCCTGGTTTTATAAAAACTGAAATGACAGCGAGTATGCCTGAAGAAGTTATTTCTGCAGGCATTCAAATGATTCCAATTAAAAGAATTGGAACTCCTGAAGATATGGGTTATGCTTATCTTTTTTTAGCTTCTAAAGAAGCCGAATTTGTAAATGGAATTACTTTGCATGCAAATGGCGGAGCATTTCCAGTCTAAAAACTTTAATAAATAAAATTTCATGACCGACTTATCAGATCAAGCTTATTGCACAACATTTAACCTTCTTAATGACATGAAAGATGCAGTGGGCAAGGAATTGGGATTGTCTCCATGGGAGATCGTTACACAAGAAAAAATTAACACATTTGGCGTTTTAACTCATGACGAGCAATGGATACATATGGATGTTGAAAAGGCAAAAAAAGATTCTCCGTACAAGACACCTGTTGCACATGGATTTTTTGTTTTGTCCTTGGCATCCCATTTTAGTCATTCGGCATTCAAAGTCTTAGACATTGGAATGGGATTGAATTATGGCCTAGATAAGGTTCGATTTATGAATGCAACTCCTGTAGATTCAAAACTTAGAGGAAGGGTCTTTTTGATGGAATTTGATGAGATTCAGGGAGGTGCAAAATACAAATTAAAAATAATATTCGAAATCGAAGGTGTCGAGAAACCAGCTTGTGTAGCTGAATTTATTGCAATGGTTTTTCGAAAGTGATAATATGAATTGGAGCAGCAAACTGTCCTTATGAAAGAGAAGAAAATTATTAATGGTCAGGATTATTTGGAATCACTAAAAGGAAGAGACCTCAAATTGTATTTATTTGGTGAATTTATTGAAGAACCCACCAACCATCCATTAATAATTCCATCCATTAATGCAGTTGCAAAAACTTATGATCTTGCCATTTCTGCACCAGAATTGGCTTCTGTAATTTCACCATTCACTGGAAAACGGATTAGTAGATTTCTTCACATTTGCACAAGTGTAGACGACTTGGTTTTGCAAAATAAAATGCAAAGAAAATTAGGACAATTAACAGGTACTTGTTTTCAAAGATGCGTAGGAATGGATGCTTTTAATGCTTTGTATTCAGTAACCTTTGAAATGGATGAAAAATATCAGACCGTTTATCATAAAAGGATGAAATTGTTCTTGACAAAAATGCATGAATTCAATTATGTGGTGGGAGGAGCAATGACTGATGTGAAAGGAGATAGAAGTTTGGGACCCCACCAGCAAGAAGATCCTGATATGTTTGTCCATATTGTAAATAGAACAAGTTCAGGAGTATATATTTCAGGCGCAAAAGCACATCAGACAGGTTGCATCAATTCGCATTATATGTTGATTATGCCAACAATGAGATTAGAAAAAGAAGATGAAAATTATGCAATTATAGGTGCAGTTCCAGTTGATGCAGAAGGAATAACCTATGTATATGGGAGACAATCTTGTGATACCAGGAGTATGGAAGAAGGAATAATTGATGTTGGTAATGCGAATTTTAGTGGTCAAGAAGCTATGGTTATTTTTGAAAATGTATTCATCCCGAATGAATATATTTTTATGGATGGAGAGCATGATTTTGCTTCATTGCTAGTGGAAAGATTTACCAGCTATCATCGCAGAAGTTATGTTTGTAAAAGCGGGGTAGGTGATGTTCTAATTGGTGCCGCTGCAACAATGGCTGACATGAATGGTGTTCCAAATGCCTCCCATATAAAAGACAAATTGGTAGAAATGACTCATTTAAATGAGACTATTTATGGGACAGGAATAGTGTCTTCTTATCAAGGTTATGAAACGAAATCAGGTGCATTTATTTGTGATGAAATGTTGGCAAATGTTTGCAAACACCATGTTACCAAAATGCCTTTTGAAATTTCAAGATTGGCACAAGATATTGCAGGCGGTTTGATGGCTACATTGCCTTCAGAAAAAGATTTTAATCATCCTGAAATTGGAAAGCTTTTAAAAAAATATTTGAAAGGCAAATCTGATTTTAAAACAGAAGACAGAGTTAGGATATTGAGACTTATAGAAAATATGACTTTGGGAAGAAATGCAGTAGGTTATCTAACTGAAAGTATGCATGGTGCAGGATCACCTCAAGCGCAAAGAATTCAGATTAGCAGGTTGATGCAAATTGAATATAGAAAACGATTGGCAAAAATTCTGTCGGGCATTGACGTCGAGGGAGACAAAGACATGCTGGTTGAAGAAATTGGTGGATTTTTTGAAAGAGTTTTCAAAGTTTAAATAAACAATAAATGGAAGATAAGGGAAATAAGATTATTCAAGAACAACCCAATAACCCTTTACATGGAGTCAAACTTCAAGAAATGATCGAGTATTTAGTTGCAGAACATGGCTGGAAAGAATTGGGTCGAAGAATCAACATCAAATGTTTTAATGTAGATCCTTCTGTGAATTCGAGTTTGAAGTTTTTAAGAAAAACTCAATGGGCAAGAGATAAAGTTGAGCAACTTTATCTAGATTCCTTTTCGAAAAGTTAATTTAGCACTTAGAGATAATTTTAATCAATAAATCCCAAATTTAAGATATGACGTTGTTTACATTTTTGTTATTTACTGGTTTTGTTGCGGTATTTGCGACTTGGAAACTTAGAAAAGATAAAATCAATACTCAAGATGGGTATTTTTTAGGAGGCAGATCTCTTACTGGAATTGTAATTGCTGGGTCTTTATTATTAACCAATATATCTACTGAACATTTGGTTGGAATGAATGGGTCTTCGTACAAAAATGGAGCAATAATTATTGCTTGGGAAGTGACTTCAGCTTTGGCATTGGTAATAGCTGCAATGTATTTTGCTCCCAAATATTTAAAAATGGGATTAACTACCATTCCTGAATTTTTAGAAAGAAGATTCGATGGAATGACAAGAACCATAGTAGCCCTTCTTTTGATTGTTTCCTTTGTAGCTACTTTGCTTCCAATAGTGTTATATACAGGCGCACTAAACATTGAAGCTATTTTTGAGATTTCTGATTTGTTGAATGTTTCGAAAAGTCAGGGAATTTGGATTACCATATTAATAGTAGGAATCATTGGAGCGGTATACGCCATTTTTGGTGGATTGAAAATGGTTGCTTACACGGATACCATCAATGGTTTTGGCCTTTTGGTTGCAGGTTTGATGGTACCCATCTTAGCGCTAATGAGTATCGGAGAAGGCAATATGTTTGAAGGACTGGGGAAAGTTTTTGCCAATGCGCCTGAAAAATTTAACGTTATCAGCCATGCTTCTGGAGTAGGAGAAGGTGCAAGAACAGCTATTCTTCCTTTCGAAGTGTTATTCACCGGCTTGATGATCAATCAAATTTATTTTTGGGCGATGCATCAATCCATCATTCAAAGAGTGCTAGGAGCGGTAAATCTAAAAGAAGCTCAAAAAGGATTGCTTATAACTGGATTACTCAAAATACTAGTTCCATTGGTCATCGTATTGCCTGGGATAATTGCTTTTTATTATTTTGGGGATAGCTTTTATGACGACCCAGATACTGTATATCCTAAATTGGTAAAAATGGTATTGCCTGCATGGCTCACCGGTTTTTTTGTCGCTGTAATGATGGGTGCAATTTTAACTACATTTAATAGTGCTTTAAATAGTGCAGCAACCGTATTTAGTCTGGACTTATTCAAAAAGTATATCAATAAAAAAGCAAGTGAAACCAAATTGGTTTCAATCGGAAAATGGACATCTTTCACTTTGGCAGTTTTTGCCATAGGTATTGCCCCATATGTTGCCAATGCACCTAGTGGACTTTACCAATTGCTGCAGCAACTGAATGGAATCTTCTTTATACCTATAGCGAGTGTAATTTTAGCAGGTTTTTTATTTCCAAAAGTATCGGCAATTGGCGCAAAAGTAGGGTTGACATTTGGTCTTCTGTTTTATATTATTACCTATTTTATTTTGGAGTTGGACCTTCATTTTGTGCATATTTGGGGGATTGAATTTGTGTTAAATATAGTTGTTATGCATCTAGTTTCAATTGCATTCCCACAAGGAAAAGCATTTGTAATTGAAGATTCCGGTATCTTAAATCTACAACCTTGGAAATATGCCAAGGCATTTAGCATTTTTCTGATTGTTGTAACTGCGATTATTTACATATTATTAGGTAATGTATAATTGAGATTGCTGCTCAATTATTTGGAAATAATAAAAATGTTGAAAACCGTTAATCAATTTATTTATGTCCTTGTTTTTATATCAGGCTCATATTTTGAACTTCGAGCTCAATCCTTCTCATTATTTGAGCCAGATTTTTCTGAAGCTATTCAGATTGAGGGTATGGAATTGGTTTGGCAAGATGAATTCAATATAGATGGTCGACCAAATATTCAATTTTGGTCTTTTGAGAAGGGCTTTGTTAGAAATAATGAGTTGCAATGGTATAAGGAAGAAAATGCCTTTTGTGAGAATGGGCGATTAATTATTGAAGGAAGAAAAGAACAAATAAGAAACTCTAATTTTAAAGCTAATAGTGAAAATTGGAAATTTAATAGAGCATTTGCTGAATACACTTCCTCAAGTATTAATACCCGAGGCAAAAAAGAATGGAAATATGGAAGTTTTATAATCAGGGCTAGAATAGATACCACTAGAGGCGCTTGGCCAGCAATATGGACATTGGGCGTTGAAAAAAGATGGCCTGAAAATGGGGAAATTGACATTATGGAATATTATATTAGAAATGATGAGCCATCTATTTTGGCAAATGCAGCGTGGAAAAACGAAATCACCGTTTGGGACGATGCAATTATTCCATTTTCAAAATTCTTAAAAAAAGATCCTGATTGGGTTCGAAAATTTCATATTTGGCGCATGGATTGGGATGCTTATTCTATCAATTTGTATTTAGATGATGAATTGCTGAATACAATAGATGTTGAAAAAACAAAAAATAAGGAAGGATTCACTCCATTTAATAATCCACATTATCTTCTTCTGAACCTTGCAATTGGCTCAAATGGTGGAGATCCATCGAAATCTAATTTTCCAATTACTTATGAAATTGACTATGTGCGTGTTTATCAAAAAAAGTAAAATGGACGATAAGTTGTTTTTGAAATTAATGATCATTCATTTTCGAATCTTCAATTAAAATAATATCTAGTTTAACATCATGGGGTTCATTTGGAAGACTTTCCAAAATTTGAAAAGGGTAAAAAATGCCAATTTTTAAAGCCTCTGGATGTTGTAAAAGAAATTTATCATAATAACCACCTCCATATCCAAGTCTATTATTTAATTTATCTGCAGACAAACCAGGAACAATGATAATATCGTATTTGCCTTCATATTCTTGATCACTTGAAGGATGAATGGTGCCAAAAATTCCATTTTCAACTTCATTGATATCATTTAGAATTAAGTGTTGAAGTTTTCCTGTTTTCAATGTTTTCGGCGTGACAACTTTTATTTTTTCTTTGAGAATATTATTTATAAATGGAAAAATATTGATTTCTGAGCCCATTGGTAAGAAAGTATGGACTATGCGACATTTTTGATCTTCAATGATTTGCATTAGGCTTGAACAAATTCGATCATCATAATCTGATTTAAAATCAGCTTGCAAATGATCTCTTTTTGAGAGCATTTCCAACCTAATCTTTTTCTTTTGTTCTTTGATCTCCATTATTGATTCCATACTTGACATTGCAGTAAATTTATCCAATTATCTCAACTTGTGGTTTATATTTTAATTCTAATTGTTAAGCATTGATAAACTAATTCCAGAAAATTTGAATTTAGATAACGTTGACTTAGCAGAGTTATTTTTAATTATTAAGATAATTGAGCATCTTTAATCTTCGAGAAATTAGTATTTTTTGATTTCTTAAATAATAATGAACATATTATGAAAACTTGTGGTATTGATTTGAAAGGCAATGATGCAATATTGGTTTCCCTTGAGGGAAATTCAGAAAGCTATACCATAACCAATCAAGATGTAAAAAAAATCAGTTTGAAGGATCCTAACAGCCAAGATGATGTGAAGGAATTTTA
>JAHEAQ010000185.1 GCA_024642705.1 Bacteroidota bacterium | reverse complement strand
ACAATGCAACTTTCGCTTATACAATAGGCGACATTGATGAATATTCTCCGTTAACTATCACGGCAACCCAAGAAAATGCGACTGTTGCGGTAAATGTAGAAGATGCTGCTGCACCGGACCTTCCTGCAGATGTAGCAGATTATATCACAAGAAACTGGTCGATCACACCTTCAGGTTTTGCTAATTTTTCAGCGACATCTGTTGGAACATATCTTCCTGGAGATGTTGTAGGTAATAGTGCCAATGTAAAAGGCGCTTCAGTCAATGCATTGATGGAATGGTCCTATGCTGGTGCTGCTGGTGCTGCCAATTCAGTAACAGGAACAATCGATGAAGACGTGCAATTTACAGGCACAAATGTATACAGAAGACAACCTATAAAAGTTTTCTTGGCTGGACCGTTGAGCGGATCTTCTATGAGTAAAACTTTGAATACTAAAAACCTTATTCCAACAATGAGTCCTTATGATGCTGCAGTTACAGTACTGCCAGAGGTTATTAGCGGGGCAAATATTGTGGATTGGGTGAAAGTAGAATTAAGAATTCCGGCAAATGGTTCTACTTCAATAAATACCTACAGCAAATTTTTATTACAAGACGGAAGTGTGGTTGATCTTGATGGAGTTACTCCTGCTTCATTTAGAGATGCTCCAGCAGATGCATTTATTTCTGTAAACCACAGAAATCACTTGAGAGTGATGACTGCAGCAAATATGGTGTTGGGTTCCACACCCCTTTTAGATTTTACATTAATTGCAACCCCGACTTTTGGCACGAATGCTCAATTTAATAATGGTGTAAATAAAGCAATGTGGGCTGGTGATGCAGATAATAATAATCAAGTAAAATATACTGCCGGCGATATTGTATCAATTTTAAATATGATCCTAGCGAATCCAAGTAATCCATTCAAATCTTTAACAGTTGCATATGCAAATGTATATTCTAATAATGATATTGATATGAATGGTGATGTGAAATATACAGCAGGAGATATAGTAACTATATTAAATATGATATTAGCTAATCCTGGGAATCCATTTAAATCTTTAACGGTTGCCATAGTAGAACAATAATTAAAAAATAAAATTAGAATATCAAAAAATGAAATATATTTTGAAATTTACTTTAATAATTTTTATTGTTGCTTTAAGTAACAATTTGTTTGGTCAAACTAATCCAAGTATCCAAACAAAAGAAGGTCCAGATGGAGTTTACACAGTTAGTTTATTGTTCGCCCCTGACCCTTCGTTTACAAATGTTAAAATCAATACAACAACAATAAATATATATGTCCCAGAAGACATCGCTGCTTCATCAATTAACGGATCTTGGTCCAAGGGTGATATCGGTTTTATTGATCATGCATCCTTATTAGATTTTTGTCCTAATACTCCTCCTAACTTGGGGTGGCTGCAATATAATTCTCCAAATTCTTTAACTATAGGAAATATGGTTGCTGGAGGTGAATACCCTTTATTCACCATTAGTACAAATTTGTTGGCACCTCAAAATGTTTTTTTAGCGCCTTGTGATGCTCTTGGGCCGAATGGAACTTCTATTGCGCCTGACGGAGGAACTTTCTCTGGAATTTCACCAAGTGCAACTATGACGATTTTGCCTGTAGAATTAACTTCTTTCAAAGCTGAGAAAAAAGATGAAATTCACTCTCTCCTTACTTGGGAAACTGCTTCTGAAATCAACAATGATCTTTTCGAAGTGCAAAGAAGTGTGAATGGGAAGGACTTTATCGCCATAGGAAGAGTAGATGGCCATGGTACAACAACGGAAGCACAACTCTATAATTTCTTGGACAGAGCTCCTGAATTTGGAAAGAATTATTATCGATTGAAGCAAATGGATTTCAATGGAAAATATGAATACAGCGATATTCGAATGTTAGCTTTTGAGGACGAAAGAGATTTTAGAATTTTCCCGAATCCTACAGCGGATTATATTAATGTTACTTTGGAAAAAGAATACGATGGCATTAAAATCATGAATCAGTTGGGCCAATTGGTAAAAACTGTTCCGAGTACTCAATTGACTCAGAATCAATTGAAAATTAATGTTGCTGACTTTACACCTGGTATGTATTATATCGAAGCTCAATATGGCAACGATGTGATCAATAAACAGTTTATAAAAATAGATTAAGAAGTTTTCTATAAAATATAACTTTGGAGTGATTTAAAAGCATATGTTAAAATAATTTGTATGTGCTTGATTCTAAAGACGAAGCTCTTTACAAGATTCATAGCATTAGCTACGGATCGAGAAAAAGCTGAAGTATTGAGAATCAATGGCATGCAAAGAAATTAACAATTTGTTTTAAATCACTTCAGTATTAAAAGCCTTATTTGGGAAGTTCGAATAAGGCTTTTTTATTTATTAATTTCATTTTTGTGTGGAATAGTACTTTTTAATAGTAGCATGAGGCAACTGACCTAATTGGTCAAATATTTTTGGACATAAAATATATCTTTTCATTTTTTGAGTGAGCAAAAAACGAAACAAAAATGCTCCCTTTTTCAATGGCATTTTTCCTCGTTTATGCTGTTGAAAAACAAATCCTAATTGTAATTTCTTATAATCATTAGAAATGCAAAAACTCAAGGTTCGCTGTAGAAATTTTTTTGACCTGATAAGCCTGGAGGGCTTCAAATATGTAGTTTCACTTCTTAATTGTAGCAATAATTGAAATGCTTACACCTGGTTCTTTAAAACTTTTTCATTGCATAAAAGTTTTGCAAAATGCTA
>JAHEAQ010000045.1 GCA_024642705.1 Bacteroidota bacterium | reverse complement strand
TCACTTCTTATAAGAAGCATAAAAACTTTTCATTTTCATTTTGAGGACACCAAGGACTGCTTCAGAAATGATTCCTTTACTCATTTTCGAACTCCCTTCTATTCTGTCAGTAAAAATTATAGGTACTTCAATACTTTTGAAACCTAATGAACGGGCAGAAAACTTCATTTCTATCTGAAAAGCGTATCCTTTAAATTTGATTTTATCCAAATCAATGGTTTCCAGGACTTCCTTTTTGTAACATATAAATCCAGCAGTTGGATCCTTAATAGGCATCCATGTCATCATTCTCACATAAAGAGAAGCTCCTCTTGAAAGAATTTCGCGATCCAAAGGCCAATTTTTAGTTCCTCCTCCTTTTACATAACGAGAGCCAATACTGAAATCATACCCATTTTCCAGCGGTGCCAATAATTTTGGCAAATCTGAAGGATTATGGCTAAAATCTGCATCCATTTCAAAAATGAAATCATAATTATTTTCAAGACCATATCGAAAACCTGCAATATAAGCAGTTCCTAAACCTAATTTTCCGGACCTTTCAATAAGAAAAATTCTATTGGGATACTGGCCTTGAATAACCTTAACTAATCCAGCGGTTCCATCAGGCGAACCATCATCAACTATTAGTATATTGTAATCTTCTCCTATATTAATGACCCTAAGCAACATCTTTTGAATGTTCTCCTTTTCATTATAAGTCGGAATTATTACAAGTTTTTTAGTCAAAGTCTTAAGTTGCTAAGTTCAAAGATATTATTTCTATTTAAAATAAAAATTAGAATATTAGATTCTTAGTGGCTAGCTATTTCAAATTGAACTAAAATAGTCTATATAATGAATTATAGATCGGCATTAAACTAAATAATTGAACAAAAAGTCAGAATTAAAAAAATAAAATAGTATGTATTATTTTTAATTGACTTAATGATACCATTTAAAATCCGATTGGATATCTAGCAGGGTCAATTTCTGACATTAGGGTATAGATCGCTTCGAAAATCATTTCAGGATTTGGCTTTGTATAATAATCTCCGTCTGAGCCATAAGGAGGTCGATGTTCGGTTGCAGTAATACAAATAGGTTTTGAATCAAGATAAGCATAACCATTCTGCTCATCTAGAATTTTGGACAACATAAATGCAGTTGCTCCTCCAGGCATATCTTCATCAATTAATACTAACCGATTCGTTTTCTTTAATGAATTCAATATTACACCTTCTAAATCAAAGGGCAATAATGTTCTAACGTCAATTAATTCTGCAGAAATATCAAATTTCTCCAATAAAGTTAATGCTTCTTCTGCTTCATCTACGCAAGCACCATAACTAACAACTGTTACATCATTGCCTTCGTAAAGGATTTCGGGTACTCCCAACGGTATTGTGTATTCACCTATATTAATAGGCATTTTTTCTTTTTTTCTGTATGCATTCAATGTCTCTATTACAACGGCAGGGTCATCACTTTGAATCAAAGTATTATAAAAACCTGCTGCTTGTACCATATTTCTTGGTACAGCAATATACATTCCTCGCAATGAACTGAGCATCATACCTATAGGTGAGCCAGAATGCCAAATTCCTTCTAATCTATGTCCTCTAGTTCTAACTATTAAAGGTGCAGATTGAATTCCATTTGTTCTGTAGCGCATGGAAGCGACATCGTCTGTAAGTGGGGCAAGACCATAATAAATATAATCCAAATATTGAATTTCAACGATTGGCTTAAAGCCACGCATTGCTAAACCTATTCCTTGCCCTATAATCGTCCATTCCCGAATTCCAGTATCAAAAATTCTCTCTTCTCCATATTTTGCCTGCAATCCTGCCAAACCTTGATTTACATCTCCAATAAGTCCCACGTCTTCGCCAAAAGCAAGTAGATTCTTGTATTTTTCAAATGCCTTATCAAAAAATTTATTAATTACTTTGTAACCTTGAACATAATCCTCTTCTATACTATATTCAATTTCTACTACAGGAACTTCAATTGCGGCTTTCTTGCTACTAGAATAGAGTTTTGTGTTATACAATTGCTTTCCAATAATATCTTTTGAATCTATGTATTCTTTTAGTTTAATTACTTCTTTGAAATCAGATCCCATAGTTAAATAAAGCCCACGCTTAGCCAACTGAACTATTTCAGAAAATGAAGGATCGACCAAAGAAGATAAATCTTTCTTCACATCAATTAAATCTTGTGAAAATAAATCCGATTCTATTAAAGATGTGAAAATCTCATCTACATATTTAAGTTCTATATTTATGGGTTCAATGTACCTTGACCAAGCTAATTTTTTCCTTTCCCTAACGAACGACTTTGCTTTAGATCTCATTTCTTGCAATAATTCGCTTGTTGCAATTCCATTGTCTATCATCCATTGGGACATTTTCACCAGACAATCCATTTCTCTTTCCCAGCTTAATCTAGATTTAGATTTATATCTTTCATGAGAGCCTGAAGTTGAATGGCCTTGAGGTTGCGTGCATTCTACGACATGAATCAAGGCAGGTGAAAGAGTTTTTCTCGATTTTTTTACGGCCTTTTCATAAGTTGATATTAATGCTGGGTAATCCCAAGCTTTAACTTTATAAATCCTGACCCCTTTTTTCTTTTTCGTCGTCTTCATTCCTTTCAAAGAAGCAGAAATACTGCCTTTAGCAATTTGCTTCTCTACGGGAACTGAAATTCCAAATCCATCATCCCAAACTGAAACTACCAAAGGTATTTGCAATGTTGCTGCAGCGTTCATTGCTTCCCAAAAAGGACCTTCAGCACAACTCCCATCTCCGATGGTGCAAAAACAAACTTCTTTCGCGTTGTTTGAAAACTTATGTTTTTTCCCGAATAATGATTTTAACTCTGCATATTTATTGGTTGCCATTGCTAATCCTACGGCTCTGGCCATTTGCCCAGCAGTGCATGATATATCGGAAGATTGATTAAAAAGTTCTATTTGATTGGTAAACTCGCCTTCTTCATCAAAATATGGTGTAGCAAAATGAGCATTCATTTGTCGACCACCCGAAAAAGGGTCGTTGCGTGCATCTGCATACATTTGAGAAAAAAAATCTTCGACTTTTGAAACGCCAAGCGCAAACATGATAGTTTGATCTCTATAATATCCGGCTCTATGGTCACCTTTTTTAAATACTCTAGATAAAGCTATTTGCGGTAATTCCTTACCGTCTCCAAAAACACCAAATTTGCCTTTTCCGGACAAAACCTCCTTCCTACCTAATACTGAAACTTCCCTACTTACCAAACAAGTCCAAAAATCTTTTAAAACTTCATCCATAAATTCTTGTTGAGGATGCGTCTCATTTGAAGTTCTAATTGCTTCTAAAGGGAAATCAATCATTCGCTAATTATGGAGGTTTTAATTAAAAATTACAATTTCTTTACAGAACATTGCTGGAGGTAATATCGATGTAAAATTAACAATTTATGTTTAATAATGACATCAACTTCAAAAAATCGGACCAATGAATTGCCTTAAAATATTCATTAAATAATTACGTTATATGTATATCATAAAGGCAAAGAGATTTACATTAACGCAACATTAACAACAAATTTTGAATTTTTGGTTTTCTTTTTGCAGTTAATAATGTAAATTTGTAAATAAATAATTAAACAAAAAATATCAAATGAAAAATTCAATACTTATTTTCATCGCACTATTTTGTGCTTTTAACATGGTAAATGCTCAATCTAATGCAGTACCTACTACAAAATCGATTGAACAAAAAATTACCAATGCAGTTCCAGGTGAAGGTCCGATAATGGAATTTGAATCTATGGTTGTAGATTTCGGAACAATTGAACAAGATTCAGAGCCTTTAAGGGTTTTAAAATTTGTAAATAAAGGAACGAGTCCTTTAGTTATTACAAATGCTAGAGGATCTTGTGGATGCACAGTTCCTACTTGGGCAAAAGAACCTATAATGCCGGGTGAAGAAAGTATTATCGAAATAAGATATGCTACTAATAGATTAGGAGCTATCAACAAAAAAGTAACCATTACTACTAATGAAGGCACAGAACCTCACGTAATTAGTGTTATTGGTGATGTTTTTGAAAAAGCATCTCAAGAAGGTGTTCCCGCTTCTAAAGGGACTTTAGGAGGAGGAGGAAAATAAATCTTCTGAATTAAAGAAAAAAGAAAAGCCTTGAATTGAACAATTCAGGGCTTTTCTTTTTTATACCTTTGTACAATTAAAAAAGATTTCATGATTACACTTATTTCACCTGCAAAAACACTTGACTTTACTGAAGAAAAAATAATTGAAACCAGTCAACCTAGATTGGTTGATGATAGCTATAAGTTGATTGATGTATTGAAAAAAAAATCAAGCAAAAAACTGCAAGCAATGATGAGTGTGAGCAAAAATATTGCAGATCTAAACGTGAGTAGGTTTAATGAATTCGAAAAAGAATTCACGACTAAAAATAGCAAAGCAGCAATATTAGCCTTCAAGGGTGACGTATATCTAGGTCTTGAGGCCTCAACTTTTTCAGATGATGAAATGGTTTTTGCTCAAGAGCACTTAAGAATTCTTTCAGGTCTATACGGACTTTTGAGACCACTTGATTTGATGCAAGCTTATCGTCTTGAAATGGGGACATCACTCAAGACCACACGAGGAAAAAATTTGTATGCTTTCTGGAAAAATAGAATTACTGATTTACTCAATGAGGATCTTCAAAATCATAAAGATAAAACAATCATTAATCTTGCTTCACAAGAATATTTTAAAGCAATCAATCAGAAAAAACTAGCCGGCAAGTTGATTAACATCAATTTCAAAGAAGAAAAAGATGGTGAATTAAAATTTATTTCTTTCAATGCTAAAAAAGCTAGAGGCTTTATGTCTAAATATATTATTATCAATAGCATTGATAATGCTGACGACCTCAGAGGATTCAATACCGAAAATTATTATTTTAGTGAGGAAAATTCGACTCCTACGGATTGGTTATTTATCAGGTGATTAAACTTAAAATTGGAGAGAATACGAAGAATAATTGTTCAATTGTATTGATATTTTTTCCATGTTTTCCAAAATTCTAAATCTCATTTTCTATCCATTTAAATCAAAAAGTTTATTTTTTGTAATAGAAAATTTGTTTGCTCCTTTTGATGTTATAAATGAGGAAAGTCGATCCTTAGAATTGGCGATTCCTGATAGCAAACGGTAAAAGCTAATATGATTTTGATACCCTGCAAAATGCACTAATCTTACCTAATATTTTAAATTAATCCTCCCATAATTATATGGTTTCAATTGCGTCGAGCGCAGCTTCACGAATAATTTCTCTAATTCTTTCCAATATTCCTTGTGATTCTAATGAGCAATAGTCAATGTGTTCGTCTATACTGACTGACTATTGCTGCATAATATGGCAATAATTTATTATTTTAAAAGTATTCTTAAATTATGACTTCTTGAAGTGTTTTGGACGGAACTTTATCCATTGCTTTGATGTGCATTACTTGTTCTAAAAATTGCAAAACATCGGTTTGTACAATTAACCAATTTGGATTGAAAAATGGTGACATAAATACATGTGCTCTTCCGTCTGGATAAGCTTTAAAAACTTTTTTATCAGGATCAACTGAAATGGTTTGCTCGAATTCTCTGATTTTATCTACTGAAATTGTAAAATCCTTAATTTGTTCATTTTTATAATAATAACCCACGAAAACAGGTTGCTCAATTGCTTTAAAAACAGGTTCTGATACAGTATTGTCAATTAAGGATTGAAGTGCCACTACACCTTCTAATCTGTACTTATTATACCAATAAGCCCTAGCTTCTTGAGGGGTATTGCCGTGATTGTAATTACTTCCCTTAATTTTCCTAGCCAATTGCAGTCCCCATGGCTTAGTCAATAATTTAGTCGCATTATCTTGCATTTGAAAATTTGGTGAAAACATGATTTGAGCAGCGATGTCTGGGTCGCCAGCTGTCAAATAATTGCTTAATGTTCCTCCGGTAGAACATGACATTATGATAACTTTATCACCGATGGATTTCCCAATTTTAATTGCTTCTTTTGCATAGTCGACCATTTGCTTGGGCGTTAATGCCATGAAAGCCAAAGAATCTGTGAGTCCATGCTGGGGTAATCTAGTAAGAAATAAATTTGCACCAATCTTTTGAGCAATATTTTTGTGTATGGGTGCACCTTCTTCGTGGCTTGCGGAAAAACCATGAATATATACAATAGAATACTCCGTTTTAATTGGACCATCTGCCCAAATTACCATTTCTCCATTATCTTTTTTGATATTGAAATTTGCATTTCTTTCACCAATTATAGCTTCGACTTGATCTATATCATAACGGGTGTTCAAAGGAAGATTGTCAAATTTTTCAAAATGGGTTCTTGGGCCCAAAAGATAAATTGCTATAATAATCAATAATATGCCCAGCAAGGCAAAAGAAAATGATTTAATTATTCTCATCGTAATTATATATTTTTGAATATTAGCAATTTAAAACATAATTTTAGTGCATGCGGTATATAAAAATTATTATTTCAAGTCTTTTATTAGCTTTTGTAATTTATGGACTTTCAATTTCAATTAAAAGGGGTAAAACAAGTATTCCGCCAATAGGTGGATTTTTAAATCCTTTTTCTGGTTTTTGGGCAAATGCTGAAAGAATAAAACAAAGTGATGAAATTATATTGAATTCTGGTGTACAGCAAGATGTTAACATTCTATATGACGAAAGAGGTGTTCCCCACATTTATGCTGAAAATATGGAGGATTTATTATTTGGGCAAGGTTATGCAATAGCAAAAGAGAGACTTTGGCAAATGGATATAACGACTCGGGCTATGGAAGGCACTACATCAGAAATATTGGGTGAAGTTTCACTTTCTGCAGATATGGAATCAAGACGATTGGGAATACCAAGAGCTGCAGAAGTTGCCGTGAAATCTTGGGCCAAAAATGAGCAGGGAATGAAATATATAGCATCATTCTGCAATGGCATCAATCATTATATTTCAAATCTTTCCGATGATGAATATCCATTAGAATTCAAATTATTGGGATATAAACCCCAAAAATGGTCTCCTTTTAGAACTGCTTTATTCATTAAGGCAATGGCTAAAACTTTGAATTATCGGTATGAAGATATTGCATATAGTAACGCCCTTAATAAATTAGGTATTGACGTTTTTAACGATTTATATCCCGAATACAATAAAAAACAAAGTCCCATCATCCAAGAAAAGAAATGGAATCCAAGTGATACATCGTTTCGAAAAGATGTGAGCAAATATGTCACAGAAATTCATAAAACACTTCTAAAAACTGATCATGATCCATTTATTGGAAGCAATAATTTTGCTGTAAATGGCAATAAAACAGCTTCTGGGAATCCAATACTTTGCAATGACCCACATTTAAAACTTAGTTTGCCTTCCATATGGATTGAAATGCATCTTGTGTGTCCTGACATGAATGCTTATGGAGTCTCTTTGCCCGCAATGCCAGGTATTACTCTTGGATTCAATGAGGATATCGCATGGGGTCAAACCAATGCAGGTCATGATGTTTTGGATATATATAAAGTTAAATGGAAAGATGGTTCAAAAACCCATTACATCATTGATAACAAAGAATATGAAACTGAGAAAGTCATTGAACAATTTCGAGTAAAAGGAGATAAAATTTTCAATGACACTGTCCTCTACACAAGTTGGGGTCCAATAAGAAAGGAGCAAAATAAGGATACTGATCTTGCTATGAGATGGGTATCTCATGATTCGCCATCTCCTCAAGAAATTGAAATTTATTTAAATATTAATAAGGCAAAAAATTATGCTTCTTTTAAAGAGGCATTAAAAACATTTAGCGCTCCTGCACAAAATTTTATTTTCAGCTCAAAAAAAGGTGAAATAGCAATGAATGTCACAGGAAATTTACCTATTAAAACTAGCCAACAAGGTCGATTTATTCAAGATGGCTCAAAATCTATAAACGCTTGGCATGGTTTTATTCCTTTTGACCAATTGCCTCAAGAATTGAATCCTTCAAGAAATTATGTTGCATCTGCCAATCAACATAGTACTGACCAAACCTATCCATACTATTATAATGGTGGTTTCGAAGATTATAGGGGAAGGTATATCAACAGAAAACTTGAATCACTGAAGGATATAAAAAAAGAAGATATGATGAATCTCCAACTTGATGCGCATAGCTTAAAAGCTGAAGAAGTACTTCCGATTTTATTAGCAAATATTTCTCAAGATGGACTTAGTAATAAAGAAAAAGAAATCATCAATCAACTAAAAATGTGGGATTATAATTATTCCATCAATTCTCTTGCAGGCTCTTATTTTGAGAAATGGTGGGATGCTTTTTATTCCAGTACTTTCGATGAAATAATCACACTCAGAAAGGAAATCGATTTGCCATATCCTGAAGCTTTTAGATTGGTTGAAATGTTGGAAGACAGCAATAATCATCCTTTTTTTGATAAGCAAGGAACAGAAAAGACTGAAAGTAAAGTAGATATCATCAACGAATCTTTTAGAAGTATAGGATTTGATACTCTAAAAATCTTGCCTTGGAGTGATGAAAGAAATACTCAAATCAACCATTTGACAAATATTGCTGCTTTCAGTTCAACAGAGATAAATTCTGCTGGAAATGGCAATGCACCAAACGCAATTAGCAAATACAATGGACCATCATGGAGAATGATCGTGGAAATGGATAATCCAATAAAAGCATATGGTATTTACCCCGGCGGAATTAGCGGTAATCCAGGAAGCATAAATTATGATAATTTTGTAAATGATTGGAGTGCCGGAAAATACTATGAGTTGAACAATTCATCTAATCCATCAGAAATCAGTGCTTTCAGAACTGTAACAATTAAAAAATAATCATGAAATATTGGCTTCATCTTATCATCATCATATTTGTAAGTTTCCTTATGCATTATATTGCTCCCTGGTGGATTATTGCATTTATTTCTTTAGGAAGTGCTTTTTTTCTAACTCCCAAAAGTAGTACATCAACAATGTTTGGATTTTTAGCTGGTTTTCTTCTTTGGGCAGGGGTTGCATTTTTTTTAGATGTAGAAAATCAACATATATTAAGTACTAAAATAGGATTGCTTTTTGGAGGGCTTGGCTCTACAATTTTAGTTTCAATTACTGGTTTGATTGGCGGAATTCTTGCAATGTTAGGTAGTTATATTGGTTCAAATCTAAGAACAGTAGTAGATCAAAAAAAGTGAGATTTGAAAATTAATACCAAATTTCCCAAGATTTATTTGTTATAAGATCAGACGATTTAATAGATAAGCAATTACTTCATCTATGACACTGTAAATGAATGCACACCAATAAAAGGTAAAATACTCAAAAAAGGGTGAATTACCTATGATAATCCACCCTAGTCTTCCGACTTAGTTATGTTTCTTTTGCCCTTAATGAGTCAGATTAATCTACAATTATTTTTTTTGATATAATTTTATTGTTTTGATTGATATGAAGCAAAACTACTCCTTTATAAGCATTGTCTAATTCAATTGCCTCATTGAAAATTCCGTTAAAATTTTCAATTTCTTTTTTCCAAATGACTTTACCTGAAAAATCCACTATTTGAATGTTAACGGGGATTGCTTCTGCTTCAAATTTAAGATTTATAATACCTCTGTTTGGATTGGGAAAAGCTTCATAAGATTTCAAAATAAGTTTCAATTTATCATCTTCTTTTCCAATTTGACCTATTGCATTCTTAACCATAACCTCTTTTTCTGCTCTACATTTCATTCTTTCAGATTCGTTTTTGATTTGATCACAATCTGAAATTTTAGTATTCACTTTTTCAGGATCTTCCAATTTAAAATTAACTGGCAAAGTGAATTCCATGCTAATAGCTTTTCCATCTTTTATGGCAGGTTCCCATTTGACACCTTGAGAATTCATCAATTCAACGATCTTTATTACTTCATTTCCAGTTCCAAAACCCAAATCTCTTTTCAACTTAATATCTGAAATCGATCCATCTAGATTGATTAAAAAAGAACTTACGACTAGACCTTCGACACTATTGTCTTTTGCATTTTTGGGATATTTCAGATTGCTATAAATAAACTCTAACAACTTTTGATTGGAACAAGCTATTTTTTCTGCAGGATTTTGAATTGTGCTACAACCTGGAAAATATGCAGGCGAGTCATTTTTGTTTGATAAAAAAGCTGTTTTTTCAAAAGCAAAAGCCTTGGAAGTAATTTCAATGACCCCATCAACTCCTTTTTCACCATACTTTTCTCGAGCACTTTCACCTTTTAAGACAGAAATAGATTGAATTTCATCAGGATTGATTAAAGCAAATTCTTCTGAAGCAATTTCAACTTCATCAACGATATATAAAGGAGTTGCTTCTAAAATTATTTTTGCAACATCTTTAGGCACTGAATTAGATTTGTCATTAACGATTTTCTCTGATTTGGTACGAATTTCAATTACCCCATTTTTTCCTTTTTCTCCATATTTCTGTAGTGCAGCAGCCCCTTTTAGAATGTTCACAGATTCTATGTCTTCAGGATCAATTGATTCTAAGTCCAAATTATATGGCTTATCATCTACAACAATATAAGCTTTAGGAGCAGTCTTTTCAATATTTTGATTAGAATTATAAACATTTACACTACTTCCACTTTTTTCAGCTTTAGGTTCAACTGAAGCGTCATCATCACTTAGTTTGAATTTAATTGGTAAAGTATATTGCACATTAACTATTTGGCCTCTTTGTTTTCCTGGTATCCATTTTAATGGCATACTATTCATCATCTCTACAACTCCTGTGCTCTGTTCACCTGTACTTCCTCCTATGTCCCTTAACAATTTAATGTTTGCGATATCACCTGACTTTGTCACAACAAATTGCACTATATTTATTCCTTCAATACCTTGTGATCGTGCTTCGGAAGGATACTTTATATTTTTGTAAATGAATTCCAGCATTTTTTGCTTAGAACATTCCTCCTTTGCTTTTTCATCTGCTACAATGTCTTCACATCCAGGAAATCTAGGCATTTCTTCTACAATCTTAAACAATTCAGCATCATCAGCGAGGTGGATAGGTTTTTTTGTTACCTCACTTTCATCCAGTGCAAACCTAATTGGTAAAGTATATTGCACATTAACTATTTGGCCTCTTTGTTTTCCTGGTATCCATTTTAATGGCATACTATTCATCATCTCCACAACTCCTGTGCTCTGCTCACCGGTGCTTCCACCAATGTCTCGGACCAATTTAATGTTTGCTATATCACCAGACTTTGTCACAACAAATTGAACCACATTTATTCCTTCGATACCTTGTGAACGTGCTTCGGAAGGATACTTTATATTTTTGTAAATGAATTCCAGCATTTTTTGCTTAGAACATTCCTCCTTAGCTTTTTCATCTCCTACAATGTCTTCACATCCAGGAAACCTAGGCATTTCTTCTACAACCTTAAACAATTCTGCATTATCAGCAATTGTAAAAGATTTGCCTGGAACAGTATCAAGAATAATCGCTTGATTCTGTTCAGCTATTTCATTTGATTCAAATATTGTTTTGCTGTCTGTAATGGAGTAAGTAAATGCAAATAATAAAAGCAACAACACTGGGATGCCAAAAGCATACATAACTAAGTTCGGACGTCCTGAGCGTTTTTGATTGATCATTTTTAATCTGTTTTTTAAATGTGAATTAAAGAATTGATGCGTTAAAGCCATTTGCAAACCATTATTGGTTTGGTTTAGCAATAATTTTTTGTATGAAATTTTATTTGTTTTCTTAATTACAATGTTGTCTGCTAGAAATTCATGAATCTCTTTCAATGCATTTTTGTAAAAATAAATCATGGGACTGCACCAAAAAACGACTTTCAAAGCTTCTGTTAACAGAATGTCAATGCTGTGCCTCCCTTTAATGTGCTCAATTTCATGTTCAATGACTTGTTCTATATCTTCCTTAAGATTTAATTTTTTGCTCATGAAAACCCATTTAAAAAAAGAAAATGGCAAATGGATTTGATCAGTAAGAACCAATATATATGATAGGTTATTTATTTTTTCTGATATCCTATATAGGTCTACAATTTTGCTTATTCCAAGAATTAATCTAATCAAACTAATGATAAAACCAATTGCATAAATTAAATAAAGCAAAGTGATAAAATTGAATGAATCTTCTGCTTTTGAAACTGCAACAGCTTGAATATCATCAATCTCCATCAATAAAGGGTAAATAACATAAGCTACATTTGAATCATTTTTCCAT
The DNA here is from genome assembly GCA_024642705.1 of Bacteroidota bacterium. Classification (GTDB taxonomy): domain Bacteria; phylum Bacteroidota; class Bacteroidia; order Chitinophagales; family Saprospiraceae; genus Portibacter. Next base: position 27,568 of record JAHEAQ010000045.1, on the reverse strand, counting down.
GGAATGAATTCCAATAAAGGAAGTAATACTCCGACTAATAACGTGATGAGTAAATAAGATCTATTGGCAGTAAAAAATGTTTTTTTCTTAAGAAATAGCTCGTAAATGCCATAAAAGAAAAGCCAGCACAAAGTAACTTTAAGAATGTATGCTATCATTTTTCATCTTCATTAAGGTCGTTAATAATATTTGTTAAATCCTTTAAGCTTAAATTTTCTTCTTTGACTAAGAAAGAAACCAATGAATTTAGAGACCCATCAAAATAATTTCCAACCAATTTCTTAATTGAGAACTTGGAATAGGTTGCTTTTTCAATTATGGGAAAATATTCGTAAGTACGTCCATATGCTTTGTGATCTACGAAGCCCTTCTTTTCCAGAATTCTTACAAATGTAGAAACTGTAGAATGGGGAGGCTTTACTTCATCCATGGCATTTATCAATTGGCTAACAGTACTTGGACCATGCGCCCAAAACAATTGCATTATTTCCTCTTCAGCTTTAGTTAACTTTTCCATAAAATAAATGTATAACTAATTTTTAAGCTATGCAACTAAATTTATAATTATATTTATTGTTTTATTCTTTTATATCCATTTATTTATTGCTAAATCATTTTAATATTAACGATATTCCCAATCTTTTTCTGTTCATCATAAAATATTGCAGGGTGAATTCATTTTTAGATTTTATTAAAAAAATCTAAATTAACTTAATAAATCCGTCTGAAAAATCAACCTTGCAGGTTAGTTTCCGAAATAAAAATAGAATACAATTGCTTCTTTAAGTAAACAACCTTGCAGGTCAGTTTTCTTAGTATTTAATACTTAAACCCAATTTATTGAATAGGCGAACCTCGCAAGTGAATTATTATTGAAATCGCAAAATACTATTCATATTTTAAGTGATTTTATAACTTTTAAAATCTAGAAAACATTATTCATCTTAAAGTATTTCAACATTATAAAAAGAACATGCGAATCATTCTTTTATGTGATTTTAATCACTACAAATCATTTAGCCTTGATTTATATTTGTTGTAAGAATTATGAAATTATAAGATTATAAAAAAGAATTGAAAAATCAATTCACAAAACTTAATTAGTTCAATAAGTGATTCAAATAGTTGAAACACTCTGTTGAATGCCGATCAAATATTTGGGGTTTAATATTTTTTTAGAAGCCAGGCCATTTTCCATTCTGCCTGGCTTCTTGTTTTATTTTTAAGCTAACCAACATCCTCAGAAAAATATTTTATTATTTCAATCCGTTTAATATTTCACCGACTTTATCCTCTATATAATGGAGCACTAGAACATTGCTCATTAAACTTTTTGCCAATTATTCAGTCAAATATTTAAATTAGTTCAAATGAGGATTATTTTCATCTTTATGTTTATCGTAATTTTTTTCAATGCTTGCGATAAATTTAAAAATAACGATACCGATTGGCCTCAATCTGAGGACGGATTATATTTTCCTCCATTGAATAGTAGTACCTGGCAAACTATTGCCATGGACAGCTTGGGTTGGAATAAAAATGAACTTCCTGAACTTTTAAACTTATTGGAGCAAGGCGATACAAGGGCGTTTATAGTTTTAAAAAATGGAAAAATTGTAATTGAAGAATACTGGGGAAAAGACCTTCTTGGACAAGAATTCGACAAAAACAGTACTTGGTATTGGGCTTCGGCAGGCAAAACATTAACTTCATTTTTAATTGGGCAAGCTCAAGAGGATGGCTTTCTAAATATTGATGAAAGATCATCGAAATATTTGGGTGAAGGATGGACCTCATTGAATAAAACAGATGAAGATAAAATAAAAATAATTCACCAATTGACCATGACCACAGGATTAGATGATGGAGGCTTGAATTTTGATTGTACAAATCCTGAATGTTTAACATTAAAAGCCGCCCCTGGCAATCGTTGGTCTTACCATAATGCGCCATATACTTTATTAGATGGCATTATTACTGGAGCAACAAATCAAACTTTTGAAAGCTATTTCAATAAAAGATTGAGAGATCCGATTGGAATGAAAGGTTTTTGGAATTATTTGGATTTCAATCACATTTATTTTAGTGATGCAAGATCAATGGCAAGATTTGGGCTTACTGTTTTAAATAATGGGAAATGGGAAGATCAAATCATTCTGGATGATGAAGATTATTTGGAAAAAGCCACAAATTCTTCTCAAAATTTGAACCCTTCCTATGGCTATTTATGGTGGCTGAATGGGAAAGAGAAAATTATATATCCAGGATTGCAATTGTCGTTCAATAAAAATTTGACAGAAAATGCACCTAAAGATATGTTTGCAGCGATGGGAAAAAACGGGCAACTTCTAAATATTGTGCCTTCAATGAACATAATTGTTGTTAGGATGGGTGACAATCCTGATATTTCTCTAGTACCTGTTAATTATCAAAATGATATTTGGGAAATCCTAAATAAAATAATAACAGAATAAAATATCTTTTGATGTTTTCATGCCAAGATTTAAATTTATTGGAAGTTAAGTAGATATTTATTGCTTTCGCAAAACAAAAATACCTTTCAAAAGGTTGATAACTTCTAAATACTTCATTTTCAGTGATACAAAACTTACAATCCATAAAGAAAAAGGAAAAAATAGATTTAAAATCATCCTTTAGTGCTTTAAAATCAATTCCAAGGTTTTTCAAAGAAATATGGAACATCAACAAAAAGATGTTCTTTTTCAATGCCTTATTCAGATTAATCAATGCTTTTTCTCCAGTAGTCATTTTATGGGTTGGAAAGATAATAATTGATGAAATAATTCTTCAGACCAGAATTGCTGATAAAGACTTTACTACGCTCTGGAAATTTGTATTGATAGAATTTATTATTGTCATAATTGCTGACATTATTGACAGGATGATTACCCTTACGGACAGTCTTATGGGTGATCTATATTCCAATAATTCTTCTATTAGAATCATTAATAAAACAAAAGAATTAAGTATTGCACAGCTTGAGGATCCTGAATTTTACGATAAATTAGAACGAGCAAGAACGCAAACGGCTAGCCGGGTCAACTTGATGTCTAATTCTCTGAGTCAGGTTCAAAGTGTCATTTCAATTGCTAGTTTGATTGTCGGCTTAATTTATTTTGAACCTTACCTGATAATCCTACTTATATTAAGCATCATCCCTTCATTCTTTAACGAAATAAAATTTAGCAACCAAAGATATTCATTGGCTAGGAGTTGGACATCAGAAAGAAGAGAATTGGATTATTTGAGATATATTGGCGCCAATGCTAATACTGCAAAAGAAATCAAACTTTTCGGATTGACTGCATTTGTTGCCGATCGTTTTAGAAACCTTTCCGATGATTATTATAATCTTAATAAGAAATTAATTATTAAGAGTAGCGCTTATGGAACAATTTTCAACATTTTAGGCGTGCTATCTTATTATGGAGCTTATGTTTTAATCATATTCAGGGTATTATCAGGCATCATTTCAATTGGGGAATTAACATTTTTGTCAGGATCATTCAATAGATTAAGAAACAGCCTTCAAGGTTTTTTCTCCAGATTCAGCAGGATTACAGAAAGTGCCTTATATCTTAAGGACTATTTTGATTTTATTGACTTAACTATTCCAGAAACAAATGATGTACAGGTGCCTCTTCCGACAGAAATTAAGGAAGGATTTGAAATCAGGAATTTGCATTTTCACTATGCAGGCAGCAATGAAGCAGTATTAAAAGGAGTAAATTTCAAAATAAAAGCAGGAGAAAAGATGGCTTTTGTGGGTCAAAATGGAGCTGGTAAAACAACATTAATCAAGCTTATCCTGAGATTTTATGAACCAACAGAAGGTGAAATTTTGCTGGATGGAATCAATATTAAAGATTTTAATATAATAGAATATCAGGCTATGTTTGGTGTTATTTTTCAAGACTTTTTTAAATATGAATTTACGATTAAAGAAAACATTGCAATCGGGAATATTGATGAATTGGCAAATTTAGAACGAATCAAAAAAGCTGCTGAATTGAGTTTGGCTTCTGAAGTTGTCTCTGAGATGCCTAATGGTTATGAGCAACAATTAGGTCGACGATTTGTAAAAGGGCAAGAGTTATCAGGCGGTCAGTGGCAAAAAGTTGCATTGGCAAGAGCATATATGAAAGATGCCAATGTTTTAATATTAGACGAGCCTACATCTGCTCTTGATGCTAAAGCAGAATTTGAAGTCTTTGAAAGATTTATAAATTTAACCAAAGGTAAAACCAGCATCATTATTTCTCATAGATTCAGCACTGTTCGAATGGCGGATAGAATAATTGTTTTGGAACATGGCAGGATTGGAGAGCAAGGTACCCATGAGGAATTAATGGCAAAACCAAAATTATATAAAGAATTATTTGAATTACAAGCTGCAGGATACCTATAACATTGTTAACTCCATTTCCTTGTGATTAAACCTAAAATTTTTAAAAAATATTAAGCTTAAATTAAAAATCAATGATGTCCGACAAAACAATCAAAAATCTTTCAAACTCCTTTGAAATAAGGGATTTTAAGGAGGTCGCCCCTCTGGGGCTTATTTTTTTGTTGTTATACTTTATTACAAACAGATCATCCCTCTGGGATTCTTTAGCCCCACTCGGGGCGAACTGTTTGTAAAAAGAAATGTAATAATGGCAATGAGCTCCGTAGGTGCGGTCTTTAATCAGATAAAGTTGTTTATCAATTCGATGAAAATTAAAATCATAAAATTATTTTTTTATCGGACATTAATGATTAAAAATAAATTAATTATTGACAGTCAGTCCTCTATGATAAGTCACCATTAAGTTCCTTCCAATACTCAACATCAATACATTGCTTATAGCACAATTTTGCTTGATGATAATCTCTCCAGGATTGCAATCTGAAGGAATAGTCCCTTTGTTCCAATTGCTGATTCGTATATATTAAAAATAGAAAAATTATAAATCTAATGTGCATAAATCAACATTTACAGTGTCAAATCTATAATATTGACATTTTATAAACAGGGATAAGTAAGAAGATTTTTTTATTTTATAATTTAAAGTTTTGGTTATAAATGATTACCATTAATTGATAAATTGAATTTGAAATTGCAGCAGAATAACATGAAATCTAAAAAAATAATTATAATCGGAGGAGCTAAAGCTGGAGGAGTTGCAAGTTGCATTGATCACAATCGAAAACATTATAATGATTATGAATATGAAGTAATGGGTATCTTGAATGATTTTGAAACAGGAAGTATCAATGGGTATCCTATTTTAGGGAAGTCCAGAGATTGCGCAAGATATTTTGATGAAGACAATATTTATTTTTCCTATGCAATTCATGTAATTGGAAAAAATAAATTGGGAGATGAATTGTTTCAAGAACTCAATATTCCCGAAGAAAAACTTGCCACAGTAATACATAAAAGTGCCATAATTTTAGATGGAGCAATTTTGGACCCGGGGGTAACCGTTTTAGCACTATCTTACATTTCATCAGCGCATTTAAAAACTGGTGTTTATGTTTCTCCTCAAAGCACGATTTGCCATGGTTCAGAAGTTGGGCCTTTAAGTTATATTTCTATGGGAAGTATTATTGGCTCTGTAACAAAAATAGGTAGGTCTGTTTCAGTGGGAATGGGAGCCAAAATTATTGAAAAAAGTGTTGTGGGAGATTTTGCTGTTGTTGCTGCAGGCGCTGTAGTGAATGGTTATGTTCCGGATTGTTCTATTTATGGAGGAATTCCAGCAAAATTTATGAGAAATATTGACATTTAACTAAAACGATTAGATAAGATGAAACAAAAAATCTGTCTTTAACTAGAAAATGTACTAAAAGATCATTTCTTTTACCCTCACATAAATTAATCTATTGCACAAATAGAATGAGACAATAAGTTGAAAATCACTATTCAAAAATACAATGATGCATTTCATTCTAAGTGGAATCACTTCCTGGAACATTCCATAAACGGGTCATTTTTTTTCTCAAGAAACTTTATCCATTACCACAAAAACAGGATTGTTGACCATTCCTTGCTTTTCTTGAATAAAAAAGATCAAATCATTGCTATTCTTCCAGCAGTAGAAATAGGTAATCAATTGAATTCGCATTCTGGATTAAGTTTTGGAGGATTGGTGCATTCCGATAAATATGGAAGCGAAATTTCAAATGAAATATTTATTGGTTTGAAAAAATATTTATTAGAAAATAAATTTGATGAATTTATTTATAAAGCTCAGCCGTTTTTTCACTTATTAAATCAAGATCACTCAGATCATTTCAACTTATTGAATTTAGGAGCTACAATAATTAAAACGGATGTGAGTTTCTGTATCAGTCTTTCTGAAAATTTTAATCCAAATAAGGCAAAAAAAAGGGCTATAAAGAAAAATAAAGACCATCATGGGATTTCTGACTCTATTCCTTTGTTCGACTTCTACAAATTGCTTTCACTTCATTTAGAAGAAAGATATGATACAAAGCCATTGCACAATTTTGAAGATCTTGAATACTTGTTAAACGCTTTCCCTGAAAACATAAAAATATTTGGCACGTTTGTAAATGGGCATTTGGTAGCTTCGATTCTTGTTTTCGTTTTTAAGGATGTAATAAAAGCCCAATATATTTGTTCGAATGAACAAGGTTTCAAGTATGAAGGAATCAGCATTTTAGTTGAATATTTGCATGATTACTACAGAAATGAATATCAGTATTTAGACCTAGGTACTTCTAATGATGGTCCAGAAAGCCTTAATTTTTCATTGGCGAGATTTAAAGAAAGTTTAGGTGCAATTCCAAAAGCTATATTAACATATCGTTTGAAAATTTAACCCGCATTATGCATTGGGGCTTCGCAATGAGGCTTGAAATGACAATAAAAAATGTACGAACGATGCAAAGCAATTTTAATGAAATTAAAATAGGGAGAGAACCGACAGAAAACCTGTCGGAAGGGATGGCCTGACTAAATCATAGTTACCACTATGGTGGATGACCAAAACTTAGTGCAGCGGTATATTTTGCAGTCATTTCCAGTTGGAATTGAATGTCTAATGCATAATGCGGGTTTAAGCATCAATTTCTCTAATGATTTTAGCTGGAGAACCATATGCGATAACACCTGCTGGAATATTTTTTGTAACTAGGGAGCCAGCTCCAATTATACTTCCTTCTCCAATTGTTACTCCGTCAAATATAGTCGCGCCCAATCCGATGTTAACCCCCGTTTCAAAGACCGTTCTGCTGCCTATGCATACGCCTGCAGATAGTGTTACAAAATCAGCTAATTGACAGTGGTGACCAACTGAAGTTGCTCTATTGATAAAGCAAAATTTTCCAATTTCACAAAAAGGAGCTATTATGCTCAATGGGCCGATATAAGAGCCTTGTAGAATTTGAGAGGATAAAGATATTACAGCACTGGTGTGCACAGAAACTGGAAATTTATATAAAGAAAGATCAAATTTTTCTTTGAATTGCTCGAATATTTTCGATCTTGAGCTAGGTGAAACAGAACTTAAATAAAAGCTTGAATCAGAGCTTGGTTGCCAAAAGGAGATATCCGTTTTGCGAAGTTTATTTTCATTTAGAACAAAAGGATAATCATAAATTGAATTTACTTTTGGATCCATATTTTCAATTATCTCAATTTCAATGTCAGTTCCAAAATTCGAATACAAATTATCAATGATTAAGGAAAGACCAAAATTATGGTGACCTAGAAAAACGTGCTTTTGCTCCATAATTTAAAAGTGATATGTTTTAAAACAATTTTTTTCCTTTGCTTGTCAATGAATCTAGAATATTTCAAATATAGACGAATAAATTTCCATTTTCATTTTTCAACCTAATAACCACAAGATTTTTACAATCCTTCACAATAGCTTCGCCGGTTTCAATTTTAAATTCATATCCATGCCAGGGACAAAGTATCAATGAATCTTCAGAGATTAATTCGGTATGGTGGACTTTTGTTGAAATCTTATAATCATTGATAATTCCTTCACAAATCGCAGCACCTGCATGAGGGCATATATTGAGGTAAGCTCTAGCAATATTTTGATAAACTATGATTCCTATAGAAATCTTGTTTAATTCAAAAATAGTAAATCTATTTTCACTGATTTCATCAATTTTACAAATAAATTTCCAATCCATTGTAAAGTTTCAATTTTTGATTTTGTAAAAACTCATTGCATTTTGGTAAAGAATTTTATCTGTATTACCCGTGTTTAAAAGTTTGTCAATTTGATTTGGAGAATCTCCATCCCAATGCGGATAATCACTTGCAAACATTAAAAGATCATCCGCATCAAATGCTTCAAATAAAGATTTGGAATATTTTGCATCGAATTCTTCGAGGGGTTGTGTGCTAAATCTACAATTTCTCATTAAATAATAGGAAGGTTTCTCAGTTAGCCAAGCAGCTTCTTGCCTAAAACTTTTATAAAGCTGATCCATCCTATGTTTGAAATAAATAAGCCAAGAATAACCTCCTTCAAGTAAAACACACCTCAAATCCGGAAACTCCACAAATACACCATTCAAAATCATATTCAACATTTGGGAAATCAAAGGCAAACCTGATTGAGTCTTCCACTCTAAATATAAAGCTGGATTCCCAATTGGGGTCGAGCTATGTGTTAATATGGAAGGTTGCCATAGATGAAAAGCTAAGGTCAGATCCATCTCTTGAATCGCTTTCAATATAGGTTTATAATAAGCATGAGCTATGGGCAATGGAGTCATAGCAGGAACAATAACTTGAACAATTTTTTCATGCTTTCCAAGTTCTTTTATCATTGCTACTGATTCCTCCACATTCTGAAGTGCAATATGCAATGAACCATAAAAAACATCCTCCTTTTCCAGCCATTCCTCTATTAACCACAAATTATAAGCTCTTACTAAATGAGCTGGATATTCAATTTCTGGAATGTATGATGCAGCAATAATTCCTGATCCATTAAGAATTCCTCTTTCTATTCCCATTTCTTCCAACAATTGCTTTTTTAAGAAAGAACGATCACTTCCTGCTGGACCGCTTGGAGGTAATGAATCTTTTCTTTTATAATCCAATGGCGAAGTGTAAGGTGATGGAGGGTAACCAAGACCATTCTTTTCAATTCTTTTTACAAATCTTCTGTGTAAATAAGGAAAAAGCTCGGATTGGTGTCTAAATGTTTGATGGATATCACAATCAAATATTTTTCTTTGGGTATTAACCTTCATTAAAAGAAACTTTTAAAATTTAGTAAAAATAACTTTTAACCCAAAAATAATGAATTTTAGCAGATTTGAATTTTCTGATATTAGAAGTGCAAACTTTAATTTTGTATTTTCTAGAAAATGAATGGCATTTTAAAGTCGTCGATGGTCATAAAAACAAAAAAATAACAATTGCATTAATTTCTGAATTTATTGTAAAAACCTAATTCTCCAAATGCCTTGCTTTTCATAATCTTCCTTTCGAATTCATCAGCTAAACGATGAATTCTTCTAAGTAAATTCATGTTGGTTGTTAATTCTTTTCTTCCTTGATCATAATAAATATTATCCTCGATTCCTACTCTAACGCCTCCTCCAATGGCAATTGCAATACTATTTGCTGAAAGTTGTGTACTCCCTATTCCACCTAATGACCATAATGCTCCGCTTGGCAAATCTGCTATTGCCGACCCAATGTGCGATGCATTCAATTGTAAACCAGAAATGTTTCCTAGGATTATATTGTAATACAATGGGTTCTGGATAAGACCTTTTTCTATTAAATATTTTGAATAATTGATCATTCCAAGGTCAAAAACCTCGAGTTCTGGATTTGTACCTGTTTCGTTCATTTTTTGGCATAAAGCCATTATCATTTCAGGACTATTGAGGCTTGCTTGTTTTGGGAAATTCAGTGAACTTAAAGTAAGAGAACCTAAGTCAACTCCTAATGAAAGCACTTCTGATCGTTTTTCAAATTCATGAAAATCTCTACCGCTTAAAGAAACACCCAATACTAAGTCTGGACAATGTTTTTTAATTCCAGCAATAATTCTTCCATATAGTTCAGCTTTAAAAGTTGAATGCCCTTTTTCATCTCTAGCATGAAGATGTACACATGTTATTCCTAATTCATTCGCTTCAATTACGTCATCTATAATTTCATTTTCAGAAATTGGCACGTTAGGATTTGTCTCCTTTGTAGGAATCATTCCTGTAGGAGTAAAATTTACAATTAGTTCTTTATTCAATTTCTTTTGTATTTAACTATAAAGCTCTCACAAAGTTAGGAATTAAACATATAAAATTTTAATTATATTTACCGATCTGAAGGCAATATATTTAAAATAATATCACGATACGAGCATTACTATGACAAAAAAAAGTTCGAAAGCAAAAAATAAAGCCATTACTCCTAACCCTAAAAAAAAATATGTTCTTAATGTAGAATGGATCTATTTTGGACTGGCACTTTTCATATTTGTCTTGGCATTTATAATTAGAATATATGCTTTTAATACACCGGTATTGAGTGATGAAGCTACCTACTCCATTCTTGGAGAAAAAGCATTCAAAGGTGAGAGAATGTTTGTGGATTTCTATGAAATGAAGCCGCCATTGCTCTATTACTGTTATGGTTTCGGAACAATGATATTTGGATGGTCTGCATGGGGGCTAAGAATGTTAGGCTTTTTTCTAGTTTTTATCAATTCAGTTCTTATAGCTTTTATCGCAAAGAAATTCTCTTCAATTTCATTTGCCTTTTTAATTGGTTCTATAAGCTTTTTTTTAGCCAATAACATATATAGTTATGGCACAGAGACTGTTTCCGAACATTTTGTTACTTTATTTACTTTGTTGGGGTATTGGTTTCTAATTTCCCCAAAGTTCAAAAAACTTTCAATTAACTTAATGCTTGCTGGTTTTTTAATTGCAGGTGGAGCATTGATTAAGCAAACTGCAGCTTTATTTGGAGCAGGAGCATTAATTTTTCTAATCATTCAAAGTTTGAACAATTCAGAACCTTATTTGAAAAAAGAAGGTTTGAAAAATATTCTCTTTTTAGGTTTGGGAGCAATGATGATGATATTTTTGTGCCTTTTGCCAATAATGGTGCAAGGATCCTTTGAGGAAGCAAGATATTGGCTGATAGAGTTTCCAAGCAAATATACCAATATGATCAGTTTTGATGAAAGCTTCATCTATTTGAAATCTTATTTTGGTAGAATTTTGAAGTATCAACTTTTCAGCCTTTTGCTTTTATTTTTGTCTATTTTATTGTTGGCTTTTAATTGGAGAAAAAAATATTTTTCACTTTTGGTCATATTGTTGGTTGCAACGTTAATCAATGTAATCCCAGGTTACAGGTTTTATGGGCAATATTGGATTCCATTCCTATCCATTTTACCATTAAGCTTGCTTGCATTAAAAAATACTTTGGAAAACATCAAGAAAAACCAAAGTTTTCTCTTTATTACACCTTTGTTGATTTTTATAGCTTTTTCAGGCGACCTTTTTCAAAATAGTTCATCTTATTTTGCAGAAAATTATTTATTAAACTCTGAGCGTGCGCATAGTGGAAATTTTGTAGGAGCTTTATATGCAATGACAGATAATTTAAAACCAAGGATGTTACCATCTGATAAATTTGCAATTTTAGGGACTGAAACGCAAGCTTATCTTGCTTTAGATAAATTTCCAAGCCAAAAACATATTTATCCTAAGTTGATAGGACGTATTTCAGATAAAAACAAAATTTACCAGCAAGAAGCTTACAATGAGTTTATTGAACAACAAAATGATTATGTAATTTTTAGTGTCCAAGGAACAGCATGGCGAGGAATTGCAGATTTCGATGATTGGTTATATAACACATTATTTTTTGAAGTTATCAACAATTATGAACCGATTTGGGTGTTCAATCTTGATGAACGAAAATTTTACAGTGCAGAAAATGGCGAGAAAGTTGATTTATATAAAAAAAATCAACTTATAAGTTTCAAAAAAAGATGACATTTAATGAATGCTAGTCCATACATAATTGAATTTCAGAAAATAGGAAAAGAAAATATTGGTTACCTATCCATTGCAAGTTTCGAAGATGAATTGCCTTTTCAAATCAAGAGAATTTTTTGGACATATGGAACTCCTTCTAACGTTTCAAGAGGCAGGCATGCGCATTATGAAACTGAAATGATTTTGATAGCATTAAATGGGGAAATTAATGTAAAAAGTATAGATAGAAATGGGTTAGAAACCGAGTTTCTTCTTCGCAACCCTAACCAGGGATTAATTATCCCAAAATTATGTTGGCACGAAATGTTTTATAGCATCGATGCTGTGCAATTGGTAATGAGTTCGACACTTTATGATGAGAAAGATTATATTCGCTCTTTAGATTTATTTAAAGAAATCACAAAAAAATAATGTCCGATTTTACCCTAAAAATATTTGTGCAGAAGTTTGCAAAATTTTCTGCTATTGGCTCTATTGTCACACCTCTTTCAATGGGAACAAGTTTTGTATTGCTCAAATTTTACGAGACCCCATTGTATTTAACTTATGTCTCAGTGTATTCAATATCCATACTGCTTTCTTTTTATCTAAATAGTCGTTTTACATTTAAGTCTGAAATGAAAATGAAAAATCTATTAAGGTATTATAGTATTTATTTAACTGGCATGATTTGGGGAGTAATATTAATCAGTATTTTTAAGTATTTCACAAATTTTGAAAATTGGGTATATCCATTTTTGGCATTACCATTTACTATGTCGTGGAATTTTTTTACATCAAATAAATTTTTGACAAAAAAATGAAAGATTTACTAAGCCTCATTCTATTATCCTATCAAAGTGAAGAACGGCTTAAAGACACTACTTTGAAAACGGTAGATTATTTGCGAAAAGAAAATATTCAATTTGAATTGATCATAATTGATGATGGATCGAAGGATCGATCCTTCGAAATTGCTTTAGCATTAGAAAACGAAATTGATGAAGTTAGAGCCTATCAACTAAGCAAAAATTTCACAAGTCCTTATGTACAATTTGCTGGATTAACTTTAGCTAAAGGCAACTGCATTCAAATGATGCCTGACGATATGCAAAAACCACTTGATGTTATTGTCAAAATGTATAGGAAATGGCAAGAAGGAGCTAAAATTGTTATTTCGCATCATGAAGTTCGTAATGATGGAAAAATAAATGATTTTTTTTCTAAATCTTATTACAAATTGATGAACCGGTTTTCAGATATAAAATATCCGCCTGGAGGTGCAAATGGATTTTCAGCAGATCGTGAAGTGGTAGATTTAATAAATAAAAACATAAGCCCTAGAAATACTAGTCCAATATTAGAAGCTTTGAGATTAGGATATGATCCAGTTTTTATTTCGTACACAAGACCATCTGCTTCTCATCAATCCAGATGGACTCTCAAGAAGAAATTAAAATTGGCAATGGATAATTTTTTCAGCAGTTCAAACTTTCCAATCAAATTCATTACTACAATTGGTTTTTTGACCTTTTTTTTCTCATTAGTTATAATAATAGCTATTGTACTTGCAAAATTTTTTGGGGAGAACAAACTTTTCGGTTTTCCAGTGCAAGGATGGGCAACAATCATCGTTTTGGTAAGTTTTTTCAATGGATTGGTACTTTTCAGCCTTGGAATTGTGGCCGAATACATTTGGAGAATCTTTGAAGAAGTCAAGCACCGTCCAGGTTATATCATCAAGAAAAAAGAAAATGAAAAACAATAGAATTCCATTTTTATCCTTCGATGGTATACATGATGATATTGAAGAAGAATTGTTTCAAGCTGCAAAATCAGTTATCCAAAGCAAATGGTACATCTTAGGTCAAAAAGTGCAACAATTCGAAAATGAATTTTCAAATTTTACTAGCTCCAAATATAGTGTTGGTGTCAATAGTGGCCTTGATGGATTAATTATTGCATTACGCGCTTTGAATATCGGACCAGGAGATGAAGTATTGGTTGCTTCGAATGCATATATAGCTTGTTGGAATGCCATTTACGCTGTAGGTGCAACAATAATTCCAATTGAACCGAGTGCTGACACTTTTAATATTGATACTAACCTTATTATTGACAAAATCTCAGATAAAACAAAAGCTATAATGGCTGTCCATCTTTTCGGTCAGATGTGCAACATGACAAAAATAATGGATATTGCAAAAATCTACAATCTGTATGTAATAGAGGATAATGCACAATCACAAGGCGCTGTATTAGAAGGAAAGAGATCTGCTTCTTTTGGACATATTAATGCTACAAGTTTTTATCCAGGCAAAAATTTAGGGGCGTTAGGTGATGCTGGTATTATTACAACAAATGATAAAATCCTTGCAAATAAATCAATGTCACTTAGAAATTATGGCTCTTCCATAAAATATATCAACGATACTATTGGCCTTAATTCAAGACTTGATGAAATGCAAGCTGCGTTATTAAGTGTAAAATTAAAATATATCAATGAATGGAATAAAAACCGACTTCAAATCGCGAAGTGGTACAAATTTCAACTTGATGACATAGAAGATTTAATTATTCCAAATATTCCAGATGATGGTTCGCATGTATGCCATGTTTATTGTATTCGTTGTGAAAATAGAGACGATGTCCAAGAGAAATTGCAGCACAAAGGGATTCAAACTCTGATTCACTACCCAATTCCTCCTCATCTTCAGAAAGCTTATCAATTCTTAGGATACTCAAAAAATGATTTTCCAATTGCAGAAAAAATGGCTTTAACTTCTTTAAGTTTACCAATATATCCGGGTTTAACAGAGGAAAATGTAATTTATATTTCTGAAAATTTAAGGAAAATATTCCAACCTTAAAAATTGCAATTTTGAAGTGATTTAATGCCTAAAACGTATCGTCAATCCTTTTCTTTTGTTATCTTCAAATCATGTATCGAATAAATTTCTTATTTCTTTTTCTATTTTGTTATATGTATAGCTCAGCACAAAAAAATCAAGCTCTTAGTGGGCAATGCCTAATAATTGGTCATCGGGGAGCTCCAGCTTATGGGGGCGAAAACACTTTGTTCGGTTTTCGCAATGCCATAAATCTTGGTGCTGACGGCTTTGAATTGGATCTCATTCAAACTAAGGATGGGCTCTTAATCGTAGGCCATGATTATAAATTAAATAGATTGATAGGAGAAGCACAATTAGAAACTTTATTTCCAGAAAGAAAAAAAGAAAAGAATTGGGTAGTTACTGATTTCGATCAAGAAGAATTGAGAAACCTAAAAGTTACCTTTCCTGCTCCTGATAGTGAAAGACCTGATTATCAGATAATGACTTCAGAATATAGGATGCCAACTCTTGGAGAAGCTTTAAATCTCCTTTTGGAATTACGGCAAGAGCATGAACGAAATGATTTGAAAATTTATATTGAAATAAAAACGGATGACAAATACAGTCATACCATGACCTTGAATGATATTTCTGATCAGGTGAAAAATGAATTAAAATCTAGGAATTTATTGAAAGATTCCAATGTTTGGATTCAATCTTTTGACCCAAGAATGATGGATGTGGTGGCTTCGGACAAGGAATTTTATTCGATTAATAAATGCCAATTAGGATTTGATGACACCCAAGAATTGTCAAAATTCACCAAAAAAAGAAATGCAAAAAAATACTTAAAAAAAGTAATATTGGAACGTAATCTTCAAATGTTTCATGTTTCGAAAGTACCGACTAAATTGATAATCGAACAGCGAAATATTCCGTTAATAGAATTGGCTCATAAAAAAAACATTCCAATTCATCTTTACACTTTCAGAGATCCAAATTATGCGATTGATTATAAATTTCTTTCAAAAGAAGGTGTTGTTGGATTCGAAACTGTTGAGGAAGAATTAGCTTACTTTATTGAACTTGGAGTAGACGCTATCATGTCAGATAACATCCTAAGTGCAATTAAAATAAGAGACAAGATTTATGATCAGACAATTAGAAAATGAAGATCTAGATCGAGCATTTCAAATAATTACAGATTGCAGGAATTACATGTATTCCATTG
Source organism: Bacteroidota bacterium (assembly GCA_024642705.1). Taxonomy (GTDB): domain Bacteria; phylum Bacteroidota; class Bacteroidia; order Chitinophagales; family Saprospiraceae; genus Portibacter. The sequence continues at coordinate 11,500 of JAHEAQ010000045.1, read as the reverse complement.
GTATTCCTCAATGGACCGAACATTATCCTACTTTAGAGACCATTCAAAAAGATATAGGTAAAAAAGAAGCTTTTGGTTATTTTCATGAAAAAATTTTGGCAGGGATAATTATAATCAATGACCATCAAGATGTTCAATATTTAGAAATAAATTGGAAGTTTAAGGATGGAAAAATAGGAGTCATCCATAGGCTAGCTGTAGACCCTAAATTCCAAAAAATGGGAATTGCAGCTGCTTTAATGGTGCATGCTGAAAAGTATTTTAAAGAAAATTTATATGCTTCCATACGGCTAGATGCTTTTTCCATGAATGAAATAGCTTTAAAAATGTATGACAATTTAAATTATCAAAGAAGAGGTGAGGTCTATTTCCCTTTTAGAGAAAGATCCTTTTGGTGTTTTGAAAAAAAAATATCTATTGATTAATTCAAAACCGTAGCCAACAAACTTTCCAATTGCCTAGTACTTGAGGGTCGTGGTGCATCAGCACTAACTATTTTTCCCTCTTCATCGATTAACAAGAACCGAGGTATACCCTGTATATTATAATTCCTAGTAATTTCGGATCTCCAATCATTCTCAGCCATTATTTGTATTCCTTTCAATTCTCTTTTTTCAACAAAATCCATCCATTTTTGCTTATCGCTAGCTACATCGATTGAAACACTCACAAATTCTACATTCTCATCATGATATTTGGTTTCCATTGCTTTCAATGCTGGTATTTCAGAAATACAAGGCCCGCACCATGTAGCCCAAACATCAATATACACATTTTTACCTCGTAGGTCAGATAGCTTTACTTCTTTGCCATCTCTTGTAAAAGCAGAAAAATTCGGTGCTTCTAAGCCTTTTTTAAGATGGCTCCAAGAAGCAATAATTTGATTTAGTTCTTGAATATTATCTTGATTTTTCGAAGTAGTCAAATATTCATTTATTTCGTCCTCAATTCCATCAATTCCTCCCGCCATGTTTATTTTTTCGTTGAGAAACTTATATTCATATAAATCTTTAATAATGGGATTAGAGGTATATTCTTTTACTGCATTAAATTGGGCACTGTAATACGCTCCCAAACTTTCCATTTCTGCATAATTGAATTTATGGGCAATAATTGCTGCGCCAACAGATTTTATGTCATAGAAGTAAAACAATTGAGGGTCGTCAAAATTAAAATTTTTGACAAAATCATAATAATTTTCTGGTAACTCAGGGTTTTGTTTTCTAAGGAACTTAAAATATGCCGGATAATTGATTTTAGAATTTATTTCTGCAGCTTTAATCCGTTCTTCTAACCAATACAAAATCTTTTTATCCACTCTACCTTCCTTCTTTGCCATTCCCACAACTGCATTCAAATTAGCATATTTCTCAACTAATTTAACCTCGAAATCTTTCAAATTGGAATTCATGATTTCATAATGGCTGTATTTTGTTTCTGCAATACTTAATTCCTTGTCAAATGAAGCAAGCAAATCTTGTTCTTTTTGATGATTGCTAGTTATAACAAACTCGCCTTGCTGAGGTGTTTTTGAAATTTTGATTTTTGTATCAGGAGTCATAAAAACATATTGAGTTGACCCTGCAGTTCTCAATTCTAAGACTAATTTCCGATCTCCAAAATCATAATTAATAGGTTCTGGTCGCCCTAATTGAACCGTTTCGAAAATATTTTCAATTTGATTTTGAAAAGCAAAAGATCGCGTATTTGGATCCTTGATGTCCGTGGTTATTTCAATTATTTGTGGTTGGCAGGAAATAAAAAGAGAACTAAAAATGAGGATAACAAATACATAGTTAAATTTCATAAAAGCATATTATTAACATAAATAATATACTAAACGCCTTTATTCTTCTTTTGTTTTGATTTGAATATCAGAATAAACATAATCAGCTCGCAAGTATTCGTTTTCCTTTTTTGCATCCAATGCCATACTCCTTCTCAAAATAGGGAAATGAAAACCGTTAATCACAGTTGTACTATCATTTAAAATATAACTATATCGATTATCATGGTAAATAAGATAACCTAACATTTCATTGGTTTCTTGAGAAAAATAAACCCACCAATTTTCATTTTTTGCTTCTCCATTATCAGATTGATGCTGAATCTGAAGACTATTAACTATGCTGTCATTGGATAACTTTTCGTTTGAAATAGAAACTAAAGTAGGTCCTTTATCTTTTAATTTAAAAGGCAATCCGATTACATAATAAGCTGTTCTTATATTGATTTCAGCTTTTGCCAAAGACAATGAATCTATGATTTGAGTGCCATTTTCAAAATATTTTACTTCATCATTAATCTGAATAATTTTCCTTTTTTTTGAGTCATCTAAGTATTCTATTTCAGCATAAAATTGGGGATAATTCCTAAAAAGCTGCCTTTGAACTGAAGCATCTTCAATTGTGGAATCAGGCAAATACATGCGTGTCTTTTTAATAAAGGAAAGTTCAGTAATGGCATTCCATTTTTCTAATGTCCCTGCTTCTTTTAATGCAACTTCCAAAAATGCCTCTGCTTCTTTATCTTGATTAATTTCATAAGGAACATTTTGTTCACAAGAAATCAAAATTCCAAATAAAAAAATCATCAAAATTCTAAGCAGAGGCATTAATCTATTATTTCGGATCTAAAATGGCATCAATTCTGGCTTCAAGGTCACTTAAATGAAATTTGGTCATCTCATCTTTGCTTTTTACTTTTGCAGCAATAGTTAAGGTTTTTAATTTTTCAAGCGTTCCTCTCGACATTGCAATAACATCTGAATGTTTCACATTATCACTTTTTGTAATCATTAATTCGCCCATTCTATCAATAAAATTTCTTTGAAGGTTCCTTCTATAAGTATCAATTGGTACGCCATTTTTTAATTCTGCAAAAATACCATTGGTTGCATCATTGTACAAACTAGCTAGCCCATAAGCAGCATCACCATTTAGAGTCTGATTTTCAATCATTCTCAACAATCGATCTCCATCAAAAACTCGATTCAATGTTCTGGATTGCAGGGTTGTAATTTGTTCTACTATACCAGCTTCACTAGTTTTTGATAATATATTTTGGTCTATCATCCAGTTCGGTGTTGCGAACAATTGTTCATTCAAAAATTTCATGGCATCGATTTGCTTCTCTTTAGGTACATGAGTATAAATTGCACCTTGTTCATCGGCGGTTTTTTGATATTCATACACACCACCAATATTTGCTGTTACATGGCCCATGTATCTATTGAATTGACCAAAAACTTGGCCGTACAATTCTTCTAGCTGTGAATAATCCTTTCCTTCTTCTTTAGTCCACTCTACTAAATTTGGAACAATTCTTTTCAAGTTTCTAATTCCATATTCGCTTGCAAGCATTGAATTATCTCCTAAATCCTCAGTTTGGGCAGACGGATCTGTTGGGTTTCCTCTTTGTCTTCCATATCTATATAATGGATCACTTACCTTTGATTTTACCCAACCATTTACAATACTTCGTTCTTCTTCCACACTTTTATTTCCTGGGATTAATTTATATCCAAATTCAATTGCCCATTTGTCATAGGGCCCTATATTTGGCATCAATGCTACATCACCATCTTCTGGCTGAGCGATATAGTTAAATCGTGCATAATCCATAATGGAAGGAGCTGTTCCCATTTTTGCAGTGAAAGCAGGAGATCGCAGAGAGTCAACAGGGTACGCAACACTTGACCCCATGTTATGTGCCAATCCAAGGGTATGACCCACTTCATGAGCAGAAACAAATCTGATTAATCTACCCATAACTTCTTCTTTGAAATTAATGTTCCTTGCATCGGGATTGATTGCTGCTGTTTGAATAAAAAACCAATTCCTTAAAAGATTCATCACATTATGATACCATATGATATCACTTTCTAAGATTTCTCCTGTTCGTGGATCATGAACATGCGGACCCATCGCATTCTGAATGTCAGTAGAAACGTAACGGATGGTTGAATATCTGACATCTTCAGGAGTCCAATCGGGATCTTCTTCTTTTGTAGGTGCATCCTTTGCAATGATTGCATTTTTGAAACCTGCTTTTTCGAAAGCAACTTGCCAATCTTCAACGCCTTGTTTCAGATAAGGTCTCCATTCATATGGAGTTCCTGGATCTATGTAATAAATGATTGGCTTAACTGGCTCAACCAATTCTCCCCTAGCATAAGCTGCTGGATCTTTTGGTTCAAGTCTCCATCTAGTTATAAATCTTTTTGAGGAAGCACGTTGATCATTTGAACTATAATCTGTGGTACCAACAGAAAAATATCCCACCCGCGCATCGTAAGTTCTTTGCTTCAAAGGGTTATCGGGTAATTTGATAAAGGATTGATTCATTTCAACAGACATTGTACCAGTGACTTGATTGTCAGGAATCTTTTTCCCATTGAAAGTAAGGATATGTCTAATTTCAGTATTCTCTGGGTAACTTTTCATGCTTGATATCATGCTTCTTTTTCCATCAAGACTCCCCAATTCAAATGATTTCCTTTGTGCTGGAGAAACGGGACCTAGCATTTCGACATCTGTGGTAAATAAATCTTTGATATCAATTACTGCCGAAGTACTATCTGTATTAAAAGCTTTAATGTCAAAAACCATAATTATTGGCTCAAAATTATTATTTCTCACCGCTATAGAAATTGGATCTTCGTCGCTCGCTACACTATTATAAGCTACGGATCTAAGCAACAATTGGTCATTTTTTCTTTGAAATCTTATAACCTGTTGTGGCCTGGATTGTGTCCCGGCTCCTCCAAAATTTAAATTTTTTACGAAACCAGAAATTCTGCTCACCACTAAAATCTCTTTTTCCATTAAATCAAAAGGTATTTCAAAATAATACATATCGTTCACCTGATGAACGGTAAATAGACCTTCATCGGTAATTGCTCCTGGCTTAATAATATCTTTATAATCTTTAATTTTTTTGTCCTTATCTTTCTTTTCTTCCGGCTTTGCTTCTGGAGTTACAACAGGGACTTCCTTTTTTTTCTTCTTAAATTGCGCTTGAGCATTATATGGCAAGAAAAATAATATTGCCATTAACACAGGAAACTTTAATAATTTATTCATTTCGTATTTGTTTGATTCGGATTTATTTTTGAAAATATATGGTTTGGATTTGATTGTCGGAGGAATAAATATCCAATAAATAATCTCCATTTGGTAGGTTATCAATATTTATTTTCTTTCCTATTAATTCTGTTGTAAGTTCTTTTTCGAAAATATTTTTTAAAACAAGTTTTTCAATTTTCAAAGTCTTTGTGTTTGGTTTCACAACAATTTCCTCTTTTCGAATTTTGTATTTTGCAAAATCATTCTTTATCCATTTTCCTTTAATTCCAATTGTGTTATCGATTACCTTGAGTATATCATCTGCTTTGCATCCGTCTGCAGTCCCATATCCATATCCCAATTGTGCTGAAGGATTTCTATATCTATCGGCACTTTGTCTTAAGGCAGAAATAAGTTGCATATTTGATCTTTCAGGGTGGGCTTGTTTCAAACACGCCATCAATCCAGCGATTGCGGGTGCCGCATATGATGTACCATTGCCCCGGGAGATTGTTCCATCTGGATGACCGACAGCTGTAGATTGTCCCATTGCCATCACATCAGGTTTCATTCTACCATCAAAACTTGGTCCAAATCCAGAAAAATTAGCCTTCATACCATTTGCCAATGCAGCTCCTACCGTAATAACAGAGTCTGCATCTCCTGGAGCTGAAAGATAATACCATGGAGTACTTCCAAAGTTCCCTTGTATGGTAACTACAATTAATCCTTTCGAAGCAGCATAATCAGCTGCATTTGTAATAATAGTGGACTTTCCATCCATATCTTTATAGGTAAAATTTCCTTCTCCCGCATCAAATTCGTTGTATTGTAACGAACTAGTAATGATATCGGCTCCATTTTCAATTGCCCAATCTACGGCATCTCTCCAATCCTTTTCTTCCTGATGTGTTTCAGAGTTTACGTTTTCAGTCCGCGCCAAAAGGATATTTGCATCATAAGCTACACCAATATAAGATCCATCCACTTTTCCATGAACTATGGATACTGTTGCAGTTCCATGGCTTCCAAGACCTTTATAAACTAAGTCAGAATCTAAGACAAAATCATAACCTGCTTTCCATAATCCGTTAGAACGAGAATGCTCTAAAATCGGAACCACATCACAACCATCGCAGCCATCATCTAAATGCGCAATGGTAACACCTTTTCCTGTGTAACCTCTTGAATGAAGACAATCAGCGTTAATTAATTTCAATTGTTGATCTGTCCACATTTCATTTTGGCCAGATAAGAAAACGGGAGCTATCGTGAAAATGCAACCTATGATGAGTATTAATTTGAGCATAAAAAGTAATTCTTTATATTTATAATTTCAAAATCAAATCATTGTTTTTCTGGCCAAGTGCATTATTAAATTATTTACTTAAAAACTTTCAATGAGCAAAATAACAATATTAGTTTTCATATCAATGGTTTCTTTTCTCCCAATGTGCACCAAATATAAAAAAACAATACCAAGTTCAGAACATATAATTTATTTGGTAAGACATGCAGAAAAAGCAGACGATGGAACAAAAGATCCTCCTTTAAATTTGGAAGGCGAAAAAAGAGCAAAAAACTTATCTAACTTATTGGAAAATAAAGGAATAACAAAAATTTATTCTACCAACTATAAAAGGACGATGAATACTGCTTTGCCACTATCTAATTTATTAAAAATACCAACAGAAATATATGATCCAAGGGATACTTCTTTTTATAATAAAATTAGAAAAGATGCGCAGACAAATAATGTTTTAGTAGTTGGTCATTCGAATACCACCCCGTCACTTACAAATTATATAATTGGGCAAGATAAATATAGAGATTTAGAAGAAAGTACCTATAATCAAATTTTCTTAATAAAGGTAATTAACAACACGTATCAATCGAGTATTGAGTTTTTCTAAATTTATTATTTAAAAATCATTATCAAATAAAGTAATAAATTCAAAAAAGAGGGCTTTGCTATCATTCAAAGTAGCAAAGCCCTCGTATATTTTAAATAGAAAAATTATTTAATATGGTAATGTTAATAAAAATCCAATTGTAAAGTTGGCATCCCAATCGAAGATATAATCTTTGCAACCAGTACCATCAATAATTCCTTGATAAAGATTTATACCTGCTTTATTTTTTGCCTCGTCAGTAGGATAAATACTCGGCTCTCCCAATTTCGTATATCTTTCTTCTCCATTTCTAGATTGCTTTGCCATAGTAAATGGCACGCCACCAATAATAAAACAAGTTTTTGTTTTAGAAGAGGGAATCATTTCACCTACTTTTTTCATATCTGCATATGCAGCTGCATCGCTTGTTGCATTTTGGAAATATTTAGCGCCAAAAGATTCTTTAGCTTGAACTTTTCCATTTTCGATCCATGATATTTTTGAATTTCCACTTCCTATGTCCACAACAAAAGCATTGTTTTCATAATCTTTGGGTAAAACGCATTTTAAAGCATAAGAACCTTCTTGTTCAGGAGTAACTTCATTTACAACAAAACCTAAGTCTTTCAAACCTTTGACAATTGGCTTTGTTTCAGCTGCTTTTAAGGCACCTGAAGATACTACAAAATGAATTTGTTTTCCAGAAACTCCATAATCAAGAAATTTAGCAATGTATTGTTTTAAGCCTTGAGTAACATCAGTTCCTGATGCCATTCCTTCATAAACCAAACTGTTGCCCCATTCAGCTTTTTCTAAAGCCCAAGATTTGTCACTATCCACATTAACAATAAACGAGTTAAAGCCAGAAGCACCCAATTCCACCACACCTTTCAATTTTCCACCAATTGGTTTGCGTGGAGTATAATTCCAGGAAGAAGAGACTCTTGGAGACGATTTTGCAGTTTCAGTTGTGGCAGTGCTATTTTCATTTTCTGTGCCATTTTCTGTACTATTTTGCTCTGTGCTATTCGCCGTTCCAATTTCAGGAAGATCATATTTAGTGGCCAAAAATTGGTAACCAAAAAACAATCCTGCTAGAATTAAGACTGTAATTATTATTTTTGAAAAAGTAGTTAATTTCGACATTTATATTCTTTTTTTACAATTTAAAAGCATGGTCTAGTAAAAAGCTATCATCAATAAAAAAACCTAATGAAAGCATAACAAATATAGGTCTTTTCATTGATTTAGTAAAATCAAAAAAACCTTTAAATTAATTTCGCCAAATTGAAAAAGCAAAAATGTCGATTTTTTTGAAATTATTGCTTATTTTGAAGCTTCAAAATATTATTGCACTAAACAGTTTTGTATGAAAAAAATTTTAAGTATTTGTATTTGCATTTGTTTCATTTCTGTCGTTACAGCTCAACCTGCTGATAATATGGATAAAAATCCAATTGAAACGATAAAGAAAATTGGAATAAATGAAAGCCAAGTTATGGATATTGCCAGTTGGATGACAGATATATATGGGCCAAGATTAACAGCTTCGCCGATGCTAGATAAAGCTACAGATTGGGCAGTAAAGGAATTGAAAAATTGGGGAATGTCTAATGTTCACTTGGAAGAATGGGGACCATTTGGCAGAGGCTGGGAATTGAATCATTTTGAAATGCATGCAATGAGTCCAAGTTATTATCCAATAATCGCTTATCCGAAAGCATGGTCACCTTCTGTAAAAGGTACTGGTGAAGTAATTTTTCTAAACGCAAAAAACCAAGAAGATCTAGATTCATATAAAGGAAAATTAGCTGGAAAAATCGTAATGATTGACACTATTAGAGAGGTGAAAGATCCATTTGAAGCAGATGCAAAAAGATATGATAATTCAGAATTATTAGAAATGGCTAACTCTGGAATTCCCACTCCAAGACCGCGAAGAGGTCGAAATGCTGGTGGCTTTAACTTCAATACAGAAATGTGGAAATTAATCGAAGCTGAAAAGCCACTTGCTGTAATTGACAGATCGTATAAGGGAGATCTTGGTACTGTTTTCGTTTCTGGTGCAAGATCGTCAGAAGGAAGAAGTCAAGACGTCGATAACATAATTGTTCCGCAAGTTACTCTTTCAGTTGAGCAATACAATAGAATTCTCAGAACTATAAATAAAGGAATTCCTGTTACATTAAATTTGGATATGGCAAGTTCTTATGTGAATCCAGATCAAATGGAGCATAATATCATTGCCGAAATTCCTGGTACAGACCTCGCTGATGAAGTTGTAATGTTTGGAGCGCATTTCGATTCATGGCACACAGGAACTGGAGCTACAGATAATGCTGCTGGATCTTCAGTGATGATGGAAGTCGCAAGAATCTTGTTGCAAACCATAAAAGAAACCGGTATCAAACCAAGAAGAACCCTAAGAATTGCCTTGTGGACAGGTGAAGAACAAGGTTTATACGGATCAAGAGGTTATGTAGGTAAACATTATGCTGATTTTCCTCCAAATAGTTATACTCCTCAGGCTCTTAAACCAGACCAAAAAGAAGTTTCTGCATATTACAATTTAGACAACGGAACAGGTAAAATAAGAGGAATATATACTCAAGGAAATCAAGATGTGGTTCCCATCTTCAGATCATGGTTTGAAGATTTCAAAGATCTTGGAGCAGGAACAATAACTTTAGAAAATACTGGAGGTACAGATCACTTGGCTTTTGATGCAGTAGGAATTCCTGGATTTCAATTTATCCAAGATCCGATTTCTTACTCGAGTAGAACACACCATAGTAATATGGACAATTTTGATCATTTGGTGGCTGAAGATTTGAGCCAAGCGGCAACAATAATTGCAGCTTTCGTTTGGAATACTTCACAACAAGATGCGCAAATTCCGCGAAAACCAATTGATGAGGACTTAAAAACTGGGACAAACTAAGCACTATATATGTATCAACTATTAGCGCCAATAATTATATTTCAAATTTACTGCTTCTATCACATATATAGCAGAAAAAGCGAGTCATACTGGTATTATGTTATCTTATTATTTCCATTGATTGGAGCATTATTTTATTTCATTAATCAATACCAGAATAGACATAAAATTCAGCCAATTTCAGAAATGGCAGTGCCAAAATTTGATAACAGCATTACAATTAAAAATTTGGAAAATGAAGCACGTCAATCAGACACTGTTTCTAACAAAATAAGACTTGCAGATGCTTACATGCTAAAGGAGGATTATGAAAAGGCTTTGGAAATATATAAATCTTGTTCATCAAAACTTACTCAAGATGATGAAGAATTGAATACTAAGCTTCTCGTAGCTTATCATTTGTCTGGAGATTATTTAAGCGGAATGATGATTGGCAATCAATTGAACAAAACTAAATTTTTCCAAAATGCACCAGAAAAGGCTTATTATGCATGGTCCTTTTTTGAGCTTCATGACGATGAAAAAGCTGAGCAATATTTTCAAGAAATGAATATTGCAAATACCAATTACGGACAAAGAAAAGAATTTGCCAAGTTCTTGATAGAAATTGAAAAAAAGGAAGAGGCAAAAGCTTTAGTCACTCAGATGCTTGAAGAAATAGAAGAAATGGATGCTTACGAAAAAGATTTACTAAAAGACAAAATTAAAGAAATCAAGACATTAGCAGCTGGTTTAAAATAAAATGGAAATGGGGTCAATTATTTTGACCCCATCCCAAAATGTTAAAATCCTACAATAACATTAAAAACTAATCTACTCTTATCTCCGTTCTTTGAGTATGAAAATCTTCTTTTTTTTCTAATCTCAATTTTAGAATACCATTTAAGTATTCTGCTTTTATAGATTCAAGATTAATTTTCTCGTTCAATTCAAATTGTCTTTTAAATGCCAGTTGTCTAAACTGATTAAATTCTACAAATCCTTGATCTTGATTTTTCTTGTCGGATTGGATTGTTAAAATATTATCTGAAATTGAAATTTTGAAATCTACTTTTTCATAACCTGGAACTTTCAATTCAATTTCATAATGGTCATCTTCTTCCTGAATGTTAACTGGAGGATATGAAAACCTTGCAGTAAATTCGTTTGATTTGGCCCAATTTCTGAAGTTAGGGTGATTCATAAAGTGTTTGTACTTTCCACTCATAGCGTGGAATCTTGCGTGGTTATTATTACACATCATTTTATTGCGGTTTAATTGTTATTTAAATAATTGCTTAATTAATTTTGATAATTTGTTCTTTCTCCCAAGGAGCAATTGATTGGTTGTAAAAGTGATCACTAAAGTCTCTGTTAAAACTAAATTGCTCAGTTTCTAATCTATTTGTTTGGTAATTTGATTTGGAATTATTCCACGAAAGGTTTCTGAAAAATGCAGCAATGGTTTTTAATCCGAAAAAGATAATACTCATTATTGCAGCAAAAAACATAGCTATCAAAATCATTTTTGCTATTGCAAAAAATAAAATTAACCCAATAGATACTAAGAAGAAAAATTGAAATGGTCGCATGATTATATATTTTAATTGTTATTTAATATT
>JAHEAQ010000044.1 GCA_024642705.1 Bacteroidota bacterium | reverse complement strand
TGCGATTGTTGGTTTTTTCAACAAAGTATCTGTAATTACTATGGGCAAAGAAATTTGGGAAAACCTAAGAAGTGTTTTTGTCCCGATAATGATTCTTTTTCTAGTGGGTGCTTTGGCTGGAACCTGGCTTGTTAGTGGAGTAATTCCAGCCATGGTTTATTATGGTTTGCAAGTATTAAGCCCTGCAATATTTTTGCCTGCAACAGTAATTATTGCCTCTGTTATATCCATTGCAACAGGAAGTTCATGGACTACCTCAGCAACGGTAGGAATAGCGTTAATTGGAATTGGGACTGCTCTGGGTATTCCTACCGGAATGATTGCTGGAGCAGTAATTTCTGGAGCTTACTTTGGGGATAAAATGTCCCCATTAAGTGATACAACAAATCTTGCTCCGGCAATGGCTGGGACTGATCTTTTTACCCATATCAAATACATGACGGTAACCACAGTACCTACCTATATTATTACCTTGATTTTTTTTACCATTTTAAGTTTTAATATTTCGACTACCGGTAATGCGGATATTAGTGGTTTATTGTCTTCGATTGATCAAACATTCAATATTAACCCTTTTTTATTTATCGTTCCGTTGTTGGTGGTGACATTAATTGTGCTGAAAACAAAACCATTAATTGCTCTAGGAATTGGAGTGCTTTCAGCAGCAGTTTTTGCATTTATATTTCAACCCGAAATTTTAACAAGTTTAGCAAGTTCCAATATTTCTGCAGTAATTAAATCAGTTTTTGTAGACACCTCAATTACAACAGACAATGAAACTTTAAATGAGTTGTTCAGCTCAGGTGGGATGCAAGGTATGTTATGGACCATTTATTTAATAATATGCGCCATGATTTTTGGTGGCATAATGGATGGAATTGGTGCATTATCCAGAATAACCAAAGCTTTACTATCTGTTGCCAGCTCAATATTTGGATTATTTTCAAGTACAGTATTAAGTTGTATTGGTCTTAATGTTGTTGCCAGTGATCAGTATTTGGCAATAGTCATTCCAGGAAAAATGTTTAAAAAAGCCTATGAAGATAAGGGTCTTGCTCCAGAAAATTTGAGTAGAACTCTAGAAGATTCGGGTACTGTTACTTCAGTCTTGATCCCATGGAATACCTGTGGCGCCTATCAATCTGGAGTGTTAGGAGTAGGAGTGGGAGAATATTTTGCTTACGCAATTTTTAACTGGCTAAGTCCAATCATGACATTAACGGTTGCAGCTTTTAAAATTAAAATACGACAGCTCGCTCCAGCAAAGTAAGCACAAATTTATATTAAATTTTTATTTGCAATTGATTTACAATTGTTTACATTTTTTAATTAGCCAATATTATACTTTCACTTATTTTGGGTGAAAAAAATAATATGAAATTACTATTCCCTCTATTTTTGGTTTTAGCTTCTCTAAGCTTTGCAAATGCTCAGATTCAGGTTCCTTTATTCAGTGAGCCAGCAGAAATAAATCAACAAATTGGCCTCACTCATTTCAAAATTAAATATGAAAGACCAAAAAGGAACGATAGACTTATTTTTGGGGGCTTAGTACCTTTTGATAAGGTGTGGAGAACTGGTTCAAGTGAGTGTACAAAGATATACTTTGATCAACCTGTTACGCTAAATGACACTGACATTGCTTCAGGCTGTTATTCTTTGTTTACAATACCAGGCAAAGAAGAATGGACTATTATTCTAAATAAAGACACCTCACTTTATGGGGCTTATGATTATGATTCCAAATTAGATGTGGTTAGATTTCAAGTGCCAGCAAAAACAACTACACAATGGCGTGAAGCATTCAATATTAATATAGATGTGCTTAATGATGAAGCCTTAATTAGTCTTCAATGGGAATTTCTTAACATTGAATTTAAGATTGAAACCAACACTTATGAAAATATTTTAGGACAAGCCAATGATATAATTACAAATGATTATGATTTAGAAGAAGGAGAATACACATTAACAGCAGATTATATCATTCATAATAAAAGTGGATTCGGTCCTGAATACTTGAATATTGTTGAACAACTTATTAATAAAGCCTTTAAAATAGAAGGTGAAAATACCTACAATTATAGATGTAAAAGAGACATCCTTAAAATTCAAAATAACAAAGCAGGGTATACCAAAGCGTCCAATGATCACATTAATTTCCTTTTAAAGAATAAACCATATGAAGGTTATGAATTAGATGTTGCTAAAATCAGATTGGACATTAAAGCCTGGAAATAAAGGAAAAAGTTTTTAAATTTTAACTTTTGTGCCAATTTGCAGAGTAAGTCTATTATGCACATCATTATTAGGGCCTAAACCGCCTACTGAAAGATTGTGGAAATAAGTTGGTTGAGCATAAAAAGTTATGCTTTCAGATATTTTTTTAGTAATTCCAATCCCAGTATTCAGAGTAAAGAAAATATTGTTTTGAAGTTTTCCTTTATTTAATAAGCCCTCGTCAAATTCTTTTTTATCCAATATGGTATAATCAGGCTGAGAAGAAAAAGTCAAACCTGGTTTTGCAGATGTTAAAGGAGCTTTGGATTCTTCATTGATATCATATGTGCCATTTAAAACAGCTCCCATTCCTAGACCACTGAGCGCATAAACTGACCATCCACTTTTTCTGAATATTTTATATTTAAAATTTAGAGGAATTTCTACCATTTCAAATATGATTTCTTTTAAAGTGGTTTCCGTATATCCTCTGAAGGCACTTCCTGTTGTCTCAATAATTGCTTTTGGAAAATAATTCAACGAACTATATTCGACTCCTGATTCTAATTCCCAATTGTTCGTTTCAAAAGAAACACTTGCTCCCAGCGAATATCCATAAGCATCATTTTGATAACCTTCAGAGTCGTAAAAATTATCATATGGCGTATTGATAAAGTTAGCATCTGCGGCACCATATGTATTTACCCAAAGTTGACCTCTTTTATTTTTTGATTTATTAATTGGTGAAGGCGTGGAAAATTCATCTCTAACATAATCAAGACTTGATATTCCCATAGATTTTAGGGTATTGCTTACCAAAACTAAATTATGTTGAAAAGCATCATTTTCGTTTATTGGGCCTTCAAAATTTAAATCATCAGAAAGATTTTCCTCCAAATCATTCCATTCTATTGAAGATAAATCGTCCACGTATTTGTCAGTTATTGGAAATCTGAGTGCTTCATCAATGAAATTGCCATTGTTACTTTTTGAAAACTTCTCAACCACTAAATCGGTATTCACGTTCTGAAGAATATTGGAATTTGAAATTTGATCTTCTAAAATTATGGATTGTTTGGAACTAGAAACTAGTTCATTTGTAAGGGCAATTTTTGTATCAATTGCAGCTTGTGTGGTAAGAATTGAAGGATTAACTTCCTTTATATTTTCATTAAGTTGAGAATTATTTGAATTTTGCAAATCATTGTTGACAGCAACAGTTCTATAAATGTTAGTTTTCTTAATGTTATGGATTGGGTACAATTGCATAATACTCAGAATAAATAGAATGAAAATGGCAGCTTCTATAAATTTAGTAATAACAATTCGTCTCCTTTGTCTTTCAATATTTTCAAGATGCTCACTTAATTTTGGCCAATGGTTATTGTTCATCGATACTTGATGATTCCTTACTTTTGATGCAATTTGGTTGTCAAAATTATCGTTATTTTCAAGGATTTTTTCAAAACTATCCCAATCAGAGAGTTCATTTAGCGAAACTTCTGCCAACTTGGAACCAATTATTGCATCAAACCCATTTTCAACTTCTTCATGCTCCAATTTATGTTCCAATACATCCCAATCTTTAGGATAAATTTCAAGTTGAAAATCAGAAAGATTGTTTTGAATGGATTGATCGAAAAGTGCATCTGATTGACTCTGCTCGAATAATTCCCATGCATTAGGATCAACTTCAATACTATAGTTTTCCAATTTAGACTTCACAATATGATCAAAAGATCTATTCTTCATTTATCCTCGACTTAGCCAATAAAATATTTTTTAGTTTGCTTCTTGCTTTAACTAAATTTGATCGTGAAGTAGATTCGGTAATGTTCAAGATTTCAGCAATTTCTTTGTGTGGATAACCTTCTATAACATACAAATTAAAAACAGTTCTATATGCAGGTGTAAGACTTTGTAAAGAATCAATTATTTCCTGTGCAGACATTTTGCTAACTGCATCAGGTTCATCACTTGAAATATCGTAAACAGCATCTAAATCTTCAGTTCTTCTTCTAGAAATTTTTCTATAATAATCAATGGCAGTATTGACCATTATTCTTCTAATCCAAGATGAAAGAGAAGTCCCAGATTTGTATTTACTAATATTCTTGAATATTTTTATGAACCCTTCATGCATTACATCTAATGCATCATCTTTATTATTGGTATAGCGCATGCATAGCGGTAGCATTGAACCATAATAGTCCTCATACAACTTTTTTTGAGCCCATTTTTCATTACGGACACATGCAAGAATGAAGTCGTCTTCGCTATGTTGTAAATCTATTACTAAATCCATGCTGCTAAAATAATAAAATCAGCTTCAGTTTTTATAGTTAAAGTTCTTTCATAACGAAAATTTAACAAGGTTTGCTGCTTTTAAGTACTAATTCTAAAGAATCTATTAAAAATCAAAATCATATGTAAATAATGTTTCATATTTTTACACCTTCTTACAAAATAAGAAAAATGGAAATATGAGCAAAGATGAAAGAGTAAGTGAAGACAGTTCTGATGAACGAATAGTTTCTATTACGGGAATGTATGAAGATTATTTTTTGGATTATGCTTCGTATGTAATTCTTGAAAGAGCAATACCGACAATTAATGATGGATTGAAACCAGTTCAGAGAAGAATTCTTTATTCTATGAAAGAGAAGGATGATGGACGGTATCACAAAGTAGCCAACTTGATTGGCCACACCATGCAATATCATCCACACGGGGATGCAGCTATTGGAGATGCACTTGTTAAATTGGGGCAAAAGGACCTTATGATTGATTGTCAAGGGAACTGGGGGGACGTGAGAACCGGAGATTCTGCTGCTGCTGCAAGGTATATTGAAGCAAGACTAACAAAATTTGCTCTTGAAGTTGGATTTAACAGCCAGACTACGGTTTGGCAGTTGTCTTATGATGGTAGAAATAAAGAACCCATTAATCTTCCAGTAAAATTTCCATTGCTTTTATCGCAAGGAGCAGAAGGAATTGCTGTTGGACTATCAACCAAAATTTTGCCACACAATTTCAACGAACTAATCAAAGCTTCTATTAAAATATTACAAGGGAAAAAAGTATTGATATACCCAGATTTTGATACTGGAGGTTCGATTGATGTTTCAGAATACAACGGAGGAAGACGAGGTGGAAAAGTTAAGGTAAGATCGAAAATACAAATTGTCGACAAAAGCTTTTTAGCCATTAAGGAACTTCCATACGGGACCACAACTTCTGCAATTATTGAAAGCATTGTAAAAGCCAGTGAGAAAGGCAAAATCAAAATCAAAAAAGTAGTTGACAATACTGCAAAAGATGTGGAGATTCTGATCGAACTATCTTCTGGCGTTTCTCCAGAAGTTACTGTTGATGCACTTTACGCGTTTACACTTTGTGAGGTGAGTATTTCACCAAATGCTTGTGTGATTGTGGATAATAAGCCTCATTTTATGAGTGTTGAGGAGATTTTGGAAATTTCCACATTCAATACTCAAGACTTATTGAGGCAAGAATTAGAAATTAGGAGAGCTGAGCTAGAGGAAAAATGGCATTTTGCAAGTCTCGAAAAAATATTTATTGAAAAAAGGATATATCGCGATATTGAAGAATGTGAATCATGGGCTGAAGTTATCACTGCAATTGATTTAGGGTTAAAAAAATACATCATAACTCCAGGAATGGAAGGCTATAGTGTTTCTGATAAGTTAAAGTTATCCAGAGACATTACAGAAGAAGATATTTTAAAATTAACAGAAATTAAAATTAAAAGAATATCAAAATTTAATTCTTTTAAGGCAGATGAACTTATTGCAAATATAGAAAAGGAATTAGCAGAAGTTTTGAACCATTTGGCGCATCTAACGGATTATACCATCGCTTATTTTGAAGGTCTTCTAACCAAATATGGAAAAGACCAGAACAGAAAAACTGAAATAACTACTATTGAGAATATTGAAGCTCAACAAGTTGTTGCCAATAATGCAAAATTATATGTTAATTATAAAGAAGGTTTCATTGGAACAGGATTAAAAAAGGACGAATTAATTGGACCTTGTTCAGATATTGATGATATAATTGCTTTTAAAAAGGATGGAACATTTCAGGTTTCAAGGATTAGTGATAAAGTTTTCATGGGTAAAAATATTATCCATGCAGCGGTTTGGAAAAAAGGTGATGATAGGACTACCTATAATATGTTATATTTAGACGCAAAGACTGGACGAACAATGGCGAAAAGATTTCAGGCTCAAGGAATTACAAGAGATAAATCTTATGAACTAACCAAGGGAGGCGAAAATTCCAAAATTCTTTATTTCACAGTGAATCCTAACGGTGAAACTGAAAATGTCTCCATACAATTAACGCCTGGATGTAGCGCTAAGAAAAAGATATTCGAATTTGATTTTGCAGATATTGCAATAAAAGGGAGGAGTGCTGGAGGAAATATTGTTACGAAATATCCGATTAAAAAAGTAACACAACTGGAAGTTGGTAAATCTTCCCTTGGAGCGCAAAAATTCTGGATGGATGATGTAAGTGGTCGATTGAATAAAGACGAACGTGGCTCATTTTTAGGAGCATTTGATACAGGAGATTTGATTTTAGCTATATTTAAAGATGGAAGTTATGAGTTGAGAGAGGTGGATGAAATGTTGAGGTATGAAGTCAAAGATTTGGAATTAATCCAGAAATATGATGAAAATGCAATTTTAAATGTGGTTTATTATGAAGGAGAGAAAGGATGGACCATGGTAAAAAGATTCCATATCGAAACTTCTACTCTGGCTTCAAAATTTACATTTATATCTGAAAATAAGGGATCTAAATTATATTTTGTCAGCTTACATCCTGAGGCTTCTATAAAGTATAGTTACTTAAAGAATAAAGAAAAAGTGCATGAAGATCTATTGATTTCGGAATTTATCGATGTAAAAGGTTGGAAAGCACTTGGCAATAAATTGGGAGAATTCAAGATTATTTCATTCAAAGATACGAGTCCAGAAATGATCATCAATGAAGAAGTTGAAATGGATGATTTAGATGAAGCGGAAATCATTCAAAAAGATTTATTTGGAAACGTCGAATCAACTGACGAAGGTAAGAAAAAGAGTGGTCCAAAAGATACAATAAATCCAGGGGATACCATTGAATTTGATGTTTAATAAAATGTAAAATTTGAAAAAAGAGAAACGCGATAAAGATTTTGTACATAAAGCTTTTTACGAGGGTGGAACAGCTGCGATGAAGAAATTCATTTCAGATGAAATGGTTTATCCAAAAGAAGCGATCTTGCATAAAATTCAGGGTACGGTTAAGCTTAGTTTTGAAATTGATCACTTGGGAAATGTCCATCATGCGAAAGTGCTTGCGGGATTAGGATATGGTTGTGATGAGGAAGCATTGAGGTTAGTAGAATTAATGAAATATCAAGTACCCAAAACATTCAAGTTAAAAGTAAATTTTCAAAAAAAAATAAATATCCACTTTAGATTGAAAATTAAAAAAGAGAATAAAACTTCCCAACAAAACAATTCCTTTAATTATACTGTTACTAGCAACAAATCAAATGCAAGTGAATCCACTATAAAAACAGGTTACAGTTATATTATAAAATATTAAGAAAACTAAAATGATCAAAAGCCAGCTATTTATAATTTTCCTAGTTTCTATTTCTACATGCATTTATAGTCAGCGAACATCTTCCGTAGTAAAAACTGAAGATAATATAAAAATAGATGGCGTTTTAGATGAGGCATCTTGGAAATTACCTAAACCTGCGGATAATTTTTGGCAATATTTTCCTTCAGATTCTGTTCCTGCAGTCCACCAAACAGAAATTTATTTCTTATACGATGAAAAGAATCTTTACATCGGCATTAAATGTTATTCTCCTGGAAATAATTATGTCATTCCATCGCTTATGCGAGATTTTAGGGCAGGAGGAAATGATAACATTACTTTGATGATTGATCCATTTAACGATAGGATAAATGCATTTTTATTTGGAACCAATCCAATGGGAGTTCAACGAGAAGGCCTAGTTTCAGGAGGTGGCGAAGATCTTGAAAATTTCACACTTTCCTGGGATAACAAGTGGAAAAATGAATCCAAAATTTTTGATGGTTATTGGTCTTCAGAAATGGAAATTCCTATTAGCATATTAAGATTTAATCCTGGAGTTGATAAGTGGAGTTTTAATTCTTACAGATTTGATACTCAATCCAATGAACGAAGCTCTTGGAACCAGATTCCACGAAATCAATGGATTTTTAATCTTGCATTCATGGGAGAAATGGTTTGGGATGAAGCTTTACAAAAAACATCTGGAGGAAAAAACTCTATCATTCCTTATGCTACAGCTGGCGTTTCAAAAGATTTTGAAAATTCAAAACCAAGCTCTAGTTTTTACAACTTTGGTGGTGATGCAAAGATTGCAGTGAGTCCTAGTTTAAATCTTGACCTAACTTTTAATCCTGATTTCTCCCAAGTTGAAGTAGATCAGCAAGTTACAAATGTAGATAGATTCGAAATATTCTTTCCCGAACGAAGACAGTTTTTCTTAGAAAATGCGGACTTATTTGGTTCATTTGGCCAAACCCGAATCAATCCATTTTTCTCTCGGAGAATTGGAGTGAATATAGATACGACTTCTGGTAATGCAGTTCAAAATACTATTTATGCTGGAGCAAGGCTTAGTGGAAAACTTAATGAAAACTTACGAATAGGATTATTGTCAATGCAAACAGCTGCAGATGTTGAAAATGGACTTCCGGATTACAATTATTCCATTGTGTCTTTGCAAAGGAAAATGTTCTCTAGATCCAATTTGGGAATCATTTTTGTCAATAAACAAGCATTTAACTTTGAAGATAATGGATCTGAAAATGACAAATTCAACAGAGTAATAGGGCTAGATTATAATTTGGCCACAAATGATAATACGTGGACAGGAAAAGCTTTTATTCATAGATCTTTTTCAGTAAATTCTTTAAATATGCCTTATGCACAAGGGAGTACCTTAAGATATAATACAAGAAGGTTTTTCTTGTTGTGGGATCAACAATTTGTTGGGGAAGGATTTGATGCTCAAGTAGGTTATGTTCCAAGAACCAATTTTATAGGATTAAATCCGTCGTTGGGAATGAAATTTTATCAAAAAGATGGGCTTTTTAATGTTCATGGTCCAACTTTGGAATTCAAATATTTATTAACTCCAGAAATTGGCAATACGGATTATAGTTTGGCATTTAAATATGAAGCTGAATTAAAAAATAATGCAAGATTGAATGGTGAAATTGAAAACACCTATGTTTATTTGACAGCTGATTTTGATCCAACTGGTTCTGATAGTGAAGCATTAAAGGCATTTACAGCGTATAATTATAATGCCATAAAATTATCTTTTATGTCCAATACAAACTTGAATTTTACCTATCGAATTCAACCAACAATAGGGGAATATTTTAATGGATACAGAGCAGGAGCTTTTGGAAATATTGCTTACAGATTTCAACCGTATGGACAAATAAGTTTTGAATATGGGTACAATTATTTCTCATTACCACATTTAAATAGTTTTAGGCAGACAGTAATTTTGAGCCCAAGACTTGATTTGACCTTTAATAAGAAACTATTTTTATCTACAGTGGTCCAATACAATAGCCAAATCGCAAATATGAACGTCAATGCAAGGTTGCAATGGAGATTTGCTCCAGTTTCTGATTTCTACCTTGTGTTCACTGATAATTATTTCTCAGACTTTGCAAATGACCCTTCTAATCGGTTTATGACCGAAATTAGAAATCGTTCTTTGGTTGCAAAAGTTACATACTGGTTAAATATTTAATAAAAGCACAGTTTTCAATTCGAATCAATAAGTTTTGGAAATTTTAATAAATTAATATTAGAATTTCTTGAAACTAGATTGGGGAAAGATTGTTGTAAATAATAGAAAACATTGTCCAGATGATTAGAGAAATTTGTCCGAGTGATTCGATTTTGGAATACATGTCCATTAATTTACTTCACTTATCTAAATTTTTTTAAATCAGGGTGATTATACTGTAAATTTGCAATTGTTAAGCCATAGTTTTTGCTTATTAATTGTATTAAAAATTAAGCTATTAAAGCTTATTAAATAATTAAAATGAAGAAAATTTTACTTTTTACTATACTATGTTTTGCATCCATTTCTATAAACGCTCAATTTCCTATGATGGGAGCAAAGAAAGGCCCAACCATTAAAGGAAACATTTCTGGTAAACTTATCGACTCTTTGAGTAATGAACCTGTTGCTTATGCTACTATCGTCTTAAAAAAAGAAGGAAAAGACAAAGAAATAAATGGGGAATTGACAGATGATGATGGGAAATTCAAAATATTAAATATTGAAACTGGAAAGTATGAATTATACATTTCCTTTCTTGGGTATGCTGAAAAAATGGTGACGCTAGAATTAACGCCTGAAAAACCCGATTACCATTTTGATGATATCTTTCTTAAGCCAGCAAATTATCTTCTGGATGAAATAAATATCACTGATCAAAGAAGTCTGATTGAAAATAAAGTGGATAAAATGGTTTTCAATGCGGAGCAAGACGCTTCTATTGCTGGTGGAGATGCAACTGAAGTGTTAAGAAAAGTTCCTTTGTTATCAGTAGATTTCGATGGTAATGTATCCTTAAGGGGTTCCCAAAATTTGAGAATATTGATTAATGGAAAACCATCTGGAATGTTTTCTAGTAACGTTGCAGATGCATTAAAAATGATTCCAGCTGATGAAATTAAACAGGTTGAAGTCATTACTACACCTTCTGCGAAATACGACGCTGAAGGTTCTGGTGGCATCATCAATATTATTACAAAAAAGAAGACTGCAGATGGTTACAGTGGTTCAATAAGTGTTGCAGGCGGCAATAGACAAAACAATGGAACAGGAAATATAAATGCAGCTAGAGGTAGGTTTGGTGTAAATGCAAGTGGAAGCGTTTTTTATTCCACCCCACAAGAAGCAATCAATACTTTTAAAAGAGTGGATACTATCCAAAATCAATTGAGAATTCTTGAACAAAATGGAACAGTAGACAATACAAGATTAGGTTTTAGAGGCACTGCTGGTGCTTTTTATGATTTTAATGCATACAATAGTTTTAATACTTCTTTTTCAACAAATGGTTTTGGATTTAACTCTGACGGAACATTGGATGGTACATTAGTTGATCCCGTTTTTGGAAATGGTTATAATTTCACTAGAACTTCAGGAGGCGAAAATGGACAATCTGGATACGATTGGTCGACTGATTATAGAAGAACATTTCCAAAGAAAGACCAAGAATTTTCAATGTCCTTCCAGATTAGTGGTGATCAAAATAAAGCCGATAATTCAATAGTTCAATCTTATTCGAATCAAATCAACAATAGAGATGAGCTAATTTATAATGATGGAGACAATACAGAAATAACTTTTCAGACAGATTATGTACATCCACTGCCAAAATCTATGAAACTTGAAGTTGGGGCAAAAACAGTTTTAAGGAGCATCATTTCAGATTATACTTATCAACAACGAGCGGCTGGAGGTTCATATCTTATTGATCAATCCAGATCTAATTCATTCGAATATGGTCAGGATGTAATTGCTGGTTATGCTTCAATGAACTTTTTGATAGCAAAGAAATTTTCAGTGATTGCAGGTGTTAGATATGAAGGTACAAGCATCAATGGTGCATTCAATAAAGGGGAGACTTTAGAAAGTAATTTTTATCAAAATATTCTTCCAAATCTAATTATTTCAAGATCGTTGAAGAATTTTCAGACTTTAAAATTAAGTTACAACCAAAGGATTCAACGACCTAGTTTAAGTTTTATAAATCCTTTTCAGAATAGTGTGGATAGTTTGAATATTGTTGTTGGAAACCCAACATTGACACCTGAAATAGTGCATCAGATCGATTTATCATACAATACTTTTATCAAAGGATTTGGGATATTCTCTTCATTATATTATAGGAATACACAAGATATTATACAGTTATTATTGCAAATTCAAGATTCTGGAATTGGGTTCAATAAATTTGAGAATGTGGGTATAAATAATTCTTTTGGAATCAACTTATTTGGTACAAAGAACGTGAATAGTTTCACATTCAGAGGTGGTTTTAACCTTTCTACTTTCAATTATAGTTCAAAATTGACAACTGTAGCTGTTACTAATCCAACTGGTTTCGAATACAATGTAAATTTTGGAGGGACATTGAATTTACCTAAAGATTTTAAAATGGATTTCTTTGGATTTGTGAGATCGCCTCAATTTACAATTCAAGGGAAACAACCAAGTTTTTCGATTATTGGTTTAGGTGTAAAAAAAGAGTTTCCAAAGATTAAAGCGAGTTTAGGAATTAGAGTTATTGAACCATTTAATGACTATAAATATTTCAATTCTAGCCAAAGTGGAAGAGGATTTAATCTAGAAAGTAGTTTTGGAATTCCTTTCAGATCTGTAGGTTTAAGTTTTGATTATCGTTTTGGAAATTTGAAATTTAGTGAAAGAAAAACCAAAATTAGAAACAATGATTTACTTCAAGGTGGAGATGGACAACAACAGGGTGGTGCCACTGGTGGCGTAAATTAGTTTATAAATTATAAATAAAGGGATAGATCCCTGTACATTAATTTGTGCAGGGATTTTTTTATTTTTTCGCCCATTATTTATTTTTAGTCAGAACTTAAATCAAAAAAGCAAAACTTAAGTCCTTCTTTGTAATTTAGAATCTAATTATTAGCCTATTAAAAGGATTAAAAAACTTAACTTTCAGAATTAATGCTAATGTATTGTTGCTAATGAAGTATTTTTTAATTGTCAATCCAGTAAGTGGTAATAAAGATGGAATAATTTTAGTTGAAAAAATTCTTCCAATTTTAGAATCCAATGGTTCTAAAGTAGACTTAATTATCTCGAATTTTAAGGGTCATCCATATGAGATTGCCAAAACTTTTGAAATCAGCAATTACGATGCCATTGCATTGGTTGGTGGTGATGGATCAATGCATGAAGTAATCAATGGAATGATGGATAGACCAGATAAAAAAATTCTTCCAATTGGATTAATTACTGCGGGCACTGGAAATTCATTAATGCATGATCTGGATGCGCTTGACCCAATAGAAGCAAGTAAGAAAATTGTAGAAGGAAAAAAGTTAAAAATTGATCTTGCTAAAATTCAGATGGAGGACAAGCAAATATTTGCTTTCAATGTAATTGGCTGGGGTCTGCCTGTGACCATTAATGATAGGGCAGAAAAAATGAGATTTTTTGGGCCGCAACGATATAATATTGCTTCAATTTTAGAAATATTGAGAAACCCAAAATGGCCAGTCCGATTTGTTGTTGATGGAGAAGAAATCAATGGCACATATGCTTTTTTTTTAGCGTGCAATACAATTTATACTGGTAACGGAATGAAGATCGCACCAAAAGCTCAACTAAATGATGGAAAGTTTGATGTAATCTTATTAAAAGAAGCCTCAAGATGGAAGCTAATCAAGCTATTTACAAAAATATTCAGTGGCAACCATATTCACGATCCACTTATAAAATATATTCAGGCTAAAGAATTTTCTGTTTCTGATACAAATAAAAAAAATCTAAACATTGATGGACAAAATACTGGCAGTTGCCCATTTAACATGAAAGTAATAGAAAAAGCAATTGAGATATTTCATTGATTCAAATATATGTGCAGTGTTATTAGTCTGGCTGCATCAAATCTTCTTTCATAATTATTGCAGCGCATTCTAATAAATAATCCGCATTTTCCTTTGTAAAAATCATTGGTGGTTTGAATTTTATCACGTTATGCAATGGTCCATCAGTACTCAATAAAATGCCCATTTCTTTTATCCGATTTGCGAAATAAGCAGCTTGTTTTGCTGCAGGAGTCCAATTTTCATCGTTTATGAATTCCCAACCTAAGAAAAATCCATGACCTCTAACATCTCCGATGATAGCATGTTGACTTTGAAGATTTCTAAAGCCCTCTTTTACATAATTTCCTAATGTAAGGGCATTGGCCATTAGATTTTCTTCTTCTACAATATTCAATACTTCTAAACCAATGGCACACGATACTGGATTGCCACCAAATGTATTAAAGTATTCCATTCCATTAGCAAAAGCATCAGCGATTTCTTTAGTGCATACAACAGCTCCTATTGGATGCCCATTTCCAAATGGCTTTCCAATCGTCAATATATCAGGAATTACTCCTTCATTTTCAAAAGCCCACATATGATTTCCGACTCGACCTAAACCGACTTGAACTTCGTCAGCAATCATTACCATTCCCATTTTTCGAAACTCAGAGTAAATGGATTTCAAATAATTATCGGGAAAACACAATTGACCTCCACAACTTAGAATGCTCTCACAAATAAACGCCGCAGGTTGGCCTCGTTTTTTAATAATTTGATGGATATGGTTTATAGCATCTTGAGAATATGCTTCTGAAATACGATCCCCTTTATATTTTCCACGAAATGGTTCTGGCATTTCTAATAAATGAACATAGTCTTTTTGTCCAAATCCTCCTTTCCCATTGAATTTATAGGAACTCATATCTACACAAAGGTTGGTATTTCCATGATATCCATGTTCCATTGCTACAATATCTTGTCTACCTGTATAAGTGCGTGACATCCTAATTGCTAATTCGTTTGCTTCACTTCCAGAATTGACAAAGTGGCAAACTGACAAACTATCAGGTAAGGTAGAGGTAAGTTTTTCAGCCAGCTTAATTATATTTTCATGCAAATAGCGAGTGTTGGTATTCAACAAATTCATTTGGCGTTGAGCTGCCTCTAAAACTCTAATATTTTGGTGACCAACATGCGGTACATTATTGACACAATCTAAATATTTTCTGCCTTTATGATCGTACAAATATTGATTTGCAGCTCTTTGAACATGAATATGGTTATCATAGGATATCGAATAAGATCTGCCTAATATCTTTTTTCTTTTGCTCAATATTTCATTGGCGTCCATTTGGGGATAAGGAGTCTCAATAATTCCAAAAAGTTCGCTTGGATTTGGGCAAATTGTCGTATAAATTTCTCTTTCGTGTACATAACATACACCTGGAAAGTCATTTTCAAAATTCAATAAATCAAGTATAATCTGAAAATGCAGATGAGGTGCCCAATTCCCATTTTCTGAAGGATTGCCAAACCATGCTATGGTTTCTCCTGTTTGAACCGTTTGACCTAATTTCAGATGACTTAAAACTTTACCTGATAAATGTCCATAAAGCGTGAAAAAAAATGAATCGCCCATTTGATGTTTCAAAATGACGGTATAGCCATAGTTTTTGTTCCCGGAATTATAATGAATAGCATGGACAATTCCTTGATAAAAAGCATAAACTTCTGTATCGGAATCATGAAAAAAGTCCAGCCCGATATGAACCGTTCGCCATCTTCTGCCATTGTTGCCAATTGTAGTAAAATCGTCAGAGCTATATAAAGGGCGAACCTCGTTATATTTTCCAATTGCAAAGGACTTTTTTTCGATTGATAAAAGACGTTTAACAGAAGCTTCGTGCTTGTGGGCATCATTGAAGGTATGTTCGTGTCCAAGTTGAGTGCTACCGATGCCTAAATCAAGTACAAAATAATCATTTGAATTTATTTCAAGTGGGCAAACCTTGGACCATTTGCCCGAATTTTCATTCAACCAATTTTTAAATTCTTCAGCATTAGGGAAAACGACTTTTCTACACGCCTTTCGAAATTTTAGTAAAGCAAATTTATCAGAAATGCCATCTAATTGTTTCAGCAACGAAACTGCTGTTTGATAGCTTATTTGTAAATATAAGTTTTCAGGGTTTTCTTGGATGTTGATAGCCGCCTTGGTAATGCTCACACATAACCTAAAGCATATCAAGTTAAATAAACAATACAATTCTGAGTCGTCTAAATCTACATAATGGGAATAACCATCTAAGATGTCGCACGCTGCATCCAATGGATCTGCTTTTTCCATCATAGCATAAGCCAATAATATTGCAAGATCATTAATTCTTTGCGTATAACACATGTCTCCCAGATCGATAAATCCTGAAACTTTAGAGTCATTAACCAAAATATTATGGTCATTCAAATCATTATGAATGACAGATTTATACAAAGTATTATAAATTGGCAAGTCAGACTGGTATCGCGATACAATTTTATGAATAATAGATTGTAAATTTTCATCAATTCTATTAAGATAAGCTTCTATCCAAAGTCCATTCGCCAAATCCCATTCGAAATCTTTTCTTTTTTCAGCGTTATGGCGAAACCCATGAAATAAGTTTAATAAAATTCCTGCTTTTTCGCCTAGATTATGGAGTAGTTTGGATGATTTTGGGGCACAATCCTTCCAAAGCTTACCTGAAACCCATGTATGAACCCTGAAAATATAAGTTTTCCCATCATTTTCTACGGAAACATAGTCTGCTTTATGAATGGTAGGAACAATAGAAGGAAATTCGATTTCAGCATCAGTTTGCTTCTGTTCTATGTGTTTTAGAGCTTTTATCTGAAAATCAAGCTGATCTGAAAAGGAACCAAGATAAATTTTGACCAGAAATTTTTGTTGTTGATTGGTTTCAAGGCAAAAATTAATATCTTCAAACCCATCTAATGGTTTGAAATCTCCAATCAGATTCCAATTTTCCAAAACAATAGATTCAACCAGATTTATCGGAATAATTGACGCCATATTGATCAGTCTTAAAAAATAATAAACTGTCCGTTTTCATAAATCAATTCAGAATCCGCATAAATTTTTCCACCACTTCTCATATCAGAGATCATATCCCAATGAATAGAGGATTCATTTTTTCCACCACATTGTTTGTAACTTTGACCAACTGCCATATGCACGGAACCACCAATTTTTTCATCAAATAAGATGTTTTTTGTTGCTTTCTGGATATTATAATTGGTACCTATGGCAACTTCCCCAAAATAATTGGCCCCCGGAATCTGAAATATTTGATCTAAAAATGTTTTTCCCATTTCTGCATCCCAATTAATTATTTTCCCATTTTCAACAACTAATTTGATTCCCTGCACTTCTTGGTTCATATAAATAGACGGATAATCAAAAAATATTTCTCCGTTCACAGAATCTTCAATTGGTGCCGAAAAAACTTCACCAGATGGCATATTGTTCATTCCATCTGAGTTAATCCATGTTCGTCCTTCCACTGAAAACTGTATATCAGATTTGTTGTTTACATATCGTATTGTCGATTTATTATTTAAAAAATCTACAATTTTCTGTTGGCTTTCTCTTACTTCCATCCAAGCTGAGATTGGATCTTTTTCATTTAATTTGCATGCATTATAAACAAAATCTGAATATTCAGTTAAGGACATTCCAGCTACTTTTGCATTGGATATTGTAGGAAATTGACATAAAGAACGTTTCATGCTTCCATTTGCCAATCTATCAAAATATATTTTTTGAATTATTCCGTTGGCTTCTTGTCTTTTTTGCCTTTTACTAGCATCAATACCATTATTTGAATCCAAATCATATGGTGCTCGAATGTACAAATAGGCATCACATTCTTCCATTGCAAGTTTTTTCATTGGAGATACAAACTTCAATTGATCATCATTCGCTTCTTCAAAGAAAATTTCACTTTGAGATTTGAAGCTCATGTCCACAGTAACATTTGCACCTTTTCTTAAAGAAAGGGTATATATTTCTTGAATTAATTCTTCTGCAAGAGTTGTGCTTTCTATATAAAGGTGTTCTCCAGACTGTAAATTCAGGCAATAATCCACTAATAACTTGGCATATTTTTTTATCATATCTGAGTCACAATTTGAGTGTTTATAGATATTCATATTCTAAAGGTGATAAAATGCAATGATAATTAATAATTATGCGCTAATCAATTCTCAGCTCCATTAACATTAAATCAAATGGAGTATTTTTAAAAGAAGAGCCTTCCAATGACAATTGGAAGGCTCTTCTTTTAAAATTTGATTAATAGATGAATTCTTTCAATCCAGAATTTTCTATAATTTTTCTTTAATTTTTGCGGTAAGGTCTTCAGAATTTTCAAACAATATTCCACCCATTCCATAATCGAAAATCATAGTGTAATTATTGTCTTTTCCATACTGCTCAATAATTTTCCTAACTTTTGTAAAGATTGGATCATATAAGGCTTGTCTTTTTTCAATTAGTTTGTTCTGAACTTCTTGTTGATATTCTTGAATTGTAAGTTGCTCTTTTTGCAAATCGGCTTCAAATTTTTGAGCTTCAATTTGGGAAATGGTTCCAGAGTTAGCTTTTATGGAATAAGCTTCATAATTGGCTTGAAATTTTGCAACTTTTTCTTCACCTACTTTCGTAAGCTGAGCTTGGTAAGTGGTTAATTCTGTATCTGCAGCTTTAATTGCAGGAAGATCCTTCATTAGAGTAGTTGAATTTAAATGCCCGTATTTTTGAGCACTAGCGGAAATGATAGATCCGAAAACTAACAGTGCAAAGAAAATTGTTTTGCTTATTTTGATATTTGTATTCATTAGATTAAGTTTCTTTTTTTAATAGGACGCAAAAGTAATTGTAAGGATGCTTAAAAACTAATAGTTTAACGAAACTTTAAGTAAAAAACCTAAGTTTAATGAAAAAAGACTCTAAAAAAGAGCCTTCCATATCCTTTAAAGTAATTTTTTCAAAAAAAATAAACGTAAAATTAAGC
This sequence comes from Bacteroidota bacterium, assembly GCA_024642705.1. Classification (GTDB taxonomy): domain Bacteria; phylum Bacteroidota; class Bacteroidia; order Chitinophagales; family Saprospiraceae; genus Portibacter. The sequence goes on along the minus strand of JAHEAQ010000044.1, from coordinate 21,233 downwards.
TTCGTTCGATTTTTTTTCAAGAATAGCTTCCTTTTTAGGAGATTCGATTTCTTTCATCCCATCTTTAATTTCAGACTCAATGTTTGCTTTTGCATTATTGAATTCTCTGATTCCTTTTCCAAGTCCTTTCATAAGTTCTGGAATTTTTTTACCTCCAAAAAGCAATAGAACCACAAGCATAATTACTATAAGTTCTGGTCCCCCTAAATTGAATATTAATAATGTTGAATTCATTTTTTTAAATTTTGTCAAAGTTACAACGAAAATACTAAGATGTCAAAGTAATATCAAATCTAAATATTGGATATTTTATTTCTTTTACTTTTTTAAGCCTATTTCTTTTAATCTTTCGTCCAAATAATCTCCTGCAGTTATGGATTCATAAGCCAAAGGCCTATTTTTTGTAATTGTTGTTTCAAGACATGACAAATCCATTTCACTAACCGGATGTAGAAAGAATGGAATTGATAATCTTGGTTTATGCCATTCTGATTTTGGTGGGTTAACCACTCTATGTGTTGTAGAAACCAAATAATTGTTGGTTAATCTTTGTAACATATCCCCAACATTAATTACGATTTCGCCTTCTCCAGGAACGATATCTAACCATTCATTTTTGGCTGTTAGAATTTGTAACCCACCTGCAGATGCTCCTACTAATAAGGTAATTAAATTAATATCCTCATGCTGTTCTGCTCTAATGGCATTTTTTGGTTCCTCGGTTATGGGTGGATAATGAATTGCCCGAAGAATACTATTCCCTTTTTCTATCTTTTGCTCGAAATATTCCTTCTCTAATCCAAGAAATAATGCGATTGCTTTTAATAATTCGTTTCCAGAACTTTCGAATGCTTTGTATAATGCTTCCCCTAATTGGTAAAACCCTTTTACTTCAGTAACGTTTGGGTTGTCTGGATATTCAGATTTTCGTGGATCGTCCTGAGGTACAAATTGCCCTATTTGAAAAAACTCTTTTAAATCCGCTACTTTCGATTGTTTAGCATGTTCTTTCCCAAAAGAAGTATATCCTCGTTGACCTGCCATACCTTTTATTTCATAGGACCTTTTGACCTCCACAGGCAAAGAAAAAAAAGCCTTTGAAGCTTTATAAAAATCATCCACCAAACTCTTTGGAATTCCATGATTAACAACCCCAACAAAGCCTACTTCGTGAAAGGCAGTACCCAAATTCTTAACAAATTCCTGTTGTTCAGTTTTATTACCCTTGGTAAATTTCTCTAAATCGACTAAGGGTATTGCTCTTTGATCCATGTTATTTTCTCGGTTTATATTTTGAAATATCTAATATTTTTTGTGCGTCATCTAATTCTACCAATTCTTGTAAAGTAGTATTTGGATTTTTCTCCATAAATGCTTCAACAATTTTCCACCCCATATAATTCCCCGTTCTGCCTGGAGCTTCAGTTGGCATTCCTGGTGAATTGGGCGAAGGATTGACATATTTATTTATTTTATTGATGCTGGTTTCGTAAAATAAATCTTCCTTTAAAAAATAAGCCCACATTTCAAGTTCATTTTCTTGGCACCAATTAAGTTGTTTTTCTGTATATTCTGTAATTACAGAATCTGGTTCAAATGGTAAAATGTGGTCCACGATATACAATTTCTTGCCATTTCTTACCATTTTTTGCAACATATTATTTTCTTGATCTTCACCCATAATGTCCTCAACCAATGCATCAATACTCTTTTTGACTATGTGTACTTTATCGAAGCTTCGAATCAAGTAAGACGAAAATGCTGGATTGTTCGGAATTAGATCTTGATAAGGATATTCGGACCCAAGAAACAAGTCCAAACCTAAGCCCAAGGCATCTTCTCCTTTTTCATCAGAAAATATAAATCTTTGATATCCATATTCGGATATAAAGGTATAAATGTCTGGAATATTTTTTTCTGGAAAATAGTATTTGTAAAATTGGAAAGCTTTTTCAAATTTTGCACTCAATTCACTAAAATCATTATAATGAATCTGTTCTGCTTGAAAAAGCAGTTGAATATTATGATCTTGAATAAATCCTTTAACATTTTGAGATTGAATATTTGGGTTCTCATTATCTGAAAATCCCATAATATTATTCATATAAATTCCCATAAAAGATGGATGGTCGAGCATCAACTTTTCCAAGCCATTTTCAATTTCATTTGTATCCAAACTCATTAATGCGGTTTCCATTCTATAAAGGTTGAAACTTCCATCTATGCCATTTACATCTGGTATGGAAAACTTATCCTTCATGCAGCCGCTCAAGAAAAAACATAACAAAATACAACCCAATAGATTTTTCATATTTGTATTACTTCAAAAACCGTACAAATTTTTTTTCTTTTGATTATTTAACGGTGGTTTTGAAAAATTTGGTTTGTAATACCTTGTTAATTTATTTCTTGGGAATTATTTAAATCCAATGCAAATTATTAAAAGCATCAATTTCGCTTACTGTAGGACCATATTGCAAGAATATTTAAAAAGAATGCTTCAGCAATAATTGCTTTGAAGTGAAACAACATATCTGTTAATTGAGCACCTTTGAGTAAAACCATCCTCATTACATCTACCATATAAGTAACAGGATTTATCCAAGCTACAATTTGTGCCCATCTAGGCATACTTTCTATTGAAGTAAATAAGCCACTTAACATAATGAAAACCATCATAAAAAAGAAAGAAATCATCATGGCTTGTTGCTGAGTCTCTGAAAAGTTAGAGATCAATAATCCTAATCCCATTACAGCAATCAAGTAAACACCTGCAAAAATGAATAGTACCCCAATATTGGAAGATGGCACAATGCCATGAATAATATAACTTATTGCGAGACCGATGGTTAATATTCCATATCCAAGCACCCAAAATGGAATGAGTTTGCCTAAAATAAAGTGCGATTTTAAAATTGGGGTAACATTAAGCTGTTCTATGGTACCTATTTCTTTTTCTCTAACAATGTTTAAAGCTGAAAGAAACGAACCAACTAAAGTCAATAATATGGCAAGAATTCCAGGGACCATGAATTTTTGATAATTGCTGTGCGGATTGTACCAATGACTATGGGTTATATCAATCTGAGGGCTCATATTAGTACTAGGAGGCATTACCCATTCAGCAATAATGTTTTTATTGAGATCTGCAATGGTATTCATTACATATGCAGCACCGAGATTTCCTTTTACGCCATTGGTAGCATTTACTGCCATAAAAACTGGCGAATAATTTTCTCGGACCAATTTACTTTCAAAATTTGCAGGAATTTCGATAAAGAGGTCTACTGAATTATTTTCCAGCCATTTGAGACCTTCTTTATATGAATTTGAATATTCTTTTAAATCAAAATAACTTGAATATTCCATTTTTTCAACCAATTGCCTTGAATAAGAAGAATGGTCATTGTCTATTATTCCAACATTAATATTTTTTATTTCGGAATCCGCTGCAAAAGGCAAAATCAATAATTGAATGGTCGGCATTAAAAAAATTAATTTTAATATGGCTTTGTCCCTAAAAATTTGCCTAAACTCTTTCCGTAATAATGTCAGAAGTATTTTCATTAGAGTCTAATTTTAAAATTTTTGAAGCTCAATGCAATAAAGAAAATGGTAAATCCAGACAGAATTAGAATTTCTTTGAAAATGGCGCTTATTCCTAAACCTTTAATCATTATTGCTTGAATGCTTTGATAATACCATTTTGCAGGAATGATGTTAGATATAACCTGTAAAGGCTTTGGCATGCTTTCAATTGGAAACATAAATCCACTGAACATCATTGTTGGTAACATTAATACCATTAGTGAAATTAGCATTGCCACTTGCTGTGAATCTGTAATTGTTGAAATCATTAAGCCTAATCCCAATGCAGATAAAATGAAAATAAAACTTACAAAATATAGGAGCAGCAAACTACCCTTGATTGGGACATTGAAAATGGCGACACTAAGCCCCAATATAATGGTGAGAATAATTATGCTAAGGATTACATAGGGAACAGCTTTTGAAATAATAACCACCAATGGGTTTACTGGGGACACCAATAAAATTTCCATATTGCCCATTTCTTTTTCTTTGACAATTGAAACAGAAGTCATTAATGCACATACCAACATTAATACCAATGCCATTACGCCTGGAACAAAAGTATATTCTCCTTTGAGCTGGGGATTATACATCATACGAGTTTTAATATCAATTTGTAATGGAATGACTTGAGCTGCAAATTTGTCATTTTGAAAATCTCTGATTATGGCGGATCCAAAATTTACAAGAGCACTTGACATATTCGGATTCGTACCGTCTGTTATCAATTGAATCTGAGATTTATTTTCTTGAGCTAAATTTTCAGAAAATTGATTGGGAATAACCATGACCATTTTAGTTTCTCCTGATCGCAAAGCTTTGTCAATATCTTCCTGATTATTTAGACTTTTTGTAAAATCAAAAAACTTGCTATTTTTAAATTTCTCCGTTAAGGCAATACTATATTCGTCTTTCGATAGATCCAAAACGCCAATCCGAGTGTTTTTTACCTCGTTACTCAAAGCAAATCCAAATAAAACAATCTGCGCAATTGGCATTCCGATTAATACCATCATGGTTCGGTAATCCCGAGCAATGTGGTAAAATTCTTTTTTTAGAAATGTTAAAAATTGTTTCATTTATTCTCCTCTTTTTGCATTTCGAGCCAATTGATAAAATACTTCATCCATTGAATCAGTCTTAAATTCTTCTTTCAATAATTTAGGAGTATTCATTGCTTCTATCTTTCCATCAACCATGATTGCAACCCGATTACAATATTCAGCTTCATCCATATAATGCGTAGTTACAAAAGCTGTAATTCCTTCGTCAGCTGCTTCGTAAATTAATTTCCAAAATTGACGTCTTGTCACCGGATCAACGCCACCAGTAGGTTCATCAAGAAAAATTATGGTTGGCTTGTGCATAATGGAAATTGAAAAAGCCAATTTCTGTTTCCAGCCAAGTGGTAATTCAGAGACCATTGTCTTTGCTTCATTGGGAATATTTAATCTCTCAAGTAGTTCATGTCCGCGTCTTGATATTTCTTTCCTTGACAATCCATATATTCCGCCATAAAAATTAATATTCTCAATTACTTTTAGGTCATTGTACAAAGAAAATTTTTGACTCATGTAGCCGATATTCTTTTTTACTTTATTGGGATATTTTGCGACATTGAAACCTGCAACCATCGCCTCGCCAGAACTTGGGGAACTTAATCCACAAAGAATTTTCATAGCTGTTGTTTTTCCAGCTCCATTAGCTCCTAGAAATCCAAAAATCTCTCCTGAATTAACATGAAAGCTAATGTGATCTACAGCAGTAAAAGTTCCAAATTTCTTTGTTAAGTTTTTTGTATCGATAGCAATAGAGTTGTTCATGCTTTTACTTTTTTCCTTTCGTTTAATAGATCAAGAAAACAATCCTCTACTGTAGGTTTTATTATTTTCATTTCAACTTCTTGATGTCCACTTTGAGATAGCCACATTTTGAGGTCATCTTCTCCCTTTCCTTGTTTCATTTTGACATGATGCTCATCTCCAAATGTAAATACGGATTGTACATTTGGATTTTTTTCTAAATCAAGTAAAAGTGGATACATTTTTTCAGATTTTAATCCCCATAATGTATCAGGGTAACTGTCCATCAACCCTTCTGGAGAATTAATGGAAAGAATATGAGCATTTTGAATTAGCGCAATATTATCGCACATTGTAGCTTCATCCATATAGGGAGTGGAAACAAAAATTGTAATTCCTTCTTTGTTTAATCTTTTGAGCATTTCCCAAAATTCTCTCCTTGAAACGGCATCAACACCAGTGGTTGGTTCATCAAGAAATAGTATTTCGGGTTTGTGAACCAATGTGCAACAAAGTGCCAACTTTTGCTTCATTCCCCCGGAAAGTGCTCCTGCTTTTCTGTTTTTAAAGGGCTCTAATTGAACATAAATGTCTTTAATCAGATTGTAATTTTCTTTTATACTGGTATTGAAAAGAGTAGCAAAAAAAGATAAATTTTCGTACACACTTAGATCTTGATACAATGAAAATTTTCCAGGCATGTATCCGACGATCTGCCTGATTTTTTTATAATCTTTTACCACATCATAACCCAAAACTTTTGCAGTTCCTGTATCAGCTAACATTAAAGTAGTGAGAATTCTAAACAATGTTGTTTTACCTGCTCCGTCTGGACCAATTAAACCAAAAAGATTTCCTTTGGGTACGTTTAAATTGACTTGCTCTAGTGCTACAATTTCTTTTTTCTTACCAAAGAATTTTGAGACATTGTTAATTTCTATGCTGTTCATCTATTGTTGGCTTTGACTAAATTCTACCTCCCCATACATACCTAATTTCAAGAAACCATCATTGGGAACAATTATTTTAATGGCATAAACAAGATTGGCTCTTTCATCCTTAGTTTGAATTGATTTGGGTGTAAATTCTGCTTTGTTTGAAATCCAACTAATAGTTCCAATGTATTTCTTATAGCCATCCATTTCATCAACCAGCACATTTACTTGCTGTCCAATTTTAATTTTGCCAAGTTGAGGTCCACTAATATAGGCGCGCAATATCAATTCAGACATATCTGCAATTTTGAAAATAGGGCGGCCCATTGTAATAAATTCACCTTCTTCAGCATATTTCGAAAGAATTGTACCATTGATTGGACTTGTTATGGTTGCTTTTTTTAATTGAGATTCCATGATGAGTACTTTCTTTGCAAGTGGATCTTTTTCACTAGTTATGGATCTATTTTGTAAGTCTACATTTTTTTTGGCAGCTTTAATTTGAGCATCAATTACATTCAATTGGGAAGAAGCGGATGTTAAATTGGATTGGATTATTTCTAATTGACCATTGATATCATCAAGTTGTTTTGGAGTCGCAGCTCCGTCGTCCAAAAGTGAAGTAAGTCTGGTTTTTTCTTTTGCAATAACAGACATTTGTGTCTTAATGGTATTTAAATTAGATTCAATAGCTTTTTTTTGCTCATTTAATATTTCAATCTGAGGAGTTGCGTCATTTTTCTTCATATTCAAAGCATTCATGGTAGCTTCAATTTGATCTATTTGCAACTGAATGTCTTCCGTTTCTATTTGTGCTACCACAGCATCTTTAAGCACATCACTTCCTTCTTCAGCTGGGAAAGAGATGATTTTACCATTTGTTTCAGCAGAAATGATGGTTTCAGTGGCTTCGAAAGTTCCAGTAGCATCAAAAATTTTATCATTTTTATTGCAAGATTGGATTAGGAGGAGAACTAAGCCCAGAGTTATAATTCGAAATGTATTATTCATGTTATCTTATTTAGAATAGTTTCCAGTTAAATGATCTAATAAATATTGATTTTTGATGATTTGAAGCTTTCGCAAAGCAATTTTTTCTTTCACTTCATTTTCTTCATTAATATACATGATCAATCTATCGCTCGTCAACACTCCATTTTTTAATTTTGATTCCGCATTCTCTCTAATTTTTGTGCGTAATTCAAGAAGTGCTTCGTCTTGTGAAGTAAGATTTTCGAGTAATAATTGATCATTTAAGTATTGTTCTTTTTGAATGTCCAAATTTTTTGTAATCTGATTTTTTCTTTCGTCAACGAGGTTGTTACTTAACTTTAATATTTGTCTTTCCGTTGATTTAGTGTATAGATTATTGAGGGACCAACTAAGTTGAACACCGCCTATAGCATATGGCTGAAATGAATTTTGTAAAAAATTCAGAGCTGGATTTGCGTAACCAAAGTTCACAAAAAACGCAGCTTTTGGCAAGGATTGAGTTTCGTTAAAGGATTGATTTATTGCTAGTAAATCTTTCTGAAGATCCATCTTCTTGAAGATCAATTTGTTATTGTAATTTAAATTTAAATTTGTTTCCTGACTAGGAATTTCAAATTCTGTCCGTTCATCTATGTCTGCATTGGTCAGAATATTCAAGCTTTTAATAATATTTGATTTTATTGAATTCAATTTTGTGATTTCCTGGTCTATGACAATTATTGCAGCTTGAAGCTCAAATAGTTCAGAATTTTGGAGAATTCCATTTTTTATTCCTGATTCTAGGGACACAATATTAGCCTCCATGTTTTGTTTTTTCAAATTCAAAATGGACGCTTGAGTTTTAATTTCTAGAATCCCGAAATACAGATTAATCACTTGACCTCGAATATTTTCATTTTCTATTTCCGTTTCCAAATTGCTGAGTTGATTCGAAGTTGATACGATTTCTTTGGACTTCGAAATTGCGCCACCATCATACAGAAGTTGGCGTATTTCTCCTTGAATTCTATATTGATCTTTGTTGAGTGCATTGATGGTAATTCCTGGAAGTTCAATAGGTAGTTCTGTAACAGCAGATTGATAAGTTGCCTGACCCGTAAATGAAATTTTTGGATAAAATGATTTCGAGATATTTTCCAATCTTAGATCAACAATTGAGTTGTTGTATTTAATAATTTGGTCTGTCGAATGGTTAGATTTGGAATCTATAATGGCTTGTTCCAATGAATATTGACCAAAAATTGGGATGGTTAATATTCCAAAAATTGGAATGAAGAGCAGATATTTTAAATATTTTATATTCATATTCTTCGATTTATTTAATAATCATATAACTAATGAGTAATTCACTTACAAGGGCTTTCCTTTGATTAATTAGGTTATGATATTCCATATCACTTACTTTAGAAATCTGCATTAAAACTGGCTTTGCAAGAATTGGAAAAATACATAGTGACTGTAAATTCATAAGAAATTGTATAAAAGGAAGGTTTCTTAATTTGCCGTCCTGAATTTCTTTTTCATATTTAGTTTTTGCCATTTCGAAAACATTCCCCACCGAAATTGACTTTAATTTTTCCTCCATTAAATGTGGGTTTTTACTCATTTCGTTAATAATAAAAAGTGGTAATTGAGGAGCTTGGAGAAGATGATTTAGTTCTGTATTTACAAAAGCTTTAATTTTATCTTCCCATGGGCAATCATCCAACAATACTGTTATCATATTTTCGAATAGTTTTCCAAATTCTTCCATAAATACCATCTGGAACAAGGCTTTTTTACTTCTAAAATAATAATTAAGCATTGCCTTGTTGACACCAGCTTCATCGGCAATTTCCTGCATTCTAGAACCGTCAAAACCCTTGACAAGCAATATTTTTCTGGCTGCCTCTTTTATTTTCTGTTCAGCTGAATCTAGCATTAATTACAATTAACTATTTAGTTTAACCAAATGGTTAATCCAAATGTATAACTAAATTTTGTATTTTCAAATTTTTGATAAAAAAATTAAATTGTTTGTGTACTTATTACTTTCTTCTCATTGTGGGTCAACCAAGCCCGAAGCTCTACATAAATTAACATATTTAAGTTTAATGGAACCCTAAATCACAATCTTTCGTTAGTTTTGCAGCATGACGGAAATCATAGAAAAAGCGGATATTAGGAAGTGTTCCTTGGAAGAACTAAAAAATATACTGGTTGAAAGCGGAGAACCTGCATTTCGAGCAAAACAAATATACGAATGGTTATGGAAGAAAAATGCAGCAAGTTTTGATCACATGACTAATCTTTCCAAAGAATTAAGAATTTATCTTAATGAGCATTTTGAGATAAGAGCCATAAGTTTGGACAAATTTCAGAAATCTAATGATGGTACTATAAAGTCAAGGTTTCGACTTTTCGATGCTCATATGATTGAAGCTGTTTTAATTCCTGTGCCATCTGATAATAGATTCACGGTATGTGTATCATCGCAAGTGGGATGCAGTCTGACCTGTAAATTTTGTGCTACGGGTCAAATGAAAAGGATGAGAAATTTAGAACCTGGAGAAATATATGATCAAGTGGTTAAAGTGAACAATCAAAGTCTTGAAACTTTTGGACATCCCTTAACCAATATTGTCTATATGGGAATGGGAGAGCCTTTGTTGGCTTATAAAAATGTAATGGAAAGTGTAGATTTAATCACAGGGGCTCATGGTCTTAACATGTCACCTCGGAGAATTACGGTGAGTACAGCTGGCATAGCTAAAATGATTGTAAAATTAGCGGATGACGGCGTCAAATTTAACCTCGCTCTTTCACTCCATGCAGCAGACGATGTGAAAAGAAATGAGATCATGCCGATTAATGAAACCAACACTTTAGAAGTATTGATGGATGCCTTGGAATATTTTTATAATAAGACTAGGAATAGGATTAGTTATGAATATATAAGTTTTAAAAATTTCAATGATAGCATTGAGGACGCAAAAAACTTAGCTAAATTGTGCAAGCGATTTCCTGTTAAAGTTAATATTATTGAATATAACCCAATAGATGGCGTGGAATTTGTGAAAAGTGATGAAGATGCTGTCGATCAATTTGCTTCTTTCTTAAGAAAACAGGATATTATGGTTACAATTAGAAGAAGTAGAGGAAAAGATATTGATGCAGCATGTGGACAACTGGCAAATAAAGACTAAGATTATGGGCGAAATTGAGCATAATATGGATTCTTTCAATCAATTAAGCATTGATGAACAGTTAAGAATTGCAAGAAAAGTTGCAGAGAAAACAGAAAGTGTTGAGTCAGAAGATTATCGAATTGATTTGTTCAGTTATAAAGACTTTTTTATTGAATTGACTTTCAGAAAAGAACTCAACATTATAAAATCAATAAAAGCTATTGATGCTTTAGAATATGCAGACAAATATATTGAATTAGAAGATATGCAAGATTATTGATCGTATTCTTTGCCTTTATCTTCTTCTTTTTCTTCCTCTTCCTCTTCTTCCTTCTTCTTAGCAGCACCAAATATTAATCCAGGAGCAGCCATTAAAATTTGGTCCTTAAGAGCATCGACAATTGCCTCGCCGATTCCGTCACCGATTCCATCTTCAGGATTTTCTAATTCCTCAGTCCTAACTCCATCAGCTCCGCTAGCTCCAGCCTGCAATTTTGATTTATAAAGTTCGATTTTTGCTTCAACATCCTGAATTAAGCTTTCTAGACTTGCTTTTTCTTTTTTTGAAATGGCACCATCACCTAACTTTGAAGATATCTTATCATATTCAGAATTTAACAAAAACAACTTAGTTTCATTGGTCTTATCGATACGCAATATTTCATTGGTTTCTTCTTTGGTTTTTTGAACAAAAGCACGATTTTGCTTTGTATCAGATTCTTCTTTCGCCTTTTTGTTGGATTGCGCTGCCTTTGTTTCAAAAGGTTTTTCAGGTGGCATTATCGAAGAAGTCTTTTCAAGATTTGTAACGTAGTCCGCATTAGAAGACTTTACATTATCTTTTATATGATCCTGCTGGTGGCGGATAATACTATCTGTATCTATTTTATTGGGCATAATTGATACTAAGGTAAGTAATTATTAGATAGCTTTCAAGGGATGCCAAATAGAATAATAAAAATGGTGTAAAATAATTTATCCAAAAAAAAAGAAGATAGCATAACTATCTTCTTTTAATATTTAAAATTTTTCTATTGTTATTTATACTTCAGGCTCATCAGAAACATGATTGTGTTCAGAAGGAGTTGGTATTGCTTTAGGTTCTTCATATGGTCTTGGACCAATCAAGGTTTCAAGATCTGATTTCAACAATACTTCCTTTTCTAATAAAGCTTGAGCTAAAATTTCCAATTCTTGTTTTCTTTCTTTTAATAAATTTTGTGCTCTTATATACTGACTTTCCACCATATTTCGAACTTCTGCATCAATTAATGAGGCAGTGCCATCAGAATAAGGTTTGCTGAATTGATCTTGTGACATACCATAAAATGATACGTTTCCAACTTTATCGTTCATACCATAAACCGAAATCATCGCATAAGCCATTTTGGTAACTTGATCTAGGTCACTTTGTGCACCAGTTGAAATTTTATTAAAGATTATTTTTTCTGCAGCTCTTCCACCAAAAGTCATACACATTCTATCTAGCAATGCTTCTGTTCTGGTAATGTACTCTTCTTTTGGAAGATATTGAGCATATCCAAGTGTTCCCATTCCTCTAGGAACAATGGTCACTTTAACCAATGGTGAAGCATGTTCCAAAAACCATCCACAAACTGCATGTCCAGCCTCGTGGTAAGCAATAATTTCTTTTTCCTTTGGAGAAATCAATTTATTTTTCTTTTCAAGACCTCCAATTACTCTATCCAATGCATAATTGAAATCATCCATATCTACTTCTTTCTTATTTCTTCTTGCAGCTATCAATGCGGCTTCGTTGCACACATTGGCAATATCAGCTCCAGCAAATCCAGGAGTCATTTCAGAAAGTTGAAAGGCATCAATATCTGGTCCAGTTTTAATAGATTTTAGGTGAACTTTGAAAATTGCTTCTCTTCCTTTTAAGTCTGGATGATCTATGCCAATTTGTCTGTCAAATCTTCCTGGTCTTAATAATGCAGAGTCTAACACATCTGGTCTATTGGTGGCAGCCATGAGGATTACACCTTTATCGGTGCTGAACCCATCCATTTCTACCAATAACTGATTCAAGGTATTCTCTCTTTCATCGTTTCCTCCTTGAAAAGCACCCTTTCCCCTAGCTCTTCCGATGGCATCAATTTCATCAATAAACACAATGCATGGAGCTTTTTCTCTTGCTTGTTTGAACAAATCTCTTACTCTCGAAGCACCAACTCCGACAAACATTTCTACAAAATCAGATCCAGATATGGAGAAAAATGGAACTCCGGCTTCACCAGCTACTGCTTTAGCCAATAAGGTTTTTCCAGTTCCTGGAGGGCCAACTAAAAGCACTCCTTTTGGGATTTTTCCACCCAATGATGTATATTTTTTTGGATTTTTCAGAAAGTCAACCACTTCCATAACTTCTTCTTTCGCTTCGTCTAACCCAGCAACATCTTTAAAGGATACATTTACTTTCGCATTATTATCAAAAAGTGCAGCTTTAGATTTTCCAATATTAAAAATTTGGGCTCCAGGACCTCCACCTCCACCTCCAACTCGGCGCATAATGAATATCCAAATTGCAATTAATATTGCAAAAGGAAGTATCCATCCTAAAAGTGGTCCTAACCAGGATTCTTTGGTTTTGTATACAGGATCTACCAAAACTTTGTCGGTATTAAGATCCCTTACCATATTATCAAAGGATTCAACTGAACCTATTTCAAATGAATAATGCGGAGTGGTGACATTTGGAAATTTGGTTTCTTTAATATCACTGTATTTATTAATACTTTCTTTTTTTAGAAAAACGTTTACTATTTTTCCATTTATCACTTCTACTTCTTTGACATCTCCGGCTTTAACCATTTCTGCAAAAGAATTGAGGGTCGTAGTAGGAGAATCTCCATTCCCGTACATGAAAATATTAAATATTAATATGGATATAATTAATACTCCATAAATCCAATAAGAATTAACTTTAGACTTATTGGGGTTGTTTTTGTTATTTTCGCTTCCTTTTTCGCTCATATTTTAGCCTTTGGCTCATTTGTAAATGAATTATTTTTTTTAATTCACTAGAGATTTGCAATTTCAGTAAACTTGGCGTCACTCCACAAGTCCTCTAAATCATATAATTTCCTAGTTTCTGGATAAAAAACATGAAGAATTGTGTCAAAGAAATCCACTAATACCCATGTCGAGCCATCGTGACCTTCTCTATGGGGCACATACCCCAATTCTTCTTTTATTTTCTTAAATACATTATTGGCAATAGCCCTGACTTGTGTTGTAGAATCTCCCTCGCATATAATAAAATAATCCGCTGGAGAATCATCTAAATTCGACATGTCAATTTTTATAATGTTTTTGCCTTTGATGTCTTGAATTGAGTTGATGATTAGATCATTCAATTCATTTACATGTAATTTTTTCTGTTCTGCTGCTTTTGTATTGTTCAAATTCTTGTTAATTATTTTTCTATCAAAGTGCAAAACCCACTATGGACTTGTTATCTTTACCTTGATATTGTTATCTTAAACAAAACTAATAAATAAATAGTTTATTGCCTACAAATATAGACAGCCTCTTTTTCGGAGCCAAGCATTATCATTTCTCAGAAATAGACTCTACTAATAAGTATGCTCTAAATTTAATATCAAAAAGCTTACCACCTGAAGGAACCATCATTTCAGCTGACTTTCAGACACAAGGCAGAGGACAATATGGCAGGTCATGGACGTCAGAATCTACGAAGAACCTTCTTTCATCGATTATTCTGTATCCGCAATTTCTTCCTGCAAACGAACAGTTTTCCTTGAGTAAAGCAATGGCACTGGCAGTCCAAAATTGCCTCAACTCTTTTCTATACTCAAAAGACATAAGAATTAAATGGCCGAATGACATTTATTGTGGGCAAAAAAAAATAGGTGGTATTTTAATACAAAATATGCTTTCTGGCAATAAAATTACTTCCTCTGTAATTGGAATTGGTATAAATGTAAATCAGGAATCCTTTCCCGATGATATAGTTGCTACGTCTATTTTTTTAGAATTGGGAATTGGCGTGGATAAAAAAGAACTTCTGGATATCTTGCTTATTGACATTAAAACGGAATATTTACTTTTAATGCAAAACATTCAAATTCAAGATAAACGTTACAATGATGTTTTATTTGCAAAAAATGAAATAAGATTCTTCGAGGATAGAGATGGAAAAATGTTTTCTGCAAAAGTCCTTTTTGTAAATAGTGAAGGAAACTTAATCATTGAAATTGACGGCCATTATGAAGCCTATAATTTTGGCGAATTAAAATGGTTATAACAAATTAACTCAAGATTATAAAGCAATGAATGCTAAAATCATAACAATAGGGGACGAACTATTGATTGGACAGGTTATCGACTCCAATTCTGCATGGATAGGCGCTGAACTTGAAAAAATCAATATTAAGGTGGAAGAAATTCGCTCAATTTCGGATAAACACGATGTAATTATTAATAATCTTCAGGAATTAAATAAAAATTCAGATGTAATCCTTATTACTGGAGGTTTAGGTCCAACAAAAGATGATGTGACCAAAAAAGCTTTAGCGGAATTTATGGGTGTAGAATTGGTTTTTCATCAAGGATCTTACGATCGCATGGTTAAGCTACTTACTACAATGAATATTCCTGTAAAAGAGGCCCACCGCTCGCAAGCATTTGTTCCTTCGAATTGTGAAGTAATATTTAATAAAATGGGGACAGCTCAAGGAATGTGGATGGAAAAAGATGGCACCATATTTATTTCCATGCCAGGCGTACCCTACGAGATGAAATATATTATGGAAAATGGGGCATTGGAAAAATTGAGCGATAGAAATCCAGAGGGTAAAATATACCACAAAACGATCATGACTGCGGGAGCCGGAGAGACAATAATAGAAGAAAAAATAAAATATATTGTAGATAATCTTCCAGATTATATCAAAGTTGCTTATTTGCCAGGGCTAGGAATGGTAAGAATTAGGATTAGCAGTTTTTCAAAAAACAGCGACAGAAATGAAATTGAAGAAATCTCAAATAGAATTGTAGCAGCACTTGGAGACATAGTTTATGGATATGATGATGTAAGTTTAGAAGAAACGATTGGAAATTTATTGATTAAGAAAGGTTTAACTTTAGGAACTGCAGAAAGCTGCACAGGCGGATTTTTAGCACATATGATCACAAGGATTCCAGGTTCATCAAAATATTATGAAGGAAGTGTCATTTCCTACTCTAATAATGTGAAAATGGCTCACCTTGGGGTTAAGGAATCCACCTTGAAAAATCATGGAGCTGTAAGCGAGGAGACAATAAGAGAAATGATTTCTGGTTTGATCAAAGGATATGGAATGGATGTTGCAATAGCCACAAGTGGGATTGCTGGACCAGATGGTGGAACAGCTGAAAAGCCTGTAGGCACTATATGGATAGCTGTCGGAGATAAAAAAAATACAGTGACAAAAAAGCTTCAATTAACCAAAAATAGGATGAAAAATATTGAATATACATCTATTGCTTCACTTAATATGCTGAGAAAATTTTTATCAGCTCAATAATTAGCTTATTTTTGTGTTTAATAATAAATACGGCTGAAGAATGGCAAAAATTGATTTAATAATGCCCAAAATGGGTGAGAGCATTACAGAAGCTACTATTCTCAAGTGGCTAAAAAATGTAGGAGATTCAGTTGATCTGGATGAATCAATTTTAGAGATTGCTACAGATAAAGTGGATTCTGATATTCCATCTCCTGTGAGTGGCATTATTTCTGAAATTCTATTTAAAGAAAATGATGTTGTTCAAATTGGCAAAGTAATAGCTAGAATTGCAACTGCTTCTGGCGAACAAGTGAAGCCTACTCCTGCAGTTCCTCAAGCTCCTGAAATCGAAGAATTGCCAAAAAAAGCGGAAGAGCAAGATTATAAAGCTCCTGTAGCGAAATTTAATAATGGTATTTCAGAAAATAAATCTGTTGTTTACGAAAAGAAAACGCCCGTTATATCTGTAAATAAAGCGGAATATATACCTAGTCAAACCAACAGATTTTATTCACCTCTTGTAAGAACCATCGCTCAAAATGAATCTATTTCTGTTCAAGAACTTGATTCGATCCATGGAACAGGTTCAAATGGAAGGGTTACAAAAAATGATATTTTGGATTATGTAGGATCAAAATCTAGTCATTCTGAGCCGATTATTGAAAAGGAAAGTGTAATAAGAATAGCGCAGCCATCTGTTATTGCCGAAAGAGCAGTAGAGAAGGAATCCATACAAACCCCGATTCGAAATGAAGTTTCAACAGGAGCAACTTCTGTGAATGGTGAAACTGAAATAATAGAAATGGACAGGATGCGAAAGCTCATTGCAGAACATATGGTCCGTTCAAAACACACCTCCCCGCACGTAACTTCTTTTGTAGAAGTCGATGTCACAAATATTGTCGAGTGGAGAGAAAAGAATAAAAACGCATTTCAAAACCATTATAGAGAAAAAATTACCTACACTCCAATTTTTATGGAGGCAGTATGTAAAGCATTGAGGGATTATCCGATGGTAAATGTATCTCTAGACGGGGACAAAATAATAAAGAAGAATTATATAAATATTGGAATGGCGGCAGCTTTGCCTTCTGGAAATTT
Organism: Bacteroidota bacterium; assembly: GCA_024642705.1. Classification (GTDB taxonomy): domain Bacteria; phylum Bacteroidota; class Bacteroidia; order Chitinophagales; family Saprospiraceae; genus Portibacter. Next base: position 4,110 of record JAHEAQ010000044.1, on the reverse strand, counting down.
GATAGTTCCTGTTATAAAGAATGCAGATACTTTGAATTTACTTGGTCTGACTAAGTCAGTGAATGACTTAGCAAATAGGGCAAGAGAAAATAAATTAAAAGGAGATGAAATACAGAATGGAACATTTACCATTACCAATGTTGGCACTTTTGGGAATGTAATGGGAACTCCAATCATCAATCAACCGCAAGTGGCAATTCTAGCTATTGGTGCAATAAAGAAGAAACCCGCTGTGGTTGAAACTGCAATGGGTGATCTTATAGCGGTTCGTCACATGATGTTTTTATCTTTATCTTATGACCATAGAGTTGTGGACGGTTATTTGGGTGGTTCATTTTTAAGGAAAATTGCAGATTACATGGAATCATTCGATAAGAATAGAAACATTTAACAAAGTGAAAGTTAATAAAACAAAATACATATTATGCATCCTTTTTTTTCTTGGGTTTTTGAATAATGCAATAACTCAAGACAGGTATTACAAGGAAGGTGTGAGGTATTTTGAACACGAACTTTACCATCGAGCACTTAAAGAATTTAGACTTGATCAAAATGGAGACAACAATAAAGATCTAGTCCTGAAAAGATTGATTTCCAATTATGAAGTAAATAATATTGAAGCTGCCAAAAAGGACGTGCCATTATTATTGGCATTTGATCAGATTCCGGATGAAGTGTACCTATATATTGCCAAAATTTTCCATTCCGAACTGAACTTTGAAAAAGCAATAGAATATTACAAAGAATATTTACGTAAGACCAGCAAAAATGATAAGTATCGCACAATGGTAATCGGGGAGATAAAAAGATGTGCAAAAGGAGATCAATTGCAATATTATGAACATAAAGCTTTTGTCGAAAATATGGGCCCAGAAATAAACACCATTTTTGATGAAACTGATCCAATTCAAAGTCCGAATAATCTTAATAAATATTATTTTTCAAGTAATAGAATTGAATCAATCGGAGGGATGCGGGATAAAAATGGACTGAAAGATGATATTTATGGAGAATTTTACCTGGATATGTATTCTGGGGAACTTGAAAATGGGAAATGGACAGAAATTAAACCTTTAAATGCTCTGTTGAATACTTCTAAACATGAGCGTGTGCTTGATTTTAATAGCGATGGGAGTATTTTGTTTTTCTTGAAAGGCGAAAATCAAACAATGGGCGCAATCCACGTGGATACTTTTGGGACTCAAAAAAGTGAAATTTATCCGCCGAAGTTTTCAAGCCCGATGAATGGTGAAAAAGGGGATATCTACTTTCAATTTTTTAATGATTCTACTGTTATATTTTCTAGCAAAAGGACAGGTGGTTATGGTGGATATGATATTTATATCATGTACAAAATAAATTCTACTTGGTCAAGACCAAAAAATTTGGGGCCAAAAATTAATTCTCCATATGATGAAATAACTCCCTTTTTATCTCATGATGGATTAAAACTATTTTTTAGTTCTAATAGTCTAGAATCTATTGGTGGTTTTGATGTTTTTCAATCCATTTACTCGGTTGAAGGAAATGATTGGTCGGAGCCTGAAAATTTAAAACTTGGAATTAATTCTGCACTAGACGATACCCATTATAAAATTTCATCCAATGGAATGTTGGCATATTTCAGATCAAACCGGAAATCTGGGTTTGGTAAAGGTGATTTATATACTGCTTATCTTAAGGAGCAAGAAATTGGACAATTGTCTTACAACCCAGTACTACCTTTTTTAATGACGGACGAATTTGTCCGAGATAGAATGAATGAAGGGAGTACCGCAGCGAGTGACAATATAACAGGGCAAAATGATGGTAATCAGAGTTCAGGCAGAGATTTGAGTGCAAATGTAAAAAGCAAAGAATTTGTAATTGAGCCTTTATTTTATGGAGTTGATGACAATTTATTGACGCTGCAAAATTTAAAAATTTTAAATAATATTGTGGATATTATGTCCATTTATCCGTCCACTTCTGTTGAAATTGATTGTCATTCAATGCCAGAGAGCCAGAAAGCTTTCGAACTTTATTTTACCATTAAAAGAGCAGAAAAAATAGCAGAATATTTAATCAGTAATGGAGTAGAAAAGAAGCGCATCCTCCTTCGCGGGCATGGGTCAAATTATCCATTGGTTACCGTTGACAACTCAGGTTCGACTAATAATTTGGCAGAAAAATTAAATAGGAGAATAGAAATAAAAATAATAAAAAAGGAGACTTTGCCTTTAATTATTGGGTATAACGCTCCAGTGGTAGCGGATTACTTAAAAGACAATTCTGGTGAACTTTTGAAAACTGTAATTTTAGGGCTAAGCTATAGGATTAAAATTGCTGAAGTTCGCCAAATGTATCAAAATGATATATTGAGCCAATATCAGGATGTTCTGATTCAAAAGAATTTTGGAAGTGACAATTATGTGTACACCATTGGATTGTACAAAAGTTATTTTGACGCTCAAGATGTCTTGAAATTATTAGAAAATGATAACATCAAAGGCACATTAATTATTCCTTATATGAACGGTGAACAAATGAATCCTGATTCACTTATGGATTTGGCATCTAAATATCCAGATTTAGTCAATTATTTACAATATAAAGGCCATTAATTAGACAGGTGAGATATGGAAACTTTTGATTTTTTGAAAGAAAGCGTAAGAAATCTGAAAACAATTGGGACCATTACTAGAAGTTCAAAATATCTGTGTGAAGGAATGATCAAACATGTTGATTTCTCAGGTGAAATAATAATCGTTGAGCTTGGAGCAGGGGATGGTGCTATCACAAAGCATATTCTTAATAAAATGGACAAGAGCAGCAAACTTTTTGCTTTTGAAGTAAATGAAAAATTTGTTTCAGCGCTGCAAAAAATAAATGATGAACGATTAATCATCATTAATGATAGTGCCGAAAACTTAGAGCATCATCTTCTAGTAAACAATATTGCCCAGATTGATTATGTAATATCTGCAATCCCATTTGTTTTGCTACCTGATAAATTGGCATTCGACATCATAGAAAATTGCAAAAAAAAGTTGATTAAAGGTGGGTTATTTATCCAAGTACATTATAGTTTGCTACAACGAAAAATTTATAAAAAGATATTTGGAAATTTAGATATAAATTTTGTTCCTTTTAACATCCCTCCAGCATTTGTTTTTGTAAGTCAAAATAATGAATTTGTAGAATAATTTGCATTCTAATTTTTATGACACATGTGGTAAATTGCAGCATTTTTGTGCTTAAGTTTAGAGTGTTTTTACCATTATTCTGAAATACCACACTTCCATAACGCTGTTAAGAATAAAGCAAATGCAATAAATTGGAAATGTTCTTAGTCGGTACCAAAACCATAATAATCTTCATTTACTCAAATCACTTGAATAGTGGTAAATCTTTCTAATTCTTGCAATATTTAATAACTAAAAATTAATCTTACAATAATTTAGGGTTTTTTTTCGGATCAGCCATGAATAGATACATAATATCCTGGTCAATAATGCTTCATATATTGGCGTAGGGCGTTCTCATTGCTTTTATCTTGAGAAATTTGTTGTGTCCAGTCCAAAAGAAAACAGAGAAAAGTTGGAAAAAAAATATAAATTGGTAATGATATAAGAGAGTTGTGCTTCATTATCAGAAACCGCTAACCAATGATAAAATTCTTTATATGACAGAATGGTTTTGTGAAATAAAAATAAAAGATGGTGAATCCATCTTTTATAATGAAGGAAGCAAGGCTCCTGCCGAGGATGGGATTGCCTATAAATATTTGATAACATGATAAAATTTTTTAGACAAATTAGATTTGACTTAATGGAGAAAAACAAAACTGGAAAGTATTTTAAATATGCTATTGGGGAGATTGTGCTTGTGGTTATTGGAATTTTGATTGCGTTACAAATAAATAATGCAAATGAACTTGCGAAACAGAATAGCTTAGTAAAAATTTATGAAAACAGCTTAATATCTGAACTTAAAAAAGACTTAGAGAATGTAAAAAGATATGATAGTGTATCTAGCGAATCCCGCATAAAACATCTTGACTATTTAAATTATTATAGAAAACCAAACAGAGACATTAGTATCTTAAATCAAAAAATGGATACTATTAAA
>JAHEAQ010000043.1 GCA_024642705.1 Bacteroidota bacterium | reverse complement strand
AATGTGCAATAAATAGATTCAATTATTGCTAATTATTTTATTTATAATGCTAAACCTCTCATAATTAGGCACTCACATTTTATATAAAATAAACTTTCCATTTTTTTTTGTAGTCTCCACAAAATCATTGTACTTTTGCCCCCGGTGAGGACCACACGGTCAGCTCCTTCTGAACTCCCCCAGGGTAGAAATACAGCAAGGGTAGGAGGTCGAGCGACGTCGGTGTGTTTCCTCACTTTTTTTCTTTTTCATCAAAATCACATCTGCTATGAGATTTTTCATTGACACAGCCAATATTGACCAGATTCTTGAAGCAAAAGATTTAGGAATATTGGATGGAGTAACGACCAATCCATCTTTAATGGCTAAAGAAGGTATTTCTGGAGAAGCGAATGTAAAAGCTCACTATGCTAAAATATGCAAGCTTGTGGAAGGTGATGTGAGTGCAGAAGTGATTTCCACCAATTTCGAAGGTATTGTTGCCGAAGGTGTAGAACTTTCTAAAATTGCTCCTAATATCGTAGTGAAAGTTCCAATGATTAAGGACGGAGTGAAAGCCATTAGATATTTTGCAGATCACGATATCAAAACCAATTGCACTTTAATTTTTTCTGCCGGGCAAGCAATTTTAGCAGCTAAAGCTGGAGCAACATATTTATCTCCTTTTATAGGAAGGTTAGATGATACTTCTTGGGATGGCATGCAATTGATTACTGATATTGCAGAAATTTACGCCATTCAAGGTTATGAAACAGAAATTTTAGCTGCATCAATTAGGAATTCATTACATATAGTAGAAGCAGCAAAAGCAGGTGCAGACATTGTAACTTGTGGACTTTCTGCAATATTGGGTTTGTTGAAACACCCATTGACAGATATTGGGCTGGCACAATTTCTAGCTGACCATGCAAAAGCAAATTCTTAGGATTTTCTTTTTTTGATTAATTTTTTAGTTCGCTAAAGCTTTTGCAGCATCTTCCAAGGTCTTTTTACTATTTCCAACGAATATTTCATCGTCGATAATGATAAATGGTCTTTTCAAGAAAGTATATTCTTCCAGCATCCATTTTTTATAATCAGATTCGGATAGTTTCATTTCATTTAATCCCATTGATCTATATTTCTGAGCTCTTTTGCTAAAAATGGCCTCAAAAGACCCATGATAATTTGCAACCATATTCAATGTTTTTTCATCAATATTTGTTTCCTTTATATCTTGAAATTCAAATTCTTTGTTTCGGAGATCTAAGTCATGGATGATTTTCTGGCAAGTGCTACAAGTGGATAAGTAATATATTTTTTTCAATTTCTAAAGTTTTTTTTGACAAATAAATCTCTTCAATATATAAAATTATTAAATAATGACCATTGCATCTTCTGAATTAATACTGAATAAGGACGGATCAGTATACCATTTGAATCTTTTACCAAATGATGTTGCTGAAACTATTATTACAGTTGGTGATCCAGGTAGAGTTTCGCAAGTATCTAAATATTTTGACAACATCGAAATTAAAAAACAAAAAAGAGAATTTGTTTGCCATACTGGGACCATTGGAAAAAAGCGGCTTTCAGTTATTTCAACTGGAATAGGCACCGACAATATTGATATTGTATTTAATGAAATTGATGCTTTATTTAATATTAACTTAAACACGCGAACAATAAAAAGTGAATTGACATCGCTTGAGTTTTTTCGAATTGGAACCTCTGGGTGCATACAATCAGAAATTCCAATAGATTCCTTTCTTGTAAGTGAAACTGCGATTGGGATGGATAATCTCAATTGTTTTTATGGAATTCCAGATGGTTATAATGATGTAGTTTTAGATAATATATTATTTACAGAATTTGGAACCAAATTGCCCTTATATACGATAAAGGTAAGACCAGAAATCCTTGAAAGATTTATTTCCAATGAAGATTTTGTTGCGGGAAATACTTTAACTGCAACAGGTTTTTATGGACCTCAGGGAAGAAAATTGAGAACTAATAATAACTTGGGAGATTTTGTAGAAACCTTTTCTCAAATAGAATGGGAAGGTAAAAAGATAACAAATATTGAAATGGAAACTTCAGCCATGTATCTTTTTGCTGCAAATCTTGGCCACTCAGCAATTTCTTTAAATGCTTTGATTGCCAATAGGAAATTGGGTAAGTTTAGTGTAGATCCAAAAAAAACGGTAGAATTGTTGATTCAAAAATCATTAGAATTGATAACAAATGGATAGAATTTTGAAGTATAGTATTAAAAAAAACAAATATTACAAGCTTTAAAAACGGAAAAAATGAATTCTTGGCTTCAAACTATTGAGCTTATTGGTGAAAAAGTAAAATTAATACCACTCTTAAAAGAACATAAAAAAGGTTTGCTTAATGCTGCAGCTGATGGGAACTTATGGAATCTATGGTACACTTCCGTTCCATCAATTGATACTATTGAACTTTATATAGAAAGTGCTTTAGGACAGTTAGAAAATAAAACTTCTTTGCCATTCACAATTGTAGATGCTAATTCCAATAATATTATAGGTTGCACAAGATATTGTAATGTAGATTCAGCCAATAAAAGATTGGAAATTGGTTACACTTGGTATTCAAAAAGTGTGCAAAGAACGGGAATTAACACAGAGTCCAAGTATTTGCTTTTAAAATATGCTTTCGAACAATTGGGATGTATTGCTGTCGAATTTAGGACCAATTGGCACAATCATCCATCGAGAAATGCGATTCTGAGGTTGGGCGCAAAACAAGATGGCGTGCTAAGAAATCATAAAATAGATGACTTTGGAAATTTGAGAGATACTGTGGTATTTTCAATAATTTCACAGGAATGGAATACGGTTAAGAAATCGCTTGAATATGAAATGTCGAAATATAATGCTTAGGACCATCAATAAATAAAAAAGGTGAACACTTTTGTATTCACCTTTCTTTGAAATTTTACCTTTTTATTGTTTTTTATAGTTTTTAAGTTCTTCTGATCCGTCAAAATCAATATTTAATTTTTGTAAATCTTTATATCTCAATTTCCCCTTTGCATGGAACAAAATACCATCTTCTTTTCCTGAGACTAACATAAAAACATCGTCAATAATATCGTTTTTTTCCTTAATGTAGATTTCGACGTTACTATCTTTTGACTTTATCATGTTAAGAAGTTCAAGATTATAGTTTTTAATCATTTTACTGATTTCTTTTACATCTTTATCTTTTAATGGGTCTTTTTCATTAAAGATATAAAGTTGAAAAAGTTCAATTTCAGAATCCACATCTTTATCACTTTTGAAAGAGAACAAATTTCCACTTAATGAAATTTTTGAACAATCTCTTTCCTTTACAAAAGTCTTCAAAAAATCTTCAATATTTGGATCTGTGGTTTCTGTTTTTGTGATGGCAAAAGCGCATAAAAATATAAGGCTTGCTATAGCTATTTTAAACATAATTTTTGTTTTTTTGAAATGGTTAATTGGTATGCAGAATGTAGTGGGATAGTTATAAAGTTTCTAAAACTTTTTCATTTATTTCTGCTTTTTCCCACATTTTCATGTTTTTAAGATCTTCAATCTTAAATTTTCCAGACAATGTCATCAAGAAAATTGAATTATCCTCTTGAATAAGTGCAGTAATATTTCGTATAGAATTTCGATTTTCTTTGATCAATATTTTAACACTTGTTCCTTCACTTCTGACTGTCAGTAATTCTTCAAAATTATCATTTTGTAAATTAGAAGTAAGTTTTTTAATATCACTCGGATCTACATTAGCCTCTTCATCAATAATTAACAATCTAATTCTGCTAATTTTTTTGACTAAGTTTATTAACTCTCTGGCTTCGTCATCTTCTTCATCAATAAATTTTGAAGATAATCCTACTAAATCCAACACAAAACCCGGAACATTAACCGCTAGTGCGTTATCTTGAACTTTATAATGGTTAATGAATTTGTTCAAAGATCTTGTTTGACTATAAGAAGAAGTACTAAAGGCAAGGACAATGATTAGAATATAGAGATTTTTCATTTTATTTGTTTTGTTGGTATTAATTTTTCTTTTCGTCAAGTTTTTTCAAATGCTCCATTCCGTCTATATCCATATCTTTCGAAAGCTTGGCAATTTTCTTTAGATCGATGTTTCCAACAAAACTCATCATTACAAATTCATCACCGCCTACCAACAATAGTAGTTCATTAATGATATCACCTGTTTCTTTTACTAGGAATTCTACATTAGTTCCATCATCTCTAACGGTCATCAATACTTCGTACTCTTTGGTATTAATTTTTGATTTTGCTTCAGTGTAGAAGGCTTTAGTGTTGTATTCAGTGGTTAGGATTCTTAAGCCTTTTAAATTTTTGATTACATCTTTTACATCAGCATCCATATCTTCAGGAGCTATTTTTGAAACCATTTGAAACATTTTTGGACTTATGTATACGACAGTGAAGTTTTCATCATTCATATACTTTTCAAAGTACTTTTCAATAGCATCTTGTCCAAAAGACATACTAACAATGCTGACCATTACGGCTAATACTAAACTTAATTTTTTCATTTTTAATTTAATTGATATTGTGATTGAAATTGTTATTGCGAATTATTGTTTAAAAATCTTTGCTTTGTCTAATTGTTTTATATTTTCCATAGATTCTTTTCCTTTATTGAATTTAACACCTAGATAAGCTAAAGCTTCCATTGTAGTTTCTAGAGCTTCTTCAGCTTCTAATTCTTCTTGTGCAGTTAAATTCAGAGCAATTTGATTAGCTGTATTTTGATCGATTGCATTTTTGATAATGAAAATAGATCCAAGAATTATTATCAAGCTGGCAGCAATGCTAATCATTCTAGATCTGACAACTTTTAAGTAACTAACTTTTGCTTTTTTATTGAGATCCAACTCAATTTTGTGTTCTAATTGTTCCGTTTGAGCAATCGAGAAATATTCGAATAAGTTTTTGAATTGTTCATGTTCTTTAGCAATCGAATTTGAATTGAAGTAGGCCTTAAGCGTTCTTTCATCCTCAATACTTGTTTCTCCATTGAAATAATTATCAAGAAGGATATCGATGTTATTTTGTTCCAGATCAATTTCTTTGTCCAATTTTACTTCTTTTGCATCAATGAAGTATTGAAATAGATTACTGAAAGCTTTGTGTTCCTCAGCGATATTTTCAGAATTAAAATAAGCTTTAAGTGTTTTTTCTTCAGCAATGCTCGTTTCACCTTCAAAATATTTATCCAATAATTGATCTATATTAGATAGAGAAGGTTCTATATCTTTTTGAAGATTTATTTTCTTTGCTTCTGAAAGATAAACAAACAAGCTACTAAATTGCTGATGTTTTTCTTCTATTTGATTAGAATTAAAGTATGCTTTTAGAGTTTTTTCTTCGGCAATACTTGTATCGCCTTCAAAATATTTGTCCAATAAAGCATCGATATTATAAATATCCATTATCTAAGATTTAAAATTTGTTCTTTTAATTTTTTTCTGCCTCTGTGTAAGTACACTTTTACTTGTTCTTTACTGAAACCAGTTACTTGAGAAATTTCATCGTAACTCATTTCTTCTATGTCTCTCAGATGAACAACCAGTTTGTAATTTTCTGGTAATTCATCAATATATTTTTTTACCGTATTTAGCGTTTCACTAACCTCCATCTGGGTTTGAATATCTGTGCGATTATCTTGCAAATCATATTGATGATCCATTCCCACAGTTCTTCTGTGTTTTGATCGTGTTTGATCAATTGCTTCATTTTTAGTCAGCGTCATGCACCAAGCTTCAAGATTAGTTACAGTTTCTAAATAATCTCTTTTTTTCCAGACTTTAATCAGGACTTCTTGGACGACATCTTCTGCTTCATGAGTGTTACCAACAATTCTTAAAGCAAGTCGGTACATTTTGTTTTTAAAAGGTAAAACCATTATTTCAATTTCTTTTGAGTTGTATTACAATAGGAAGACGTTATTAATAAATAAATGTTACAAAACATTCCAAAAATTATTAATTTTTATCTTCTTTGCATGCATTAATCGTTATAATTATCGATTGTATAAAAATACGAAGTACTTAAATGATTTTAAAAACCCTCGACAAGCTTGTTCTCAAAAGTTTTCTTGGCCCTTACATTTTCTCTTTTTTTGTTGCGGAGTTTGTATTGGTTATGCAATTTCTTTGGAAATACATTGACGAATTGGTAGGCAAAGGACTTTCTTTTTGGTTTTTAGTAGAATTGGTGTTTTATTATGCAGTAACTATTATTCCGCTTGCAGTGCCGATTACTATTCTTATTTCTTCAGTCATGGTTTATGGAAATATGGCAGAAAAATATGAGATTTCTAGCTTTAAATCTGCTGGTGTTTCTCTTTTTAGAGTCATGCGCCCTGGTATTATTCTGGCATTGTTCACTTTTCTGTTTTCACTTTTAGCGTCTAATTATCTGAAACCAAAGGCTAATCTAAAATTTTATCAAGCTTTTGAAAACGTAAGAAAGCAAAAACCATCTTTGACAATTGAAGAAGGAATTTTTAACGATGATTTTCGAGGATTTTCCATTAGAGTAGGGAAGAAGAAAGCTGATGACATTGGCATAGAAGATGTAATGATTTATGATAATTCTGATAGGAGTCTGTTGAACCTTACTGTAGCTAAAAGTGGCAAGATGTACACCATTATGAATGGAAAGTATTTTATAATGGAATTGGAAGACGTGCAGCAGTATCGGGAATTATTAAAAAATAACAATAATAATTTAAATGAATCGTCGGCTTTTTTAAGAAGTGAATTCAGATCTTGGTCAAAAACATTTGACATGAGTGAGTTTGAGTTTTCAGAAAATACATCTGGGCTGGAAAGAAGGAAATACGATCTTTTTAATACATTTCAACTAATTCAAAGTATTGATTCTGTTAATGTTGATTTGGTAAAAATATCCTACAGAAACAAGCACGACTTTAAAAATTTAAAACTTATCACAATTGATTCGTCAAAGCTAAAAAAAATAGAATTAGCTGAAAAAAAAGAACTCATTATACAAGATAGCCTTGATGTAATTGCAGAACAAGCTTCTTTAGAACAAAATAAAAGTCTTGAGACAATTGTACCTCAGGAATTACAAGACAAAAAAGGAAATCTTATCCAAGAATATGTGCAGACAAAGCCTTATGCCATCGAAACGGATAACGAAACAAATCTTGAAAAACTAAACCAAAAACTTAAAGACATTAAACTTGCCGATTCCAAAATGCCTCCAAAAGTACTTGCCAAACCCATTAAGGAAGCATATTTTAATGATACTATCAATCTTGATACAGTCTCTACTTTAGGATATATTTTACCACAAAAAATAGGTTCATCGATAATGTTCCGAGCTTTAAATCTAGCACAAACTATCAATGAAAAAGTAAAAGCTTCTATGAATGAAGGCCGAATGCAAGAGGTCATGAAACGTAAATATGTGCTTAGACTTCATCAAATCTATAGTTGGGCTACCATTTGTATTATTTTTATGTTTATTGGTGCTCCTCTAGGATCCATTGTAAGGAAAGGTGGTTACGGATATCCACTTTTGATTGCAATTGTATTTTTTATGATATTTATTATTTTGATGATAATGGGAGAAAAGCTGAATAAAAGTGAAACAATATCTGCTATTAATGCTGCATGGCTTCCGTGTATTGTGTTGTTTCCTATAAGTGCCTTGCTTAGTGTTTTAGCACTTGGTGATGTAAGTAGTATAAGTTTGGGTTGGGTAACTGATTTTTTTGCAAGATTTAAGAAAGATAAATGAAGGCGTTAATAAATTCAAAAAAACTCATGCTTTCATTATTTGTTATATTATGGTTAATGCTGCTGTTGACCAGAATTTTTATTGATAAGGGAGATATCATATTATTTATTGGCAAATTTCACAATGATTTTTTAAACGGTTTTTTTAGGGTTGTGACAAGAATGGCTGAAGGAATTGCTTATTTGCTTATGGCTATATTGTTTCTTTTTATTAGATTCAAATCCTCTATTGCGATTGGCATCACAGGACTTACGGTGATGGTGGTGGCCAATATTTTAAAAAGTATTTTTGCTTATGAACGCCCTTTTCTTTATTTTCAAAATAATGGAATGGAATCTATGTATCAAAAGATTGAAGGCGTTGTGCCATACGTCGGATTGACAAGTTTCCCGTCAGGTCATGCAATGGCAGGTTTTGCATTAATGGGAATTATTAGCCTGTATATCAAAAATACCTACGTTGATTTGCTGTTATTTTTTATTGCATGTTTAATCGCTTTCTCAAGGATTTATTTAGGACATCATTTTTTAGAGGATATCCTTTTTGGGTCGATAATTGGGTTGGGAATATCTTTTTTAGTATTCCTTATGATGGAGAAGTGGAAAAATCCAAAAATAGAAAAGTCGTTATTGACCTTTAAAAATGTCCAATCTTCAGAAGTTTAATTTTCATCAAAAACACCCTGTATTTCTTCTTCTGTAGTCCTCAGTTTTGTTTTGCATAATTTAATCAAGAAAGAAGCTCGAGCAACTCTTTCAGATAAAGCATCAATATCAATTTTTTGCGATTGTATAACATTTAGGATATCATCTAGTTCTGCCATTGCTTCACTGTAGGTTATTTCTTTTTTCATTTTTCATTTTTAATTGTACTAATTATTTGACCATCTGATAATTCAGAAACTAAATCTAATGTTGGATTGACATCTTTTATTGATTTGAGAGATTTTCCATTTTGCCTTAAGATTGCAAAACCTCTTTTAAGCACGTTAGCAGGAGATAATAGTTGAGTTTGTTTCTCAATTGAAATAAGTAATTCGTTTTGTGATTTTAAGTTATTTTTTGAAACACTTTCCAATCTTATCTTAGATTCGATCAATTTTTGGTTTTGTACCAGAATTAGATTTTTATTAGCGCCAGAAATTTGTTCCTTTCGAAGTTCAAGTTTTGCGGCGTTAGATTGCAAAATATCTTTCATTGCTATTTTAATTTTCAATGCAATATCTAGGATCCTTGATTCAAGCTCTGCATTGTAATCAATCAGAAAATCAGCTACCGCGGTTGGTGTTTTCAAGTCAGTATGACTAACGATATCTGCAATGGAACTATCTATATCATGACCAATGCCTGTTATTACTGGATATTTACAATTGGCAATTGCTTTTGCAATTTCATAATTATCAAATGCCGCCAAGTCGAGTTTAGAACCACCACCTCTGATTATCACAATACAATCATAAATTTCATTCTTTTCGTCAATAGCTTTGAATGCTTCTAATACTTCTTTTTCAGTGGAAGTCCCTTGAAGTGCTGACTGGTAAAGCGTAGTCTGATATTTATAGCCATATGCATTACTTTGAAGATGGCTTATGAAATCAATATATCCTGCTGCGGAAGATGAAGAGATGATGGCTATTTTTTGTAATGCTGATGGCAAATTAAGTTGACTATTCTTGAATGTTAAGTTTTCCAGATTCAGTTTGTCAATAATAATTTGTTTGAGCATTTCGGCTTTCCCTAAGGTAAAACTTGGGTCTAAATCTTCAATATATAGGGAAAATCCATATCGTTCACTAAATTCTACAGACACTTTAATTCTAATTTCGTTTCCAGTATCGATAATGGAATCGAAAAGTTTACCAAATTTTTTTCTTAAAAAGATTGACTTTTTATACCACAAAATGGCGGAAGCTTGTGCTTTTATTTCAATTGAGTTTTCTTCCTTTTCAATTAAATCTAAATATAAATTACCTCTGGAAAGTTTTACCTGTGAAATCTCTGCATTTATCCAAATGGTATCTTGGAAATTTAATGCAATTACTCGCCTGATGTACTCATTAAGTTTATATAGACTGAAAGATTCCAAATAGAATTGATTTATAGATTTGACAGGTTAAATGTAAGGAGCTAAAACTAAAAAAAGTATAAATTTCTATTTAATCTAAAATGATCTACAAATTTTTATTAAACCTATAGATCTTAAAAATTGAGAAGATTTAAAAGAAAAGGCAGCAAAATTGCTTAAGCTGCCTTTTTAAATATTTTTTAATGCGTTAAGCAATCATTTTCTTAACAAGATCAGCAGCTTCCTGTAATTGTATAGCAGAATGAACTTTTAGGCCTGAATCATCAATAATTTTTTTTGCAATATCCGCATTTGTGCCTTGCAATCTTATTATGATTGGAATAGAAATGTTTCCTATGTTCTTGTACGCTTCTACAATCCCATTTGCAACTCTATCACAACGAACAATTCCACCAAAAATATTAATTAAAATAGCCTTAACTTCTGGATCTTTCAAAATTATTTTAAAAGCTTTTTCAACCCTTTCGGCATCTGCTGTTCCCCCTACATCCAAGAAATTTGCAGGAGAACCACCAGATAATTTAATAATATCCATGGTTGCCATAGCTAGGCCAGCACCATTTACCATGCAGCCCACATTTCCGTCTAAATTCACATAATTCAAACCATATTCTTTTGCTTCTACTTCAGTAGGATCTTCTTCGGTAGTATCCCTCATTGCTTGAAGGTCTGGGTGACGATACAATGCATTTTCATCCAAAGACACTTTGCAATCTACAGCAATTATTTCATCATTTCCTGAATGCATACAAGGGTTGATTTCAAAAAGTGAAGCATCAGAACCCAAAAACGCTTTATATAAATTGGAAATAAACTTAGTCATTTCTTTGAATGCTTTTCCAGAAAGCCCCAAATTGAATGCTATTTTCCTTGTTTGAAATCCTTGTAACCCATGTGCTGGATCAATATATTCCTTAAATACCAAATGAGGAGTTTCTTCAGCTACTGCTTCAATGTCCATACCTCCTTGAGTAGAATAGATAATGACATTTCTTTTGGATGCTCTGTCTAATAATATGGAAACATAATATTCTTTACAGGCACTAAAATCAGGAGCGTAAGAGTCCTCAGCCAAAAGGATCTTTCGAACCAATTTACCAGGTCCATTGAGACCACCAGCAGTTTGAGGTGTCTTTAACATCATACCAAGAATATTGTTTGCTGCTACCTTTGTATCCTCATAATTTTTAGCAACTTTGACTCCACCACCTTTGCCTCTTCCACCTGCGTGAATTTGAGCTTTCACTACGCAGTATTCAGTGCCAGTTTCTTCTTTTAATTTTTTGTAAGCGCTTTCAATTTCACTTGCATTTTCTACCAAAATGCCTCTTTGGATCTTAATTCCATACGATGCCAAAAGGCTTTTTCCTTGATATTCATGTAAATTCATAATACAATGTTATTGTTAATTTGCTCAAAAGTAAGAAAATATAAGATTTTGTTGCAGGTATTTGCAAAGAAATAATAACACTTATTCAATGACTATTTTTTCTTGAAATTTATGGGATTTTCCAACACCGCTGATAAAGTAAATTCCTTTTGCTAATTCAGGTATCTCAATTTGCAATTCATTTTCCCCATTTTTAATGTAAAAAGCATTTGAATAAGCTAATTGACCCTGTGCATTATAAATTTTCAAGTTTATTTCATCTGTATTTTGAGAATCTAAACTAAGTGTGAAATTCTTTTGGCTAGTAACTGGATTAGGATATATTTTTAGATGCTTTTCATAATAATCTTGAGTAGAGCTTAATCCACCTGTGTTAAATTTTTCAATTTCTGTTTTGTTTTGATAATTAAAATCATATTCATTCATTGCTATTACCCTCCAATAGTAATTTTTATCATCATCTAAACCGAATAATTCAAGTTCATTTCCATAAACCAATTCTTTAGAAGAAAGACCCAAAGATGAAATTTTGCTATATTCCACAATATAAAAAGTTGCATTTCCATCTTCTCTCCATTTTAATTTCACATTGTTTTCGACAAATGCACCACCTATCGGATATGTTAAAATAGTCTGATTGGGATTAACATTACCAATCGGATTGATATAAGTAACATAACTTGGAATTTTTTCTTTCAGATAGGTGCACATGCTTAAGTTTTGATCATTTGAAAACTTCGATTGACAATCATCTCTAGCATAACCCATGATATAACTTCCATCAGCTTGAAAATCATCACCGTTTGGATCTTTAAGTATATCAGGACTTTTTGCTTCTTCATTGCAAATCCATCTGTAACTTAAATAATCAGGGGAGGTGTCGCAAAAAAGATCTCCAGCCGAAGCACAATTGGATCCATCTACCAATTCAACTTGTATCCCACCTAATTTCAAAGGGGTTTCAGACAAAGTATTGTAATTGGTGTTCTCCCAACCTCTGAAGGTGTGAGGTAAACCTAACCAATGGCCAATTTCATGAGCCCAAGTATGATCGTTTGCTGAAGTGCAAGATTTAGCTAGTGCAACAGCATTACCATCATATGCGCGATATCCGCAATTTTCAGCAGCATTATCAACGATATAACAATTTATAGTGTTTGGAATATTATTTTGATTCATCATTTGAGAACCAACATTGAAAGAAGAGTGATCGTACCAAGCTGTATTGTTGATATAATTTAATGGTCCAGCAAGATAAAAAGTAATTCCAGCATCTTCATAATCTTTATTTAATGTTAGAAGACTATTAAAAATAGAAATATACGGATGATATCCGATTCCGTTATCTTTTCCAACAACATGGACCGTTAGTGGCACATATATGCCACAATCTCGAGCTTTTGAAAACGGTGCATTAGTGCTGTTAAAATACCTTAACCAAGTTTCATCTACATGAGTAGTGCCACAATAATTTAATTCTTGTCCATATGAAAATGAACTTGTTAAAAGGAATAAAACAATAGTAAATAGGTTATAAAAGGATTTAATCATTAATTATAACTTTTTTTGTAAGGATTCTATCACCAAAGTTAAGCTTCAAAATGTAAAACCCATTATTTATATTTAAATTCTCCAAAAGGTATGATAATATAACATCATTTTTGTCAATTTTGTTCTTAAAAACAATTTTGCCATTAGTACTTAATATCTCTATATTTAATTCTCCAAGGTAATCTGAATTCCAGTCCAGCCTAATATTATTTCCAAAACTGGGATTAGGAGAAATTTTTAGATCTTTTTCAGAATATGATTCATCTTTTGTACTCGTAGTTGAACTACCAGTTCTAAACTGCCATAATCCAGAGGATGGGGCACAAGTATTTACTTCATTGTACCCAACAACTCTCCATCTATAATTCTTATCGGGTAGTAAATCGGTCAAAAATATTTTATTGGTTTCGACAATGTATCGCTTTTTGAATAAACCTTGTGTAAGTTCAATAAAATAATGTGTTGCATTCTCAACTGGGCTCCAATTCAGCTCTACTCCATTAAAAAAAGGAATAGTAGATCCATCATCAGGACCTATTAAATTCGCCTTTTCAGTTACTTCTAAATCAGCAGGTTCGTAAGAAACACGCAAGTAGGATCTTCTGCTTGACAAATAATCTTGGTCAATAATTTTTTTCTGATCGTCTGAAAATTTATATTCGTTGCAACCAATGAAGTAACCCATAAGATTGTCTTCAGCAGGATCTAAAAGATTTCCAGTTAAATCTTTACAACCTCCATCATAAGGACGACAACCATCCCATCCAAAACCCAAATTATAATCTGCGGGGGTATCACAAATTAAATCTCCAGCTGTGTTGCAATTTGCTCCGTTTGCCAATTCATTTATTTGCCCTCCGGGTGATATGGAGTCTGTAATTTCTTCTCCATCCCAAGGAATTCTATCCCATCCGTTAAATGTATGGTCCAAACTAAAGAAATGACCAATTTCATGAGGTAAAACAAAATGATCCTGAGTCTCATTTTGAGCTACAGACTTGCGCATTACAATTAAATCTTGATTGAAACTATAATAGGCTAATGTTTGTCCCAATCCGCCATTGTCTGCATTTTCAGTAACAAAAACATTTAATGCATTTGTTCCAAATTCATTTTTTTGACTTACTAATTTGGAAGTTCCAGCTGATGAGGAAGCCATAAAATACATCGTATTGTTGTTAACTTCTTGAATTTCACCATTTTTCATGTAAAATTTATATCCAAACCTAGCAAAAACAGCATTTAATTCACATAGTTGGTCCATAATTGCTTCAAATGGTACTCTTCCAGCACCGTCTGCTTCCCCAATCAAATGAAAGACAATAGGCACATAAATCAATATATCAGTTCTTTCATGCGATTGATTCATTTTTGATTTATTGTCAATCAAAATGGATTTTTGATCTTCCGTAAAAGTACTTGCACAAATCAAGTCCTGACTAAGTAAATGGCTAATATTTAAAGTGCCTAAAAATAAAAGAGTAAAAATAAAATTCTTCATAAGTACAAATATAAATCTATGCTTTATAAAAACAATTTATATATAATGAATTCTAGGAGTCATTTATTTTAGTTGTATGTCATAAATTAGTGTTGAGTCCACAAATTTTTAATTAATTGTGTGTCTCATTTAATTTAGAATATAAGTATCATTATACCTTGATAATACTTTTTATATCTAAGAAATATATAATACATTTGTAACCTAAATAGAAAGATTATTATAAAATTTAAATATAATTCAAATGAGTAAAGTTACTGTAGTAGGTGCTGGTAATGTCGGTGCAACGGTTGCAAATGTTCTGGCACATATGGACATCGTAAGAGAAATAGTATTAATTGATATAAAAGGCGACCTCGCCAGAGGAAAAGCTTTAGATAGTTTTCAACAAGCGCCAATTGATGAATACAGCACTAGAATTATTGGAACTGAAGATTATGCAGATACTGCAGATTCTGATATAGTAGTTATTACAGCAGGTATTCCAAGACGACCTGGTATGAGCAGAGATGATTTAATTTCTACGAATGCCAACATTGTAACGTCTGTTACAACTTCAATCATACAGTATTCAAAAAATCCAATTATTATTGTTGTGTCGAATCCACTAGATGTGATGACTTATGCTGTTCATAAAGCTTCTGGATTGCCAAGTAATAGAGTTTTTGGAATGGCAGGAATATTAGACACAGCTAGATACAGAGCATTTTTAGCAATGGAGTTGAAAATTTCACCTAAGGATATTCAGGCTATGTTGCTAGGTGGTCATGGTGACACGATGGTTCCTCTACCACGTTATACCACCATAGCTGGTATCCCAGTTACCGAATTGATTGATGACGAGAAATTAACTGCCATTGTGGATAGAACCAAATCTGGAGGGGGAGAACTTGTTAAGTTGATGGGTACTTCTGCATGGTATGCGCCGGGAGCAGCAGCTGCTCAAATGGTTGCCTCAATTGTAAGAGATGAAGACCGCATATTGCCTTGTTGTGCGTTATTAAATGGTGAATATGGACTAAATGACATATTTTTAGGAGTTCCAGTAAAGTTAGGTAAAGGTGGAATCAAACAAATAATAGAATTGAAGCTGAACGATGCAGAAATGGAATTGATGCAATCTTCAGCTATTGCAGTTGGAGAAGTAATTGAAGTTTTCAAGAAAATGTAAATATTTGAAGGGGGCTAAATATTTAGCTCCCTTAACTTAAAATTTTTAATATTGGATTTAGAAATCTCTAATAATGTCCTTGAAAAAATGAGGACAGATCAAGGTGATTCTGTTTTGGAACTATCCCATAAAAAACCTTTGCTTTTAGTTTTTTTGAGGCATTTTGGATGCATATTTTGCAGAGAAGCATTACAAGATCTATCTAAATTAAAAAATGAAATAGTTGAAAAAGGTGGAGATTTAGTTTTTGTTCACATGTCAGATAAAGAAACAGCGGAACAATATTTTCAGAAGTACAATTTGAAAGATCCTAAATGGGTAAAAGATCCCAATTGTGATTTTTACCAAGAATTTAATCTTTTAAAAGGTACTTTTAGCCAATTGTTTGGATTCAAAACTTGGGTTCGTGGTTTTGATGCTTCAATTTTGAAAGGCAATGGAATAAGCTGGAAACAATTAGGAGATGGATTTCAAATGCCAGGCTTATTTCTAATAGAAGATGGAAAAATTACCTATAGTTTCATTCATGAGTCTGTTGCAGATAGACCAGATTATTTAAAAATTCTATCTCATATTGAATCTGCAAATTCAAAATAATTGTTTAATTTTTTTCTTGCTTTTTATACTCATTATATATTTTAACTCGTTTTGATTTTGATAGAAATTTTTGGTTAAATTATTGAAGTATAGTAATTAACTTAATTTCAAAAAAACAAAAAATGAGTTTCAGAGCTATTCTATTTTTCTTGTTTTTAAATTTTTCTCTTCAAGCACAAAGCAATTTACCTTTGTCATTTTGGAGTGATGTAATGGTAAATGCAAATTCACCCCAAACTAGAGGAATAGCATTTGATCATTTTTATACTGATATCAAAATATTGTTACAGGAACCTAACGCATTTGATTATGATTTCAAGTCAATCCCTGAGTTAAGTGTCCTTAGTGATTCATTATCCACATTTAAGCTTTTGAGTTGGCAAGTTGATAAGGGGGATAATAAATTTGAATATTACGGATTCTTAATCAACCATAAAAATCAAACTTTCGAATTGCACGATGCCCTTTCAAGTTTAAGTGATATCGAATTTATTGAATTGAATGATCAAGAATGGTTGGGTGGTTTGTATTATAACTTAATAGAAATGGGCAATCAGTATTATATATTTTCTTATCGACAATTGGATAAATTTACAAAATTTAAATCTTTTGATTGTCTTTCTTTTGCAGAAGATGGTTCGCCAATATTAGGAAAGGAAAGTTTTGTCTTTCCTCAAGCAGGATCAAGAAATATAATCAAAAGCAGGGTAGTTTTTAAATATTCTGTGGACGCCGTTTTGTCTTTGAATTATAATTCGGATATGCAAATGGTTGTTCATGATCATCTAATGCAAGTAATCGGACAATTACCTGGCCAAGGTCCTACTTTGGTTCCTGATGGTACGTATGAGGGTTATCAATTCGAAGAAGGAAAATGGGTTTATGAAGAAAAATTATTTAGTCATACTTACGATGTTGCTCCTAGACCAGTTCAGATTTTAGGCAAGGATAAAAAGGATATTTTCGGCAAAGAAAAGAAAAATAAATAACTGAATTTAGGATTCAAAACTCTTGCTAAAGAATATTGTTTTTATTTAAGCTTTGTTTAATTTTATATTGCATCAAACCAGCAATGTTTTTAGATTTTTGAATGGCTTCTGTTGCTTTTGGCCCTATAAATAAACTGTTTACTGTTGACTCCCAAAGGGATAACCAAACTTCAAAATGGACTTCTGATAGACTTTCTTTTTTATTCAAATGGATATGAGTTAATATTGGATTGCCTTTGTAACTAATTTCATCAAGTAAAATAGAGGACCAAAAATCATACATTTTAGGCATATGCAATTCGAAATTGATTTTTACCACGTCGGTGAAAATATAGCCAATTTTCAGATCAGATAAAGCTTTTTTGTAAAAGTTGTTCACCAATAAGACTATATCATTTTTATCTTTTATATCCTCCACGATTTTGTAATTATGACCTTATTTTTAATAGGAATCTATGGATTTGCCTTCTATGCCTTAATATATGGACAATTGCATGTTCGAAAAGTTGTTCAAAGTCATATTTCTGTCCCCAACGAACTTTTATTTTTTTTGATTCATCATGTTCTTCAAGAATCAAGTTTGGATAATCTGCAATAAAGATTTCATTGCTTTGAAATGCAAGGCATAATGCTCTGGAATAATCTTCACAAGAATTGCGGTATACTTTTCCTGAATAATCACATTGTTCGCCCAATGAAATTCTCATTTCAATAATATAATTGTAACAAGCCTGCTCTACATGCGTCAAAATGGATTGAATAGAAACGCAATTTGAATCTTTAGTTTTGGAATCTACGACCTTAACTAATTCATCGGCACTAATTCCTGAAATTAAATTGTTTAGTTCATCAATTGCTTTCTCATATTCATCAAGCAAAGCTCCTATTGCTCCAAAATTCCTAAATTTTAGCATATTTTCAATTTTTGAATTCGCCAAAATGCCACAAAATACCTGATGGATCGTGCATGAAAAATTCCTTGCCCCAATCTTCATTTTTAATTGGTGTTAACCTTACGTTTTTAAATTTTTTATTTAATTCTAAGCTGGTCAGTTCACTCAAATATCTTTCTACATTATCTACTTCAAGAAAAATCATAGAATTGTTTATCCATTTTTTTACATAATAATCCTGTAAATAGAAACCAAAACCTTCAGCCTGAAAGTATGAAAAGCTATCTGAAATTACAGATTCTTCAAAGCCTATCAGAGTATAAAAATTTCGGGATTCTTTAAAGTTTTTTGCTCCAATAAACGTTCGGATTGATTTGATATTATGTTTCATTTTATTTCAGAATTAATGATTTTGTAATTATTTCACCTCCTAATTGAATACTAATTAAGTAAGTTCCAGGGTTTATTTCTATTGGTAATTGAAAATTGGCAAAATTGCTGCCTATGTTTTTGGTTAAGATCACTTGACCTAATATATTATAAATCATTACATTACTAATAATATGCTCACTCTCAATATTTATTTCTCCTGATGTTGGATTAGGATAAATATTGACAAGAAATTCTTTAGCATCTGCTACAAAATCTATTTTACTAAGGGAATCAAATTCATCATAATAAGCACAATTTTCAGCAATGCCAGGCATATTTAAATCAAGCCAAATCGCTCTATTTTTTAATCTTCCTTTCATAATACTCATGATGGCTTCATGATTTTGTGCCTGTGAATAATAATAGGGATTTGGCCATATGTAGGTACCTAAAATAGGCCATTTTTGGAAATTTCTAATTTGCGCATCCTGGATTTCTACAGTCATGGAATCTAAAAAGGCATGGATTGTGTCAGTTTGCAAAATATCTTTTCTTAAGCTTTCCCATCTGCATTTTAGTGCTGAAGTAAAGAAATCATCTTTCAACATTTTGTCCCACCAAAAAGGGCTGTAACCTGGACATTGGTAATATTCCCAACCATTAATATCATCCCCTGCACAATAATCAGCATTGCCAAAAGATAAATTAAAATCCCACAATGGACCAGCAGAAAGTTTTCCACCTTTGCTATTTTTATCTTTATGGAAATAGGTGCTTAACCTATAAGCATCAACATTTTTACTTAATTCATTAATTATAAAATTATCAACAAATGATCGCACATTAATATAATCGGTATATCTTTTGCCAGAAGAATTTGTATAATCATATGAAGCAATAGCTTCTTCAAAATCATCCATGTATTTTTTAATATAAAGCTTTTGTTCCGTTCTTAAATTATTCTGATCAGGATAATAGTATTGGAAAAAAAGTTTCTGATTAGCATTGTAGACACTGTACTTTGATTCCCATCCCTGGTAAATGCCTTTATCAATTCTGACAATATAACCACCTGTTAAATCATCACCTTCAATTTCGTCGGATTCTAATTTTGCTATATCAACTCTGTTTTTATTGCGCTTTATTTTTTCCATGACAACATACAAACCAAGATATTCATTATTTATAATCAATTCCACGAATCTAGTCCGACTCGCATATTGGCCAAGATCGTTGCCAAGTTTCATCGCCAATACATTATTAAGCAATGATTTGTCTGAAAACGGGCCATACAAAATGAAGTCTTCTTCTGGTGGAAAATTCAGAAAACTAGTGTCCATATCGTTGCCTAATGAATCCCAAAACTCAAACAAATAAGATTTTTTACTAAAAGATTGAGAGGATTCGCCTCTTATTTCTATGCCACAATATCCTTTATATTCATTTGGAGGATCAGTTAAATAATTCAATTTCCCTTGACCATTATAAATGATTCCTATTTCTGCTTTTGTTTTGGGATCGTTGAAAATTGCTTTTCCATTTGTATTGATTTTAATTATTGGTAAGTTGGAACTGGTCAATTGACTAAAAACAACTTGCGAAAACAAAATTAATGACAACAATAAAATATATTTCATCAAAATATATTAAAAATGACCTTGTGAAGAAATGTTTTAAAATCTGATATTGCTTATATGCCGATCCATTGAAACTGGTATTGTTTTTCAGGAACTTTTATTCTTTCAGAGATTCTGAATAAACGATCAGGAAGTGCCATTAAATAATCTCTAGCTTTTTCTGCTGAATCATTTAAACTTCCAATATTGCTGATGTCCCAGTCTTTGATTAAAAACTTTAGGATGTCAATATAATCTTGGGTAGTATAAACCATTTGTCTTTGAGCTGCATCTGAAAAGTGAGTAAATAGATCTCCTATTTTTCCGCCAGTTTCTCTCAAAAAATGTGCTGGCATTACTATTTTTTTTCTCATCATATCCTCGAAAGCTAACATCATTTCGCTTGGATCCAATTCGAAAATACGCCTAATAAAATCTTGATAAGCTTTAGCGTGCCTAGCTTCATCAGCTGCAATCACACCGCACATTTTTGCTAAAAGTGTATTCCCAGATTGTTTAGAAAGTGTCGCAACTCTTCTATGAGATACATTTGTAGCTAATTCCTGAAAACTGGTATATACAAAGTTTCGATATGGGTCATTGCCAGTTTGAATATCAAACCCATCGTTTAGAAGATGTTGTGTAGAAACTTCCATGGCTCTCATGTTTACCCTTCCAGATAAATACAAATATTTATTCAATAAATCACCATGTCTATTTTCTTCTGCAGTCCATGCTCTTACCCATTGCGTCCATCCAATTCTATTTTCCTGGTCAATTCCTTGCACACTCATTAACCATGACTCATAAGTAGGTAATGCTTCTTCGGTGATAGTATCGCCAATTAAGACGGCAAATAAATCATAATCCATTTCACGAGCAATACCTTGAATTTCTCTCACTTCTTCATGAAAATTTGCACTTGATGAATCGGGCAGGAAATCTGAGGGTTGCCAATTGGTATCGATCGGTTTGAGATACTGTGCTAACAATTCTTCCATTGATTTTTCAATCGTTTTCATCACTTCTACTCTAACATTGCTTACTTCCATATTTGAATTGAATCTTTATTTCGTTCAAATATACTCTAAAAGCTAAAAATGAAGGCATATTATTCTGAGCAAATTAGAAAATAAAAAGGCTTAAAATGAAGCATCAGAATTAAAACAAAAAACTAAGTGGTGATCCACAATTAAAAATTCTTAAACTTTCATTTTAATCTGCTTCGAGTCAAAATACAAGGCTGCAGCACCCAAAACAGCAATTTTTGGGTTTGCAGAAACTCTAATAGTGATATTTTCTGAAATAGTAGAATAGGCTAGGGTATGTATAGTTTCCCACATGGATGATTTGTAAAATTCAAACCCCTTACTAACTGATCCACCAAGTATAATAACTTCAGGATCAATTGAGTATAATATTGCATTCAAAGCATTGCCTAAATGGTTTCCATATTCTCTAAAAATATTAATGGCTTTTTTGTCATTTTTTTTAGCAGCTTGGTAAACATCTTGACCATTTGTTCTGTGAATGTTTTCAAAAAATTGACCACTTGCATAATATTCATAATTGTGATCCAAATATGGAATCATTCCGAATTCTCCAGCTCCACAATTGAAGCCATTGTATAATTTGTCGTTTATTACAAGTCCAGCTGCCATTCCAGTTCCAGTTATTACAGCTGCAATGTTTTGATAATTTTTGCCTTCCCCAAAATATTTTTCGCCAATCGCAAAACAATTTGCATCATTATTCACAAAAACTTCAATTTGATACCTTTCGAATAAAAGATCTTTAAGGTAAACTTTTTTCCAGGAAACTATATTTTGCACGTCGTAAACAATACCTAATTTAATATCAACAACACTAGGTACACCAATTCCAATGCCTATTGTCGATTCATCTATCACTTTGTCAATGCATTCATAGAGTGCGCTCAATACATCTACTTGAGTTCCATTTTTAGGTACCCCAACTTGGTGGCTATTAATAATTTTGCCATTTTTAATATTGCAAGCAAGAATTTTAGTTCCACCTAAATCAACCCCAATAACAGAATCGGTCGGGACAATATTTTTCTTTTGAAGCATTTATTCAATGTTCTTTTTTGCCAATAATTTCATTATTGATTAATGGCTTGGACCAGAATCCAATACTGAGAATATAGGTTAATGTGATAAATAAAAAGTACATAGCAATCTTTAACCCAAAAGTGTCGCCTAAATACCCAACAATTAAAGGAACAAAGGCTCCTCCAGCAATACCTGTTACTAATATTCCTGAAAAAGAACCATGATGTGAAGAAACTGAATTCAATGCAAGTGAAATTAAGATTGACCACATAACAGATGCAAAAAAACCAACCATTGGAAACCCAATTAAAGCGATTTCTTTTGTTCCAACCAAACTTATTAGTAATGAAATCATTGCAGCTGCAGTAAAGCCAATAAGTACTTTTCTACTATCCATAAACTTTAATAAAACCAAACCAAGCACAGTCCCCGCAGTCATTAATCCCCAAAACAGTGATATAGTGGTTGCCCCAGTAGTTTGCGGATCAACCCCATGGTAAGTTTGTAAAAATTCTGACATCCAATTTGCTACTCCTTGTTCTGTGCCCACATATGCAAAAATTCCAAAAAAATAAAGCAATACCATTGGTTGCTTCAAAAGATCAATATGACTTTTTATAGCACCTACTTTTTCGTCTTCGTTCCTCTCTACGGAAGGAAATTTTACAAAACCAATGATAAAAACCATTGCTAAAGAAATTATAGCAAAAACCCAATACAAAGAGATCCAAGAAATATCAGCTGGAACAAGATTGGCAAAAACGGATTTAACTAAATTAGATTCTCCTGTTTTGGCCATATTTATAACAATGTATGAGTAAAATAATGGGCTGAGAAAAGATGCAAGACCGAAAAATAATTGTGCTAAAACTGAGTTAAATGCGAAATGTTTTTCTCCTCCAGCAACTCTTAATAATGGATTTATTGCTACTTGCAACATCGCCATTCCAGACCCAATAAAAAATAATGAAAATAGGTATGCTATATACGATGGTTTCCAGGCAAACCAAAAAGCACCTAAAAAGGAAATTAAAAAAGCCAATACCATGATTTTCTTTTCACCGTATTTCTCGACAAGAATTCCTGAAGGAATCGACATTACACCATATGCAATAAAAAAAGCGAAAGGAAGGAGTGCCACTAAGGTCAAACTTAGATCAAAACTCTCAATAATATCCGGAACTAAAGGTCCAATGATATTTGTCAAAAAAGAAATGACAAAGAAGGTTAAAATGATAATTCCAATTATAAAGTTATTTTTTTTCATTTATTTATGGCTTAATGACTTTAATCATTGGAAAAAAATTGAGTAATTGTTGTTCCGTAGGTTGCATTCCATATTCAGCAATTTCAAAAGCTTCTACAAATAGAGCTTTATCTGCAGCTTCTTTTCCGTACCATTTTTCAAGTGAAGCTCTCCGTGTATCAAGCATTTTACCGGGATTGCTCTTAACAGAATCTGCCAACCATGCTCTACGTTCTTTTTTTCCTTTTGGAACATTTGCTTCATCAACGCCTTCAGTCCATGGTCCCCATTCATACATTTGGGATTCGTGCGCATCTAAAGCGTCAATTTTCAATTCAATAACTGAGCTAATGTCTATAACGATATTGGGTTCATGAGGATAAGGTTTTTGAAAATGATCCTCCATGTATAAGAATAATGGATTTTTTCTCAAAGGTGGTGTATCTGGACATACATTAGGTACAATAACCATATACGAAGCATCCATAACCGCTTTACCAGCATTTCTATGATCGGGATGATAATCATTGGTCCTTAGCCCTAAAACAATGTCCGCATCCCATTCTCTAATTTTTCTGATGACTTGTTGTCTTACTTGCAAAGTAGGTTCGAGCTCACCATCGTGATTATCAAGCGTTTCGTATTCGGCTATTCCTAATCTTTTAGCTGCTTCTGCTGCTTCAGCTCTTCTTCTATTTCCTAATGCACCTCCACCTTGGCTTTGATGACCTGCATCACCGCTAGTTAATGCAAGAAACTTAACATTATGACCCATTTTAGCAAATAATGCAGCAGTTCCGCCAAATTTTGCATCACAATCATCAGGATGTGCACCTATGGCAATAATATTTAGGACTTTATTTTGACCAAAAGAAGTTATGCTTAAGCAAATGAATGCTGCAAATAGGATTAATGTATTTTTCATTTTATTCTTAGTTTAAATGTTTGTGAAGAAATATAAGATATTATGAAGGATTATTGGGTTTTTTGGGCATTTCTTTTTTATTCAATTGGAATTTAATTTGAATAAGTTTAAGTAGAAGAACGTGAAGTCAAGATTGGGCAATGCTTTAAAAATTTCAATAAATAAATGGAATCAACATTTTTGTACTTTTTTCATAAGATTCGTATTCCTTCCCATATCTGCTTTTTAGATATTTGTCAAGCATTGGAGCATTATAAAATGCAAAAAAGAAAAAAATAAGCACTGGAATAAAAGCTGAATATACGTTTCTGGTAACTATTGCATATGCTGTTACCCATAAAATGTCACCAAAATAATTGATATGTCTTGAATATCTGAAAAATCCTTTAGTATAGATTTTACCTTTATTTTCGGGTTGTTCTTTCCATTTATTTCTTAAAATTTCTCCGCCGCTGTTCAAAATGCAACCTATTACAAACAAAACAATTGCTAAATAATCAACATAGTCTAAAGAATGAGAAATTGGCAATACAAATAACGAAAAACCAATATAATAGACTGCAAATGCTAAAGGAACACTTATACTCTCTTCCCAAGGAATTTTTCTTTTTAAAAGAAAAATCATCATATATGCAAGCCTTAAAAAAATTAGAATATTGAAAATGAAAATTATTGCTCGCCTTTCAACCGAGTTTTCCGTAACATTTTTAATTTTAATGAATTGTTCAATCCAATCGCCACCATTTTGAAACAAAATCCAGTAAGACAACCACAATAGTAAAATTTCAATTGCATGGATTGTTATTTTCTGGGGATAACTTTTATCTGTTTGGCCGTATAGCTCCATGACTTTATTTTTTGTATTTTATCAATAGTGCATAATTATTTGCCAATCTTTTAACCATTGTTTCAAATTTATTCAATAAAATTTAAAACTTTTTAAAATCATTTAAAAATTATTATCAGTTTTAAATTAGAATTATCCTATCAAATATTTGAAAAAATTGTCAGAAATCTTTAATGAATTTCGCCCTTCTTCTCTACAATGGATCATACAATTGAAAGGCAAGAATGGAAATTATACAATAACTCAAAAAATAATAAAATCCAGCGTGCAAATTGGCTGAAATATTATCTTCTGAAGAAGTGGAAAGAAAAGCTACAAACAAACCAACTATAAAGACATCAGCCATTGACCATTTATCTAAATCTCCTTATAATTTTAGAAATTTTGATTTTGACGTAATTTTTCAATCCTGTAATAAGCTTTTTACCATTTTCGCTAATTCCATAAACAAATATGCTTCCATTTCCCTGAAGTTGGTTACTAAATCATAAATTTTGCCATTACCATCTTTCAATTGGAATAAATTTTTTAAAATTCATTGAAAAACTTTAAACTAGTAATTTAAAGTACTTCTACGACTAAATTTGGAGGATCTTTTGTAGGTAATTGGAGTACTTAGATCATTAAAATTGTAATATTTTCAATATTCAAATTTCCAAGAGTGCTTTTTTTCTAAATAATTACCATAAACGTCTTGCAAGAAATAGTTTTGTTCTACTATTTGAATAGAATCTTCTTTTGCTTTTTCGTTAGCTGCTTTTTTATTTGAGGCTTTAGTATTTTTCTTTTTTAGACCAAAAATGTCTCTAAAGAACTCTTCCGGAGTTTCAACGTGATTTGATGATTCATCTTGTTCATTCTCTGTTCTCTTTTGTTTTTGAGTGCCTCTTTTAAAAATATTTTCGATTTGTGAAAAAAGATCTTCGCTTTCAACTTGGGCATTTTCATCTGGGATTGTTAGGTAACCATATTTAATCACATATTCTTGTGAATCTTTTAATGGAAAGTATGGCTGAATTATGATTTTCCGATAATCATCTTCAAATCGAGCAGAAAACCCAATATTTTCAGATTCTCCAGATTTGGTATCCGCAAAAAGTTGAATATATTTCTCAATGGATTGAGGAGGTGTGATAGGGTTTGAAAAACTTAAATAAATTTCATCAAAATCATCA
The DNA here is from genome assembly GCA_024642705.1 of Bacteroidota bacterium. Lineage (GTDB taxonomy): Bacteria > Bacteroidota > Bacteroidia > Chitinophagales > Saprospiraceae > Portibacter. Next base: position 14,062 of record JAHEAQ010000043.1, on the reverse strand, counting down.
GATTGATTTTTTGGGCCATAATCTTTAATTGTAAGTGGAAAATTTAATCTAACTGGAATAATATCTTCAGCAGTATTAAATCCATCGTTAGCAATAATTTTTAGTGCAGGAGCTTCGCCAGACACAAGATTTCTTGGATCGAACTCGTATTCTGTTGAAAAGGTAGTTATTATACTCTGCCATGAATCGACACCATTAGGACTGTAATGCAATGTATATGTCAATTTTTCACTATCCATATCAATTCCTGTCCATTTGATTTTATAATTATTAGATATTGAATCTAAACTTAATTTACTATCAAAATTCACAGATGGGGATGTAGTAGAAATTTTGAATTCGCTCACTATTTTATTGCCTTCGAGAATTTCAATTTTGAAAGGAACAGCAAATTCCGGGATACGAATAATTGTTCCAAAAATTTGTGGACTATTTAGATTTGAATTAGTACAATTTGGAATATTTTCTTGAAGCGAAAAACTACTTTTTCCGATGACATTTCCATTTTTATCCACACACCGAGAAATATATTTGCCATTAATTTCAGGTATAATATCTTGTGATCCTTCAGCATACATTACGGTCCCAATTTTTAATTTATTATTGTTATTCATTTGACCACTAATAGCAATATTTTTAAATTTATTAACTGGAATTGGCTTATTTAAGGATACCCAATATCTAGAATCATAAAGCAAAGATTCATTCATGCTATATTTTGCATACCAAGTATCTAAATGCATTTTAACAGAATCATATTGCAAATTCGTAATCCAGGAATTTTCAACAAAAACATTAATTAGGTGCGGAAACATGTAATTCATCAAATTTGAATTCTCCACATCAAGTTCGTCACAATTTCGATTTAAACCACGTGAACCAGAAATTCGAAAACCATGTATATGCAGATGTGATTTGTCAGTTAACCAATAATTCAATGGGCGTTCCGCTGAAGAAGCACGTTCCGCTCTTGAGCTAACATTCGGTACATGATGCAGGCCAAGAGAATGCCCAATCTCATGCGCTACAGAGGGTCGTGGTAAATGGCGGTCAGTAAATTCTAATTCAATGATCCGCCTTGGTGTTAGCCAATTATAGGGATATTCCTCCGCATATTTAGATTTATAAGATGCTCTTTGTCCACTTATTATGAAAGGATAAATAAGAATGAAAACATCGGCATCTGATCTAAATGTACTTTGAAAGTAATAGGGCTCAAGTATTTGATCCATCGTTTCATGTGTAACCGTATCCGTTTCAACTGCAAACAAATCGAATTCATAAGGACCTTTGTTAATCATCTTTATATCTTTAATTGGATATATTTGATAACAATAATTTTCTGCATATTTCATCATATCCTGTACAACCATAACATCATCTTCAGGTATACCATTTTTCCATTTCCCAACTTTAAGGAATTGATATTCTACTTTTAATTGATGGTTTTTACCATAGTGATTTATATCGTGATTAAAGATTTGAGGATCAGGTTCACATTGTGAATTCCTTGGATAAATTTCAATTGATATTTCATTTCCATCCAGAGATGTTGGTCTCCACCCATAAATTTCGATTGCATTTTTAGCTTGCCTGCGTTCTTCTAGAGTGAATAAGTTTGAATTTTTGAAGAGTACTGAAGATTTTTCAGGTGCAATTATTTTGCCTGTTGCATTTTTAACAATAAGTTTTCCAGAAAATTGATTGACTATATGACTTTCGGCCACTCCCGATGGTTGCTCCCAATCAACTTGTATTCTAATCATTGCGTCCTTATCTTTTACCAAAGGTTTATCTTCTATGGTCTGGTAAACTCTAATTCGTGGAACGTTCAAATCTACTTCTGTGTTAAAGGTCAATTTATAGTCTTTATCTAAAACATTTCCAGCAGAACTTAAAATCCCATCAAAACCGCCTTTTAACCGCACTTCATAAATTACTCCCTTTCTTAAGTCATAATTTGGTTTAATATTCCATCTATTCCCGTCTAATTGTTCAAAAGAGATGCTTTCTTCAATGAATAATCCAGCCTTATCAGGATACCCTAATTGTACATTTTGAGTTATGGATTCCAATGTAACTTGATCGGAAAACGATACTTCAATACAAGGAAAATCAACGGCTACATTTTCATTTGAATTTTTGAATGAGTGGTCAAGAATAGTAATTTTATCCACAGGAATCTCACAGCCATCTTCTTGAATTTGATTGTATGAAAATTCACTCATCGAAAAATTAAACTGACCTGAAACGGTAACAGGCTGAACGTCCTTCCCACCTGCCAATGTCAGATTGAATGACCCACGTATGGTATTATCATACAAAGGGTCTAATTTCAAACTACCACCAACCATATCGTAATTTATATTTTTTTTCCAATCGTCTTCAGTTGTTTTTCCTGGAATAATTTTGATTAGTTGATCAATAGACATTTCTCCTTTTTGGCCTCCTTCTGCAATGTCCATAAACATAAAAATTGCTTTTTGGTTAGGATAAGCAGGAGGTGGGTAGTTGTAAAACATTCCGCCATCAAGGCCTAAATTAAATTTATGAATATTGTTTGTCAAAGGGGAATTATCTTGTATAGCTAGGCGGATAAGGGTGTGATGATCGTCATCATAAAAAAGTATAGCCTTGAAACACCTTACTTTTTTTCCACTTTTCTCATCGTATTTATTTTGATAGAACAAGCTGGCACCGCCTGAAAGGCTGTGATTTTGCCCTCCTGAAATAGTACCATACCAATCGTTATCGACAGAAATAATAATTGTTTTATAATCACTTCCTCCATAGTTGTCCTCTAATGTAAGTTTGACAGTATAAACCCCTTTTTTCTTGTAAGTATGGGAAATGTCTGATAGATTTAATCCATTTTCTACAGCTCCATCTCCGAAGTCCCAGAAATAACTAAGTTTATCATTTCCACCGTCATAGCCTGCGGCATGAAAATTTACAAATCTTTTGGTTACTTCTGATTCTTCTCCATGTAAATATAGAATTTCAGGATTTTTATTATCAACTTTGATTGATATAGAAAACTGGGAAACACTTTTGCTATCTTGTTCTAAAATTAAATTAACGGTGTAATTTCCGGCAACCTTATATGCGTGTTTCGTTGTGGTTTGTTCCAAATTACTTTTTTCTTCTCCATCACCAAAGTTCCATTTGAAAGTTAAATAACTTGATGATTCACCTTCTAATATTGCCTCAAAAGGAACAAATTCGCCTTCTTTGATCGTTACAGGGAAAGCAATTCCTGAAATTTTAATTTGTGAAAAGGATTTGTTGCAAATGAAAAGTAAAATGGAAAAAAATATAGTTTTATTAATAAAAATCATGTGATAAGGGTGCTAAATTATCAGTAAAAAATGTAAAATATAAAAAATATTAAAAGTGACAATGTTATTATTGATCACTTTTAATATTTTGAGGACAGAATAAACTAGTTTCTCTTACCATAATACCGAATAGCAGCTATTCTATTCCAATTAATTTAATATTTATTTGGATCATACAATTGAAAGGCAAGAATGGAAATTATACAATAACTCAAAAAATAATAAAATCCAGAATGCAAATGAGCTGAAATATTATCTTCTGAAGAAGTGGAAAGAAAAGCTACAAACAAACCAACTATAAAGACATCAGCCATTGACCATTTACCAATTAAACCTAAAAATTTCTGAATTTTAATTTTAACTTTTTGGTATTTGATAAATGTTGCAGAAATTATTAGAGAAGCTTTAATAAAAGGGATAATAACACTAAAAAATAGGATCAAAAAAGCAACTAAATCATTTCCATTTTCATGCAAACTTTGAATGGTCTGAACAATACTTTGTTTTGTGCTATGCAAACTAATTTCTCCTAAAATTGGAATTTGTGCGCCAATATCAATACTTAATATTGGTAAAATGAGACCAGGAATAAGCAGGCATAATGAAATTACTGTTAATAATAAACTTCCTATATTCCTTGTTCGACCATCCAATTTTACTTAATATTTTGCAGGTACTCCTTCGCCTGGCAAGGTATTTTTGATGAATGTCCGGATGTCTTCGTTTGCAGTTTCTAAATCTTGCTTTCTGAGATACATCATATGGCCGCTTCTATATCCCTTAAAGCTTAATCTGTCTTTTAATCTGCCTGAAGGATCAATTTGCCACATGCTATATTTTGCATTAAAATAGGTAGTTGCACCGTCAAAATATCCAGATTGAATCATAACATTCAAATATGGATTTTGAGCCATTGCTTGTCTAAGATTTTCTCCAGTTTCATCACCAGATCTATCCCAAGGTCTTACAGAACCAAACATATTGTACTTTATATCCGTTTCATATTTCAAATGATTTTTGATATAGTAATTTATAGCAGGGGTGAAAGAATGTAACCATGAAGTAAGTTCTGAATTGTAATCGGGTCCCATTCCAGCATCCATTTTGTCCATACCTTTATACCTCGAATCTAATCTCCCTACAGTGTTTCCTTCTTCTCTTAACAATTCTTTCCAAAAAAATGAAGTTGAAACATCAAGATTATTCTGAAGAATAGATTTTTTAGAAATTCCAGAATAATATGCCATTTTCTCTGCGACTTTATCTCTTTCGGAAGGATCAAGAAAACCACCTTTAGTTATAGCTGGAATTAAGGAATTGATAGCATAATTTTCTGCTCCTACTAGCATATCTTCAAGCTCCATGTTTTGTAACTCTGGTGCAAGTTTATTGTGATACCAAGCAGCAGCAGCAAAATATGGTAGTCTGTTACCAGCTTCAACTGGACCATCTCTTTTTATGCCCAAATCAGTGGGTGAAACTAAGATTACACCATTAAGGTACATCCATTGGCTATTCTGTAATTCTAAAGCAAGACCTGAAACTCTTGTCGTTCCATAACTTTCACCAATAAGATATTTTGGTGAAGACCATCTGTTCGCACGTGTCACGAAAGTATTAATCCATTCTGCTAGATATTTTATGTCTGCATTTACACCAAAAAAATCTTTTTTGTCTGCATCTTTATCCAAAATCCTAGAATATCCAGTATTTACAGGATTTACATATACAATATCAGCAACATCCAATACTGAAAATGGATTTTCATTTATTCCATAAGGCTGGATGGGGTAGCCCTCATCATCAATTTTAAGCACTCGAGGGCCTGTGTATGCAATATGCATCCATACTGAAGCAGAACCTGGTCCTCCATTGAACGAAATCAATAAGGGTCTGTTCGTATTATCTTTTATGTCCGTTCTCTCATAATAAGTATAAAATAAAGAAGCTGTTACTTTTCCCGCCTCATTCCAAACTGGCTGAGTACCTGTCGTCGCCTTGTAAGGAAAGGCTTTTCCTTTAACTGTCGTTTGGTGTGTAGTCACAACTTGAGATTGTGCTTCAAGCATTCTATCTTGGCTAACTAAGAAGCAAGTGCAGCTGAATAATAAAAATATACTAATATAGAATTTCATATTTTATTGATTTTTCTTATTATAAAGATCAATTTTTGTCTTTATATCTGTAAAATTTTATGATTAATACGCTAATATAGAAAATTAAAGAAACCGCGCTGTAAAACCAAAAATATCATTTTAATTTTTTTCTGAATATTAATGGTAAAAATAATAGCGAAATCTTTTTTATTGTCTTTTATCTTTTTTTTGGTATTGCAATTGTAAAGTCTTTGTCCTACCTTTAGTGAGTAACGATGAATTCGATTGCTCAACTTTGAATTTGCGGTATCACTTAATAGGATATAGTTTGAATAAAAGTAAATGGAATTAGGGTCAAAAAGAACTTCAATTTTATGTGAATCGAAATACTTTTAATTCTGATGGAAAATTAAAAATAATCTAAAAGCACCTATCCATTTGCGGTTTGCAGTATAAATTCTGTGTGTTTTATGAACATCATTGTGTCAGAAATACAATTGGAAAATAATATCAATGGATTGAAAAAAAATAACATGGCAGATTTTGTAGCCGTAATTTATTTTAAAGCGAAGATTAAATTACAATAAAGGAAGAGTTGCTAAGCAATATATAAAGGAATATAAATAAGAATGTTATAAATTTTTGATAGTTTGAATGCGAAGGCATTTTTCATTAAAATAATTTAAAGAAAAAATTAAAGTATTTCACGTCTTATTGTTATATTACTAAACTGTTATGCTTAATTGGAGTGGTTTGTATCAAAATTAAGCTTCACCAATAATTATTTATTAACCTCAACATTTAAGTTATGAAAAATTTCCAGCAAAAATCTATTGAAACAGATGCCAAAAACAGAGGCCTTGATGCGCCTCCAATAACTGATTATATGGTAAAACATTTAATCACTTTCAAACCAGATACTGAAATAAGTAAAGTTATTGATTCGCTTCTCAAACACAAAATAACCGGGGCGCCAGTACTTAATGAAAAAGGCGAGGTAGTTGGACTTATTGATGACAAAGATTGTCTTAAAGTTTTGGTTGGAGGAGCTTATCATAATCATCCTGTCGCTAAAGATGTGGTAAGTAATTACATGTCTGACGTAATGAAGAGTATTTCAATTAAAGCAGATGTTTTAGATGCTGCAGAAATATTTACTAGTACTGTATACAAAAGGCTCTTAGTTTTCGATGAAAATGGGAAATTGGCTGGACAAATTAGTCGAAGAGATATACTCAGAGCCATCAAAGATATGGATATCACAACATGGTAAATAGAAAATTGGATTCTTTATGTTCTATACTCATTTAATTTAGTGATTCAATTTTATGCTTAAAGGATATAATTTTGCTGATTTCATTGTTCAATTTAGAAATAGTATTCAAGTATTAAAGGACACTCTTCCATTTATCAAAAAGCATCAATTGTGGAAAGGGTTTTTTCAGTATAAGTGGGTTCTCGTTTTTACAATTATTATATCCACGATATTTACTTATCTTCTATTTTATGATATCCTGAATTGGTTTTCACCTGAAATTTTGCCAGACATTTCTCCTGAAAGCATAGAGGCAGGATTAGGTATAGATGCCGATGAAGTAAAAGACGCTATTAAAGGAGAAAGTAGAAAAGCTATTTTTTCGGGAGGTTCTAAGTACATGCTTTTAATATTATTGGAAGTTGTTACTTTTCATTTTTCTGTAAAAACGCTCTCCTTATTGACTCATTCTGATAAGAGTCCTAAGTTTGTAGATTTCGTAAATGCAGAAAAAAGAATGGTTATTGTGATGGTCAGAAACTTTGTGAAAGGTATTATAGCACAAGCAATAATAATTCTAGTTTTGAGCATTCTAGGTTTTAAAAATTTATCTGGATTTTTTATGTTTTTTATATATTCCTATTTTTTAGGATACGCATTCTTAGACAATTATAATGAGCAATATGCAAAAACTATTAAAAACAGTGATCTTATAGTGCGAAAGCATGTCGGCGCTGCTACTACCATTGGATTGCTTACTAATTTGTTGTTATTTGTACCTTTACTTGGTGGTATTTTTGCACCAATTTATGGCTCAATAGCAGCTTCTATATATGGAGAAAAATATCAGATTGAAGGGGAAGATTCCCTGTGGATGTTTGATAAACAGACTTCTACATAATCAAAATGTTGAAAGACTTAATTACCAGGAGGAATACTTGGTCTAACTTCAATTTTACTCGGCAAAGTTCTCGGATTCATAGTCAATAGATCCAGCACTAATTTTCCAATATCTTCAGGTTGAATTTTCCATGAATCAGCATCATTTGGTTCATGATTATTGAAATAGGTAGCAACAGATCCTGGCATGATAGTGCTTACTTTTACACCGTCTTTTCTTAGATCTAACATCAATGCTTGCGTAAATCCAACAAGCCCAAATTTGCTTGCATTGTATGCAGTACCTCTTTCAAAGAAATTTGTTCCAGCAAGACTTGCTATCGTAATGATATAGCCTTTTGATTTTATAATTTCATCTAATGATGCTTTCACACTATTAAAAACACCTGTCAAATTTGTGTCAATGGTTTCGCTCCACTGGTCCGCATTTAAATCTTTAATATTATAAAAATGGCCCACACCAGCATTTGCAATCAAAACATCTATTTTGCCAAAAACATTTACAACCTGTTCAGCTGCAAATTCTTCGTTTTCAATATCGGATACATCAGAAACAATCCCAATAATGTTCTTATTTGATATTAAATTTAACTTTTCAACAGCAACATCCAGTGCTTCTTGGCTCCTTCCTGTAATAGCTACTTTTGCTCCATTTGATAACAGTATTTCTGCTATGCCGTAACCAATTCCTTTAGATCCGCCAGTTATGAGAACAACCTTATCTTTTATCATTTTTATAAATATTTTGAATAAGTATAATGCTATATGGGTTAAAAAGTTGTTGAAAATTATAGGTATATAAAAATAAAAGGAAGTTTGTAAAAAGAAAATTAAAATGCCTTTTAAAAATTTGAAAGTGAGAACGGGGAGACTCGAACTCCCGACCCCTAGCCTGTCAAGCTAGTGCTCTAAACCAACTGAGCTACGCTCTCAAATTAATTTAACAAAGAGTAATGTCAAATTCGAACGCAATATATGAACAAATCTTAAAATTCAAAGCATTGATTTGTTTTTATGAAGATTCGATTTAGCGCTCGCTAAATATCAATTTCGAAAACGGTTATTTTAAAATTGATTATATTGATTTATCTTAAAATTAAATGAAATGATTTATCAAAAAAGAAGAGAACACAGATTTGTTTTTTACATAAGTTCATTATTGTGGTTGATTTTTCAAACTTCTAGCATTGCCCAGGAATCTAGTAAGAAAATGGATGTTTCAAGAGTGAATGCTGATTCTAGACATTATTTGTATGTCGCCACGCCTGGTATCCGAAATTATTTGGGCTATGGAGGGCATGGATTGTTGGTTTTTGATATGGATAACAACCACAAATTTGTAAAACGTATTTCAACAGGTGGTTTTCACGATAACGGAAAACCAAGTAATGTTAAAGGAATTGCAGTAAGCAAATCATTAAATAGTATTTACATTTCTACTTTGGAATCTCTTCAAAGAATTGATTTAGAAACGGAATCACTGGTTTGGGAAATTCCATTTGATGGAGGATGTGATAGAATGTCGATTTCGCCTGATGGAAAAACGATGTATTTACCTTCTTTAGAGAAGGATTTTTGGAATGTGGTTAATTGTGAAACAGGAGAAATATTGGATAAAATAGTAGTAGATTCAAGGGCTCACAATACAATTTGTGGTCCTTCAGGAAGCAATATTTATCTGGGAGACATTAATTCTCCTTATGTGCATGTAGTAAAAAGTTCTACGAATAACATAGAACAAAAAATTGGCCCGTTCAGTGCTGGAATTCGACCATTCACAATTAATAGTCAGGAATCCTTGGTCTTTGTAAATGTCAATGATTTACTAGGGTTCGAAGTTGGAGATTTGAAATCCGGCGAAATGGTGGCATCAATCCAAGTTCAAGGTTGGGACAAAGGACCTGTGCGAAGGCATGGTAATCCCAGCCATGGAATTGCATTGACTCCTGATGAAAAAGAGATTTGGATTAGTGATGGGTTTAACATGAGGATTCACATTTTTAGAAATTTGCCGCCTTATCAACAATTAACGACTATACCGCTTAGTGATATGCCTGGTTGGATAACAATGAGTTTGGATGGTCGTTATGCTTATCCATCGAGTGGGGAAGTGATTGATGTCAAAACAAGAGAAAGCTTATATTTATTGAAAGACGAAAATTTCAATACGGTTTCAAGTGAAAAAATGATTGAAATAGTTTTGAAAGAAGGAAAATTAGTTGAAGCAGGTGATCAATTTGGATTGGGAAGAAAAAATTAATATTCACATAACAGTAACTAAATTGAAAATTCTAAAACTTAATAATTTTCATTATTTCTTTACCATATATAAATACTTGTAAAAAATATTTTGAATTAATGACACCTTTTATGTCCAAAGAAATTATTATTTTATGAACGAGTACATTTAATTATTTAAGGCAATTGATAAATGTAAAAGGACCTCATATTTACGAGGTCCCTTTTATTGCAATTTTAAAAGATTTTATTGCATTGGATAAACCGATACTTGAATAATATCTGGCAAATAAGGATAAGAATAGCCATCATTAACAGGACGAACTACTCCATTTTCGACATCTCCAGTGTTAGGTCCTGATTGTCTTGGTGCCTGATTTTGTCCAACCCCAGGCTCTTCATTTACCTCGGTTCCTGCGTCCCACAATTGTAAATCCATGGTTACATCCCCACTTATTGGATCTTTTTTATCGTTGAACAAAGGTATACCCATTGGATTAGGGCCAACGAATAAATCATTGGATTGCACAAACATAGTTGCGAAGTTTAAATAGTCACCATATTTTGCTTTTACATAAAACACATATGAACCACCTGGAAATAGTGGTGCTGGGCCTCCCGCACCTACAGGAGTAGTAAATGCACCATGAGACCTTACCTTTGGATTGTTAATCAAATTGGAAACCAACATTTCAGGATTCCCGTCTTCTGCAATTGCTTCTAAACCTTCGCCAAAATCTGGATATCCAGACTTAAATAATGGATTAGAATTTTTCTTTTGCACTAAAAAAATGCCAGGAGATAATACATTTGGATAAGTTTGATTTCCCCCTAGATTGTGAATCGTTACTTTAAATGTTGTAAATGCATTGGTAGAATTTGAAAATGCAACTTCTGAATTCGTAGATTGATCATCTTTGTTAAATGCATCTGACTCTTTGCTACAACTCCACATTAAAATTGCCATTGCCGGAATAATAAAAAATAATTTTTTCATAATTTTTAGATTTTATTTAGTTTAAATTAATTCGATACAAAATTAACTTTGAACTATCACAATGTTGTAACGAGGATATATACGATTTATCACGTTTTATATCATGCATAAAATGATGGAATATCTATAAACCTGAACATAATCGGTGCATAAAACAAGCCACTAATGTGATACTATCGTGATAACTTTTAGATAATTGTTCACTAACTTGCTAAAAATTTAAGGTATATGACTACTATTTTAGTTATTGAAGACGATAGACATATTGCCGAACTAATTTCAATTAATTTGGAAGATGATTTGACATCAGTCGAATGTTGTTTCAATGGAACTGAAGGCTTCATTGAAGCAACTAAAAAAGAGTACGATCTAATCATCTTAGATTTAATGTTGCCTGGAAAAAAGGGAATGGAAATTTGTCGTGATTTACGAGGCAGCAATATTATTACGCCAATATTAATATTGACAAGCAAAAGCGATGAAATTGATAAGATACTTGGTCTTGAAACAGGTGCGGATGATTATATAACAAAACCCTTTAGCGTTCGGGAATTCCAAGCAAGAGTTAAAGCAATATTGAGACGAGCTAAACTTGATTCAGAACAAACCGAAATGAACATATTGCCAGAACTTAGAATCAAAAGACTTATTATTAATCAGGAATTACGGAAAGTCGAGCATAACAATCAACGTTTGAATTTAACGCCAAAAGAATTCGAATTACTATCACTCATGGCCAACAATCCAGGGAAGACTTATAGTCGTGCCCAATTATTGCATAAAATTTGGGGCTATGATTTTGAAGGTTACGAACATACTGTAAACTCGCATATCAATCGATTACGAGCCAAACTTGAAAAAGATGCTGGAAAACCTGAATATATATTGACCACCTGGGGCATAGGATATCGATTTACTGAATCATAAAAAGATGATACGAAAAAACACTTTATTTTATAAGATAGCTGGAATTTTGACCATTTTATTTTTGTTGCTTGCTTTTTTGATAACAAAAACATCTGTCAGACTTTCAGAAGATTATCATAATGAAATAACGCAAGGACTAAATAAAGATGTCTCCAAATATATTGTTCAGGAAGTTCAAGGTCTTTATGATGGTGATTCAATAGTAGAATCTAAAATGGGGGATCTTATGCATCACGTTATGGCAACCAATCCAGCTACAGAAGTTTATTTACTTGATATGAATGGCCAAATATTGAAGCATGTAGCCATGAATAAAGAAGTGAAAGCGGAAAAAGTAGATTTAACGCCAATTCTTGCATTTATTTCAAAAGATGGCAACCTTTATGTAAAAGGCGACGACCCTAAAGATATTGGTGGGAAAAAAATATTTTCAGCAGCACCATATATTTTTAACGAAAAGACAGTAGGTTATATCTATACTATTGTTGGAGGAAATGATTATGACACTCTGATGAGCGAGCATAAAGGAAGTTACATACGAAAAATTAGAGTGCAGTCTATGCTTTATGTTTTAATTGCAGCCTTTTTTGTTGCTTTATTAGCTGTTTATTTACTTACCAGAAACTTCAATAAAATAACTGCAGCCTTCCGGCTGTTTCAAAAAGGAGAACATGATGCTCGAGTACGAGGAATAAAACATGGGGAAATGGCATTGTTGGCAAGTACATATAATGAAATGGCAGATACCATCCAGTCAAACATTAGGGATCTGCAAAGCGTAGATAATTTGAGGAAAGAACTAATTGCTAACATTTCTCATGATTTGAGAACTCCAATTGCTTCAATTCGTGGTTTTGTGGAAACTTTGATGATCAAAGAAAATGAATTGAATGAGGAAAAGAAAAAGTGGTACATGGAAATTATTATTAAAAATGTGGACAAATTGAAAAAATTAGTGGATGACCTATTTGAGCTGAGCAAATTAGAAGCAAAACCAATGCCTTTGCAACAAGAAGCAATTCAAATGGCCGAAATAATTCAGGATATAGCAGACAAATATCGAATTATTGCCAAGAAAAAGGGCGTAAGTTTAAATACGGTTTATTCTAAGGATTTACCACTTGTGTATGCAGATATTGCTTTGATTGACCGAGCACTGCAAAACATTATCGACAATGCTATTACACATTGTAACAATGGAGATGTTGTAACACTTGAATTAACGCTTGAAGACAATGGGGTCAAAATTACTATTTCAGATACAGGAAGTGGCATTGCAGAACAAGAATTGCCTCATATATTTGAGCGTTATCGAACAGGCAACTTCTTAAATGAAAATAAGGATGGCAGTGGATTAGGCTTAGCTATCGTTAAGCGCATTATGGATTTACACAACATAAATATTGGTGTTCAAAGCGTCTTAAATAAGGGAACTGTATTTTTTTTCAGCTTGCCGATCAACCAGAGATACAAAATGGTTTAAAATTTAGTTTAAAACTTATAAGGAGAATAAATTTCTATTAGTTTAAATACAAATTTAAGGGATAAAAAATTGTATTAATCCTAATGTGTTAATGCAATAAATGCAGTAAAATATATAATCATAATTTCGTTTCAATAATGGAATAATCCATTAAATATAGATTCCCATTAAGTTGTTTTGTATTCAAAATCTGTGTAATTTTAATCTGCGTTTTTACAATACAATTTCTAGTAAAAAAGTTTTTTCAAAATTAAAATTTTAGTGGATGAATCGTTTAGATTTGTTACTTGAAGAACCTCAAAAACGTGGGAGTGCATACCATGTAGTAGAAGATTCGAAAGAAAAAGGTAGTGGTCCGAGCTACATGCCTCCTTCGTTTAATGCTATGACTAGTTCGAGTCCAGTTCAAGCTAAAAAAGAAGATGATGAAGGATCATCGCTACAAGATGGAGTATCTAATGTTGCTGATAAGACCAATTCGATTGGGAATATTATTGACCCTATTTTGCAAAAGTTTGTTGGTAAAGCAAATGAAGCCATGGAGTTTGCAAATAAATTGGCGGCTGAGGCGAAAGCTGCACAGGCTGCAGCTGCAGCGAAAGCTGCACAAGCTTTGAAAGCTCAACAATTGGCAGGGGCGGGAAAGTCTGCACTAAAATCTGCGAAAGCTTCAAAAGCTGCGAAAGCTGCGAATGCTGCAAGAGCAGCAGCCCAAGCAAAGTTTGCAAAGGCGGCAATGGCACTAAAAGAAGCCAATAGATTAAAAAGTTTGGTACCTGCACTTGCGAAAATATTAAATAAACTTCCAATGTCTCAAATTGGATTTGC
>JAHEAQ010000042.1 GCA_024642705.1 Bacteroidota bacterium | reverse complement strand
TCTATTTTTGGTCGAGCAATGCCATATGATGGCGGAGAATACGGTGAAGCAGTACTTTCCAAATATTCTTTTATCAGTTCTCGAAATGTTTTGCTTCCACATAGCCCTAAAAATGAACCTAGAGCTGCCCTTGAAGTAACAGTTGTTCTAAATTCTGGAGACACCATTTCATTCATTGGAACACACTTGGATCACACAAATGATGAAACAGATAGAATTGCTCAAACCCATAAAATCAACCAAGCCTTTTCAACCAATAAATATCCTACCATCTTGGCAGGGGATCTCAATGATATTCCTAGTAGTCAAGCTATTAAAATTTTAGAAAATTTTTGGACCTCTTCATATGACAAATCCAATCCAGAACCAACTTTTCCCTCTGACAATCCAAGGAAAAAAATTGATTATGTGATGTTTTATCCACAAAATAATTGGAAAATTATCCATACAAAGGTTATCCAAAATGCAATTGCATCAGACCATTGTGCCTATTTGGTAACTTTAGAATTAATTAGCGATGATAATTAATAGCCTAAAATTCGTTTTCCAAACAAAATGACCCATACCCTACTCTCTTCTCCGTTGCAAGGTTTTACAGATTTTAGGTTTAGAAATACCTTCCATAAATATTTTGGTGGCATCGACACTTTTTATGCTCCATATATTAGGCTAAATGGAAAGCTTGAAATAAAGTCAAATTATGAAATTGACATTTTACCAAAGAACAACAAATCATTAACGGTCATTCCTCAAATCATGACTAATAGCGCTGATGAATTTATATTTGTAGCAAAATATATACAGCAATTCGGTTACAATGAATTAAATTGGAATTTAGGCTGTCCTTACCCAATGGTTACCAATAAAGGGATGGGTTCGGGACTCATTTGTGATTCTACCAAAATAGACCATATTTTAGATAGAGTGCATTCTGAAACTAATATCATTGTTTCTATGAAAATGAGAATGGGTTATGAAAATAATGAAGAAATACTTTATACTTTCCCCATTCTTGATAAGTATCCATTAAAAAACATTGCCATTCATGCCCGAATTGGAAAACAGTTGTATGAAGGTGGAGTAGATTTAGAAGGATTCCAAAGATGTCTAGAAAATACTGCACATAAAATTTACTACAATGGCGACATCACTTCCTTTTCAAGATTTCAAGAAATGAAGGAGCTTTTTCCTTCCATTGATCATTGGATGATAGGAAGAGGTCTAATCTCCGACCCCTTTCTTCCATTTATGATTAAAAATGAGTCCGCAGAATATCCAGAAGATAGGTTTGAGCTTTTTAGTAAATTTCATGATACGCTACTTTCAGAATTCGAACAAAAATTGTCTGGAGAAAAACACCTCATCATGAAAATGCTTCAATATTGGGAGTATTTTGCAACTTCTTTTTCAGATCCGCAGTTCATTATCAGAAAAATTAGAAAGTCAAAATCGCTGAGGGCATATGATGATAATGTTAAAAATATCCTTGAATACGAAAAAGCAAATGTATACTAAATTCAATGCAACATTCGATTAAATAAATTGTAAATTAGTCTTTTTAGCTGTCTAAATTTAATTATCATGACTACAATAAATCCATATTTGATATTTGATGGCAATTGTGAGGAAGCTTTCCAATTATATAAAGCAGTATTTGGTGGCGAATTTACCTTTATAGGTAGATTTAAGGATATGCCAAGTGATCCTAATCGCCCACTTTCCCCAGAAATCCGAGAAAGAATAATGCACATCTCTTTACCAATTAGTTCGGAAACTAACTTGTTTGGAAGTGACAGTTCAGAAGCTTTTGGTCATTCTACAATAATCGGCAATAATTTTTCCATTTCAATTAATGTGGATTCCGTCGATAAAGCAAAAAGAATCTTCAATGGGCTTTCTGAAGGTGGCAAAGTAAAAATGCCTTTAGAAAAAACTTTTTGGGAGGCTTATTTTGGAATGCTCGAAGACAAATTTGGAATTAATTGGCAAGTAAGCCATGAACTTAAAGAGCATGCCGATTTTGAAAATCGCAATAAAAAAGATGAATAAATAAAAATTACTATCTAATGAATGAAGAAGTAATCTTATTGGATAGAATGAGGACTATACTTACCATCAAAAATATAGACTGGATAGAAAAAAATATGATGGGCGGAAAATGTTTTATGGTTGATGACAAAATGTGTTTTGGAACATTTAAAGGTGGCTTAATGTGTAGAGTTGAACCTTTGGAAACAGAAATTTTGCTTACTAAAGAAGGATCATCAATTATGGAACTTGGAGGAAAAGAAATGAAGGGTTATTTATTTGTTCAACCTAATGGATTTTCTACAGAAAATGAACTTGAATTTTGGATTTCCAAATGCTTAGCATTTAACCCTAAAGCAAAATCAAGTAAAAAAAAGAAATAAATATTTTACAAAGCCAACTTGTGGATATAAACCAAGACAAGGACTACACTGTCCATCTTATTTACTAATATCGTTTTATTAAATTAACTGAGATCACTAAATTGGGTGATTTTCATCATTTTAATTCTTCCCTTTTTCTGTCATATTTAATAAATTAATATAGTTGAAAACCGTTTTCCGATTAATGCTAATTAATATTTTCTGCACTAAAAATTAAAAAATTAAATATGAAAAAAATTGAAGATAACAAAATGCAATCTGTTCAATACTTAACTTCAAATGGTGAATTTCAATATGCTGCAATTGAAGAAGTTATAGCTAATAGAATTGATTTCCAAAAAAGTATGGATCATTTAAAAACTGCTTTAGGCCATTGTGTGTCTACCAATGATGATAAATATTTAACTTTTAAAAATGACTTAATAAGTAAAATTTACAAATTAGAAGAATCAATTAGTGATAATTATGCATCACTAAATGCTCAATCACAAATGGATATTAATTCATTTAAAGAAAAATTAGAAGCTTTTAAAATTGAATTAATTGGTCACCAAATTGAAAACTTTGAATCATTGTATACGACTATAACAAAATTCAATGATGAAATTGCAGTTTTAAAGAATATAATGGAAAAAGACAATAGTGTAAAATACATGTTGGAGCATTATAGAGAAAACAATAATTGAAACACTCTATAACCATTGCATAAAACAAATGACTTATAGTCAATAAAATAGAAAATACGAATTATACTTGTGATTATGAATTGGTCTTTTCATATCATTAGAATGATTCTTACAAAAGCACTATTTATTTAAATAATATTTATGAGAGTACTATTGACAGGTGGATCAGGTACTGTCGGAAGCCATGTACTTGATATATTATGCAAAAACTACCAACACGAAATAACTGTTTTCGATATTAAAACGTCAAAAACAAAAAAGTTTTACAAATCCTTTAAAGGAAAAATTAAAACTGTTTTCGGTGATATTGCAGACGAAAATGATTTAAATTCTGCATGCAAAGATATGGATATTGCAATTCATCTTGCAGCTGTTATTCCTCCTTTGGCTGATAAGAACCCAAATTTAGCATACAGAGTAAATGTCTTGGGAACTAAAAACTTGATTAATGCATTGGAAAAACAATCAAAAAATGCTTTTTTCATCTATGCATCATCGGTTTCGGTTTATGGAGATAGACTAGCAAATCCAGAAATTAAAGTATCCGATAAACTTCACCCTTCTGAGGGCGATTCTTATGCTGTGACAAAAATCCAAGCTGAAAAAATCGTAAAAGAATGCAAGTTGGACTGGGTAATTTTTAGATTGTCTGCGATTATGGGAATTAACAATCATGAAATATCAGGATTGATGTTCCAAATGCCATTGGATACAAAAATCGAAATTACTACTCCTCAGGACGCCGCAAATGCTTTTATCTTCGCATTAACTTCTCAAAATCAACTTTCAAAGCAAGTTTTCAATCTGGGAGGTGGTAAAAATTGCAGAATATCTTATCAAAATTTGTTGTCTAGAAGTTTCTTAATTTCTGGATTAGGCAAATTAGATTTTCCAAATCATACTTTTGCCACCAAAAATTTCCATTGTGGATATTATGCCGATGGCGACGAGCTAGAAGATATACTCCATTTTAGAACAAGCACTATAGAATCCTATTTTGAGGATATGCATGAGTCCGTTTCAGCTTGCCAAAAAATATCCACACATTTTTTACGAAACTGCATTAAAAACAATCTAATTAAAAAATCTGAACCCTATGAAGCTTTTCTTTCAGGAGATCCAGAGAAAATAAATCACTTTTTTGATCCCGCTGCTAAATAAATTAAATCAAGATTTTAAGAAAAAAAATATTTTTGGTGATAAATTGCTCGAATATGTGCGATGAATAGACAGCCGTCTTTAAATAATACTATTCCTAAATTAATATTTCGATATATTTAGAATATTAAACCGAACTAAAGTTATGCTATCCAATTCCAGAAGAGATTTTATAAAAAAATCATCCCTTGCCATTTCTTTTTTACCTTTTGCAAATATTGATTTATTTAATATTAATTCTGAATCGCTTGAAGATCCCCTTTCAATAAATATTTTCTCAAAACACCTCCAATTTTTGGATTGGAAAGCAGCAGGAGAAATTGCGGCAGAACTCGGATTTTCTGGAATTGATCTAACGGTAAGGCCTAACGGTCATGTTTTGCCTGAAACTGTAAAGATTGATCTGCCTAAAGCAATTCAAGCAATAAAAGAAGGAGGTTCGTCATGTACAATGATTACCACAGCAATTGAAAGTGTAAATAATTCCATTGATGTGGATGTTTTAAAATCTGCGGCAAAAGAAAATATAAAATTTTACAGATCTAATTGGTTCCACTATACTGATGAGCATTCTATGGAAGAAACGCTTATGGAATGCAATAAACAAATTATTGAACTCGCAAAATTAAACCAATCTCTTGGAATTATTGGTTGCTATCAGAATCATGCCGGCAGAAATGTGGGTGGTTCCTACTGGGAAATAAAAAAGATTTTAGAAAATGTTGAACCAGAAAATTTTGGTACTCAATATGACATAAGGCATGCTATGGTTGAAAGTGGATTATCATGGGAGAATGGAATTCAATTGCTTAAACCTTACATAAAAACTATTGTTCTGAAAGATTTTAAATGGGGAATAGTGAATGGAAAATGGACAGCTATTAATACTCCAATTGGAGAAGGAATGGTTGATTTTGTAAAATATTTCAAAATATTAAAAAAATTCAATCTAAATCCTCCTGTTTCAATGCATCTTGAATATCCTCTGGGAGGAGCTGAACATGGAAATACAAATTTGACAGTAGACAAAAAAATAGTATTTGATGCTATGAAAAAGGATTTGGCAACTATCCAAAACCTTTGGGCTATTTCGTAAAATCGATACTAAAGTTCAAATAATTCACCTTCATCACATATTCAAAAACTTAATTACCAAAATAGTTTCATAGGCTTAAGTCATAATCCCTTTAACCACTTCTCCATGAACATCTGTCAAACGATACCTTCTTCCCTGATGCTTAAATGTCAATTTCTCATGTTCTATCCCCATTATATGTAACAAAGTTGCCTGAAAATCATGAACATGCACTGGATCTTTAACTATATTATAGGAGAAATCATCCGTTTCTCCATAAGTAATTCCCGATTTTACGCCAGCTCCAGCCATCCACATTGTAAAACAACGAGGATGATGATCCCTGCCATAATCATCTTTTGTCAATTTACCTTGAGAATAAACTGTCCTACCAAATTCACCTCCCCAAACTACTAAGGTGTCCTCTAACAAACCCCTTTGTTTTAAGTCCTTGATTAATGCGGCTGTTGCTTGGTCAGTTTTCAAACATTGATTTCTAATACCATTTGGTAAACCTCCATGATGATCCCAACCCTGGTGATAAAGTTGAACAAA
The DNA here is from genome assembly GCA_024642705.1 of Bacteroidota bacterium. Taxonomy (GTDB): domain Bacteria; phylum Bacteroidota; class Bacteroidia; order Chitinophagales; family Saprospiraceae; genus Portibacter. The sequence continues at coordinate 34,502 of JAHEAQ010000042.1, read as the reverse complement.
TTTTACATCTTTTTCAAGTAACTTTCTTGCCAGCAAACAATTCGCTGCATAAGTTCCTGGATCCCTGCTATCCTTTCCGTACAATTCAAAAGTAGCTTCTGTTTCATTTGAAATATCCATAACTTCTGGCACAGAAGTCTGCATGCGGAAAGCCATTTCGTATTGAGCTATCCTAGCTTCGATTTCTGGATCTGCTAATTTATCATTTTGAATTCTATTCAACTTTTTAAGATAATTTAGCATTTCTGACCTGTCTTTTCCATCATAGCCATCTGGATTATTCAAAAAAAGTACCGGATCTTTATCTGATCTAAACTGCACACCTTGATGCTCCGTTGGCAAAAAGCCATTCCCCCAAAGTCTTGTATATAAAGGCTGACCGCCTGAATTTTTTGAAACTAAAACTATAAATGAAGGCAAGTTTTTATTGTCTGAACCTAGACCGTAACTCAACCATGATCCAATGGATGGTCGACCTGGCAATTGATTTCCAGTTTGAAAAAAGGTAATAGCTGGATCGTGATTAATATGATCTGTATACATAGATTTAACGATGCACAAATCATCAACAACCTGAGCAGTGTATGGCATCAATTCCGAAACCCAGGTACCATTTTGTCCATGTTGTGAAAAATTGAAAATAGTTGGTGCAATTGGCAAAGATCCTTGACTTGCACTCATTCCTGTTAATCTTTGACCACCTCTAATTGAATCAGGCAAGTCTGTACCAAGCATATTTCGCAATCCTGGCTTGTAATCAAAAGTTTCAAATTGCGAAGGCCCTCCGCTCATAAATAAATAAACAATCCTTTTTGCTTTCGGAGCAATGTGTGGCAAAGCATTTAGAATTTGTTTTTGAATCTCATCATCGGATATTGGAGCATTTATAATCTGTTGGTTTTGGAGTGATTGGCCCATTCCTAGCAATGAGCCTAAGGCAAGAGCCCCAATACCCATAGATGTTTTCGTTAAAAATCTCCTCCTATCAAATTGTTTATCTAGTTTTTCTAAGTCTGGGTTCTTCATATCAAAATTTTTAGGATTAAATTTCATGCTTACCTTTTTGTGATACAAGCATCAGAATTTAAAATCGCGTTGGTAACAACAGCATTTGCAGCAATCATTTCTTGATCTAATTCTTCATCTAATTGGTACGATCCAGCATTGAGCCATCCTTTCATTTTTGTTTGATCGCTCTTAAATTTATTATATTCGGCCACTTGCATTTCCTTTAACAATTCTTTCTCTGAACCAAAAGGTTTTCTTCCTGTCAATTTTCTAAATGTTTCCTCAATTGCAATATCTGCATTACTATTTCTAGCCATTTGCTCACCAATTACTTTGCAAGCTTCAACATACGTAGGGTCATTCATGGTGACCAAAGCTTGCAAAGGAGTGTTGGTTTTTTGTCTTCTCACTTCACAATTGCTTCTTGACAAACCGTCAAATGTAGATAATGTAGGATTTGGAACCGTTCTTTTAACAATGATATATAAACTTCTCCGATACAATTCGTCGCCCGAATCTTGTGAATATGTGGCACCACTAATCCTCCAAAGTCCATCAGGTTGGTATGGCTTTACGCTTTTGCCACCAATTTTTGGCTTTAATAATGAAGATGCAAACAAAGCATTATCTCTCATCATTTCAGCTGTCAATCTAAATGAAGGTCCTCTTGCAAGCAATTTATTTCCTGGATCTCTTTTACGCAATTCTGGTGTAGGATTTGAATCCTGTTGATAAGTTGATGACATAACCATTAACTTCACTAATTTCTTAACATCCCACTCTGATTCCTGAAAACTAACAGCCAAATAATCTAACAAATCAAGGTTCGATGGCATTTCTCCTTGGTTACCAAAATCCTCAGATGTTTTTACTAATCCAACACCGAAAATATTTTGCCAAATTCTATTCACAACTACTCGAGATGTTAATGGATGCTCAACATTTGTAAGCCATTGCGCTAATCCTAATCTATTTTTGGGCAAGGATGCAGGAAATTTCAATATCTTTTCCGGAGTATTAGGGAAAACTTCATCTCCTAAATCATCATAATTTCCTCTATTTAATATATAAGCTTGCTTTGGTTCCTTTGATTCCTGCATAACCATTATTTCTTCAATAAATTCAGTGGAATCTGCTAATGTTTTTCTCAAATCCTGAAGATTTTTTGCTTCTTCTTTGTATTTCGCTAAAACATTATGATAAAAGTATGATTTTAATATTGTAAGCTCAGTTTTAGAAATTTGAGCTTCTTTCTTCGCAGCAATTTCTTCCCATCTTTTATTTCCGCTCAACATTTCAACTTCAAAAGAACTCAAAGCCCTATCATAAATCACTATGTCATCGAATACTCCATTTTTAGAACCATAACCTCGCCACCAAGCTCCTATTTGCAGACCCGGCTCTTTAGAATTCTGCCCAGGATGAAATATTATATCTTTTTTCAATTGATCCATTTCCGTTTTCATTTCCAATTCTTTGCCGTCCAGAAAAAGTTTAGCTCCTGAAGCTTTAGAATTTCCATCATATGTCATTGTTAAATGAATCCATTTATTTTTGGGAACCTTCGATATGCTTGTTTTATTAATTGCATCTGAGGGTGCTGTATGAGCAATAGACATTTCTAATGAACCATCTTTATTTAAATAAACATGAAATCCTCTATAATTATAAAGTCTTTCGGCGTCACATTTATGAAAAATAACACCTTCCTCCATGCCATCATCAAGCTTTACCCATAATCCAATACTGAAAGGGTCTGATTTTCTGAAAACCCCAACTCCTCCGCATACCAGCCATGAATCTCCATTCATTTTAATACCCTTATTCGATTTACCTTCAACAAATTCAATAATTTCCTTCTGATTTGTTTCTCTTGTTAAAAAAGCTTCTTCTTTCGAATTAACTTCATTTTTAAGACCTAATTGATCAAAAGAAAACTTCCCAATTAGTCCATTTTTCAATATTGACGAAGTTGTCAATTTTTTGTAGGATTCATTTTCGAACCAGTAATTAAAATCGGAGCTTGAAGTTTTTTCCAATTCTAGCATTATATTTTCTTGATTCTTTATTTTGGAATTAATAAACTCAATAATTTGCTCTTGTTCTTTTGTTGGCAAAAGTAACGTTGGCGTTGGGGTTGCGTTATTCCAAGAAATTTGACCTGCCTCCTTTACGTTATTGAAAAAACTATACAATTCATAATAATTTTTTTGAGAAATAGGATCATATTTATGGTCGTGACACCTTGCACATCCAACTGAAAGCCCCAAAAATGCTTGCCCAAATGTATTTACTCTGTCTATTACATATTCCGTTTGAAACTCTTTCTCTATGATTCCTCCTTCCATATTTTGCGGATGATTCCTATTGAAAGCCGTAGCAATTAGCATTTGTTTAGTTGGTTCTGGAAACAAATCTCCTGCTAATTGCCACTGCATAAATTGATCATATGGCATATTGGCATTGAACGCTTCAATAACCCAATCCCGGTAAGGTGACATATCTCTGATTCTATCGACAGTATAGCCATGGGAATCCGCATACCTAGCCAGATCAAGCCAATCAACAGCCATTCTTTCCCCATAATGAGGTGACGCCAATAATCGGTCTACCACTTTTTCAAATGCATTTTCTGTATTGTCAGCAATAAAGTCATCCATTTCTTGAATTGTTGGTGGCAAACCAATTATATCAAAACTTACTCTTCGAAGTAATATTTCTTTACTAGCTTTTTCAGACGGGAGTAGTCCTTCACGCTCTAACTTTTTTAAAATAAAATTGTCAATCGGATTTGCAACCCATTTTCCATTTTTTACTTTAGGAATTAATGGTTTTTTTGGTCTATCGAATGCCCAATGATTTTTGTATTCTGCACCATCTTGTATCCATTTTATCAAGACCGCTTTTTCATAGGCAGAAAGACTCAAATTAGATTCTGGTTCTGGCATTATTAGTTCTTGATCTTCACTCATTATTCTATGAAAAACTTCAGAATTAAGAATATGCCCCGGATCAATAGCAACTTTTCCAGGAGAATCAACAAGACGTGCAAAAGCATTTTCTGGAAGGTCTAATCTCAAATTGGCTTTTTGCTTATTAAGGTCAGGTCCATGACAAGCAAAACATTTATCTGACAGAATTGGCTTCACATATATGTTGAAATCCAATTCAGAAGGTAAATTCTGCATTGCCTTAGCTACATCTTCAGGCAGATTAGGTCCACAAGAAATACATAGCACTCCAATAAATATAAAGCTGTAAAATTTACTTTTCATACTTTAAAAATACAATGAAGCAATTTAAGAAATTAAATTATAATGTATTAAATGTATTGAATTCAATTGCAAAGGCAAATTTCAATATTAATAGATCACGGATTATTAAACCTTATCCAAAGTCACCAAACTAAACTAATCGAATGAGAAATGTCAAAATAAAATAACAATAAATCGAATTACTATTTTTACTAAATACAAATCTTGTATTTTTACAATTCATGTTGATACAAAAAAATTAAAATGACATACTCTAAACTAAATTTTCAAACAATTATTTGTTTTATTTTATTTCAATTTTTTACTTCTATCCTTTGGAGTCAGCATCATCATAATTCAGATGAAGATGCAAAAGAAATAAATCATGTTATGGCCTGCAGAAGTGGAGTGAATTTTATTGATGGTTTACCAGCACCTATGCTGATGGATGGGGTTGGCAAATCAAATTTGATCATTAAAACAAATTCCGAAATGGCCCAAAAATATTTCAACCAAGGAGTAAGCCAACTTCATTGTTTTTGGGACTTTGAAGCATATAGATCATTTAAAGAAGCAATTAATCTGGATTCAACAGCAGTTATGCCATATTGGGGAATACTGCATACTATTTTATTCATCGATAACGAAGAATTCGATTCGGATAAAAAATATGCTGTTGCTAAATTGAAAAGTTTGATAGATACCGCTGAAGGATTTGAAGCACTTTATGCCAAGGGCATTTTGGATTTTGTGGAAAAGGAAAATCCAGAGGGTTATTTAAAGCAATTAGAATACATCATTCATAAGTATCCGAATGATATTGATGCAAAATTATTTCTAGCATTGTTCAATATGGCAGGATATGATGAAGAAATGAATCCCAAAGAAGGGACTATATATAGTGAATATTTGCTAAGGGATTTGCTTAAAACCAACCCAGAAAATCATGGCGTTCATCATTATTGGATTCACCAAATGGAAAATTGCTGCCCAACAGAGGCATTAGCAAGTGCAGAAAAATTAGCTGAATTGGCACCGCAATCAGGGCATATTGTACATATGCCAGGCCATGTTTATTACAAGCTTGGGAATTATAAAAAAGCACATGATCAATTTATACTTGCAATGAAAGTGGATTCTGCTTATATGCATGATCAAAATATAGCAGAAATCGACAATTGGAATTACATTCACAATCTAAATTATTTATTGGCAAACTGTGCCCAAGATGGACGTTATAAAGAAGGGCTTGAATATGCTCAAAGGCTAGAATCTATGGTTGCTATAGCTGATCGAATCGATATGCATCGAGGATCGTTTTTTTATCAAGGAATCATAACTCCTGCAATAATGGAAATGAGATTTGGGTTTTGGGAAAAAGCGGCAGAAAAATTTAATGCTATTGTTGACCCTGACACTATCTATGGAAAAGCCGCTATGGATTACAAGTCTGTGTTTTCGCTTTTCTCCTCTGGTATGTTGTCTTTAGAAAACAAAAATGTAACAGATGCCCAAATGTACTTGGATAAACTGCAAGCTTTATTTTGGAAGAATTCACAACTCGAAAATGAAAAAGATAGAATAGATGCTTGGGGATTAAGAACTCTTAAAGTTGCAGCCGTTGAATTAGAAGGTAACCTGTTAATAGCTCAGAAAAATTACGAACAAGGAATTAAAGTCTTAGAAAAAGCTGCTAAAATGGAAAAAGATCTAGGGTATTCAGAACCTCCTTATTACCCAAGACCCGTTTTGCTAAGCCTTGGAAAAGCTTATTTACAAAATGGAGATTTTAAAAATGCAGAAATTTCATATCAGAAAATTTTAAATAAGCATCCAAACAGCCCTATGGTCTATTGGGCTCTAATGGATTTGTACAAGAGAAATTCGCAAACAAAAGAATTAGAAGAAACTAGAGTGAAATTTAAATCTTCAGCTGAATATGCCGATAAAGAAATTTTTCGAAATTAACTATCATTGAATTTTTGTAGCATTTTTAGAATCTTAAACATTAACCATAAAACCAAATATGAATTTAAATATAGCAGTACTAATTGATGGCGACAATATACCTTCTGCACATGTCAAAGAAATGATGCAAGAAATTGCAAAATATGGCAACCCTACTATAAAAAGAATTTATGGGGATTGGACCAAGCCAAACATGACTAAATGGAAAAACTTATTGCTAGAGAATGCAATTACTCCAATTCAACAATATGGGTATACGACAGGAAAAAATGCTACTGATTCTGCTATGATTATTGATGCAATGGACATCTTATATTCAGAAAAAGTGAATGGTTTTTGTTTGGTTTCAAGCGATAGCGACTTCACTAGATTAGCTACAAGATTGCGTGAGGCAGGCATGCAAGTGATAGGAATTGGTGAAAAAAAGACACCTAACCCATTTATAGTTGCTTGCGATAAATTCATTTATATTGAAATAATTCGCAACCAATACGAGGAAAAAGAAGATAACGCACAGAAAGATGAGGATAAAGAAAGTATTGACAAGATAACTTGGAAAGAAATCAATTTGATATCCTCTACAATTTCGGATCTTTCTGATGATGATGGATGGGCCTTTCTTGGCGATGTAGGTGGGTTGTTGTTGAAAAAACAACCAAATTTTGATCCTAGAAACTATGGTTTTGAAAAATTAACTCCTTTAATTAAATCATGCGATAATTTTGAAATTGAAGAAAAATCAAATCCTAAAAGCAGACGTAAACTTATATTTGTAAAAAATAAAGAAAAATCTAGGTCAAAAGGTAAAAAAAGATAGCACAAAAGCATTGATGTCTATGCCAATTGGCGATTTATTTAAATTATTTAATTGATAATAAATAGGATTGAATTGTTCTTAATTCTGAACATTTATAATTTCTCATTTTTATTAGTAATTCATTTTCTAAATCATTTTTCACACGAAATTATTTCATTAAAATAATAATTTTTGAATTTGACGGAGTAATTACCAATAAATCTACCAAATAATAAAGCAATATTATTTTCACTTAATATTCTTCAATTATTCACGAAAATTTCCGTTTTATAATATTTACTTTGTGCAAAATTGGTAGACAGAAATCCATATTTTATAAACAAATGCTAACAAGTATTTACTAATCTAGATGAAAAAGACTGTATCTGTTATCATCACTACTTATAATTCTGAAAAAACCCTTCAGCGAATATTAGATTCTGTGTTTAACCAAACAGGAATAGGAAAAGACTTTGAAATCGAAGTAATTCTTGTGGATGATTGTTCCATTGATAGCACAACTGAAATTGCAAAAAATTATAATCTAATATTACTTAGTACAAATAAAAATTCTGGAGGCCCAAATAAAGGACGAAATATTGGCCTTCTAAAAGCAACTGGAGATTACATCTGTATTACCGATCATGATGATGAATGGAAAGCTAACAAAATTCTTGCTCAAATACCATATTTGGAAAAAGTACCAATAGTGACTTCTGGATACACTATTATTGAAGAGGAAATTAAGGAGAAATTCGATAAGAAAAATCTTTCTGAAAGCGGATTTTTATACTATGATACGAATAAAACTTTTATAGATAAGTTAACCAAAAAATTGGACAGCCAAAATACTTACTTGGGAAGCATTTTGTATAAAAAAGAATTAAAACATATTTTATTTGAAGAAAACTTCGGCATGGTAGATTTTGATTGGATCTTAAGATTATTTCACAAAAATGATTCGATAGAAGTTTGTGCTTCTTTATATTTCAGGCATGTCAAACCTAATAATCTTTCTTTGAATGAAAATTATAGAACCAAAGATTTCTATTTCTCTTTAATGTCTATTGAACAATACATTGCGCTTTATCCCAAGGAAGTTAAGATATCATATAAGAAAATTCATGGCACTCGAGCCAGGTATTATTATCACACAAATAATATGAAACTAGCACGATTTAATTTTTTAAAAGCACGATTTACTTTAATAAATTTAGCATATTATATTACATCGTTTTGGGGATCAAAATATGTAATAAGAAACAAAAATTACTTTGCAAATTTCAAATAAGCACGAAAGCTAATGCTAAAAATAATTAGAAACATTATTAATTCAACGCGCTTGGATTATATTTCAAAAAAAAGAAAAAAAGAACTTTCTAAAATTATAGAAGCAGATAAAATATCCCATTTATCGCCTACTGTGAATTGCAGTTCTGAATGGTATGGAAATAGTTATGGAGGTTTCTACGTTAATCCTGATTTGCTTTCGAAAAGTTCCATAGTATATTCTTTTGGAATTGGAAAAGACATATCCTTTGATAAAATGATTATGAAAAATCATAAATGCAAAGTATTTGCTTTTGACCCAACTCCTAAGTCAATTAATTACATCAAAGAGATGGGTCCTCCTAACTTATTTATTTTTTTTGATTACGGGATTACCGCTTATGCATCAGGACCCTTTAATTTCTACTTACCTGCAAACCCAAAAGGAATTTCAGGAAGCCTTATGAATACAGAAAGTGTCGATTCAACAAATACTATTACGGTACAAATGAAATCCTTTGATGATATTGTTAAAGAATTAGGTCATACGCATATTGATCTACTTAAAATGGATATTGAAGGTTCAGAATATGAAGTACTTGAAAAAATACTGGATTCCAATTTTGAAATTGATCAGATCATTGTAGAGTTTCATGACAGACTATTCGATACAAATACCTACAAATCAATTGATACTGTCAATAAAATGAAGGGAAAAGGGTATGAAATTTTTGCAAGTTCAAATACATTTGAAGAAATATCCTTTATCCATAAAAGAAAGTTAAAATGAAAATTTGGATAATTTACTAATTTATTTTTCGCATAAAATAAAGGTAAATGGCCAATCCAAACTCAATAAAAACATATTACAAATTAATTTAAGATATTAAGGTCCGTTTATTTGTTTCTTTTTAAATATTAAATATATTTGTAATCTGTTATCAAATTAATTCAATATGGAAACCAATTCTAAATCCAAAAAAGAAACGAAAATAAAGCAATTTCATGCCCAAGAAATTTTTGATCTGGAAGATCAAAAAAAATCAAAAATCTATACCTATGAAAAAGCATTGAAGAAATCAATTCAGTATTTCCATGGAGATGAATTAGCAGCATCCGTTTGGATTAATAAATATGCACTTAAAGATTCTCAGGGAAATATTTATGAATCCAACCCTGCAGAAATGCACCAAAGAATGGCTAAGGAAATAGCCAGAATTGAAAAAAAATATCCAAACCCAATTTCTGAAGAACAAATATTCAAACTTTTAGAAAACTTCAACTATTTAATACCTCAAGGTGGTTCCATGTCAGGAATTGGCAATAACTTCCAAATATCATCTCTTTCAAATTGTTTTGTAATCGGAAATCAAGCAGATTCATATGGTGGAATATTAAAATTGGATGAAGAGCAAGCTCAATTGATGAAAAGAAGAGGTGGCGTTGGCCATGATCTTTCTCACATAAGACCTAAAAATAGTCCTGTGAAGAACAATGCGCTTAACTCCACAGGAATTGTCCCTTTTATGGAGCGCTTTTCTAATAGTACGCGTGAAGTTGCTCAAGATGGTAGAAGAGGAGCGCTCATGCTGTCTATAGGTATTCAGCATCCAGATGTTAATGAATTCATAGATGCAAAACTAGAAGTTGGAAAAATAACGGGAGCAAATATTTCTGTCAAAATAGACGATGCTTTCATGGAAGCTGTTAAAAATAATGAAGATTATATTCATAAATTTCCAATTGGAAGTGATAATCCTATTGTTATAAAAAAAATGCCCGCCAGGGATCTCTGGCAAAAATTGGTTCATAATGCTTGGAAATCAGCAGAACCAGGAATTCTATTCTGGGATACAGTCATCAATGAATCCATTCCAGATTGTTACGCAGATTTAGGATACCAATCTATTTCAACTAATCCATGCGGTGAAATTCCACTTTGCACATATGATAGTTGCAGATTATTAGCAATTAATCTATATAGTTATGTAGAAAATCCATTCTCAAAAAATGCAAAATTTAATTTCAACTTGTTTAATCAACATGCCCAATATGCATTGAGAATAATGGATGATATCATTGACCTAGAAATAGAAAAAATTGATGGTATAATAAGTAAAATTAAAAGTGATCCGGAATCTGAAGAAATAAAGATGACTGAAACATTTTTATGGAATAATATTAAGAAAAAATGTGTGGAAGGTCGACGAACAGGTATTGGAATCACTGCAGAAGGCGATATGTTAGCCGCTTTAAATTTAACATACGGGTCGGATGAAGGCATCGATTTTTCAGTCAAAGTTCACCAAACTTTAGCGTTGAATGCTTATCATTCTTCTGTGGATCTTGCTGCCGAAAGAGGAGCATTTGAAATTTATAATGCAGATAGAGAAAAAAACAATCCTTTTATCCAAAGAATCAAACAAAATAATCCTGAATTATATTCAAAAATGGTTAAAAATGGAAGAAGAAATATTGCTCTTTTAACCATTGCTCCAACTGGATCTACAAGCATCATGTCTCAGACATCTTCAGGCATTGAACCAGTATTCATGGTCGCTTACAAGCGAAGAAAAAAAATAAATCCAAATGATGAAAATACCACTTCTTCATTTGTGGATGCCAGCGGTGACCATTGGGAAGAATACAATGTCATTCATCATAAGTTTGGCGATTGGATGAAATCACAAGGATTAGATCCTTCTGTTGCGAAAAAAATGAAACAGAACGAATTAGATAAATTGATTCAAGCATCACCTTATTTTAAAGCCACTTCTAATGAAATTGATTGGGTACAAAAAGTAAAAATGCAAGGAGCCATTCAGAAATGGGTAGATCATTCTATAAGTGTAACGGTCAATATCCCCAAAGATACCACAAAAGAATTGGTGGATCAATTAATGGTTAAAGCATGGGAGAGCGGTTGTAAAGGGATTACCATCTATCGAGATGGATCCAGAGATGGTGTGCTTATTTCAAATTCAGAAAATGAAGGAAAGGAGGATAAAACCATATTCACTGTTAATCATTCCCCGAAAAGACCAGAATCCTTGGAAGTTGAAATCATGCGTTTCTACAACGACAATGAAAAATGGATTGCTGTTGTTGGATTGCTAGATGGTAAACCTTATGAAATTTTTACCGGCAAAGCGGAGGATACTTTTTTATTACCAAAATACATTGAAAAAGGATGGGTGAAAAAAGTGAAAAATGGCGGCGGTGAAAACAGATATGACTTTCATTATGTAGATAGAGATGGATATAAGGTTACTATTGAAGGCTTATCGCGATCTTTCAAAAAAGAATATTGGAATTATGCAAAATTGATTTCAGGAGTTCTTCGTCATGGTATGCCCCTACCCTATGTTGTTGATCTCGTATCCCGATTGAATTATGAAAATGAACATATCAATTCTTGGGCAAACGGAGTAACTAGAGCACTTAAAAAGTTTATTGCAAATGGAACTCCGGCGGTAAAAGAAACTTGCGAACAATGCGGTGAACATGGAGGACTGAGTTACAATGAGGGATGTTTGACTTGCAACAATTGCGGTTTTTCAAGATGCAATTAGTATGGAAATTGAATTCAAAGCAGAAATGTAAAATCACCATCAATTAATATGTTTTATTGAAACAATTTTATCAATTATTATTAACTTAAATTTATATTGCAGATATTTAGGTCTGTTTATCTTTTAATTAATTATCCTATGAATACTAATTTTAAATTCCCGAAATTACAGCTAATTATAGTAGTAATATTTACGTTAAATTTTTCATTATCAGCGCAAATAAATAGAAGAATTGATGGTTTTGGAAATAATCCAAAACATATGGAATGGGGAGCTAAAGGAACCAACCAATTGCAAGTGACCCCATTAGGCTATGCAGATGGAATTTCTGCACCTGGAGGTCTTGACAGACCAGAATCTAGAGATATAAGCAATTTAATTTTTCAGCAAGATGAATTATTACCTGATGCCAACCAATTGAGTGATTATGCATGGGTTTGGGGTCAATTTATTGATCATGATATAACATTAACACCTGACGATGCTTCACAACCTATGACAATCCCAATACCGGCTGGTGATGCTTATTTCGATCCAGGAAATACAGGCAAGGTAAATTTGCATGCATTTAGATCTGCATACGATCCTTTATCCGGAACAAATATTAATAATCCCAGAAAATTTCCAAATCAGATAACTGCTTTCATAGACGGATCGAACGTTTACGGTTCCGACGATCAACGCGCAATTAAATTGAGAACCTTTGTTGATGGAAAATTAAAAACTTCTAAGGACAACATGCTCCCATACAATACTATGAATGCGGAGTACGACTCTCCAGTAGATGCAAGTGCTCCTAATATGGCAATGGCGAATCCCTTTTTAGAAAAGTGGTATATAGCAGGAGATGTAAGAGCAAATGAAAATGTATTGCTGACATCTATGCATACCATTTTTGTCAGAGAACACAACAGAATTTGCGATCAATTATCCTTAAATAATCCTAATTGGACCGATGAAGAAATATATCAAAAGACAAGAAAAATAGTAGGCGGAATCATTCAAGCAATTGTCTATGAAGAATGGCTACCTGCACTTGGTGTAATTTTAGAACCTTATAAAGGTTATAATGAAAATATAAATCCAGGTATCATGAATATTTTTTCAACCGCAGCCTATAGATATGGGCATACTGTTATTAACAGTACTATCGTGAGAATGGGAAATGATGGAAATATCCACCCTGATGGTAACTTACAATTAAAAGATGCTTTTTTCAATCCACCAATGATTGGTGAAAGTGGTGGTGTCGATCCATTATTCAATGGAATGGCGACGCAAGTGGAGCAAGATTTCGACACTAAAATGATTAATGACTTAAGAAATTTTCTTTTTGGACCTCCGGGAGCAGGAGGATTTGACCTTGCTTCACTTAACATTAGCAGGGGTAGAGAAAAAGGATTGCCCGATTATAATACAGCTCGTGTTGCATTTGGATTAACTAAACGAGAAAACTTTGAAGAAATAACTTCTAATTCCGAGCTAAGCGCATTGTTGGAAAGTATTTACTTAGATATAGACAATATTGACCCTTGGGTCGGTTTCCTGGCTGAAGACCACATGCCTTCAACTTTATTTGGCGAAACTGTAATGTATATTATGGAACAACAATTTGCAAACTTACGGGACGGAGATCGATATTATTACGAAAATGATGGCGGTCTTAATTTTCAAGAAAGAGAAGAAATAAAAAATACAAGATTAGGCGACATTGTAAAACGAAATACTACTGTGGAAGGAATGCAACATGATGTATTTATTGCTCGTGAACATACCACAGTAGCAACAAATGACATTTCCGCGAAAGAATTTGGAATTTCCATATACCCTAACCCTGGTAATGAGGATTTTTGGATTAATATGAAATCAGAGAAATCTGGAACTGGAAAACTTCAAGTTTATAATTCCATTGGAAAATTGGTCTTGAACAAAAATATAAACATTTTGAATGGTGAAAATCTTTTTGAACTAAAATTAACTAATGATATATTACCCGGATTGTATCATTTAAAGATAGATTTGGAACAAAATAGTATTAATTCTTCATTTGTTAAATCCAACTAATAAAGCTTAAGAAAATTAGACTTTATAGATAATATGTTGTATGTTTTTTATGCTAGACAACGTATTTTAAATTATAGCATCAACAATAAAGAAATATTTTTTCTGAAATTTTATTTATTGTATAATTCTTTTCGCTACACTATTCTATTGCTGATTAATGTAGCTTACTATTGCGTTACCAGATGCTACATCTTTGCATAAATCTGAAATTGTTTTATCATGCAGAAGAGATCTTATTTTTTGCTTGACAATCTTGTAATCATGATGAATCGGGCAAGGGCAATCATCAGAACATGCTTTTAAACCAATACCACATTTATCAAAAATGTCCAATCCATCTATTACTTTTACTATTTCCAACAAAGTCAATTGAGTCTGACTTTCTACAATATAAAATCCTCCAGTTGGACCTTTCAATGATTCAAGAATTTTAGCTTTTACAAGGATTTGCAAAATTTTTCCAAGAAAATGTATCGGAATTTCCTGAGAATCAGAAATATCCTTAATTTTAATTGCATTGTTTTTTCCTCCATGTAGACTAATATATAAAACTGCTTGAAGTGCATATTGACAAGAACGTGAGAACATAAAATTATTTTGATTCTTTTAAATCATCTCTAAAATGAAAATTCAAATGCAATTTATAAATAATTTAAAGAATTATGATTTTGTTGAATTTTTAAAAATGCTCATTTTTAATTGAAATTATTTATTCATCCAAACTCTTTTAAAGCAACTAAATGATATACTTGACTCAAATCATTTTCGTCAAAGAAGGAAGTGAAAAAACATTTCATGAATTTGAAAATTTCGCCATTCCATTAATGAAAGAGCACCAAGGCAATCTAATTTATAGAATTAGACCTAAAAATGAAAGTTTTATCGACCTAACAGAAAAACAACCATATGAAATTCATTTTATTTCCTTTGAGTCTGATCAACATTTTGGCAATTTTATGAATGATGAAAGGCGGCTTAAATTCATCGAACTAAAAAATAAATCAATTGATTTTTCAATTTTGACAAAAGGAGTTAAATTATAAAATCCTAATTGCATCATCTAAACAAATTACCTTTGAATGAATTATATCATTTATAATTTATTGTAAAAAAAATGCCTTACGAACAAAAAGTACTAAAATATAAGCATCAAATTGTCTTTGAGAAATTAAAGATGCCATACTTTAAACGGCAACCTAAGCTATATCATCAAAATGAAGCTTGTTTCATGTTTATTCATAAAGGAGAATTTTCAGTTCGAACTCCTGACCAATTTATTTCATTTAAACAGGGGAAAGGAATGCTTGCCAAATGTTTTGATTATTTTTTCGAAACTTCTGAAGAGCAAAGAAGAAGTAGTGAAAATCTTGAAGTGTTAGGTGTAATTTTATTTCCTTCAATTGTTGAGGAGCTGTTCCAATATGAATTAACCATCTCTGCGGCTAAAATCAGCAATATCAACCAAATACAAGTGGATCATTTATTGGATAATTTTAAAGAAAGCATAAATATACTTCTAGATAATCCAGAAATTGCTGATGAAGCTATGATTAAAGCAAAATTGAAAGAATTTATCTTGCTAATATGTAAATCACAAAATGCTTTATCTCAATTTGAATTTCTTTCAGCTCTATTTGAAAAGAATTCAACTGAGTTTTCTAAAACTATTCATAACAATTTGTACTCTTCGATGTCTTTAGATGAATATGCTTTTTTGTGTGGGATGAGTTTGTCCACCTTTAAGAGAAAATTCAAAGAGGTTTTCAATGAAAGCCCTAAGCGTTATATTTTAAAAATGAAATTGCAAAAAGCTACAACTTTACTAAAATCTAATACGGAAAGAATTTCGGAAATAGCGTACAATTGTGGTTTCGAGTCAATATCTTCATTTAATCGAGCATTTAAATCACATTTTGGAAAATCTCCATCAGATTTTAGAATGAACTAATTTGGAACTTTTTTGAACTAAAATGCATAGTCTTTCATTTTCAATGTCTTCATCTTTGAGACAATAAAAAAATTAAAGATGAAAAAATTAGAGATTTCCAAAATTGTTATCCTGCTAATCACAACAATTTCTTTTCAAAGTTGTATAGCCGATCTTAGAACCAGTTTAATCAAAAATGAGCCCGCTACTGAAGAAAACATACAACATGGAAAGAACATTCTGGAAAAAGCATGGATAGCACAAGGATTTGATAAATTTGAACAGCATTCAGTTTATACTTTCCGAGGAACTGATAATTGGCAAGGTATAATGGGAAAAATGGGGAAATTGTGGCCAGATAGTCAAACAACAATGAGTTTCAAATATGAAGTAGGCACATTCAATGGCCAGATCCAATTTGAAGATGGCAAAAGGGCTGGAGACATAGTTGGATTTCAAAATTGGAATTATTATGAAGCTACAAATGGTGGAGAACCTATTTTTCAAGAAACCGATAAAAGAATTGGATTTGGGCTGCCAGCTTTTCAATATTTTACTGAAATGATTAGTAGACTAAGAAAAGCTCCAATTATAAGATATGCTGGAGAAAATGAAATGAGGAACCAAAAATATGATTTGGTATTTTGCACATGGAACGCAGAAAAACCTCATGATGAAGCCGATCAATATGTTGCCTGGGTTAATAAAAATACTGGAATATTGGATTTTGTACAATTTACCATAAGAGAAAACTATCTACGAGCTCCTGGATATAAAAGTATGTATGGCGGAATTGAATTCAGTGACTTAAGGGAAATAGACGGATCTTTAGTAGCATTTGAACAATCGATTTATATGTTAGGGTTGAAAAATAATAAAGAAAAATACTTACATCAGCTTACAATTTCAGATTTTGAATTTGATAATTTCAATGAGCAATATTTAGAAATAGATACTAACATTGCAAAAGGTGGAGATTTTAAAGAATAATTCTGTTCAATTAAATTTTAGAATATTTATTCAACTGTAAAGTGCAATTTTCTCAGATTGCACTTTATAAATTCAATAGCTTAAAACATTAATTAAATTAATTTGTAATTTTTACTTCTTCTAATTCAAATGATCTCTATTGCAACCATTGTTCAAAAGTTTGTATATATTTAATTGATTAAAAACATATTATTCTGCAACGAGTCCATTCTGATATGGATAAGATTGAGTTTCTATATTTTGCGGATATTGTAAATTATTAAATATATAACAATGATAACAATAGTCTTAAGACAAATCTTTTTAACTGGTATTATATTATTCTCTGTATCTACATTGGACTTATTAATCGGTCAAGGATTTGAAGGTTATTACCAATATCCAAGTATTCACAAAAATAAATTAGTTTTTGCTGCAGAAGGAGACATCTGGACGGTTGGATTGACCGGTGGAATAGCTCAGAGAATAACAACTCATCCTGAAGAAGAAAGCAACCCAATAATTTCTCCAGATGGAAGCACTATTGCATATTCAGCGAGCCATGAAGGACCTACTGAAATTTACACAGTGCCTATTTCAGGAGGAATTCCAACAAGATGGACTTACGAAAGTGATTTTTCATTGGTCAATGGTTGGACTCCAGATGGAAAAATTGTATATGATACAAGAGCTTATGCTACACTTCCAGAAAGACAGTTGGTCACAATTGATACCAAAACATTCGAAAAGCATAGAATACCTTTAAATCAGGCAAGTGAAGCATGTTTTGATTCTACTGGAAAAACAGTATTTTTTGTTCGGCCAGCTTATCACAGAAATGTTACAAAAAGATATAAAGGAGGAACGGCTAGACAAATTTGGAAATATACCGAAGGGAATGAGGAAGCAATCAAATTGACAACTGATTATGCTGGCGAAAGCCATCATCCAATGTGGTCTAATGGAAGAATATATTTTATTACTGATCGAGATGGAACCATGAATGTATGGTCAATGGACGAAAATGGAAAAGATCTTAAACAGCACACCTATCATGAAGGATTTGATGTTCGTTATGCAACCATTTCAGAAAATGATATAGTTTACCAATTGGGGGCAGATATATGGCATTATGATATAAAAGGTAATAAACAAAATAAAATAAGCATAACATTAATGTCTGACCTTGATCAATTGCAAGAAAAATGGGAAGATAATCCGTCACAATATATCAGTTCAGTTTTCCCTGATAAAGAAGGTGATAAAGTTGTGATTACTGCTCGCGGGCGCATTTTCGTAGCTCCAGCAAAAACAGGTCGCATGGTCGAATTTACAGATAAAAGTAATGTCCGTTACAGAGATGCAATTTTTTCTGCAGATGGTAAAAACATTTATACTCTTTCAGATGAAAGCGGAGAATTCGAATTTGCAAGTCTCCCAGCAAATGGAATTGGAAACCAGAAACAAATAACCAAAGATGGTAAGGTGCTTAGATATGGAGGTAAGGCTTCGCCTGATGGCAAGTGGATGGTTTATGGCGATATTCATGACAATGTTTATGTTTTAAATATAAATACCGGATTAAGTCAAAAAATATCTACAAATGATCAAGGTACAGGTTCTGCTTCCTGGTCGCCTGACAGCAAATGGGTAGCATTTGAGCAATCCGCATTTAATACAATGGTTCAAATTCACATCTACAATGTAGATTCACAAAAATCCTTTCCACTTACCTCTGATAGAGCCAATAGTTTGTCGCCATGTTGGAGTCCTGATGGACAATTTATTTATTTTTTATCGGATAGAAGTTTTACAAGTTTAGTAGGCGCACCGTGGGGCCCAAGACAACCTGAACCATATTTTGACGCCAATGAAAAAATATACCATATATCATTAAAAAAAGGAACTAGATCTCCTTTCCGTCCAAATGATGAACTCAACATTGAAAAAAAAGAAACCACCAAAAAAGAAAAAGATCCAGATAATAAAACTGAGATAATTGTATCAATCGACCAAGAAGGAATTATGGAAAGAATTGAAGAAGTTTCAGTAAAAGCTGGGAATTATCGTGGTTTGAAAGTTTCCAATAAAGCCCTTTACTTTGTGTCTAGAGAAACTGGAATAGATGCTAAAACTCATCTTGCAATGGTAAAAATCACAAATGAAGACCCAAAAGTTGAAACTATATTGGAAGAAATCAATTCATTTGAACTGACCGAAAATAAAGAGAAAATATTAGTCAGAAAACAGGGAAATTACTATATGATAGAAGCAAGCACTTCGAAAATAAGTGATTTGAATTCTAAAAAAATAGATTTAAAAGATTGGAGATTTAAAATTGAACCAAGAGAAGATTGGAAACAATTATTTACAGACGCTTGGAGGATGGAGCGAGATTATTTTTATGATGAAAACATGCATGGTGTAAATTGGAAAGGAATGCATGAAAAGTATTTTCCACTAACAGATAGAATTACCACAAGAGAAGAGCTTTCAGATTTGATTGGTCGCTTTGTTGGTGAATTATCTGCTTTGCATACAAGTGTGAGAGGAGGAGATACAAGAGATGACAACCAGAATATCACTGTAGCAAATCTTGGTGCATTATTAAAAAGAGATGCCTCCAGTGGTGGATACCTTATAGAACATATATATAAAGCGGACCCAGATTATCCAGATGAAAAATCTCCGCTAGACGACCCATACCTGGACATTAAGGAAGGAGATGTTATCATAAATATAAATGGACGATCTTCATTAGATGCTATAGATATAGGAGAATTGATTAGAAATCAAGGCGGCAAACAAGTTTTAGTCCGAATTAAACGAAATGGAGTAGAGAAAGATGTTATTGTTGTTCCAATCAATAATGCTTTTGGACTTCGATACCGAGATTGGGAATATTCGCGAAGAATGGAAGTGGAGAAAAAGGCTGAAAGCAAAATTGGTTACGTCCATTTACAAGCAATGGGGGGCAGTGATTTAGAACAATGGTATAAAGAGTTTTATCCAGTTTTTGATCGCCAAGGACTTATTATTGATGTCAGGAATAATAGAGGAGGAAATATTGAAAGCTTTATTTTAGAAAAATTGTTAAGAAAAGCTTGGATGTACTGGAAATCTAGATCTGGAAAACCATATTGGAACATGCAATACGCATTTACTGGACATATCGTTGTTCTTGTTAATGAAAATACAGCATCGGATGGGGAAGCATTCGCTGATGGATTCAAAAGATTAAATCTAGGAACTGCAATTGGCACTAGAACTTGGGGCGGCGAAATTTGGCTCAGCGGGTCAAATACACTAAGTGATGGTGGAATTGCCAGGGCTCCTATGAATGGAGTCTATGGACCTGAAGGTGAATGGTTAATTGAAGGACATGGTTTTGAGCCTGATGTAGTGGTTGATAATTTGCCTCATGCCACTTTTAATGGTGAAGATGCTCAATTGAATGCAGCAATTGATTATTTGAAGAAGCTGATTAAAGAAGATCCACGAGAGGTAACTCCTGTTCCACCACATCCTGATAAATCCTTTAAAAATTGAATTTTGAAACTATAATTTAATTGCTTATTTTAATGGGATAGGATTAAAAATCCTACTTTTCTAAAGTCATTTCAAATAAAATATCTTTAGAATAAATGGTCAAATATATTCTTATCAGCATTTTTATTTTAATAGTTGGAGTTGCATTTACCCAAAATGCGCCAATTACTTCTTTCATGCCAAAACAATTTAATGAAATCGTTCTTATAAAGCCAACTGGAGAAAGTTTTGATGGATTGAACGAAATGGAAATATTGAAAGATACAAGCGAAATTTATGTTTCAATTATTGCTAATATTAATTCATCTTTTATTAAGGAATTTATTGACGTATATTTTATAGCACAAATTTATCTTAAGAATAAAGGTTTAATACATGAAATTGAACCAGCTTACTTAGCTATCACAAAAAATCAAGGAGGATTTGCAAAAGTTGGTTTTATTATAAAGGATGGCCAAAACCATATCATTAAAAAAAACACATCCTACGTTGATATTACTCAAGAACAAGCAACTGGATCAATGGATAGATTGATGTCCATAACTCAACTTTATCCGCATGAACTTGGTCACGTATTGATTCATATGCTTTGCCGAGAGGATTCCCTAAATAATAATACAAAAAATGTTAATATGCATTTTTTCTCCGTTGTCACTGACTATTCAACTGCTTTTAATGAAGGATTTGCAGAACATATAGAAAATGTTTCCAGAACTTATGAGAAAAATGATAATATCAAAATTGGTATTGAACTTGATTTGAATAAAATTAAAAAATCCGCTCCATATGCAATTTCTGGCTTTGAAAGAGATTTCAAATTTAAATTTAGATTAGGCTTTTATAAAGCGTCAATGTTATCTTGGTATCAAAAATATGAAGATTACAAAAGGCACGAACAAGCTCAAAATGGTGAAATAAGGTATAAGGCTAAAGGTTTAAATCTAAACAACATTGAAGATAACATCACTTTTAGGAATTCAGGCGTTCAGTTGAATAAAAATGAATTACGCAATTATGTTCAACTTAATTCAACAGAAGGTGCCATCAGTTCTTTTTTCACTCACTTATGGAAAAGTGAATTGAATGAGCAATATTTAGATCCTTCATTTTACCAAGATTTTGTATTCGACTCAAGCATGGTTATTGTTAACCCCGAAAGCCTATTTAATCCATTGCAGAATCAATTTATAAAGTATATAAAAATACTCCACAATTATATAACTTTTAACAATTCATCTAAATCCCAATTAATTGATTTTATTGATGGATACATGCAAGAATTTCCCTCAGAAGCTGAAAAAGTAAAAAACATATATAAAACCGCATTAGGCATTGAATACTCAAATTTACTACCTCCAAGTTTATGGGTACTCGCAAAAAATTACAACCATAGGCTATTGGTTTTTGACCCTTTTGATGCAATTACAATTCCTATTTATAGCTTTGATATAAATGCTGCAGAAATCGAGGATTTTTTAACTATTGAAGGTTTTACATCTGAGGATGCTAAATCAATTGTTGAATTTAGAAATAAAAATGGATTGTTTGATTCTTGGAAAGACCTTGAGTCAATTCCTGACATTTCCAAAAATGGTTTGGAGATTCTAATAAATTCAGAACTTGACAATGAATATATGGAGGAAATATTAAAAGACTTTGAACCCACCTTAAGCATTAAGGCGCTTCTGATCAAACCAGTCAAATATCTATGTTCAAGGGCAATTATTTACTTTGCCTTTATCTTTTTTATGGTATATTATTTTTTGATTAAATACAAAAAATATGCTTTCAAAAACATACTTTTCTTTTTTATTAAATATCTGGTATTATGGATATCATTAGTTTTATTCGGATTAACAATTATATTCATTTTTACTAATAATAGCATTTTGATTTTTACTTTATTGGTTATTTTTTATGCGTTATTGGCTTTCTTATTTTTTAGGAAGAATAATGAAAAAAAATATCGTTCCATCATTTCTATTGGAATTATGTATTTGTGTATTTTACTTTCCATTATTTAAAATGAATATTACACAGGAGTCTGATAGAAATATTATAAAATAATTATCAAACAGCACTAAATAAATAATCCATTTAAAAACACATTCCAAAAATATGCTAAAGCTTCTTTTTTATATTTCATTATTATCTTTATTTGTATCTTGTATCCGTCAAAATGGATCAGACAAATTTCATCCGAATATTTTATTTATTGCTGTCGATGACCTTAGACCAGAATTAGGAGTATATGGTAATAAAATTGTAAAATCACCTCATATTGATCAATTGGCATCAGAAAGCTATACCTTTCTAAATCATTTTGTTCAAGTTCCAACATGTGGTGCATCACGTGCTGCAATTCTTACTGGAATGCGACCTAAAAATTTAATCCAACTCAGAAATTCTGTTTTTGCAGAAGAAATATCCAAAAAACCAGAAAGTGAAATACCTGAGTCTTTCATCCATCACTTAAAGAGAAACGGTTACTATACAGTTGGAATTGGAAAAATTAGCCATTCAGCAGATGGATTGATTTATGGATATGAAGAGCAACCAACAGAATTAAAAGAACTACCATTCAGTTGGGATGAATTTTTATTCGATCCAGGGAAATGGAAAACAGGATGGAATGCTTTTTTTGCATTCCAAAATGGAGAAAATAGACAAAGTATGGGCAATCAAGTTCCTCCTTATGAATCAGGAAATGTGGGCGATGATGGATATCCAGATGGCCTTACTTCGAAGCTTGCAATTGAAAAACTTAAGGAGCTAAGTTCAAAATCGCAGCCTTTCTTTCTTGGAGTTGGATTTTTCAAACCACATTTACCATTTAATGCTCCACAAAGATATTGGGATTTATATGATCGAACTTCCATACCAATTTCAAAAAATCCCATTATTCCTGAAAATATAAATAACAAAAGTCTTCATCAAAGTGGCGAATTTAATAGCTACAAACTAACCGACGAAGTACCAAGTTTAGAAAATATTGTTTCAGAGGAGTATGCACGAAAATTAAATCATGCCTATTATGCGAGTGTCAGTTACGTAGATCAACAAATTGGAAATGTAATCGAAGAATTAAAAGCGCTCAATTTATACGATAATACAATTATTGTTATTTGGGGAGACCATGGCTGGCATCTTGGAGATCAAAGTGTGTGGGGAAAACATACTTTGTTTGAAAATGCCTTAAGAAGTCCATTAATAATTAAAATTCCAGGAAAAAATAACAACCCAGAAAATATAAAGTCCATAATAGAATCTGTTGATTTGTATCCTAGTTTGATGGAGCTATGTAATATTAAAATTCCCCACGCTATTGATGGAAATAGTTTTATAGGTTTAATAAATGGGGAAAGCAACGATGATAATGAAGTAGCATATGGTTATTTTAATAAAGGAATAACCATTAGAACAAAACAATATAGATTGACTAAATATTATAGGCCAGAAGAACCAAAAATTGAATTGTACGATCATTATATTGATCCAATTGAAAGCAAAAACATAGCACAATCTAATCCTGAAATAGTAGAAAGATTAATGCCATTATTAGAAAAAGGGAATACAGGTTTATTTGAAAATAATGAACAAAACTAAAAATCTTGTTACACACTAAAACATACAAAAATTTAATTCTAGGCATCCTGCTATTTTTTGCTTTTGAACCTTTCTATAATGTCCAAGCTCAATCCCAATTAGATAGTTTGAATGCAAATTATAAAAGTGAAATCGCACTTCATCCATTGGGAATTTTCATGTCTCGAATTAATCACAATTTTCAGTTTACAGCTGACGCAAAGAAATCCATTTCTGTTCAGGTTTCAAGCGGAAATGTATGGTTGCCAAAAGTAAATGCATATCAATTATTGAACAAAGAGGATGTAAATTATTTTCAAAAGTTAGCATGGCATGAAAAAGCAGGACCATTTGATGCAGCAAATATGCCTGCTAAATCAATTGCATTGGAAGCAGATGGTGTAATCCGATCTTACCAAATTGCATTCAATTTTCCCATCACAACAAAACAAGAATTTAAAATAAATACTAGATTTTATTCCTTAGATAATGGAAAAATACCTTATTCATTATTCACCAGCGACCAATTTATAGAATGGTTTCATTCCAACGTGGCAGGTGGGGAAGATCCTTTTGCAAGAAAAGATTATGGTCTAAACAAGTCTAAAATTCAATTCAAGGATGAAAATGATCAAACCTTTGAAATGAATAATGGAGATTTCATTTTTTCTGGAATAGAATTGTCCTATTATTATTATCCAACAATCAATTATTTAAAAAACCACCTACTTTTCACAAATATTGGCCTAAACTTCGGTTTGAATACTACTAAAATCAATCCTTCTTTTGATCTTGGAATAAATGGTTCAATTATAAAAAAAATCAATATCAATCCTAAGCAACAATTGCAATTTGGTGGAAGTCTTGGTCTCTTACGAACTAAAATATTAAAATATGGCAATGGAATCCAACTACACAATAACAAATTTCTGTTTAGCTCTGAATTAAGTGTGAATTATATCAAAACAATTGGTAAAAATCGGCTATTCACCATAGGAACAAGCTATTTTATTCAAAGCCCATACAATAAAAAAAGTGATTTTGATTCCATAATAATTGTTGGCGAAAGGATTACTACCCATTGGCACTATGCAATGTCTCATTTGTACAGACCATTGACAGCAAATAATTTTAATATCACATACGTAACGAAAAAATTATGCTTATCTGCCTATTTTAGAGAAGATTTCCTTGTCGATAATGCTCCAGATAGTCAAGTCGGAATAGGTATAAAAGTCTTTTTTAATTAAACTTCTAATTTTGATTTCCCAGTTTTTTCTATTTTGCATTAAATGAATCAAAAAAAATCGTTAATTCGCCCACTTAGTTCCATTGAAAATGCATTCACCATTTCTAATGATATTTTTCCATTATGTGTGGTTTGTGTTCTGCATCTCAGTCCAAAGCCAAGTATAGAAAAAGTTAAGCTTTCCCTTTTAGCTCTTCAAAAAAGGCATCCTTTACTAAGAGCTGGGATCTCAAAAATTAATGGCAAATTATCCTTTTACAAAATAGACCCTGTTCTTGAAATTGAATTTGAAACACCTGATAAAATAGACGAAAATTCTTGGCAATCTATTACGGAGAAAGCACTAAATACTATCTTCGATAAATCTGGCCCCTTAATGAAATGTTGGTACTTGCAAAATGGTAATAATGAAAATGCAGAATTGATTGTTTGCTTTCATCATTCTATCATTGACGGCATTTCAGCTCGGCTAATCTTACATGAATTGCTGAGTTTAATTGGAGACACTCCATTACCAGAGGCATTTAAAAACGAATCAATTTCAGTTTTCCCACCAAACTTTCAAAAATGGAAATTAAAAAAACGGCTTTTCGCTTTTTCTTTCAAACAAATGCACGAAGAATTCAAACATCGAAAAAATGGTATCACTTCACCAATTCCTTTGCATTCTACAAATGGCATCCTTAGTTTCAAATTACCACTCGATGTTTCCAGAAAATTGAGTATTCGAATTGGGCGAGAAGGGCTTAGTTTGAACACCGTTTTGTTAGCTGCAATATCAGAAGTCTTACTCAAGCATAAGTTTGTCGTAAAAGATGGAAATATAGTAAGGCTGATAAGTTTTGCGGATACGCGCTCAGGAATGAATCCTCCTGTTTCTGATCAAGAAATGGGTTGCTATGTTTCAATGTTGCGATTGCCAGTTCATTTGAAGCAAAACCAATCTTTAATAGAGTTTGCAAAAAGTATAAGAAAAGCGATTTTCAAATCAAGTAGGAATGGCGAGGTATTTCTGATGTCCATTTTGAGTAAATTTTTGGTTAAAATGGTAATGAAAATGAGAAATATGAGATTAGGGGTTTCTGCTTTGAGTTTTATCGGTGTATTAAAATTAGAACCACAATACGGTGAAATTAATTTATTAGATGTCAAAGCATTTATTTCAAACAACCAATTGGGACCCGAATTTTCAGCCTTTGGAAAAATTCTTTTCGGATGCATTGGTTTGGACTTTACCTATTTAACTGCTGAAATTAGTAAAGAAAAAGCCAAACAAATGGCTCTCGAAATAAAAGAATTTCTGATAAAAATAGCAAATGAGCATTAAATTGATAATGTACCTATGCTAATCTAAAATCATTCATTTCTTCCCTTTCAAAAGTTGAATTTTATACATCGCATAACCACCCAATGCCCCACTTATTATTTTTAAAATTCCTTCTCGAAAATAAGCAAAATCAATAGGCAAATTGCCATCTATGACCATATTTAATGTAGCACCTACATAAAACAAGGCTGCTACAACACCTACTAAAGCACCTTGCAAGACATAACGTGAATTCACCATATTTCCAATTATACACCCTCCAATAAAAATTAATAAATTAATAGAGAATAAATCAACGATAACACCACTTTCATACCATTTTATAAATGTGATGTAAACCCCATAAATCAATTCTAAACTAATACCCACAAGAAAAATCCAAAACCATTTTATTTGTTTCATTTTTTATAATATAGGATTATTTGAAGCATTAAAAGATCTCCAAAATGGTAAAATTGACAAAATTAATAGCTGAAATTAGTAAAATAAAATTGCTATTATCCTTCAAATTGCTTTAGTTTATAAACTTTAATACAATCCCAAAAAATAAAAATCATGAAAAAGAAGATTATTTTATTTGTTTTTTCTATTTGCTTTCTGCCAATAAAATTTTATGCACAAAATTCTTTAGGTACAATTCAAGCTAATACAAATAATGCACTTCCCTCATCTTATAATTTTCAAGAGTATGTTTTTGCTGAACCAAATGACCAAGGAGAATGTATTGGAAATATAAACAATTCTGCAGAAATTTCAGGGGTTTATTTTGCCCAAACGCATCGACACAAAATTGATCACCCTTTCTTTTTCATTATTGGTCAGAGACCAGCACTTTTGCAATTGGCAATTACCGGTACAGGAATTTCACCTGACGTTAAAGTTGAAGGTTTTATGAATGGAAACTCCCTAGGAACTCTGTGCCTTAAAGGCCCTCAAATTCTTTCTAATTCCATTGACGAAAATATCCCAAATTTTGAAGACTATTTTTCAGTTACTCTACCTAAAATTTGGGTAAAGAATGGATTAACACTTCAAATAACAGTTGGTTCGTCCTCTATTTTCCTTTCCCAAGATGAGCTAAAAATTGGTCCGTACACTGAATTAAATATGGTGATGTACAACATGGATGTATTAGATTATAATACAGAACCTCATAGAACCCCGATTATTGATCGATTTCTCCAAGAATTGGCATCTGCAATACCTGCAAGTACAATTAGATTTGGAATTTTTCCAGAAAAAATAGTATTCCCTGAAATAATAGCAAATAATGAAACAGAGCAATTGGTTCGTCTTAAAGGGCGGAGCGATATGCAATCAAATGGCATTTATTCTGACGGTTCGATTAATTCTATTGCTTTATTATTTCTTTCCAATTTGCATCGAAGTACTGGCGATTATTTGTCGACAGTATATTTTGGAAATACACTTAATCTCTCCCCTGGTGGATGGGGAGGCGGCAAATCGTTCGTTAGCTTTGATTACGATGATGTTTTTATCCATGAATTGGGCCACGCATTAAGTTTACCGCATTGGGGTGAGTCAGCATATAACATTTCAAATCCTGATCAATATCAATATTTATATCCATATGGGGGCGCAAATGATGATGGCGGAGGAAGAGGTGAGTCTTGGAATTTTATTCAAGATATTTACGAATTTATTGATCCTACATGCCATTTTAATGAAAGAGGAATTGCCGGATTAGAAACTTCAGATGCTATGCAACGTAACAATCATTGTTTTGGAGAGCGCTCAGAAGGAAAGGATCCATGGGATGGATTTGGAGATTTTTCTGCGTTAGCCATACACAAATATTTAGTTGGAAATGCTGTAACAAAAGGAAAAGTTCATTACAGAAATGAGGACAAAGATTATCAGTTGAACATGCAAGGAGGATTTCCGATTGTATCTGAAGAAAATGGCAAAAGAACTTATAAAAGAGACCCCGCCCAAAATCAAGAAATTCCATTTGATCAACAATTTAAAGTTCCAGGCGAAGAAAAAACAAATGTTCCTGTATATTTGATTTACGGAACAGCACATGAATTCCAATCTCAAGCGAATATTGTGTATAAACCAATCAAATTTAATGGAACGCTTCCACCAATATTAGACCCGACTAATGCAATCACTTTTGAACATTTAAAAGACCCTCAATATTTGCCTCATATGGCTTCGCCTAGAGACATTACCTTAAAATTGACTTATAAAGACGGAACTGTTCTTCATGCCCTTAATCCATTTCATTCTTATGCCAGAACACCTTATGATTGGGGATTCCACATTTGGAGAAATGACATTTGCAATTTTTCATTGGTCGTTCCTGGAGACAAGGAATTAATTAAAGTGGAATTGTACAAACGACCATTTGTTTTGCGGTATAGTGATGATCCTATTGTGGGAAATATCAATGACGAAAGTCAAAACATAACAGCTGAAAACTTTATGGACGATGCAGAATTCCAGGCAGAGTATGTTTTTGGAAGCCCACCAGTTTTAGGTTCCAATTCTATTGGAAATAGAGTTTGGCATGATCTCAATCAAAATGGCCTTGATGATTTTGGTGAACCTGGAATTGAAGGCGTAAAATTATTATTGTGGGGAGATTCAAACAATGATGGAATTCCAGATTATGAAAAATACTTGGGTGCTACTATCACCGATGAAAATGGCTATTACCGTTTTACTGGCTTAGGACCAGGAAATTATCTTGTTTTTGTATGGTCATTAGAAAATTGGGAAGAAGGAAGGCCACTTCATAATATGGTGAGTTCAGGTGGATATTCAGATCCAAACAACGACATTAACAACGATAACAACGGAAGGCAAGGATTCGAATTTCCTGGTTTAGGTGAATATGATTATGCATCAGGGATTATTACATTGACTGCGGATGGAGAGCCCTTAAATGATGGTGATAGAATCGACGATTGGTTTGACTATGACCCTTCTGGAAACATGACAGTTGATTTTGGTTTTCATTTTGAAAATGATTGTGCTAACATAAATGGTATTATTACCGGCACAGAAAATTTATGTCCAGGAAATTTAGGGCAATTATCCGTTGAAGTGATAAATGGTGAAGGGCCTTATACCTTTCATTGGAGCACAAATTCAACGAATAGCGTTATAGAAAATCTTAATGTTGGCGATTATATTGTTACCATTACCGATGCGAAAGGATGCAAAGGGGAAGTAAGTTACACCATAAATGAATCTGAAAATATTTCAGGAATTATAACAGGTGAAGATTTATTATGCAAAGGAGAAATGACCACAATAACAGTTCTTCCATCTAATGGAATCGCACCATATTCTTATTTATGGAATACGAATGAAACCACAGAAAAGCTAGAAAACATTTTACCAAATATTTATTCAGTCGTAATTACTGACAGCAGGGGGTGCAGTGGCGAATTGAGTATTAATATTACAGAATTAGATACCATACAGGTTATAATTTTCGGTACTGACACGATTTGCACTAATACACTTGGAAATATATTCTTAGAAGTCAATGGTAGCAACCTACCCTACTCATACCTTTGGAATAATGGAGCAACGACTAATAATATTTCGAATCTTGAAGCTAATTTATATAGTGTAACTATCACTGATGGAAACGGATGTGAAAAAGTTGAAAGTTTTGAAATTATTGAAGAAAATACTGCTGCTTGCAGTACTTCAACTAATGATTCATGGATTGATTCAAAAGTGAAAATTTTTCCAAATCCATTTTCACATTCGATAACTATTATAAACGAACTTTCGGATTTGCTATATTTTGAAATTTATGATTTACAAGGAAAATCAGTTTTGGAAAAAATACCACTTAAAAATATTGGCTTCATAAATTTAGAACCCTTATCAAAAGGCATGTATTTAGGTGTTTTGAAAGATGAAAAAAGCAGACTAATCAAATATCAAAAATTAGTTAAAATAGATTGATAAAAGCAAATCTAAGTTCAATTACACCATTCATTTTTTTATAGATTGAAAGTCTAAACTTTATCAAATAAAAAAATTGATTTATATTACTTGCTCAAACAATAAAGCAAAATAAATATGGAAATTGGGATTCACAATTGGATGCGTGCAGAACCTTTAGAAGTTACACTTAGAAGAATTTCAAATCTTGGGTACGACAAGTTGGAAATCCAAGGAACTCCAGAAGCGTACAACAATAAAAAAGTATTGAAATTATTGCAAGACTATGGTATTTCTTGTTGGGGCTCAGTAACGCTAATGTTGGATGAACGCAATCTATTAGCTAAGGATAAAAAACAAAGAGCTGAATCCATAAAATACGTAATGCAAGTTGCAAAAATGGTCAAAGAACTAAATGGAAAGGTTATTTCATTGGTTCCTTCGACTGTAGGCAAAGTTATACCTGAGGGAAGGCCAGAAGAAGACTGGGAATTGGCTGTCGAAGGTATTAAAGAAGTGTACCATTATACTGAAAATGAAGGATTATTGATTGGAATTGAGCCAATAAATCGATTTGAAACCTATTTTATCAATCGAGGAGATCAAGCTCTTGAATTGGCAAAAGCAGTTGGACCAAATTGTGGTGTTGCTCTTGACACTTTTCATATGAATATTGAAGAGAACAATATGATTGAAGCTATTAAACGCGTAGGTTCTCGATTGGTAAATTTCCATGTATCAGATAACAATAGAATGGCACCAGGAATGGGCACTTTAGATTGGAAGAAAATATTGAAAACATTGGATGAAATTAACTATGATCAAGTACTTTCAGTAGAATTTTGTCCACCTTTGGATAGGACCCCTGCTAATCCATTCCCAAATTCTATAGATCACAACCCTGAAGGTTTGGATCCGCAAGCAAAAAAATTCCTTGAAGATCATGGGAGTGCTGCAATGACAGACGAGTTTTACACTATGCTTACAAGAAAAACAATAGAAACCCTTAGACCTCTTATAAAATAAATGAAAATAGCAAATATTGAAGCTTTTTGGCTAAGTTGCCCAATTCCAGGAAACAAACAACATGTTTCAGATTATGGATTATTAACCCATTTTGACATGACATTAGTTGTTGTTACTACTGATTCAGGGCTACAAGGTTTTGGTGAAGCTAAAGCAGCTGTTGGTTCTTCAGGATCGTGCGCATCAATCGTGAGTTGTATTGAAAATGAAATAAAACCACAACTTGTTGGCAAAGATGCGAGGAATATTTCAAGAATTTGGGAGCATATTTATAATGGCACACGTGATCATTATGCACTTTCTAGAGGAAGAAAATTTCCTATTTTAGGTCGTCGAGGACTGACTGTTTCAGCCATGAGTGGAGTAGATACTGCACTTTGGGATCTTAAAGGAAAAATGCTGGGAGTACCTGTAGTTGAACTACTTGGAGGCTCGTGCAGGGACGAGATGGAAGCATATGCAAGTGGAGGATGGGCCAATGCAGATGCTATAGGTGAACAATTATTAAGCTACACTTCGAAAGGATTTGAAGGGGTTAAAATGAGAGTTGGAGTCATGGACAAAACTGTGGCAGAGAGTGTTAAAAGAGTCAAAGCTGCTCGCGAAGCACTTCCTGAAAACATAAAATTAATGACTGACGCTCATGGAACATTTAGTGTTCCTGAAGCGAAAAAATTCTGCAAAGAAGTTGAAAATTGCAATTTGTATTGGTTTGAAGAGCCTATCAATCCTGACAACAGAATAGGAACTGCCGAAGTAAGAAATTCAACTTATATTCCAATTGCTGCTGGAGAAAGCGAATATACCGCATTTGATATGCGCGATTTGATTGATGTAAGGGCAGTAGATGTTTTACAACCAGATTGTGCAATTATTGGTGGTATTACAGAATCATTTAGAGTTGCCCAATTGGCACATACTTATCAATTAGAATTGGCTCCACATTGCTGGGGATCTGCATTTTCATTTATGGCAGGTGCAAGTGTTGCTTTTGCATCACCCGCAGCCATTGTCATTGAATTCTCACTTGGTGGAAACCCAATGATGTATGATCTTGTAAATGAACAAATTGTAGTCGAAAATGGAAAACTTAAAGCACCGACCAAACCTGGTTTAGGAGTTAGTCCAAATTGGGATTTTGTAAAAGAATTTAAACAAAAATAATAATATCATGGCAAAAGCAGTAAGAATCAACCATGTAGCATTAGTGGTAAGCAATCTGGAAAAGGCCTGTGAATTTTATGAAAAAGAATTAGGCTTGGAACCTATCCCAGCCTTCCTTTTTGATTATCCAACAGCATTTTTCAAATTTAATGAAGATCAACAATTGCACCTTACAGAGTGGGATGATACCTATTCCTTCAGAGGTCATATTTGCATGCAAGTGGATGATATTAATACCATCTTTTTCCGAATGAAAGAATTAGGTGTTATTGATATTACTCCTTGGGGAAAGGTTCGCCAACTTCCCGATGGACCAATACAAATGTTTGTAAGAGATCCGTCTGGAAATTTGGTTGAATTATCTTCATTACCAGGTTCTTATATAGATCCAGCTATATTTGAAGATGAACTTTTTAAAGATGGAATTTATGTTTCCGGAAGAAATGATTTTCGTGGTTATAAATCAAAAGATGCCACACTTTACCATAAGTAGTCGATGAAAAAAAACATATTACTTCTTGAAACTGTAGCTAAAGCTGCTATGGATATTCTTGAAAATGCCGGAGACGTTAACGTACACGAAGCTTTTGGTATCCAATCCATTGATCAAATTATTGCTAAAAATCAAATTGACGCTATCATTACACGCGGCAAAGGTCAAGTCAACGCCCAATTGATGGATGCTTGTCCACAATTGAAAATAGTAGCACGATGCGGAGTGGGACTAGATAACATTGAAGTAAATGAAGCAACAAAAAGAGGCATAAAAGTAGTCAATGCACCCAACTCTAACGCAGCAACTATGGCTGAACATACCATTTCATTAATGTTGATGTTACAGCGAAATTTATTTGCCGCTATTCAGGCTACAAAAGCAGGTAATTGGAAATGGAGGAATGAATATGAAGGAGATGAAATCAATGGAAAAACTTTAGGCATTTTAGGACTTGGGAATATTGGTAAAAAAGTGGCCAAAATAGCAAAAGCTATGGGAATGAATGTAATCTATTGGAGTGCGAAAAAAGAAGAAGTGAATTATTCCTATGCAGAATTCGATGTTCTTCTCAAGGAATCAGATATTATTAGTATTCATTTGCCATTAACAAAAGGAACAGAAAATTTGATTGATGCAAAAGCTTTAAGTAAAATGAAAAATACAGCTTTATTAATCAATACTGCAAGGGGAAAAGTGATAGATCAGGATGCTCTTTTGGAAGCTATTGAAAATAATAGAATTGGTGGTTTTGCTGCGGATGTATTGTCTTTGGAACCCCCTGAACCAAATGACAAGTTACTCTCCCACCCTAGATCTCTTATCACAGCCCATGTGGGCAGCCTAACAGCGACAACTTA
Organism: Bacteroidota bacterium; assembly: GCA_024642705.1. Lineage (GTDB taxonomy): Bacteria > Bacteroidota > Bacteroidia > Chitinophagales > Saprospiraceae > Portibacter. The sequence continues at coordinate 492 of JAHEAQ010000042.1, read as the reverse complement.
TACCCAAATGTGTGTGATGACAGTGGACAATACTTTAGCAATTCTAAGAGGAGAAAAACCTTCGGATAATTGCATTTTTAATCGGAAGGAATTACAATAATCAATTGGTTCAATCATTGTAAATATCTAATAATCAAGGATATTGATGCTGGATGAAATAAAGAAATTGCGAAAGCTAATACACCAAAATCCTGAACTTTCGGGGTACGAAGAACGAACTTCTCAGCGTATTTTGGAATTCATCAAAAAACATAGCAATGCTAAAATAATAAAAAATATTGGAGGCCACGGCTTAGTCGCAATATTTGATTTTCCAGAAAAAGGTCCTGCAATATTGATCAGATGCGAATTAGATGCTCTCCCAATTCAGGAAGAAAATGATTTCGGCTACAAATCTGATTTTCCTGGCATTTCGCATAAATGCGGCCATGATGGACATATGGCAATAGTTGCTGGATTAGTGACTTGGATTGGTAAACAAGAATTTAAAGG
>JAHEAQ010000184.1 GCA_024642705.1 Bacteroidota bacterium | reverse complement strand
TTGGCAGGTCTTTGGTTTTATTTTTTAAAGCCCAAAAAGGATAGGGGACAATGATTGAAAAATCTAAAAGTATCCCATATAAAACTCTTGCTCTTACAGGGTCGTTATGGATTTTTTCTTTGTTTATTAATTTTGATTTTCCCATAAAACTAATTGCCTTATTTGCTTTGGTCATGGCAGGTTTCTGGATGAATGCTATCCATAGAGACTTCTCAGGAACCGTTTTTTCGTCATCTTTATTGCATTTTAAGAAGTCTTTTAACTGGATTTTAGTTGCAACAATTTTATCCTTTATTCTTGCCGTTTATTCACGAATTGAAGATGGCTTACCGGCAATACCAACTAAAATCGGTGGATTTGTAATAGTTGCAGTCCTTATCGGTTTCGTTGAGGAAGTAGTCTTTAGGGGTTTTGTACAGGGAAGTGCGCAGCAATGGAACCAAAAAGGAGCCATAGTATTGGCATCAGTTTCTCATGCAGGCTACAAAGCGCTGCTGTTTGTTTTTCCTTTACAGCACCTTAACAACAGTGTTTTAGAATTATTTGGATATACATTTTTGGCAGGACTAATTTTGGGCTATTCCCGTCATATTACAGGATCTTTATGGCCTGCGATTTTGGCACATTGTTGTTTTGACTTTTGGTTATACATGGAGCAATCTTCTGCTCCTTGGTGGGTGTGGTGAAAGTGTTAATTAGTTGGAGTTGTACTTCCTTTTAGGAACTTTATTGTTGGTCTTGGAAATATTGGCATGCTCTTTTTCTATCTCAATAACTGTCATGAAACGAATGTAAGGTAACCAAAATTAATGCGCTACGGTTGATTTTTAAAATTGATTATGTAAGTTTTAGGTTAATTTTTAAGGTCCTTTAACGGTTTGGGTATGGTGCGTATCCCGCAGGGCATGCACTATACCCTTTGTTGGCGTTTCGTTATTATATTTTTTCAACTATCGTAGGAAACCAATCACCATTCACAACATTTTCTTTAGGCACATACATTCTAATCGTTAAATTGAAATCTTGCTCTTTAGGGGATGGTAACCAATTCGATTTTGGCCATTCCGGGTTATAGGCTGGTGAGATATATAAGGTCAACCCGCCATCTTCCGCGAAATTCAAAGGTGAGTAATTATTAAAATTATAGCGGTCTAATTCGTTGGCTACAACACGGTAGTTTGGAAAATCAACTAGTATTATTGACCAAAATCCATTAACGCTATTTATAGGTAAATTCTCTTTATTAAATTTTAGAATATAAGTATTTCCACTCCCCAGTGTGTTATCCTCACTGTCTTTTGAGGCGATAAAATAAACCACTTCTTTCGGACTATTTGCCCAAATTCCAACAAAATTGGCTGCGGTTCTTGTCCAATAGTTCCCGTTATATTCTCCTGCAAAAATGGTGGCTAACCAATTGTTTTCTAGTTTTCCCGCATTATTAATAGCATAGCTCATGAATTGGGGAATGGCCTTTTCCTGAATTATTTTCTTTACTTCTAGCGAATTGGATTCAGATTGCGAAACGTATGCAGCTACTTTTCTAGAAATACTTTGAATGGAGTCATTTTTCACCATTTTGGAGTCGTTCGTTTTCAGAAGTTCTTCAGCATGGTTGAAAACCGCAACATCTGGCAGTTCTTTGTTGGAAAACATGGGAAAATCTGGAGCAGGATCAATCTTCGGCTCACCTATAACTTCTACCTTAAATTGCTTTTGAAGCTCAACGGCTTTATCCCAAGTATTTTGAAGTTCTACCCTTGCCAACATTTTGATTTTATTAGTAGGCATTACCACTTTGACTGCTCCTTCTGGAATAGTTGCGGTGGAATTTTCTAACACTAGTGCATATTGTCCGAAAGGTTGGTCTGGGTAATTTCGTTCATTAATATTGGTAATCACTTCACCCCAGCCATCCATTAACTGAACGGTATAATAGCGATTTTCTACTTTAGGTATGGTTAGCAGGATTGCTGAATTTTCATCCATAGCAAACCACGCTTCCATATAGGCAACGTCCAGGTTTGGATTCACAAAATCGGCTTTTCCTGCTTCATTGTATTTAATGGTATTGTATTCAATGCCTTCTTCACTTAAGTCTGTCCTTTCCTGACGAACTGCTAATGCCCTGCCCAATAAATACACATAAGATTCTACGATTTCCGATTCTGTGATCGTTGTTTCTTTCTTTACTTCATTGCAAGCCGAAACCACTAAGAGTAGGAATGCACAGCTGATTACTGTTATTGTTTTTTTCATGTTTGTTTCTCGTACTTAATGAACGCCAATGTTATGTTATGCAACGTTTCAATGTTTTATATCAAACGTTAAACGAAGTTCGGCTATTTTTTTGATAAAGCCAATACTAACGGCTATTCTTGATACAAAATAGCCATAGAGATTGCCGGTACTGTAACCGAGCTTTTAACTGTTTTATTGACTTTAAAGTTGTCATCCATAACAGCAATGTTCCATGTGCCAGTAATTTTATAGTTGACAGGTTTTGGTTGTGCATTATATATGACATAGATATTTTTCCATGAATCTCCGTTGGCATGATTGCTTATTTGATAAGTAATCAAACCCTTTTCTACAGTTTTAAATTCAAGATTTTTTTTGACTTCTGAAGCTGAAGTCATTCTAAATGCAGGGTGTTCTTTTCTAAGTTTAATGAGGTTTTTGTAATAGTCCAAAACATTGGCATGTTTCACTTTCCAGTTCCAGTTGATTTGATTAATACTATCGGGAGACTCATAGCTGTTTTCAACGCCTTGCTTGGTTCGCAACAGTTCAGCTCCTGAATGGATAAA
>JAHEAQ010000127.1 GCA_024642705.1 Bacteroidota bacterium | reverse complement strand
CCTAACAATTCTACCATTCGGGATTCACATGTCAAATGTCTTGCAATGGAGTCAAATAAAAAAGTTGATAATAATAATAAAAGGATGACAGCAATGAAGTACATCCAACTCATCAATGCTTGGGTAGAATATTCTTCAATATCATTTCATTGTTAGTTTGCTTGAAATAAATTATTAGGTAAAAAAATTTACCTAATTGGGAATAACTTGACATTAGCATTTATGCTTAAAATTGAATTTAATGGATAAAAGGAAGTTTAGAATTTAAGATCTGATGATGATTACTAGATTGGGACTTCGAAATAGGATAATATTTTGAAAAGAAGTCTATAATATCTATAATCTGGGCTTTCAATTTTCAGCTTTGGCAGTTTTTTGAAATGAGCTTCAAGGTCAATTTTCATGATAAGGATTCCATTCCATAATATCTGAGATCCCATCTGCGCAAGCTTTTCATAATTTATTCCCCACCTCATTCCTTTTTTACTTTCTAATCTTTCACTTTTTCTTATCGCCCATTCTCCTTTATGTGGATTATATGGTCTTACATTCTTCAATCTTTCAATGGTTGCAACCAATTCTTTCTCCGAAGTAATCAGTTCTTTTTGATACCTTCTGTAAAATAAAGCGCCTACTCGTTTATACAACCAATTTATATGCTTGGCAAATCCAGATTGCAAATTGGCCATTTCTTGGCTATAGATAATTGAAGATTCCGGAATTAGGAATTCTAAGATATTTTCATTTTTATGTTTCTTTCTATAGAAATTTATAAATTCTTCTCTGGTTTTCATTTGTACCAAAAGTTCCCATTGGTTGTCATTGAATGCAAAAGCTATAATCTTGCATAATGGACTTAAATAGTCATTTGCTTTTTCTTTAAACCGTTCAATACTTTCTTGGTTATGGAAAATTGGGTTCCTTGCAACTCCAATATTGGTTAGTAAGTATATACCGCCTTCAAAAACATGTTTTGCAATCTCCATTTTTACTTTACATTTTATCGTGTAAAGTATTAGTGTTTTATGACACCACTTTTGTTCCTATTTTTTTCATTTATTTTCAAACTTTAACATTTCAACTCTTTTTTTTAAACCCCAATTGTTTTAATTGAAAATTACAATGCCGCTTTAAGGCCATTAATCAATTGATCGATTTCGTCCATACTTGTATAATGCAAAAATGATATTCTGACCACTCCTGGTAGAATTGGAATTCCCATATCCATAAGTGGTCTTGCAGCATAAAAAAAGCCAATACCAAGCATCAATTTGTGTTTGGTTAATGCATCATAAAACTCCTTAATGTCTTTGTTTTTGGGAACAATGGAAACAATTGGTGCACGATTCGAAATTTGACTTGGACCAACTATTTGAATATCTTCTCTGGAAACTAAAAAATCTAGTAAACGATGCAATAGTGCTTTTTCATGATCCCGAAACAATGCATTCAAGGCTCTATTTTTTTCTGCTTGTGAAGGCTTGTCATCAAAATGATGTTCATAAACAGCATCAAAATAATCCAAAATTCCGCTTACTGAGGCAATTTGAGCATGATCTGGGCCTGCTGGAGTGATCATATTGCGTGTGATTCCTTCCTTAAAAAAATGAGATTGATTTTCCATTTTTACAATCAATTCATTTTTCACAAACATTAATCCCAAATGGGGACCAAAAGTTTTGTATAAGGAAAACAAGTAAATATCAACACCAAGCTCTTTTAAATCAGGAAACCCATGTGGTGCCTGCCCTACTCCATCTACTACAGATAAAGCACCGTATTTATGAACTTTTTGTGTAATATCTTTGACTGGATTAATATGTCCAATCACATTTGAACAATGAGGAAAAGCAACCATTTTTGTTCGATCAGTAAACAAAGCATCCAAATCATTTACATTTAAAACTCCTGTAACTGGATGCACGTGCCACTCGACAATCTTAATTCCTCGAATTGCTAATCTTCTCCAAGCACCTGAATTAGCTTCATGATCCTGACAAGAAACGATTATTTCATCACCTTCTTTGAACAAACCGTGCATTGCTTGAGCTAAAACATATGCATTTTGCGTTGTGGAAGGTCCAAAATGAATTTCTGATGCATCCACATTCAAATAATCAGCTATCCTTTTATAAGAAGCTTCCATTAATTGGCCTGCAATTGTAGATGCAGGATATGGATAATTTACTTGCACCTTGTTTTTTAAATAAAAGTCAGTCAACTTTTTTAAAAATTGCTTGCAGGGATAGGAACCTCCAGCATTTTCAAAAAAAGCCCAACCATCTAGTGTAGGTTCTGAAAAAGCAGGAAATTGAGCACGTATAAAGCCTAAATCAAGTTTCATATCTTAAAAATCTTTTTATTAAGTGAACCTAGGTACATTAAAAAAGGGAAAATTCTCAAAACAAAATTAATCTTCCATTCCAATTAATTTATTTTATTTCTGATTTGAATGATTTAGGATCTTTTTTTAATAATGCGTCCAGGAAAAACTTCAGTTGGAGCATTATTGGTATACACTATTTTACCTGAAACAAAAACACAATTTATACCGTCAGACCTTAAAGTCTTTTCGGAAAATGTAGCGTTATCTTTGATTGTTTTTGGATTGAATAAAACAAGATCTGCATAAAATCCTTTTTTAATAATACCAATACTATCTATGTTTAAATTTTTTGCTACTTGTAAAGTCATTTTATTTATTTTCGTTTCCAAAGATTGACCTGTTTCCATATGTAGATAACGAGGAAAAGATCCCCAACCTCTAGGATGACCATTCGGGCTACCATCAGAACATAGATTTGTATATGACCAATTCAAAATGGTGACAATATCTTCCAAATCCATTGATTTTGCAATTATACTTTCAGAAGGATGAGCTTGGGACATTTCTATTAAGACTAAATAGGTAGTTATGACGTCCTCCTTTCTAAGTTCAGCAATTTTATCCAAAGTCATATTTTCGTATTCTGGCTTGGCGTCAAATCTGCCAATAATCATCCCTTCTGGAGTGGTTAATTCAGTCAATGCATATTCTGCAGTCGCCCGATTATTAAAATCTCTATCCGGAAATAAAACAGTCATAGTAGATTGCCAATATTCATAAGGATAGATATCAGCAGTTATATCAATACCTTCTGTTCTAGCGCTATCTAATTTTTGTAAAAATCCAGATGCTTGTCCCCATAATCCTTTTCTTGCCAATTTAAAATGCGAAATTTGAACTGGAATTTTAGCTTCTTTTCCAATGCGAATGATTTCATCAATGCTTTGCTCCAAATATTTGTCTTCATTTCTCATGTGGCTGATGTATCTACCACCTTTTCTGGAAGCTACTTTGGCCAAAGCAATAACTTCTTCAGAGTTAGAGTAAATTCCAGAATCATATTCTAAGCCAGTTGACAATCCAAGCGATCCCAACTTCATTTCAGCTTCAAGAATTGAAGCCATTTCCTCAATTTCTGAATCGGTAGCTACTCTTTTGAAATCATTACCCATCACCTGTTCTCTTATAGAGTTGTGTCCAGTATAGGTGCCCATATTTATCGACCAAGGAGTTTTGGTAATTGAATCTAGAAAAATATTAAGCGGTTGTTCAGAAAACCCATCTTGCCCTACAATAATGGTGGTAATTCCTTGACTAAGAGCTGCATCCTTACTTCTTAAAGTATCTGAACCGTGATGACTATGGCTATCTATAAAACCTGGACTCAAAATCAATCCGTTTCCATCGATTATAGAATCGGTTTTCAATTTTTGCAAATCGCCAACTTCTAAAATCAACTTGTCTTTAATGCGGACAGATCCCAGATAGGAGTCTGAACCAGTTCCATCCATAATAGTAGCATTATAAATAAGGATGGTTTTAGGCTTTTCATTTGAACATTGAAAAAATAAAAATGGTATAAATAATAAGTAACTTAGACTTTTAATTTTCATTGATTTTTTTATTGAAATTAAGCTTAATTATTCGAAATAAGTGTTGTAAATAGCCAACAAACCAAAATACAAAGCACAAATACAAGCACTCAAAGTCAGTATAAAATGCCTTTCTGGAAATAAATAAAGTATTGTTACCATCACCAAAAGAAAAATTATGGCCATAATTAATGTAGGTATTTTAAATTTTGTGGCTCTGCTTGGATAAGCGAATTTAATGGGAACAAAATGTAAAACTGCAAAAAACATTACGATTCCAACATTTACAACTGAATGCAACTGGACCACAAAAATTAGATAAAAAACAACTAGATTCCACAAGACTGGAAATCCAATGAAATACATATCATTTGAAACCATGCCCTCTTTGCCATAATAAAGTGCTGAAGCCAAGAGTATTATAGTTGTACAAATCAAATTCCATGACTCTGGAACCAAATCGGCAGAATAGAAAAAAAATGCTGGAATAATAACATAATTAGTAAAGTCGACTACTGTATCGATGGCCTTTCCATCCATTTTTGGTAATACATTTTTCACTCTGAATAATCTAGCCAGAGTGCCATCCACACCATCGATTACTAACCCAACAAACAACCAAAACATAGCTGTTCTCCAATCTTTTTCAATAATTGACAGAATAGAAAGAAAGCCAGAAATTAATCCTGAAGCAGTAAAAATATGAACTGACCAAGCCAAACTTTTTTCGACAAGTGAATATTCTTTCAAGGCCATTAAAATTAGTTATGATTTTATATTATTATGAATCAACAATTAAATTCTACCATAAAAATGTTAAAAAATTCTATCTTTTTGGCAAAATTCGCCTTCAACCTAATTAAATGAGTGATTCTATCTATAAAAATATAAAACCAACTCTGCTCCTTTTTGCCATTTTGACACTTGTTGGAATTTATCTTTACTTTTTAACCGATTCTAATGTTTCATGGTGGGGGTTCATTTCAATGATGTTTTTTTATGGATTGATATTCTTTATTGGAACATATGCCGCTAATCTAAAGAAAAGTGAGAATACAACCGATGTGATGCTTGCTGGCAGATCTATTCCCTTGATGATTGGGGTTTTTACCATGAGTGCAACATGGGTAGGCGGAGGATACATTAATGGTACTGCTGAAAATACTGCAAGTCCTGACTTTGGATTGGTTTGGGTTCAGGCCCCATGGGGTTATGCATTAAGTTTGATAATTGGAGGTTTGTTTTTCGCGCGAAAAATGCGGAGATATGAATTCAAAACGATGCTTGATCCATTGGCTCAGCGGTTCGGCAAACAAATGACGGCAGTCTTATTCCTTCCAGCACTTTGTGGAGAGATATTTTGGACGGCTGCGATATTGACTGCTTTGGGGACAACTTTTGGCACTCTGCTGGGTTTGGAAACTCAAGCTGCAATAATTATTTCTGCATTTATTGCTATCGCTTATACATCAATAGGCGGACTTTGGGCAGTAGCCTTAACAGATGTGGTACAGATGATTTTATTAATGGTCGGATTGATAATTGTTGTTCCAATTGCCCTTAAACATGTTGGCGGTTTTGACATGGCTTGGTCCATTTATAAGCAACAAAAAGGTGCAGCCGCAAGTCTATTTCCAAGTGAAGAAGCTTTGGGAAATTACTATTGGACTTGGTGGGATTATGCTTTGTTATTGATATTTGGTGGAATCCCATGGCAAGTTTATTTTCAAAGAGTACTGTCTGCAAAAAACGAAAATACTGCTGTTCGGCTTTCTATTATTGCTGGAGTGGTTTGTTTTATTGCAGCAATTCCAGCCGTTTTCATTGGAATTGTTGGATCAGTTGCAGATTGGAATGCAATGGGTTTACCTGAACCAGAAAATTCTGCCTCAATATTGCCTCATGTCATCCGATATTTAACGAACCCGATTGTCGGGATTATAGGTTTAGGTGCTGTTGCATCAGCTGTAATGTCATCTGTTGATTCTTCAATATTGTCTGCATCATCCATGGCAAGTTGGAATGTTTATAGACCTTTGATTAAACCCACAATTTCTTCGTCGAATTTAGAAAAAGTCATCAAACGTTGTATTTGGATTATTGGAATAGCAGCTACTTTATTGGCTTTAAAAATTGAAAGTGTGTATCAATTGTGGTTTTTATGTAGTGATTTTGTGTATTGTTTGCTTTTTCCAGCTTTAGTTTGCGCATTATTTGATAAAAAAGCGAATGTTTGGGGAGCAATTTCAGGATTTATCATAGCTTTTATTCTTCGATTTGGTGGAGGAGATCCAATTTTGGGATTGCCAAATATCATACCATACCCTGGTACGGTTGGAGACGAAGTAATCTTTCCTTTTCGAACATTGGCAATGATTTCTGGTTTATTTGCTATAATTATTGTTTCCAGGTTAACACAAAAAATTTCGCCTCCAAAAGTTCTTTTGCTGCCCAATTAAGGAAAAAAATAAAGAAATTGAAAATGTAAAGATCATTTTTGAAACAATCAATCAGATAATAAGCCATAATGATAAGCCCTAAATAGGCAAGCTTGAAGCGCTTCAAGATCCCCTTTTTCAGGAATGTCATTGATTATAGTTTTGATTGAATGATTTCCGTCACACCGTCTGAGCACTTCCAAATCATAAGCACTGGAATAGATAATAAAGTCTGGAAGTCCCTGAAATCTTAGCGTTATATGCATTGGCTGACTCCACAAATCTTTTATTGTAGGTAACGTGCCTAAACAAGAAGCAAGTCTTGGCTTCCATTTCCACAACTCTTCTTGCACATCAAATCTTGGCTCTTGAGGTTTATTTCGACTGAACAGCAATTGCATCCCTGGACGTTCCCTTAACCTTATGAACCATTTAGACAAGGCAGCTTTTCCCATTTTATAAAATGGTTTTAGTTGGTCATCTGAAAGCATAGTCAAAGCATCTAAAGCTTCTGTAGAGCCGCAAAAAACTAAATTGGCATCTTGTCCATGTTTGCACCACTCGTCGATCGAAAGATGATGGGCAATTGGAGGGAATATATCTATGTTTAGATAAGCTTTTGAGGCATTTTCTAGTCCAATAATTGCATTATTTGAACCCATTAATGCAACCATCATTCCAAGTTGCTGCCTTTGGTCGCTAGAATCACTATAATCAGATGGGCTAGTGCCAAGCTCAGTAAATGCATTTCGGATTCTCCAAGCTGGATGAGAAGGACTATTTACAGTCAAATAAATCAAGCCATTAGGAGTGATACATTTGGAAAGATTTTTCATTAATTTAGAAACATCAGCAACATAATCTGCCACTCCATGACACAGTACAAAATCAAAAGAGTGATATTTTTCAATCCATAAATCATTCATTAAATCCCCAACATCAAATGCGACATTGCTTAAATTTTCTTTCTGGACTAGGTCTTTTGCACGTAAAATAGACTGTTCACTAAAATCAATTCCAACAATTTGGGACTGCGAATAATGCTTTGCCAACATTATTGCTTCTTCACCACTGCCACACCCAGCTATAAGGATTTTAGATTTTGAATGGAGCACAAGTTTGCCAGAAAAACTTGCTGCATTGATCCAATGATCTAAAAGCGGAATTCCTTGAGGTCTAGCTTCTGCAAGTACCTTTGGATAAGGAGCCGCATCGTAAAGTGCGCGCATTTGCTCCAGATTTTCGGATAGTTTGCTATTATTGTTTTTGGTAGCTTTATCTTCCATATTTTATTAAATAATCCAAAAATGTAAAAGTACTTTTGGCGGAAATATTTTCCTTCATGACAGTTAATTTATAAAAAATAACATTAAACTTTGAATTATAATTAAGAGTATGCTTAAAATCTTGTCATCAAAAATTTCTTCAAAGAATTATTATCCATTTATTAACTTTGAAATTAATGACCCAATATAACCCATATCTCAATTAAGTTTATTTAAAAACATTTGAAAATAAGTATTCAAAACGAAAACCCATTATATGAAATATTACGTGCTTCTTTTTGCTTTTTCGTCCATTTTTTTTACTAATTGTAAAGAAGAGTCCATTTCAAAAACTTCAGAACAAGGGTTAAAAGAAATCAATGGCACTCAACTATATTGCAGAGTTGAAGGAAGCGGCGAGCCTATCCTAATCATTCATGGTGGTCCTGGATTGAGCCATGATTATCTTTTTAAAGGAATAAATACATTAAGCGATCATCATAAATTGATTTTTTATGATCAACGAGCATCTGGTCAATCCTCCATAAATTTGGATTATAGTTCTGTTTCCTTGGAAAATTTTATACAAGATATCGAGTCTTTAAGGAAGGAATTTGGCATTAAAAAAATTAATCTAATGGCACATTCTTGGGGAGGAGTATTGGCAATGAAATATGCTATTCAATTTCCTGAAAATATGAAGTCTTTAATCCTTGTAAATTCAATTGGTGCAAGTTCGGATAGTAATAATATGGCTAATCTGGAGTTGGTAGGAAGATTTACAAAAAAAGATAGCGTGGAAAGAGCAGAAATTTTCGCTTCAGAAGCATTTCAAAAACGAGAACCCATAGCTATCGAATCTTTAATGAATTTGGGTTTCAAGCATCAGTTTTACGATAGTATTTATATTGATAGTTTGCAACTTTCATTAAATCAAAATTTTATTCAGACTAGTGGATTGCTTCAAAATCTTGGAAAAGATTTGACCAAATTTGATTTTGTAGAAGATCTTAAATCCATACAATGTCCTACTTTACTGGTTTATGGAGATTATGATCCACTTACTGACTTGGCCGGGAGAATTACAAAAGATGCAATCAAAGGATCCAAAATTCAAATTATAAAGAATTGTGGACATTTCCCATTTATAGAAAAAAATGAGGCATTTAAATCCACCATTATAAATTTTATGGCAGATATAAAATAAAATGTATAATGATTTTTGAAGTTCCTCCTACAAAGCCAGAATGTGAAATAGTTACCTTACAAATTGTTCCTGCTAACTTAGATTTGGCATACGAGGCTTATGCAAATTCAGATCACTTAATAATACTTATTTAAGAAAAAGCCATATAAAAACGATGTTCAAAATTATTTTACTTCCAAAGAATTTTATGCAATTATGTAAGTAAAATTTCCTTTTGAATAAATTTTCAGGAATAACAAATTATGGAGTCATCTTAGAAAACAACTTTGTAAAAATTAAAAGATCAAGCTAAGAATATTAAGGATCAATAATTTGCAATCCCATTGGGAGTGCATCATTATTGAGGTCTTTGGGGATTTTCACAGTTAGAAGGTAAAAGAAATTATCAAATAGTGAGTAATAAGCTGATTCACAATCAAATTTTCTAAAATCTATGCTTATTAATTTTCTCTTTAAGCATTGTAGATGCTTACTCATCATTAACGCATATCTCCGGAGATAAAAATTTTGCATTTCAGAGTGATTTCCAGGTAAATTTTTATAAGTTGCAATTTCTTGGTCATTAAAATTTCAACTAGAGTTTTCTGAAGTAGATTTTCAATTTTATTATATTTTATTCAGGCATAATATTTAGAATTTCTTCAATCAATTCTATGCATTTCATGTTGTTTTCTAAATAATCATTGGTGACTTTTAATAATAATTTGTCTTGATTATGAATTGAATTAAGGTAATACCTAAATGATTCCCCATTCTTGATTTGGTCATAGTTTTTTATTACAGTGTTACCTTTTGCATATTTGTCATCTATTATTTGAATTGGAGTCCACATTTTAAAATAGTGAACAGCTTCATTTACTCTAAAATTTTCAACTTGAACAATAATACTTCCTTCCAATTGATGTAACCAATTAAGTTTTCCCTCATAAATATTAAAAACTAAATCTCTTAATTCTAAGTTTGAAATTAAATCTAATCCTTTGGATTCAATGGTTTTGTATGCACCTGCATTTACGATAAACTTTGTCCAAAAGGCAGTATTTGAAAAGTGAATAACCAAAGAATCATGATAAGGTAAATTTCTATCAAAATGTTCCGAAAGTATCCTTGATGAATTGACTACCCGCTTTTGAAGCGAAATATTGTTTTCTAAATCTGAAATATTAGATTTCAAATCCTTTCGCAATTGGATTAACAATTGTTTTTCATAATTATGGCTTTTTCTCTTTTCATTCCAATTGTTAACTTGAACGGCAATCAAAATTCCTATTACAACCAACAATATTTCTCCGGTGGCATAAATCAAGTATTTATTGAATTTATTTTCAATGAGGAGCTTCTGACGAATTCTGCGAAAAATTTTTATCATTTTACTTTTGATACGTTATTTATTATTTTCTCAAATTTAACTTTTCTAACGCCATGATCAGTATCCCATTGATGGACTTCAACAAAACCAAACTTTTTATACAATGCAATTGCAGGCTTATTATCAAGTCCAGTTTCGACTACAAATAAACTGGAATCATAATATTCTATAACAAATTCCATTAATTTACTTCCAATTCCTCTTTGAAAAAAATTAGGACTTACAACAAGACTTTGTATATGTGTGAATTCAATATTAGGATTAATTTCTACTACTCCAACTAATTTTTGATTGAAAAAGTATCCGAAAAAAATATTGTCACAATTAATATAGTTTTCAATTGGTCTTAAGAGTGGAGGAAAATTAATTGCATTTAATATTTCAGCTTCAACAGCGTAAGAAGATTGAAAA
>JAHEAQ010000183.1 GCA_024642705.1 Bacteroidota bacterium | reverse complement strand
AAAAATTAATCATTACTTTTTTGAAGATATTGCATGGTCAACATCCTGATTTTTGTTCTAAACTTTAGATTCTTCTAAGTTACGTTAACCCCATTCCATTTTATTCTCAACCGACAAAAATTTCTACCATTTTCATAAACCTTTTATCTTTATTTTTAGTTATGTAAGTGAACATTCACTAACATAAAAAATTTAATAATTATGAACACAAACAGAATAGGGCTAGATAGCGAAAAATCTAAAGTCTTAGCGGATAGATTAAATATTTTACTAGCGAATTATTCAATTTTTTATCAAAATACAAGAGGCTATCATTGGAATATCAAAGGTGAAAAGTTTTTTGAATTGCACCTAAAATTTGAAGAGCTCTATAATGACTTGCTGCTAAAAATTGATGAAGTAGCTGAGCGTATTTTAACATTAGGATACACACCTGAACATAGTTATTCAAAATATACCGAGATTTCTGCAATTAAAGAAAGCGTTAAAGTATCAGATGGACTAAAAGCTGTAGCACAAATTCTAGAATCTTTCAAAGCCATAATTGTTCTTCAAAGAGAGTTATTATCCCTATCAGCAGAGGCAGATGACGAAGGAACGAACGCATTGATGAGCGACTATATTCGGATGCAGGAAAAGCTGGTTTGGATGTATTCATCATTCTTAAATTAAGTCATTTTGAAAGAAAAGATTACTGATAGGCAATTTGAAATCATTCAGGCTGCAGGAAAAATTCTCACTATTTCTGGAGTAAGTGGCATAACCATTAAAAACCTTGCTAAGGAAATGAAATTTTCTGAAAGTGCTATCTACAGACATTTTTCGAGTAAAGAGGAAATTGTCATTGCAATGCTAGAATATTTGGCCAATAACATGGATGAAAGGTTTACAAAAGTAATGGCCAATGATTTGAGCATTGAAGGAAAATTCATTACTCTTTTTGAAAGCCAGTTCTCTTTTTTCAATATGAATCCGCATTTTGCTGTTGCTGTTTTTTCTGATGGTCTGATGGAAGAAAGCGAAAGAATCAACCTTACCATCCTTAAAATAATGAAGGTTAAAATGAAACACCTAAAATCTATTATCGAGGATGGTCAGCAGCAATGCATTTTCACCAATAAGATCTCATCAGATGATTTAGTCCACATAGTTATTGGAGCCATTAGGCTGCAGATGTACAAATGGAGAGTAGCAAACTTTCAATTTGATATTATTTGTACTGGCGAAAATATGATTCAATCTATTTTAACCTTAATTAAATCAAACTAGAAATGGAAAAATTAATCTCAGTTTTACATAACATTGAAAATTAAAATAAAGTGGAAAAACATATTTATAATGTATCCTTAAAATGGGAAGAAACTAGAAAAGGAGTGCTCTCTTCACCACAATTGGAAACGAAAATTCAAGTAGCAACTCCTCCAGAATTTGACAAAGGTATTCCTGGAATATGGTCTCCTGAACACTTATTTACGGCATCAGTATTAAGTTGTTTTATGACCACATTTTTAGCAATTTCAGAATATTCTAAATTAGAATATAACGATTTTGAATGCAGAGCAGAAGGCATATTAGAAAAAGTTGACGGTAAATTTATGATATCTGAAATCAATTTATTTGCGACATTAAATATTTCAGACATTGAGAAGTCTAAAAAATCAGAAAGAGTGTTGGAAAAATCTGAAGCAGCTTGTTTAATCTCTAATTCAATAAAATCAAAAGTGAATTTGCATAGTGAAATTGTAGTTCAAAATTATGCTTTGAATTGAAGCAGGAATCGGTGTTTTTAATAATTTGGACTTTTTTCATTAACGATTCTTACGTTGAATGTCAGGACTTTGTATGTTGGCAACTTGAAAATGGCAGTACCATGTAAAAGTTAGAACTGGGTCTTTATTGTCCTGACATGCTTCAGTATGCGCAGCTATAAGTGCACCTTTGGGCACAGAAAAAACCAACAATTTAGTTTTGGAGACATTTTTGACCAAAAATGAAAAAAGATCTTATTTATTCTTCGACCAATAATGGATGGAATAATCATTACCCAAAATCTTTATAATATTAGGTCTCTTTGAGTCAGCGCTATTAACAGTGCAAATAGATTTAATAGGACGTGAGTTTCCAAGTTGTAAAGGTAGATTTCATAAGATTATTGAACTTATAATGCTTTTGCAAATAACCCTCTTTTCGAATTTATTGTTTCGCTAAAATTAATTGTTTTCAAAACATATTTTGTCCAATAGAATTGATTAATTTAGTATGAAAATATAATTGCAATTTATGCAATGTTTATTTATTTTTTAGTCAAGTTAAAACAATCAATTTTAGGATATTTAGACAATAAAGCCACATTAATAAAATGGCAACAATAAAAGACAAAATCATTTTCGTAACCGGAGCAACTGGTAAACAAGGTGGAGCCGCTGTTAGACATTTATTAAAAGCTGGGATTAAAGTTAGAGCATTGACTCGAAAACCTGAAAGTAAAGGCGCTAATGTACTGCGCAATCTAGGAGTAGAGGTAGTAAAAGGAAATCTCAATGACATTAATTCTCTTGACCAGATTATGAAGGGCGTTTATGGTGTTTTCGCTGTAACTAACTTTTGGGAGATTGGCACTGGAAAGAAAGAAGTTTTGCAGAGTAAGAACCTGACTGACGTTGCAACAAAACATGGTGTGAAACATTTTGTTTTAGCATCTATTGCTAGGTGTGACGACAATCCTAATCTTGCGCACTTCATTACAAAATATGAATGCGAAAAGTATATTCAGTCTGTTGGTATTCCTTATACTTTTCTTCGGGCTGTTTACTTTATGGACAACTTAAAGCCAACAGAACAAGGATCTTCTTTTCATTGGGCAATTTTGCCTTCCACCCT
>JAHEAQ010000005.1:111628-121958 GCA_024642705.1 Bacteroidota bacterium | reverse complement strand
ATTAGTGTTTTAAAATCCTATTTCGTTACCTTTTTTTTCATTTATTTTCAAACTTTAACTTTTAAGTCAAAAATAGTACAGTAATAACGGGCTATTTCTAGACATTTTTAGGAAGAAAATCGCTGTTTAGAGGAAGAATAGCAATATACTTTTTCACAATAGTCATTATCCTTTGTTAGCTTTACTTGATATAGTTCGTTAAATCAGGCTTCCCATCCTCTTTCGAGGTTCCTTCATTTCTCGCATTGCCATGCTCGATCTCATAAAATAAATTTGTGAGAATCATTCTTTCATGCCTTGACTATTGACTTTTGTGAAAATCTGAATTCCCAATTAATAGTCTATCTCAGGCTGCAAGCGTTATAAAACCCTATTTCGTTACCTTTTTTTTCATTTATTTTCAAACTTTAATTTTTTTCCCAACTTTATCAGGTTTTGCCATTAAAAGCCCTGTATAAACTGACCCCAAAGGAAATCGACCATTTATTCGAATAATACAAAACATAATGTGCATTTTGTTATATACACTTAGATATTTGAATAAAACCAAATTCAGAAAAAAATAATGTTTAAATTGTTATTCAAAAGTAAACTTATGTTCGATTTAAGTTTGAAGAATTGCACAACAGTCTTTATAATGACTTGCTTTTTGTTTTTGAATAGCTGTTCCATGAAATTACCCATTGAAAAAGGTGATTTCAAAGATTCTGACCTTGTTGAATTGATAAAATTGGATCCAAGTTTTAAACTTGATATCAAATATGCAACAAACGACAATTTTACAGGGAAACCAGTTTACACGGAAGCAAGAGCATTCCTTCAAAGACCCGCGGCAGAATCACTTGTTAAAGTAAATAAAGAATTACAATCTTTAGGCTATGGATTGCTTATTTTCGATGGTTATCGACCCTGGGCTGTTACTAAAATATTTTGGGACATCACTCCAAAGGAAGACAAGAAATTTGTCGCAGACCCTAGAGAAGGTTCAAGGCATAATAGAGGATGTGCTATAGATTTAAGTCTATTTGATTTATCAACTGGTGAAGAAATTACTATGCCAGGAGATTATGATGAAATGTCTGAGCGCTCTTTTCCTAACTATGAAGGAGGTAGTGACAAACAAAGAGAAATGAGGGATTTATTAAGAAGCAAAATGGAATCCAATGGGTTTAAAGTTTATGAATATGAATGGTGGCATTTTGATTTTAATGATTGGAGAAAATATAGAATCCAGAACATTCCTTTTTCAGAAATAAAATAATTCCAAAAGATATATAGACTATATTTTTTGAAGATAATAATCCAATCGCATAACATATTTTTGTTATGAACATTTTAATTTCTATTTTTAAATTAACTTCACCCAATTTTATAGAAACAATATACTTTGGATTTTTTATTAAAATCCAAAGTATAATCATCAATATATTCAATGAAGCATTTCGCCATTATCCTTTTCATTTTCTTTTCGCACAATTTCTTGCTTCAAGGCCAAACTTATAAAAACCAAGAATCTCATCAATACACAATAAAAAGATCATTAAGTGACATAAAAGTAGATGGTATAATTGATGAAGAAGCATGGGAAAACATAGAACCAATGGGAGATTTTTGGTATAGTTTTCCAGTAGACAACAAACCATCGGAAAAAGAATTTCAGACAGAAGTGAAAATAACTTTTGATGATGCCCACATTTATATTGCTGCAATATGCTATGGAAAGGGGCCTTTTGTTATGCAATCGTTGAAAAGAGATAATATGCAAATTTGGGAGGGCGATGTATTTGGAGTTACTATTGATCCTGTTAATGAAAAAACAAATGCTTATTCTTTTGCAACCAACACTGCAGGAGTACAATCTGATGTTTTAGTTGGAGCAAATACAGGAACAAGAACTGGAGGTGGTAGTAGCGGAAATGGTTTTAATAGTGCTTGGGACAATAAATGGGTTTGCAATTCAACCGAATATGAAGACAGATGGGTGACAGAAATTGCAATTCCATTTAAAAGTTTAAAATATGGTGAAAATAAAGATTGGGGAATCAATCTAATAAGAGGAATACCTTCAACGAATAGTTGGCATACATGGGCACCTGTTCCAGTTCAACTTATGGGTTTAGATTTAGGTTATACAGGAAAAATGATATGGGAAGAAGCTCCACCAAAGTCAAAAAGCAATATTTCTGTCATTCCTTATGCTTTAGCTTCGACTTTTACAGATTATGAAGAAGGATTGCCAACAGAAAATAAGATTCGAATAGGAGGAGATGCTAAAGTTGCCATTACCTCAAAATTGAATCTTGATTTAACTCTAAATCCTGATTTTTCTCAAGTAGATGTGGATGAACAAATAACAAATCTTACGACTGTAAACATTAGATTCCCTGAGAGAAGGCTCTTTTTTCTTGAAAATTCCGATATTTTTTCTGAATTTGGTATCCCTCCAATGCGCCCTTTTTTTAGCAGAAAAATTGGTCTTGATGAAGATGCAAACCCTATTCCAATTTTATATGGAGCTCGAATTAGTGGTAACATTAATGATAATCTGCGAATTGGATTGAGTAATCTTCAAACTCGAACAACAGATGAATTTTTTGCTCAAAATTACACTTCTTTCGCTTTCAATCAACGAATTTTTGGTAGAACAAGCGTAAAAGGATATTTGCATAATCGCCAAGCTTTTATTGATTCAGAATTTTCAAAAATAGATTATAACAGAGCTTTAGGTGGTGAAATTGAATACCGATCCTTGGATGGAAAATGGAGAGCTAATTCTGGAGGTGGCTTAACACTTTCAAATGGTATTATTGATAAAAATTATACCTATCATGGTATTATTTCATATGATGATCGGAATATTTCTCTTTATGCGAATTTGATGGCTGTCGGAGATAATTATATTCCAGATATGGGCTTCATGACCTTGATATATCATTATGATGCGGTGACTGAAGAAACACACAGGATCGGTTATGGACATTTTTTCAATCGTGGCGCATATACTTTTTATCCAAAACATGGATTTATTATTAATCATGGATTTAACTATAGATTTTTAATAGATTATGCGGAAAACAATAAAGAAATTTTCATTCGCTCATTTGAACCTGGATATAAAGTAAGTTTTAATAATACTAGTAATATTGAAGTAAAATATACCAATAATTACAATCAACTCTTTTATCCTTTTGCATTTACAGATTTCGAACCATTACCTGCTGGAGACTATAACTCGAGTTATGTAGGGCTCACATACCAGTCGGATACAAGGAAACAGCTTTCATATCTTTTAGGTTTCGAAACAGGTAGTTTTTATGGCGGAAAAAGAATACAATATTCGGCAGAAATAAGCTTCAGACAGAAACCTTGGGGTAATTTTGGCCTAAGATTAATTCAAAATGAACTAGAATTTGCTCAGCCATATGGATCTACATCATTAACCTTAATCGGTCCTAAACTAGAATTCAACTTTTCAAGAAATCTTTCATGGACCAGTTTTTTACAATATAATACACAGAATGATAATTTCAATATCAATAGCCGCGTACAATGGCAGTTCAAATCACTTTCGAATATATATCTAGTATATTCAGAAAATTATGCCATTGAACAATGGGGACCAAAAAATAAAGCATTAATCCTGAAAGCAAATTATTGGATTAATATATAATTTGATGGTTTCAAAAACATAAGTTAATTTTAATTAATATAGGAATCTGTAATAATAATTAATTTTAGGTCCTAGATTGTAGAAGTCATTTTATCCATATTATCAAAAACAATGGATTTCAATGTTTGAATCTTTTTCCATCATATTTTTAGTAGCCTCATTATTAAGCTATATTAATTTCAAATGGCTCAAGTTAATTCCCAACATTGGAACTATGATTTTAGCTTTGATCTTATCCATCTCTATCATTTTAACCAAAGACATTTTTACTGGAATCAACAAATTCTTCTATGAATTACTTCAATCTGCAGATTTTGGGTCCCTTTTATTAAAAATCATGCTGAGTATATTGCTTTTTGCTGGTGCAATGCACATCGAAATTCATGCTTTGCAAAAGGAAAAATGGTCAATATTAGTTTTTTCAACAATTGGAGTACTTATTTCTACTTTTTTAATTGGGAGCGCAGTATATTTCATTGCCCCGCTATTCGGTTTAGCTATTCCTTATATTTATAGTTTAATCATTGGTTCTATTCTTTCCCCAACAGACCCAATAGCTGTTCTGGGAATAATAAAAGATAGTAGTCTAAAAGAATCCATTGCTTTGAAAATAGAAGGGGAATCATTATTTAATGATGGAGTTGGTGTTGTCGTATTCACCACATTGTTGTTCATAGCTTCTGGGAATACTGGAAATATTGGAGAAAAAATTGGTAGTATATTCTTGGTGGAAGCGCTTGGAGGAATTGGGTTAGGGTTTCTGCTAGGATGGGTTGGATCAATATTATTGAAATCAGCTCAAGAAAATCATCAGCTTACTACAATACTTTCTGTAGGAATAGTTTTAGGAGGTTTTGTATTGGCAAGTAAATTAGGTACTTCTGGTCCACTTGCTACAGTAGTCTGCGGATTATATTTAGGGCACACAATTAGTAATCCAATGTTTAACAAAAAATCAAAAAAATTGATGAATGAAATTTGGGAAATTTTGGATGAAAGCTTAAACACTATTTTATTTGTTTTAATTGGTTTGAGCTTACAATTATTATCAGCTAATATTGAACTTATCATTCTTGGCTCAATTGTTATAATTATTGCTTTGTTAGCAAGATTCATTTCCATTGCTTTGCCATTCTCACTTTTGAAATCAAATGAAAATAGACTTAAAACTTCCTTGATTTTGACTTGGGGAGGACTTAGGGGAGGAATTTCAATTGCCTTAGCATTAAGCATTCCAGAAGAACAATTTAGAAACACAATATTAGTATTGACATTTATGGTAGTAATATTTTCAATCCTTTTTCAAGGTCTTACATTAGGTTTTATTGTGAAAAAGTTGAACCTAACTACAAAAAGAAAACACGAATAATTATGGAGTAACTTTATAAAATTTTACTTAAATATCGTTACGTCTCCCTTTATTTTTTCGGCACTTGGTCCAAAATCATCGATATATGCCACATCAATATAATAAAGGTAAGTTCCATTATCTAAAGTCTTTGTATTGAATCGTCCATCCCAGAAATCTTCTGGCTGGTTACTTGCAAAAACCTTATTCCCCCAACGATCAAAAACTTCCATTTTAAATGATTCTATTATTAATCCTTCACTAAAGAAAATTTCAAATCTATCATTGATGCCATCTTCATTTGGAGAAAAAACATTGGGAATAAACGCTTCAAAGGCAATACAATCTTTAAATGATATTAAAATTGAATCTGAACTACTGCAAATATCTTCTGAAATACTTACTTTAACTAACCTCGCTGAAGAAACCAATAAACTGTTTTCTGTGCTCCCATCATCCCAAACAATATTTCCATCAGAAAAAGAAATAGGTCTCAATAAATATGGATCATCATCACATACTGTTGTATCTAGCCCCAATTCAATTTTTGGCACATTCAAAAAGTTAATATTTATTGAATCTCTAGTAAAACATCCATACTGCTCCAATTCTAGCCAATATTTACCCGTAACTAAGAATTTTCTTTGCCCATTAATGCTACCGTCATCCCAAACGAAGTTGATACTTGGGTCTGGCACACTGATTAAGACCTCTTCACCTTCACATTTCGTAATGTCTGGTCCTAAATCAATTACTGGACTTTCTACAATGTCAACTTCAATCGAAGCTATGCTAGAGCAACCATCGTTCGTAACCGTCACACTGTATGTACCATCTGAAAGTACGGTGTACGAATCATCTATCGTTCCATCTTGCCAAATCCCTTCCATTCCAGAGCTCAAAATAAGTACTTCACTATCACAATGTTCCAATGGACTTGAACCCAAATCAACTTCTGGATATTCATTGACTTTAATTGTTAATGAAGCATTTACTTCACAAACATTATCATTTATAGTAAGCATATAATCTGTAGTCGAGATGGGAGATACAACTATGTCTTTTGTCAAATTACCAGTACTCCACATATAACTATCCGCAATTATATTGGAACTAAGATTAAAAGTATCGCCTTCACATCCTTCTAAATCTGGTCCTAAATCAAGTATTGGCGCATTTTGAATGGTGACATAAATAGAATCTTTATTGATACAGCCATTATCATCTACCAAAACAACATATGATCCTTCATCTGTAACTAAATTTTCGTTTGAAGTTGTTCCATCTTGCCATAGAATAGAATGCCCCAAAGGATTTTCAACTTCAAGAATAAGGCTTTCATTGTTACAAATTAACGTATCATTGCCAATTTCAGCGTTGGGAAGTAAAACTTCCGTTACTAAAATGGAATCCCTGAAAAAGCAATTATTAAAATCTATCTCAATCCAATATTCTCCCTCTTGATTACCCATAAATGAAGATGAAGTGCTTCCATCTTGCCAAAGATAAGTGGTAACCATTACATTACTTTGTAGATTAAAAGTTGATCCTTCACAAAAGGATAAGTCTAGGCCAAGGTCCAAACCAGGATTATTAACAACATCTAAAGTAGCTGAAGCACTTGAAATACAGCCATCGACATCAATTTCGACACTATAATCGCCTTTTGTATCAGCATCTAAAGTAGGAGAAGTGCTTCCATCGTTCCACAGATACTTTGCTGTGGCAATAGGTACTGTTGCATCAAAGGTGAAAATTTCATTTTCACAAATTACAGGATCTAAAGGCAGCATTGCCATAATATCTTGCGCAGTAAATATTTCAATCGTATCTTTAAGAATACAATCAGACTGAAACTGCACTTGTACAAAATAAATTCCAGGATTGCTGACTGTAAGAACTGAATCAGTACTTGCATCACTCCAAGTATATTGTTCATTTGGGCTAAAACTATAAGCATTTAACACCAAATCTTCGCCAGTACAAAGTGCACGATCTACTCCAAGAAAACCAGATTCTATAAAATCAGGAGCATCTTCAAAGGTCCAACCGATATTGCTATTTCCAATATCTGTGCTACGAGATCCCGCATTGAAATCTGCTCCTCCTGTACCAATAATATCCTGCATCTGTACAAAATCTGCAATAACTTTCCCTGATGCAGGCATTATAATCTTTGTTTTGGTCCCTTGATTTGAAGCCCTTAATTCAATTGGCGTACAATTGTTCCCAATCATTCTCAGGTAACTATTTACTTTATTTTCTCTATTAGATTCCAAGATATAGGTCTTTCCTGGAGCTCCAATTAAAGTATCAGTTTCAATATTTCCAAATGCTTGCCCATTTCCATTGAATACAATGCTATTTGCTGTTAATAATCCGTTCATAATATTTGGATCCCAATAATATCTAGAAACAAGGTAAGCCTGACCATTAGGATTTTCAAAAAGTACATTATTGAGTTCTATATCACTAATCGAATTTATTCCCGTTTGATTTCCAGTGAATTTTATGGTTGAATTTCCTGGAAGGATAGAAATAGTACCACTTTCATCCACAAAAGGTAAATAATTGGGCTCGCCATTCCCAGTGAGCAAAATTGTACTATTTCTAAAATCCGCTGACTTTTGAATATCAAACAAAAAATGTATTCTTTCAAATTCTGCATTAATATTGTCGAAAATGAAAAAACCATTAAAATGTTGAAGTTCATAGGCTTCTACATCATCTTTGAAGGTAAATTCACCACTTCCTCTGATATTTATTAAATTAAATCTTTGGCCATTTGTATAAACTTCTTCTTTATCAGGGCTTGTCAATGTAGTTTGCCAAACCCAATTATTAAAACTATTGTCATATTCAATAGACCCATTGACCCACAAATAATTGCTCATAAAATTGGGAGTTCCTATTGTATTGGTCCATGTAATATCATGACAATATCGGTATCTGTCTCCTTCAGAATAAACTTCTTGATTGCTCAATGAAAAAGAATTGGCATCGAAAAAAACATCGTCAAGTATGGTTGGTATGCATTCTCCTCCAGGTCCGCCACTAGAAAGCGACCAATGCGATTCATCATGCCATGCCCCAGCATCCCCTACCCAATAAAGCTGCCTTGGCACGACCACGTCACTGAAAATTATTGCGGTATTTCCGCCAGCATCAATTGAATTTTGAGCCACAAAATTACCAGACCCTTTAATTTCGATATCACTGATATCTAATTTTTCAAAACTGTAATCCTTATTAATTGAAATAGAACTTTTTCTTCCCGGGACCGATGTATATAATTTTGTATATCCTTCTTCACAACTACCAGAAGCCACTAATTCATTGATTATTTGCGTTGTGTTTACTTCATATGATGAAAACGAATAATCATATCCAGCTCGCAATTCTACATAATTTATATCATTGCTACCGTAAAAATAACCGCGTGAATTAAAGATTAGGGAATCGACAATTAAAGAAGGCATACCTGGATTTAAGGCCCAATTATAACTTCCAATATCCCCAGAATAGCCAGAAATAATAACCACATTATATTCTGGAACATATCCTGTATTATTGTATCCATTGTGGTTAAATCCTGCATAACCATCCTGAAATTCAATGGTAGAATTATCAGCTTTGACAATGTATTTCTCAAATTTTATGCTCATGTATGGATTTTCATACATCACAGTTCGGAATCTTAAATAACTATTCGAAATATCTAAAGTTCTGTCAAACTCTGTTTCCGATAATAATCTCAACAAAGTTACATCCACTCCATTGGTTATCAAATGACCTGAAAGCAAATTAATATTCCAAACCACTTCTACATCATCCAAGAATTTCCATTCTCCATTTATTCCTCCAAAGGTGATTTCTCGGTTGAACATATTTCCATTCATCCGAATTGTTTTCCCAGTTTCATTTGTTTCAAAAAAATAATTACCTTCAAAAGTATGTTGCATATTAGCATCCAATTCTAAAGATCCCGTTACTCTTATTTTGAAATCTAAATCACCAGTGTATTCCGGATTATTGGTCACACCATTCCATGTCATATCATGAACATAAATATTCTCTTTGTCCACAGAAACTATTTGGTTCGCAGCACTAAAAGAATTTGCATCAAAAAAAACATTATCCTTGCCAGAAGGAACGCATCCTCCAGCTGGTCCGCCACTCGTTAATGACCAATGTGAAGATTCTGACCAATTTCCAGTACCTCCTACCCAATAATAATCAACAGAATTGCTATTGGTAAACATCCAACCTGTATTATTTCCCAAATCAACTCCGCTATTCGCTTGAAAGCTTGCACTACCTGAAGTATGAATGTCTCTTAAAGTAAGAAACTCTATTTCAACAATACCTGTTGCTACATTGAATGTAGCATGAGCACCTCCATTTGTGGCTATTATCACAACTCCCTTAGCACAATTTCCATTTGCATTGATTGAGCCAAAATTAAAAACTTCACCACTTTCAAATTCATAAACATTTCCTCCTAATAAATTTAACGAGGACACTGTCAATTTGCCAGTTATTATTGCACTTGAAAATAAATGCAATTCATTAATTGATAAAGCATTGTCAAAATAATCATTTGTAATTACTGCTCTTCCAGAAGTATTGGTAAAAAGCACATTATTCAAACTCACATTTTTGTCTCCCGAAAACCATAATGATGGCGTATTAGCTGTAAGAGTGATTATTGAATTTCCAGGAATCAAAGTCAGATCATTGGTTTCAATAACCATACTTCTTACATCCTCACCATCATATCGATAAGTATCAAGAAATTCTCCAGTAATGGTTATTTTTGAATTCGTAAGGTTAATATTTTTTGCCCCTGTAGAATTTAGATAGAAAAAACGACAATCAATATCTTGGTTATTAGTATTTAGTTCTCCTTTTCGGACTTGGAACATACTGTCCACAGAAATAGCACTTTCTAAAACCCATTTTCCATTTCCATTAAATAATATTGCCTCTCCTCCAGAATGGCCTGCGTAATTTATTGTTTTATCAAATTCGTCTCCAATAAACAAGGTCTCACCTTGAAAACTAAAATTCATATTGGATGTCAAATTTAAACTTCCAAAAATATTCAAAGTAGCACTTTTGGGGCCCGTGAACGTTGGATTATTGGTTACTCCTGTCCAATCCATATCGTGAAAGAATACAATGTCCAAATTTACTGAAATGGTTTGTCCTGTTGCTGTAAATGAATTGGCATCAAAAATTACATTATCATTTGAGGTCGGAGCAGTCGGATATTTTACAGCCCCTCCGGAACTAGCAGCCCAATGAGTGAT
>JAHEAQ010000005.1:109030-111528 GCA_024642705.1 Bacteroidota bacterium | reverse complement strand
TTTAGTTTCTTTTTACTAACTTTCTCAAATGCATGTATTGCCTCTAAAACACTTACTCCTTCACCAATCCCAAGATTGAAAATTTCAACTTTCGACTTATTTTTACCTTTCTCAAGATATTTGAGAGCTTTAGTATGAGCATCTGCTAAATCCATAATGTGTATATAATCTCGAATACAACTTCCATCTCTAGTATCATATTTATCGCCAAATATTATGACTTTTTCTCTTTTGCCAATTGCCGTTTCAGTAATAACTGGCACCAAATTTAAAGCAATATTCGAAGGTGATTCCCCAAGCAAGATGCTTTCATGCGCTCCTGCAGGATTAAAATATCTCAAATGAATTGCACTGATTAATGTGTTTTTAAATGAATCTTGAATAATCAATTCACTTAATTGTTTAGTCCTGCCATAAGGAGATTCGGCATCCTGAATTGGAGAATCCTCAGTAACGGGCAATTTTTCTACATTCCCATATACTGTGCATGATGAAGAAAATATGAAATGTTTGACATCAGAATGCATGCAACAATCCACTAAATTTATTAAACCTACAAGATTGTTTCGGAAATATAATATTGGATTTGCTACGGATTCGCCTACAGCCTTCAATGCAGCAAAGTGGATAACCCCCGTGATATCTGGATGATTTGTAAAAACTTCCTTTAGATTTTCTAAGTTACACAGGTCAACTTCATAATTCACAATTTTTTGACCAGTGATTAATTCAATGCCATCCAATGCAGAAACAGATGAATTTATCAAATTATCGACGGAAACAACATCGTAGCCATTTTTAATCAGGTCGACAATGGTATGACTTCCAATATATCCGCAACCACCTGTTACTAATATTTTTCCCATAATAATTATATTTACCTTTGCATTTTTGTTGGGGTACATTAATTCATGATTCTCCCAATTAGTAAAAGTAAAAAATCTAAATGAACTGGAACGAAAATCTTGATGAGCTATTAAAAATAGCTGTCAGTGCTGGGACAGCAATACTTGAAATATATCATTCGGAGGATTTTGGAATTGAAAGCAAAGTAGATGAATCTCCCCTTACCAAAGCTGATAAAAAAGCAAATGATATCATTTGTGCAGGATTAATTAAATTATTTCCAGAAATACCCATCATTTCCGAAGAAAATAAAGAAATACCTTTTGAGACCCGCAAGGATTACAGCTATTTTTGGTTGGTAGATCCATTGGACGGTACAAAAGAATTTATCAAGCGAAATGGAGAATTTACAGTCAATATCGCATTAATACACGTTAATAAAGTTGTCGGTGGAGTGGTCTATACTCCTGTGACTAATGAATTATTTTACGCTTTTAAGGGTACAGGTGCATATATGGTAAGTTCAAATTCAAAGGTTAAACTTAAGGCAAATAAATTTTCAATTGAAAAAGAACATCTTAAAGTCGTCTGCTCAAGATCGCATATGAATGAAGAGACAAGAGAGTTCCTCCAAGGTTTAAAAAATCCGGAACTTGTTTCAAAAGGAAGCTCCTTAAAATTTTTAATTCTTGCAAATGGTCAAGCAGATGTGTATCCAAGACTAGCACCAACCATGGAATGGGACACTGCGGCAGCACAAATTATCCTAGAAGAAGCCGGAGGAATAGTACTTAACTGCGAAACCAGAAAAACACTTCAATACAACAAAGAAGTACTAAGAAACCCTAATTTTATAGCATATGGAGAACTTCAAAAATGAACCTATAAATAAGATAAGTGTTGTTATAATTTGTTGGAATGAAGAACATAACATTGGCCATTGCATTCACTCATGCCGAAAAATATCAAATGATATTGTCGTAATTGATGGTTTCAGTAATGATAAAACTGTCGAAATTGCAACCTCAGCAGGTGCAAAAGTACATCAGAAAAAATGGATGGGATATGGAGAAACTAAAAATTACGGGATTCAACTATGCAATAATGATTGGATATTATCCATCGATGCTGATGAAAGATTGGATGAAAAAGCACAAAACTTTCTGCTTAGAAATAAATTAAATGAGTGTGAAGTGTATGCTTTTAAGAGAGACAATTACATTGGTGATACAATAATTCGATTTGGAGATTGGAATCCAGACGTAAAAATTAGAATTTTTCAAAAATCAAAAGCTTCATGGGATAGTGAACTTGTTCACGAATCTCTTCAATTTTCTGAACGATTAAAAAAAATTAAGTTACCTGGCAAACTACTTCATTTCTCATACAACAGCATTGCAGATCTGGAAAACAAATTGGATTTATATGCAAAGTTATCCGCAAAAAAATTATTAGAACATAAATCTTCCATAAGCATTTTTCATATTTACGCAAAACCTGTTTTCAGATTTATTAAATCATATATTATAAAACTTGGTATTTTCGACGGTGTACTAGGATATAAAATTGCAGTTGCTAATTCAAATGCTGTGAAAAAAAGGTATCTATATCTTAAAGAAATGCTAAAAAATAAAACCTAGATAATCTACGTG
>JAHEAQ010000005.1:13055-108930 GCA_024642705.1 Bacteroidota bacterium | reverse complement strand
AATGATGGAGCTTTAAATTATTCTCGATTATTAAAAATGTGCAGGCGTACACTTTTAAATACAAATGCCCAACGTTAATTTATCAAAGACAATTTAATTTTGATATTCAAAGCATCCAGCATCAGGATTCGCTATATCTCTAATATTGCCATCTAAATCTAAAAAAATACCAGAAATTGGTAGTGCTTTCATCTCAGCTTGTGACAACGTATCCAAATGAAAATCCAGCTCATCTACATTAAGAAATAGAGATTCAGTATTCTTTATAGAGGCACAATTTTCGCAATTATCAAAGAAATTAGGGAAATTTCTGCTATTCAATAAGGTATCCATTTTGATCAAACAATTGTTCATTATAAATGAAAATGACAAAGGATCTTCTTTCATAGTGCCGTCAATCATTTCCAATTCATCAGATCCATTTCCTGCAATTATAGAGTTTCGGATGTTTAAATTTAATGGGTTTACTAGTATTGGGCCACAGAATATCTCCTCTGTACATCTATAATTATCTGCATAAAGTGCCGCTAGCTGATTGGTATACCCAGCGATTGTCGTGTAATCAATTTTTATATTTCCACCATATTTAATTAATACGGTTTCGCCAGAAGCGCTATGAAAAAGTGAATTGCTAATTTTTAATTCATTTACATGATAGGAAATTAATGCCCTAGATGCATGATTAAAAACTTGAGTAAAATTTAATATGGCAGAGGAAGCAGAATCAATACTTAATCCAACAATGCCATCTTTTATAATCGTATGTTCAAAAACATTTCCTGTACTTTCTGGATAAATCTGAATTCCTGTCCATTGAGCTGCCACTTCTTCATATTCTGGTTCCAATCTGTCTCCTTGAATAATTACAGGTTTTTCCAAAGTTCCATTAGATAATATCCTCCCATCTTTTAGCATAATAATTCTACCATCATTGTAGGTACCAATATCATCTCGAATTGCAATTCCCCCATGAACATATATTTTACAATCTGGAGGGAGTACTAGTGAACAACTATCAATAAAAAGAATTCCATAGACAACATATGGCTTAGGATCATCCCAAATCACCTGATCATTTTCACAAGATAATAAAGCTAGGCCTGCTTTATTTTTTGTACTAGGAATATAATTGGCATTTTGACCCCAAGCTTCCAAAAGCACTTTTTGGGAGTTCCCATTTACTTCCACATTTACATATTCTTCAATAACAAACGGGCTATTGCTCAAGGGTTGATCAGGATCTATGGTAACCTCTACAAAAACATAGATACTATCCTTTCCCGGGATATCAACGCCCGAAACATCATTAGCATCTTGGCCATTTATATTTAATCTAAAAAAGCTATTATCTGCATTTTCAAGATTAATCCGAGAAATTAGCAGATTTTCACTGTAAGGATTTTTTATCTTAAAGTTTCGGGTTGCTGATCCAACCGATGTAAAAACAGTATCAAATCTTACGGTATCTTTTGAAAATTCAACTTTTGCTTCATTTCCATTATAAAAATTCTCTGTGTATCTGCATGAGTTCATTGATATGCATAATACGCAAGTTATAATAAAAGATACATTTAGATATGTCCAAAACTGACTCATGGTGCGAAACTAATGCTAATATTTTAAAAACTCCTTTGCAATTACAATATTAAATTTTAGGAACCTTTAAGCTTTGTCATTTCAGAAACAAATAATTATTTAAATATTAACTTAAATTTACACTTCAATTGTGTACGTTGACGAATAATAAAATACTTATTGATGTAATAATCCCAGCCTATAATGAAGAATCTTCCATAGGAGCAGTGATCAATGATATTCCGAAATATCTAGTTAGAAAAATAATAGTTTGTGAAAATAAAAGTACAGACAGAACTGCTGAAGTTGCTTCTAAAAATGGGGCTATTGTTGTTTCAGAACCTGCAAAAGGATACGGAAATGCATGTTTGAAAGGGATGGAATATATATCTCAGAATGAACATAAGCCAGACATTGTTGTTTTCTTAGATGGCGACTATTCTGACCATCCAGAGCAAATGCCTGATCTAGTAAAACCGATAATAGAAGAGGATTTTGACTTAGTCATAGCCTCTAGAGCAATTGGGAATTTAGAAAAAGGAGCTATGATGCCCCAACAATTATTTGGAAATTGGCTTGCTATAAATCTAATTAAGTTGTTTTATAAAGTTCAATTCACTGACTTAGGCCCATTCAGAGCTATTAAATATTCAAAGTTATTGGAACTTGAAATGGAAGATAAAACATTTGGATGGACTGTTGAGATGCAAGTCAAAGCTGCAAAATTAAACTTCAAATGTTCAGAAATTCCAGCCCTTTATAGAAAAAGAATTGGAGTTTCTAAAGTATCTGGAACTTTAAGAGGAACTATACTTGCTGGACATAAAATTTTATGGACAATATTTAAACTATTATAACCGAATGCTGATACTTGGAACTATTGTTATTATTATTTACAGTCTTGCACTAACATATATAATGTTGTTTTGTATTATGCAATTCCAACTTTTATTTAAATATGAAAAAGCAATTAGAGCAGTAAAGCCAAAAAAAGAAAATGGTTTGGTAAAAGATATTGATTTGCCTTTTGTTACCATTCAACTTCCGATTTTCAATGAAATGTACGTGGTTGAAAGGTTAGTCGATAATATCGTGAAATTCGATTATCCTAAAGACAAATTTGAAATACACATACTTGATGATTCCGATGATGAAACAATTCAAATTTCTGAAGATAAAGTAGCTGAATATAAATTGCTGGGCTTCAATATTGAACATATTACAAGAAAAAATAGAACAGGCTTCAAAGCAGGTGCCCTTAGAGATGCTATGAAATTTGCAAAAGGGGATTTCATAGCCATATTTGATGCTGATTTTTTGCCAAATCCTGATTTTTTAAGAAACACCATTCCATATTTTGAAGATAAAAAAATTGGTGTGGTCCAGACCCGCTGGGAACACATCAATCGTGATTATTCATTGATTACAAAATTACAAGCTTTCCAATTGAATGTTCATTTTACAGTTGAACAAGTAGGAAGAGAGTTTTCAAATTATTTTTTGCAATTCAATGGAACAGCTGGAGTATGGAGGAAACAAACTATTTTGGATGCTGGAGGCTGGGAAGCAGACACCTTAACAGAAGATTTGGACTTAAGTTATCGAGCTCAACTTAAAGGTTGGAAGATAACTTATCTAGAAGAAATTGGTTCACCTGCGGAACTTCCTTCAGAGATGAACGGTTTAAAATCGCAGCAATTCAGATGGATGAAGGGTGGTGCCGAAACTGCAAAAAAAATATTGCCTTCTGTCTGGGTTTCAAATCTAAAATTCTCACAAAAAATTCATGCTACGATTCATTTATTAAGTAGTTCCGTTTTTCTTTGTGTATTCATAATTGGAGTCTTCAGTGTGCCGGTTTTATTTCTTATTGAACCGCTTGGAGTTAATGGCAGATATTTTGCCATTTTTCTAATTAGTCTATTATCTATTGTGGGTGTTTATTATGTCGCAAATGCAAGAACAACATGGAAAGGTGAAAGCTTTTTCAAAATAATATTCAAATTTATTTTTCTATTCCCAGTATTTCTTTCTTTATCCATGGGGCTTTCTTTTCACAATTCGATAGCAATTATTCAAGGTTTTTTCGGAAGAAAATCAGCTTTTATAAGGACTCCCAAATTCAATATTAAGAATTTAGCTGATAAATTAAATAAAAAGAAATATTTGGAAACGAAAGTTTCTATCACAACTATAATAGAAGGCATCCTATCTATTTATTTCATCCTTGCGATATTTGCAGGAATACAAATCCAGAATAATTCTTTTATCTTACTTCACGCTTTATTGGCCATAGGTTATGGTGCAATATGTTTTTATTCTGTGAAGCATTTAAGGTTAAAGTAATTTTAATTGAAATATTTAGCATTAATTCTATTCTCGCTTTCCATAATTTTTTTGGTGCTCATCCCTGAGCAGAACCAATTCCTATTGATATTAATTGGTTTTACAATTGCTTTTATCAGTTATGTTTTTATCATAAAAAAATTAATGTATTCAGTAAGGACGCTCTTAATTGTAGCAATTTCATTAAGGTGCCTATTGATTTTTACCATGCCAAATCTTTCGGATGATATATATAGATTTATTTGGGATGGCAGATTATTAACAATGGGCCTAAATCCATATGATTTTTTGCCATCAGAATTCATTTTAAATAACACAGATGCTTACTTTCAGTTTCTGTATGCGAATTTAAACTCTCCCGACTACTTTAGTGTTTATCCGCCATTTTCGCAATTTGTTTTCTTAATCGGTAATTTGTTTAAGCCTACAGAACCTTGGATTTCATCTTTTATTATAAAATCATTATTGTGTATTGCGGAGATTATTACCATATTTTTTGCGTTAAAACTTCTCAAAAACCTTAAACTACCGACTCGAAATATATTATGGTATGCCTTGAACCCATTGGTTATAGTTGAAATCATGGGAAACTGCCATTTTGAGGGGTTTATGGTTTGTTTTTTCGTATTATTCCTATATTTCTTGCAGCTTAATCAAATAAATAAATCAGCGTTATTTATTTCACTATCCATTGCTTCCAAATTATTGCCTTTACTGTTCCTGCCATATTTAATATTTCAATGGAACTGGAAAAAGTCTTTCCCTTATATTATGAAAATTGGAGTTTTATTATTGATCTTTTTTTTACCTATAATCTATAAGTTTTCAGAATTTGGAGCAAGTATTGATTTATACTTTAGAAAATTTGAATTCAATGGGAGTATTTATTATTTATTAAGAGCTATTGGGCAATTCATTTATGGTTACAATAAAATTGCATTCATAGGGCCATTCCTTGGGATAACTACTTTTTTTGCCATTATATATCTTGCTTTTAAAAGTAGGACAATGAAATTAGATTTCTATCATTTTGCCTTATTTTCTCTAAGCATTTATTTATTTTTTAGTACTACAGTTCATCCTTGGTATTTGTGTTTAGGAGTAATTTTAAGTTTGTTTACCAATATTCGTTATATCATTATGTGGTCGTTTCTAATCGTATTAAGTTATGCAAAATATACAGGTTCAGAAATGTTATATTATTATATGATAAGCATTGAATACTTTATATTAGCTATTTATTTAGTTTGGGAGTTCAATTACAAAACAAACGCAACAAGTCTTTTAGACAATAAAGAAGGTTAGAATTACAAATGCTTTAAACTTTTATTTGAAATAACAGTTAATAAATAATTGATAATATAGAAAAGAAACTAAAAATTTATGGAAGAAAATACAAATCAAACAATGATTCAGGTGATTGCAAATGGTCCTTTGAAGATAAAAGGAAAACTTTTAATCACAAAAGAAGATGGTACAATTATAGAAAAAGAAATTGCATCGTTTTGTAGGTGTGGAGCTTCCACAAACAAACCATTTTGCGATGGAACGCACCGGGAAAATGGATTTGAAGGATAAAGAGAAGAAAAAATATTTTATAAATCAAAGAGGGGATTTCAGTAAACTGAAATCCCCTCTTTATAATTTAGATTGTTAAATTGTTCTTTTTAACTGAGAATTCTAATATTCCCATAAGTCATGTTCGAAATTGAATAAATCGTTTTTAATTTTTTCACTTTCCAATAAAATATCAAATCCGATTCTATCACTATTTTCAAAATAGTCTTGCAATCTCAGATCGAGTACATTTGTTTGTTTATAAATATAGCTTGAAAATTCTCTTAATTCAAATAAATCCGTCCAATTCAATGGTGCTGCATCATTATTATCGTTGAATACTTGAAACTTAGACAAAGGTTCTCTTACTTGCGGATAATAAATCCAAAATAAAGGTGCTTCATACTTGAAAATTCCAGTTTCTTCATCATATTCTTCTTTAATAGGTGCAATACCTAATATTCTTACTCTTAATCTTGAAACTTCTTCATCAAAAAACCATAATTCCTTTACTCTATATCTATTGATATCTTCCCAATTTATTTCGGAAGTAGTAATTTTAATTTGTTCTTCGTAAGTTTCTGGATCAAAAACTACTGATGTATCAATTCTGTTCAATAATTGAACTAGTTCGTCACCACTAATTGATTCAGTAAATCTATCATCTCTAAAAACATTGATATCACCGTTATTAGCCAATTCTTGAACTATTGAAAAAAATGATTTTTCAGGATATCTAAAAACAAGATTTCGTTTTTCTCTTGTATCTATTATTCTCCAGATTCTTTTCTCCCAAGCTATATCAGCTTCTCTAACTGGTTCGTATGGTAACACTCGATTATCAAGCATCAATCTTTTTTCTACAACACCATCCAAAAATATTTCATTGTTTGGTTCGCTAGATTCCGTCATAATTTCTTCAGCACGTTGTGCTTGAATCGTATTATTACTGCCAACAAAGACAATTAGTAGTAAGAAAGCATTTAAAAAATTAAGAGCAATTTTCATCTGTATGACTATTTTTAAAATAAATATTTTTAATTGATATTAAATACCATTGTATTTAGAGTTCTTTGAGCTATATCGCCAGGACATGAACATTTCACATTTTCGAAAAAATAGGTATCTCCTGGTTTTGCTTTAGCAACAACAGCTGTTGTTTCATTTGTATAATTAGAACCCGCGTTAATTGAAAATTGAGGATCCTCTCTTTTAGCAACTCTAACCAATCTGTATCCCTTAATCTGACATCTTGCATCAAAATCAAAGTTTTCAAGAATTGCAGCAACCCCAGCTTGAGCTCTAAATTCACCTGAACTCATTGCTCCGCCTGAATTATTACTCAATTTAGCAACTGGATCAGGAATTCGTTTAACTCTAAAATCTTTTGAAGCATTTAAACCTGGAGCAGAGACATTAATTTTAGCGAATTCACCTATTCTAGTTGGAGTTGTTACATTAACAGAAAAAGTGCCATCGCTGTTTTTCTTTATAGTTCCACCTCCAACACCGCTCATGCTTACTTGGATTTGTCCACTTGAAACACCAGCAGCAGATACTTCAACTGGGTTGTCCACTCCAATATAAAATACGTTCATTTTGCTTGCAGAAACCGAAACAGATCTTTCACCTACTTCATATTCAAATGTTTTTCTGAAAGTTTGAACTTCTTCAGTAACTGGATTTTTAATACTTGCAACAGCTTCAAATTTTCTTATTCCAACTGCACTTGCTGTTTGTGTAAAAGTAGCAATACCTTCGCTGTTAACAGGTAGTTGTTGACCATTTACACTAATATTAATCCCTGTCTTAGAATCTGCACCTGCAAAAGCACTCAAGAATACATCAGTTTTGAATTGTTCTCCTTTAATTACATAACTTTTTTCTGGAGCTGAAACAACTGTAAATTTATCAAGTACGACATCCGTTGTTGTACCTACTTTTCCAGCTAAGTAATTCAAGAAAGATGATTCTGTAGATTTAACATCATTTTGAAATTTTCGGAAAATTGGCAAAGTTGCCTGTAAAGGCATATGGTCAAAATTCATATGTGACCAACTTGCTTTTCCATGTTTCTGCCATGTTTCGTCATCTATGGCAACTGAAACTTCTTTTTCAAAAGATTCTCTATCTTCTTCATCTACGAGATTCATAATGTCAGCTTTGTATTTTAACAAAGCCTCTTTTAAAGCTTCACCATTCCCGTTTTCTACTAAATATTTAGTAGTGATATCCATATTCTTTTTCCCGTTAAGATCGTCAGTGATTTCGCCTGTTTTCTTATCAATCATCCAACCTCCTGTTACTTCCATCATGTGGTCAACAAGATCTTGAATTTTTGTATTAATTTCATCTGCTAATTGTTTAGATGGATCTATTCTTTCAGCATATGTTGCAAGTGAAACTTTCTTTTTCGCACCATCTATAATGGCAGGGATTATGGAAGCGTTGGCTTGATCAATCGTTTGGTTTGATTTTATTAATCCTTTATCTACAATTTTAAAAGCATTGAAGATTTCAGCCGAAACATTGAGAGCCAAAAGTGCTGTCAGCACCAGATACATGATGTTAATCATCAACTGGCGCGGTTCCTTTGGTATTGACATTTTATTTTATTTTTTCTGTTAGTAAATATGATTTTACTATTAAGCTTTTACGCCTGTATATGCACTTAAAACATTTCCATACACTGAATTCAGTGAAGTAAGGTTTCTATTTAAAGAAGCCATATGTTCTTTATACAATTTTGTATCTTCTACTGTTTCGTTCAATGTAGACATAGCTTCATTCATTCGAGAATAGAAATTATGCATTGTTTTCAGTTGTTCAGAAGTTTCTGAAAAATCAACTTCTTGTAAAGATTTAAGAGCTCCAAGACTTTTTGACATGGATTGCAATTCATCAAGCATTCCGCCTAATTTATTATCC
Source organism: Bacteroidota bacterium (assembly GCA_024642705.1). Taxonomy (GTDB): domain Bacteria; phylum Bacteroidota; class Bacteroidia; order Chitinophagales; family Saprospiraceae; genus Portibacter. The sequence goes on along the minus strand of JAHEAQ010000005.1, from coordinate 100,524 downwards.
ACAGCTTCGCCATCAAGTGGCTTGAATGACTCAGCGCCTAAATCTCCTGCATTTAAAGGTGAAAGATTTGCTTTAAAGTTGTCTAAACCTGGATATAATTTTTCCCAGTAATAATCTTTTTCTGGTCCTATAATACCTAAGAATGCAAATAACACTGCTTCAGTTATTAGACCAATTGTAATCATTTGCCCACCCCAAGGTTCGCTGTTGATTTTTCCTAAAGCACCTAACATTACAGCTGATGCACCTAAACCGATGATAAGGTTCTTAAAGTATTTGAAACCCTTTGATTTTACAAGACTCATTTTTGTTAAAATTTAAAAAGTTAGTTATAATAAAAAATTTAATTAATCACCAATTGAATTGGTGTATGTTTAATATCACCTTTCGGTGCAATAATGAGTTGGCTAATTTTATTTTTGAAGCACATATTACAGGCTGAACGTAATACATTGCAAAAAAATTATTCAATTTAGTTGAAATCATTCATAGACCTCCCTAAATACGATAATGCGCATCTGAAGCCAATATATGATTTAGTTGTATCTTGGAATTCCCAATGTCTAGTTCCTGTTTGAATGAAATATGAAATATCTTTCCAAGAACCTCCTCTAATTACTTTTCTTTTCAAAACATCAGGATCTTCATCTTTAGCATCGTATTTCAAATCTGGATTCAAATCATGCACAAAACTATATGCATTTGGTTCATATGCTGTTTCAGTCCATTCTGCAACGTTACCTGCCATACAATACAACCCATAATCATTCGGAAAATACCCATCTGCAGGCACAGTCGTCATTCCGCCGTCTTCAGGATAATTTCCTCTTCCAGGCTTGAAGTTAGCTAATAAACATCCTTTGGCATTTCTTACATAAGGTCCACCCCATGGATATGGTGAAAGGTCTTTACCACCTCTTGCAGCATATTCCCATTCGCTTTCCGTAGGCAATCTGAATCTTTCAGTATTTACTTCATCTCCTTTGTATTTATTCCAAAGCTCTGATCTCCAATGACAAAATGCTTTTGCCATTTTCCAATTCACTCCTACTACAGGATAATCATCAAAAGCTGGATGCCAAAAATAATTCCTCGCAAAAGGTTCATTATACGAATATGTAAAATCTCTAATCCAAGCTAATGTATCCGGGAAAATGTTGATTTCATCTTTATTAATAAGTGATGCTCTAGAAATGTTTTCTCTACTTGCAGCTTTTTGCCAATCAATCCATTCATAAGCAAAATTAAGCTGTCTTGTATCAAGTTCTCTTTTTCCACCAAACGCCATATCCCCTTGATAATACATTTCATCCAATGTTTCATCCGTCCAATCGATTTCATATTCCCAATCTAGCTTTTCATTGCCAAAATCATCTTCAGTGAAATCACCTAAAATGGTATGAGCAATCGAATCTTTAACCCAATTAACAAATTGACGGTATTCATTATTGGTTATTTCGGTATCATCCATGAAAAAACCAGAAATTGAAATGGCTTTTGGTCTTTGAGTGTAAGTCGAGAAAATATCTTGATCACTTTGACCGATATGCAGCGTGCCAGAAGGCACATAAACCATACCATAAGGGTTGATGCCACTCCATGATGGTCTATCAAGTACACCTGTTAACTCGCCATAACTGTTGCTTCCACATGATGACAAAATCAACACAATTGAAGAGAATAAAACTAGAGAATTTACAATCTTTTTCATTTTTCAAACTAAGTTTCTAATGCAAGTTTTTAATTAAACAAGCAATATTAATGCTAAAATATTTTTCATTACGTAATTAAAATCGCCAAAATATAAATTTAGACGAATGCTAAAATAAATTGCCATTAAACTAACGGCTTAAATATTTCTTTATTATTAATTAAAGCTTACTTTTAAAAAAAAGTATAAAAAGATTTTAGAGAAACCTTGGATTATAAATAATCTTAGGCGGTAATCCAGCTTTAATTAATTTATTCAAATTATAATTTAATAAAATTTCATGTGTTCCTTCATGGCTCGATCTTAACGCTGAAAGCCCTATATCATATGCATATGAAAGCTTGTAATTTTCGTTAAATCTCCATCCTGCAATAAGTACTCCTGCATCAATAGTTCTTGAACTATATCCTCGCAACCCAATACCTCCAAATATGTTGCCAGTTAATTTAGCAATTACTGAAATATCAGTTTGTGTCTCTTTCAAATCAGTTCTTATTAACATTGAAGGCGACAAAGATAATTCATCATTTAACATTATTTCAGTCTCGACATAAAAATTTATATATGGAACCAATTCTACCTTTGTATCATTGATTGAAATAGTATGTGAAGGAAGTTCCGAAACTGAAAATCCAGCTTCAAAAAAGTCTCCAATGAAATAGACACCAGCTCCATATTGAACCCCTATACCAATATTACTATTTTCAGATAGAACTTGATCATTGTGATTAAATATGCTTCCTTCATATATACCATCAGGGGATCTTAATGCAGATCCATTAAGAGTAGATTGCATAAAACCCAACTTTAATCCTCCTGAAAACAAACCTAATGAAGATTCATAAACATAGTTATACGAAACTACTCCCATTGTATTATTAAAATAGCCTATTTGCTCATTCACGACATTGATACCTATTCCTCCATTCAACAAATACATGGGAAGATGTGCATTTATATTTTGAGAAATGGGTGCAGTAACAAACTCATTCCATTGAGATCTGTAAACGCCTGTAATACTCAACGAATAATCAAAACCTGCATATGCAGAATTCATTTGATATTTATTAAACATATATTGGCTTTGCTGCATAGGTTGTTGGGCAACAGCAGCAACGGTTGACAGAAAAACAAATCCAGAAATTATTATATTCCTCAAATGCATTTATCATTCAGGATTTAGTCCAATATTAATACCAACGTTTAATAAGTAAGAAAAGTTATTAAAAAACATGCACAAATTAGGTTTAAAAATAAAATTATTGCCTATTTAGTGAAAATAAGCAAAATATAAACCAATTAGATTTTTTTCTTCAATTTATGTCTATCACCAATTGATCATATGCGGGAAAAATGTTTGAGGGCAGGAATTTTTCCCAGTCTTTTGTTTTTCCCAGATCATGTGAAAAATGCAATAGGTAGGTCTTTTCGGGATTTATTTTTTTAGATAATGCTATTGCCTCATCTAAAGTCAAGTGAGAGTGATGCTGTTCTCTTCTCAATGCATTTAACACAAGAACCTTAATATTTTCTAATTTTAAAAATTCTTCTTCTGGAATTGTTTTCACATCAGTTAGATAGCAAAAGTCTCCTATTCTATACCCAAAAATTGGAAGATCTCCATGCATTATCCTAATAGGTATAATTTCGATTCCATTTAATAAAAAGTTCTGATTTTCATTTACTTCTCTCAATGAGAATTTAGGTATGCCAGGATATGGATGCGGTATAAAAGCATACTTAAATCTATCCTTTATTTCATCTAGAACTTTCAGCTCTGCGTATATAGGCATATCTTTTCTTTGTCGAAAATTAAAAGGCCTTAAATCATCAGCACCAATCATATGGTCGTTATGCTCATGAGTTAAAAGTACAGCATCCAGTTTTCTGATATTAGCAGTTAACATTTGCTGTCGAAAATCTGGTCCCACATCTATTAAAATGTTAAAACCATTAATTTCCAAAAAAGCAGATGTACGTAATCTTTTATCTCTAAAGTCGTCAGAAATACAAGTGTCACAATCACATCCTATTACAGGAATACCTTGTGAAGTGCCTGTTCCCAAAAACCTTACCTTCATTATAATATTTTTTCTTTTAAACTTAATTTTTCAAGAAGTTGCGCAGTATCTGGGTTAAACAAACCTTCATTTATTTCTATTTGGGGTATTATTTCCTGAATTGCGTTCATCCGACCTTCAATATCAAAAAATTTATTGATTACGATAATATTTGAATGATTTACTATACAATATCCAGATTTGAATTGTCCCTTTTCATATATTAATGAATATCCTTGTTCAGATAAAAATTGTTCAATTTTTTTTAGATTTGACCTAGTATATTTAAGCATAATGAAGCTTTATTATCAAACAAATATAAAATCTCAATAAAGAATTATATAATTGTATTACAATGAATATTGTAAAAATAATAATAATAACCATTTTTCTATTATCGAATACAATTCCTTCGAGTGCTCAATCTTTTTTCAAAGGTGGAATAGTGGCAGGATTCAATGGCTCACAAATTGATGGCGATCAAGTTGCAGGATACCATAAATTTGGATTATCTGCTGGTCTCAAGGTTGAATTTCCATTAAGTTCGGTACTTGATATGGATATTGAATTTTTATTTAGCCAAAGAGGTTCAAGGTCTTCCATTATACCAGGACAATTTGAGGACTTACAAAGAATCCATCTAAATTATGCAGAACTCCCAATTATAATAAAATGGAATGATTGGTGGATTGAAAGCGAAGCTTATTATAAAGTTAATATTCAGGCTGGATTCTCAGCTGCAAGGTTGATTTCATCAAATTCAAATCTTAGCCCAAATGCCATAAGTGGTGAATTCAACAATTACGATTTTTCAGCACTAGTGGGAGTTGGTTTTGCATTTACCAAGAAATGGGGAATTGGCCTTAGATTTACCAGATCACTTAATACTTTATATAAACAAGAAACTAATAATCAAGCAAAGATTAAAGCACTGTTAGGATACTTTATAACTTTACGAACTGAATACACATTTTAAAAATTAAAAATGAAATATATTTACATTTTAACCATCCTTTTTTTGGCACTTTCATGCGGTCAGAAAGATAATACTTCGTCAAATAATGAATCCATTGCAGTTTCAAATGAGATTGAAGTTCCTCCAGTTATTCCCAAAGAGATTTTGATTAATTTGTTTGAAAATTGTAATTATATAGATTTCATTTTTGCAACGCTTCCTTTTAGTATAAGTCAGGATCAAAAATCTTCCATTCAACAAACAATCAGTCATATTGACCAAAAAAGACCATTGAAAATAGATAACTCTTGTCCATATTTTGCTCAACAAATTTTTCAAGTGGATGGCAAAATTGTTTTGGATGCCAAAATCTTTTTTCAAGAAAATTGCACCTATTATTTATTTTATGAAAATGGTGAATTAAAATATAGCGCTGGATTTACACAAGCAGGAATTACATTTTATAATAATATTATAGCTCAAGCAAAAGAAGTAAGCAATAATGAATAAATATGCTGCTATTGATTTAGGAACCAATACCTTTCATTTGCTCATTGTATCATTTGGACTAAATGGAGAAATTATTGAACATCTAAGAGATCGCCAATACATTCATTTAGCAGAAAATGGAATTGACTTAATTGGCCAAGCAGCAATAGAAAGAGCTCTAAATTGCATTATATTATTTAACGAACATTTGTCTAAACACGATATTGCTTCTATAAATTGTACGGGAACTGCAGCCTTGCGAACAGCATCCAACGGGAAGGCATTGTGTATGGAAATTACAAAAATCTCAGGATTTGAAGTAGATATTATTGACGGTATCCAAGAAGCAAGATATATTTATCAAGGAGTGCAACAAGCTGTACCTACTATTAGCCAGGGTAACCATATTATCATGGACATAGGAGGCGGAAGCGTAGAGTTTATTATCATAAAAAACGGCCATTTTTATTGGAGCAATAGCTACCCTGTTGGCATTGCAGTACTGAAAAGAAGATTTCACAAAAATGAGCCTATAAGCAAGGCTGAAATTGATTCTATTGACTTTTTCTTAGAGAGACACCTAAGAAAATTTATATATGAATGCAAATATTTAGAATTTGATAGTCTAATTGGAGCCTCAGGATCATTCGAAGTCCTCAGCAATATGATGGGAAATTCAAATTCAGAAAATTTGTCTGTCGATATCCCAAAAGAATTATTTGAAAACACTTATGATGATTTAATAAGCTTAGACCTAACAGAAAGGTTAAATAGGTCTGATATTCCTCAAGATCGTGCCTCACTAATTATCGTGGCTTTTCATTTAATGAAATTTATATTGTCAAAAATTAAAATCAAAAAAATAACTGTTTCAGCTTATGCACTAAAAGAGGGTGTATTAATTGGAATGAAGGAAAAAGGGCTGATAAATTTTTGATTATTTTTTCAAAATTCTCTCCAAACTAGTTTATTGATAAGGTGGATTAAAACTAATAGTAAAAGTTTGATAACGTAATTTTTTAAGCTAATCTAAATTTATATTTTGATTAATCTTAAATTTATACTATTTTTGATTCAAACTATTAAAAAATGGATTCATTTTTATTTGATGCATTAAGTTCTGGTTGGGCAATACGTGCAATGGTTGCATCATCACTGGTGGGAATCATGTGCGGTGTTATTGGCTGTTTCATTGTATTAAGAAATATGTCATTAATAGGAGATGCTCTGGCACACGCCATTTTACCAGGAATCTTTGTTGCGTTCCTTATAGTAGGTTACAGTACCATTGGTTTTTTTCTAGGATCTGTCGTTGCTGGTTTGTTCACAGCATTTGGAATTACTTGGATCCAACACAATGTGAAAACAAAAAATGATGCTGCAATCGGAATAGTCTTCACGACCATGTTTGCAATTGGAGTAATGGGAATCTCCTATATAAGTCAAGGAGAGGGTGTGCATCTTGATCTTAATGATTTCCTGTTTGGAACAACATTAAGCATTTCACTTGAAGACATATATATCACAGGAACAATTTGTGTTTTTGTGGTATTAAGTGTAATGATGTTTTATCGATATCTTTTTATCACCACTTTCCAAGAGACAATCGCCCAGACTATGGGAATATCCGTAAAAATGATTCATTATTTTCTGATGTTATTATTGTCATTTGCAGTGGTATCTGCTTTGCGAAGTGTAGGGGTGATATTGGTAGTTGCTATGCTAATCACTCCAGCATCCACTGCTTTGTTATTATCGAACAAATTGAAAAATGCAATTATCATATCCGCCTTTATTGGATTATTGTCTGCAAACTTAGGATTGATTCTTTCCATAATTTTTAACACAACGCCTGGCCCTGCTATGACTGTTGTTGTTACTACTATGTATTTGATTGCAGTTGTTTTTTCTCCTAAAAAAGGAATAGCATTTAAATATTATAGACAATGGAAACAAAAAAGGAAAATTGAACAAGAAGATATATTAAGGCAAGCCATAATTGTCGATAATGATAACGGAGTCGCATTCGATTACTTTAGCGAAAAACTAAATTTCTCAGATAGAAAAGTCAAAAATTTATGCCATCATTTAGTTGCTGATGGTCTTGCTTCCATTAAAAATTCAACTTTGATATTAAGTGCAAAAGGAAGATCTGCAGCAGAAGAATTAGTGCGTGCGCACCGTTTATGGGAAACCTATCTCGTAGATAAAATTGGACTTAATGAACAGCAGATTCATGAAGATGCCGACAAAATGGAACATTTTATGAATAAAGAATTTCTAGATGAGGTTGATCAAACTTTAGGATATCCAAAAACAGATCCGCATGGCAGTCCAATTCCACCTATGGTTGAAAAACCTTTGCATTCATTATTAGACATGAAACCAAAATCAAAAGCAAAAATCACTAAAAAACAATTGGACAACAAAGTAGAAAGTGAATTGTGGGAAATGGGTATTTTACCCAATCAAATCATTACACTTAATAATATTGGCTTGGATACGGTGGAGATAATATATCAGAATAAAAAAATTACTCTTGATGCTGCTTTAGCAAGACAAATAAGAGTTGAAAAATAAATGTTGTATTGCTTAATCAATAGAACTCAATAGGTTTCTTAACTAAATGAAAAGTTTAAAATTTTGCAAAAATCACTCTTCTTCATTTGTTGAACCAGAGCTATTAATCTTGTCAAACAAAGTATTGAGCTTGTACATTTCATCCAAAGTTTCATCCATATAAAAATGTATCACAGGAATTCTTCTCACGTGCTTCTTAATTCTATTCGCAAGCTGCTGTCTTAATTTATGTGTTTGCTGCTCCACCAATTTTAGGACACCCTCTTTATTTTCAGTATTATATATAGAAAGGTATACATTTGCTTGACCCATATCAGGAGTCAATTTTACATTTGTTACAGTAACTAAAACATCACCATATATATAAGATCCTTCATTAAAAAAAACAGTTCCCATGTTTCTTTTTATCAATTCTGCAACTTGAAGATTTCTCTTTGACGCCATAATTATTATTTGCTACAAAGATATTAATTAATATCAGCTTCAGCTGACCATTATGAAATTGAAAATTCGAATTTTACTATTTCCTTTATAACAATACTTGAAAATCTACCACATTATTCATTTCGCTGCATTCAAAGGATAATAAACATGAATAATTTGAAATATTTTCGGAATCTAGTAAAATTTAAATTCATTTTAATAGCGAGTATATCCATATTCATCTCATGTGAAAAGGAAGAGATTCAAGTATGTGATTATAATTCTCTTAATTATATTAACAATACAAATAAGAGTATATCGATTGCATACATTGGAAAAAGCTATCCACAATTTAGGTACTGCTATACTATAGATTCTGGTGATGCATGCCAGGTTGGCATGGGAGAGCCTTTCGAAATAGTTATTTTAAGTGAGGTAAATTCTGAAGATGAAAAAGGTAGAAAATATAAGAAATTTGCAAATGAATGTGAAGAAGAATTAAAATTGAAATTGTGAAGTGAAACATTGATGTTTTAATTCACTTCCTTACATTTACGAATAATTCAAAATTACAAGATTTGCATACTCCAATTCTAGAAAGTTCCATTGAGTACCTAAAAGGTGTTGGTCCAACGCGTGCAAATCTTCTAAAAACCGAAATGGGAGTTGTTAAATTTGGAGACTTAATATATAAATTTCCTTTTCGATATGTGGACAAATCATTGGTGCAGAAGATAAAAGATTTGCATGGAGATGGTAATCCAGTTCAAATAGAAGGCATACTCGTTTCATTAGAATTGATTACTGGAAATAATCGAAAACGACTTGTTGGTCTCTTCAAAGACGATTCTGGATTTATTGAATTGATATGGTTTCAAAGGGTAAAAATATTAGAGCAAACCTTAAAAGTTGGTTCGGAATATGTATTGTACGGAAAGCTCAACGTGTATAAAGGCAAAAAGACCATTCCACACCCAGAAATGGAACTGGCTGAAAAAGCCAAAGAAAGCATAAAAGGGGATTTTGACCCTGTATATTATTCTAGTGAAAAACTGACTTCTCGTGGTCTTGATGCAAAGGGAATAAGAAGAATTATGGTAAGTCTTTTCGAAAAGATTTCCAAAACAGATGTTCCTGAAAATTTACCGACTTATATTTTAACCAGTTTGAAATTAATGGGAAAATATGAAGCGATAAAGGAAATGCACTTTCCAACCAATAAATCATTGCTGGAAGACGCTCAAAAAAGGCTGAAATTTGAAGAGTTATTTTTTATGCAAATGCGTCTTTTACAAATTAAAAAAAATAGGCAAAAGAATCTCAAGGGTCATATTTTTGAATATGTGGGTGAACATTTCAATACATTCTATAAAGAAAAATTACCTTTTGAGTTAACTGGAGCACAAAAAAGAGTCATTAAAGAAATTAGATTCGATCTTGGTTCAGGAATCCATATGAATCGCTTGGTTCAAGGCGATGTAGGAAGTGGTAAAACAATGGTGGCATTAATGTGTATTTTATTAGCTATTGATAATGGTTTTCAAACCTGCATGATGGCACCTACGGAGATTCTCGCACGCCAACATTATGATTCAATTATGGAATACGTGAAGGGCATGAACATTAATGTTGCATTTCTTTCTGGCACGGTAAAAGGAAAAAAGAGGGCTGCGTTACTTCAGTCATTAGAGCAAGGTGAAATAGATATTCTTATAGGAACGCATGCTTTGATCGAGGACCCTGTAGTGTTTAAAAATTTGGCTTTAGCAATTATTGATGAACAACATAGATTTGGTGTTGTGCAAAGAGCAAAACTTTGGAGAAAGAATGAAAGTCTTCCTCCTCATATTTTGGTCATGACTGCAACTCCAATTCCACGAACTTTAGCAATGACATTGTACGGCGACTTGGACGTTTCATTAATTGATGAGATGCCACCTGGACGAAAAGATGTCAAAACAACCCATTTTACAGAAAGCAGGCGGGCACATGTATTACAATTTATGCATCATGAAATTGCAAAAGGCCGCCAAATTTATGTTGTTTTTCCATTGATTGATGAGTCTGAAACTTTAGATCTGCAAAATTTAAATGCTGGATATGAACAATTGTTGCAATATTTTCCTCCAGGCCAATTTAACATTAGTGTATTGCATGGCAAAATGAAACCAAAGGACAAAGATTTTGAGATGGAACGATTTGTTGCAGGTAAAACCCACATCATGGTAGCTACTACAGTTATAGAGGTTGGTGTCAATGTTCCAAATGCTTCAGTGATGATTATTGAAAACTCTGAACGATTTGGTCTTTCGCAGTTGCATCAGTTGAGGGGCAGAGTTGGAAGAGGGGCAGATCAATCGTATTGTATTTTGATGACTAGTTATAAAGTATCTAAAGAAGCAAAAGAGAGAATTCACACTATGGTGAGAACAAACAATGGTTTCGAAATTGCTGAAGCAGATATGCAATTAAGGGGCGCCGGCAATATAGAAGGAGTTCAACAATCCGGGTATATGGACTTCAATTTAGCAAATTTAGCAAATGATGGTCCTATTTTATTGGCTGCTAGACATATCGCTGAAAAAATATTAAATGAAGATATGACCCTCGCAATGCCAAAGAATGAATTATTGCGAAGAGAGATGGTAGCTTTGCATCGAAAACACAAATCTTATAATAGAATTTCTTAAAGTGAGCTTGACAATCTTTGATAATTCTTCAAAGAAAAATTACAATGCTCTCTTTTCAAAAATATTCCCTTCATTCTATTATCTTAGTACAAAATAAACAATATGAAGTTTTGTATAACATTAAGTATTATCCTTTCCATTGCTTTGGAAGGAGTAGGACAACTGAGTTCTTATCCAATTCATGCCGTTCCATTTACAAAGGTTAATATTTCAGATCATTTCTGGTTACCAAGACTCGACGCAGTGCAAAATGTTACCATTCCATATACTTTTGGGCAAAGTGAAGAATCCGGGCGTGTAAAAAACTTTGAAATTGCAGGAGGAAGTGCTGAAGGATCATTTTGTACTACTTATGCCTTTGATGATTCTGATGTTTATAAGATTATCGAAGGTGCCGCATATTCTATTCAAGTACATCCTAACGAGGAATTAGAAAATTATGTAGATGGATTAATTGATAAAATAGAGAAGGCACAAGAACCTGATGGATACCTATACACGTGGAGAACCATTTATGACAAGGAAAAAGCAGCAGGAAAGATTAAAGAGCCTACGCAAAGTCAATTTCATAGAGGAAGTGATAAAAGGTGGGAAAGAGTAGATCAACACAGCCATGAATTGTACAATCTTGGTCATTTATATGAAGCAGCAATTGCTTATTATCAGGCAACTGGAAAAAGAAAATTGCTAGATATAGCAATAAAAAGTGCTGATCTAGTAGATGCAAACTTTGGTTGGGGAAAGATTGAAAAAGCGACTGGGCACCAAGAAATTGAAATTGGATTGACAAAATTATATCAATTAACAGGTGAGAAAAAATATTTGGAGTTGGCTAAATTTTTTCTTGATGTTAGGGGTTACGGAGATGCATACATGCAAAACCACGAAAAAGTTATTGATCAGCGAGAAATTGCTGGGCATGCTGTAAGAGCTTGCTATATGTATGCAGCTATGGCAGATGTAACAGCACTAACTCAAAATAATGATTACGTTACTTCACTTCATAGTATTTGGAATGATTTGGTTGGAACAAAAATGTATGTTACTGGTGGCATAGGATCATCTGGCAGCAATGAAGGATTCTCTGGCCCTTATGACCTGCCGAACTATAGTGCTTATTGTGAGACTTGTGCTTCGATTGCATTCGTATTATGGAATCATCGCATGTTCCAACTTGAAGGTGATGGTAAATATGTAGATATAATGGAGCGTACATTGTACAATGCATTAAATGCTGGCTTATCTATTTCAGGAGATCGGTTTTTTTATCCAAATCCACTAGAAAGTAGAAAAAATGTTGAAAGGAGTCCATGGTTTTCATGCGCATGTTGCCCCTCAAATGTATCAAGATTCTTTCCATCCATACCAGGATATATTTACGCACAAAAAGAAAATGAAGTTTTCATCAATTTATTTATATCAAGTTCCACACAAATTGAAAATATTGACAAATATTCAAATTATGCAGTTATTAGTCAAGAAACAAATTACCCCTGGGACGGTAAAGTAAATATTAAAGTAAAATCCAAATCTTTATCACCAATTCTATTAAAAGTAAGAATTCCAGGATGGGCAAAAAATGAAGCCGTCCCGACTGATTTATATAGCTTCTCAAATTTTTCTGATTCAAAATATACTTTTAACCTTAATGGTAAAACAATTGTTCCTAAGATTGAAAAAGGATATGCCATTATAGAGAGAATATGGGCAGAAGCAGATGTTCTGGAATATGAAATACCAATGTCTGTCCAACAAGTTATAGCGAATGAGAATATTTCTGCAGATAAAGACAGAATTGCAATACAAAGAGGCCCATTAATTTATTGTCTAGAAGGTAAGGATCAGCCAGATGACAGAATTCTGAGTGTCTTGGTATCGAATGAAACTCTTATGGAATCCCAATTTGAACCAAATCTATTGGAAGGTATCCAAACGATAAAATTTCAAGGGAACCTTGTTAAGTCCAATACTTCAAAAGAAGAATTTGAACTTGAAAAAATTAATTTAAAAGCAATTCCCTATTATGCATGGGCGAATCGAGGAAAAGATAATATGTTAGTTTGGTTGCCAACAGATATCTCAGCAACAAAACCATTGATGCAGCCGACCTTAGCATCAAAAAGCACAAAATCTGCCTCAGAAGGATTAAAAGGAAATATAGAAAGTGTGGCAGATCAATATGAACCAAAATCTTCAGATGACCATGAAAATCCATTTGTACATTGGTGGCCAAAATTTGGAACAAAAGAATGGTTGCAATATGACTTTGAAAACGAAGAGCAAATAGGAACTGTTCGAATTTATTGGTTTGATGATGAAGCAAGCGAGGGTGGTTGCAGGATTCCTAATTCCTGGAGGGTTATGTATTTAGAAAATAATGAGTGGAAAGCAGCATATGCCCATGAAGGTTTTAGTATAATCAAAGATGGTTGGAGTGAAGTGCAATTTGAACCCGTGAAAACAAATTCTATAAGAATTGAGTTACAATCTCAAGAAGGAGTATCTTCAGGTGTTCTGGAATTGGAGGTTAAATAACCTTTTTAAAGAATATATGAAAACCTATTACAGATTAAATGGTTTGATCAGATCAATGAATTAGTTATACAATAGTTTGTATAATAATTTAGAAATTAAGGATAGTTATTATTCAGTGTAATTTCAAAATCTTCTTTTTTTAATCTTTTTGCGGGGAGTACTTTGTATACTACTTTTCTCATTTTTTAGGGAGGTCAACTGATAGGAAAGTGCAATTCCATAGGAATATGGAATTAAGGTTGGAATATTATAGAATTTTTTTTCTAAAATACCATTTAAGGCATTTTCCGAAAACACATATGCTTCAAAGGCTTTATTAAACTTATATCCGATAAAGAATTTTGCACTATTGAAAGACTTGATGATATCATCATCCTGAAGTTTTTCTCTTTCTGAAAAATTACCAATTTCAATTATATTATAATCGAAAAAAACAATTTGATGGTGTACTAATCCGATGCCCAAAAAATATGCTAATGCGGGAGAAGCATATTTATAAGAAAGTTCCACACCTATGGATTTCATATCTATTTCTAACCTTATATCATTCCCAATTTTTGTATGATATTCAGCTGTATTTCTGCTACCTTGATTGTAAAATGATGTTTTAACTGCAAAATAATTGGATTTCTTAAATGATATATTGGATCCAATCCCGACAAAATATCCCGAAAAATTATAACCTTTCAAATTATCACCATCAATTTGAGCTTTCAAAAATGCAGATTCTAATAATAAACCAAAATTCTGTGCTTGTAATGAAGAATTTGCCAAGAAAAAGAAAAATACAAACCAATATGGGAATTGTATTGGGCTTGTCCATCTCATAATATTGATTATAATTTTTAAATAGTTATTAAGAAAATACAAACCAAAAAGCTTTTTTGATAAAAAAATATTCACTCAATAAAATTTGAAACATTTAGAATTTTATCATCCAATTTTGCATTTTAATTTTAAGTTTTTGAGATCAACATCTAAAAATATTGAAATTAACCAATCATAAAATTTCAAATTAGGAAAGAAAATAAGCTTTTTGTCCAGTAATAAAGCTATTTCGTATAGCCTTTCGAATTTTTTTAACAAAAAAAGCATTAATAGTGTTAAGCTTAATATAAATCTTAGAGAAATTTATCTAGATGATGAGATTAATGCCAAAGCTTATTATTTTTGTAAATATTTTCAATTTCTAAAAAATGAGACGTAAGTATAAAGTAACAGGTTGTGCCAGATTTTTTCTGTTTTTATTAATATTCACTCCTATCGTTCTGATCGGGGTTAGTTATTACAACGGAGATGATCCAATTCAAAAAATAAAAGATTTTTTCGGCTCTGAGAAAACAGAACAAACTATTGGTGCCACTCCAACAAATGACATGCCCGCAGTTAGCACCGGAAATAGTTCGGAGAGTAGTGAAGTTTCAGAATCTTCTATACTTCAAGGAAGAATAAATGTAATGCAGAACAAAATCGATCAATTGGAAAAAGAAAATAAAGATCTTATTAGAACAGTTCAGGATCGAGACAAAGAAATATTGTTATTAAAACAAAATAAATGAAAAAATAAGCGCAGGGAAAAAAACCCTGCGTTTTAATTTTACGGATATAAATTTAATACTTAACCAAAGCATCGCTTGATGCAAAACCGTTGATTCGGAAAAAATTAAACTTGATGAAGATTTTAGTAAATGATGGGATAGACCCAACAGGAAAAAGGCTTTTAGAAGAAGCTGGATTTGTGGTTGATACAAATAAGATTGCGCAAGCAGATCTTGCAACCAAACTTAATGACTATGTTGCTATATGCGTAAGGAGTGCAACAAAAGTTAGGGCAGAATTAATTGATCAAACTCCAAATCTTAAGGCAATTGCACGAGGAGGTGTTGGACTTGACAATATAGATGTTGAACACGCTCAATCTAAAGGAATAAAAGTAATAAATACTCCTGCAGCATCGTCCAGATCAGTTGCGGAATTGGTGTTTTCACATTTATTTACTCTTGCTCGCCATATTCATACTTCCAATCGGAGAATGCCTTCAGAAGGAAACGGTTCGTTCAATGAACTAAAGAAAGCATTTTCAGAGGGAATTGAATTAACAGGCAGAACCATTGGTATTATTGGAATTGGAAGAATAGGACAAGAAACAGCAAGTATTGCGCTTGGTTTAGGAATGGATGTAATTGCAGTTGATCCATTTATAAAAAGTGTTAATATCCCATTTGGACCAAAAGCTCACAAAGCGACAGTAACGATCGAAACTAAATCAATGGATGAAATGTTAGCTAAAGCTGATATGATTAGCCTTCATGTTCCTTTCCTTGGAAAAGCAGTATTAGGTGCTGAAGAATTCAATAAGATGAAAAAAGGAGTTTTAATAGTTAACGCATCAAGAGGAGGAACCATCGATGAAGATGCTTTGATTAATGCATTGAATTCTGGTATTGTTGCCGGTGCTGGTTTGGATGTATTTGACAATGAACCAAACCCTCGACAAGATTTATTGTCGCACGCAAAAATTTCTTTAAGTCCGCACATTGGAGCTTCTACGGAAGAAGCACAAGAAAAAATAGGAGTTGAATTAGCGGAGCAACTAATTGCAGCACTAAAATAAAAATGATAATGCTTCTCTTTGATCTCTATTTGATTGAGACCAAAGAGAAGTTTTTTTAATGCTTAACTTCTTTTTCTCCATTTCAAAATCTCACATTTTTACAAATTTTCGGTTGTATTTGGATCTTTCTCCTGCAACCTGGAGGAGGTATATTCCTGCAGGTAACTCTTGAACATTTAACGAGATGTTTGGTTTTAAGTAATAACGTTCTGAAAATACTTGTTTTCCATTTACGGTATATATCCTAATATCAGCTAATCCACTTGGGTTTTGGAATTCCAAATTTAAGTCAAAGGCAGCAGGATTGGGATAAATTTTTAAGGTTTGAAGATTTGCAATGTCATTCGTTGCTGAAGGTTCTGTAACGATAATGATCAAGGTATCTTCACTTGGGCAACCTAATTGATCTGTAACAATCAAAGTAACTTCATGATGGCCAGCGCCCAAATTTGCTGCGTTGATAATAATCGATGAATTAGTATTTCCATTACTCCACAAATATGAAACAAAGTTTCCATTTGGAACAATAGCAAATTCTTCATCAATATTTAAGAATAAAGTATCTCCTAATTCAAGAATGGCAGGTTCGTTCACATTCAAATTTAAATTGGTAATACTACAGCCACATATATTGTCAGCCTCGATCTCTTTTTGATAAATTCCGGATTCTGTCAATATAGTCCCAAAAAAATCAATGCTATCCCCACTACATATTTTCAAATCTAAAAACCTGGTTTCTTTCTCTTCAACAAATAGATTTAGCACATAATTTATTGAACCAAAACAAGAAAGGGAATCAAAAATAACTTTTTCATATATTCCGGATTCAAACAATTCTTGTCCAAAAAAATCGTATGAATCTCCGGAGCAAATCGCTTCAATGACATTTATTTGATTCGTACAATATTTCATCGAAAATATACCTCGACCATGAGTTGCTGCAAAAAGGGTATGATCAGATGGTCTATATTTCAACATATTTACTTTAACGTTTGCTAAACCATCTATTAAAGGTTCCCATATTGGATTGCTATTATTCAGATTAAAAGTTTGCCATACTCCGAGCTCCGTAGCAATAATTGCTGCTTCTTCAGCAATTGGATTATACAAAATCCATCTAACCGGAATATCAGGAAGATTGCCATCGACATTTCTCCAAGTAGCACCGACATCCCTTGTTTCCCATACTTTTGGCACCCCGTAATTACTAAAATTCAAGATCATTCGATTGGATTTCGACGTGGAGATATCAATAGATCTAAGAAATGCAGACCCTTCAAATTCGTCATCTATGGTGACAACTTTTTCAATTACTGGATTGTCGGAATCAATGTTGGAAAGCAATATTAATTTTGCTTCATACTTGCCTGTAATTTTATTAAAATCTTTCGGGGTTCCCAACCAAACTTTATTTTCTTGGTTCGGGTCAAATTTGACAACGGAAACAATAGACGAGTCCAATGCCGAAAATGTTAAAGTATCAGCGATATTTTCTGTTCCTACTTTTCGTATTCTTGAAATATAAGCTTTGTCGTAGGCCCCTATTAAAGTTTTAGTTTTGGAATCATAATCGCATGGATTAATAAACCTGCCTTTGGAATCTCCAATTGCTACAAATTCAAAATTGTTCTTCCAGGCATCGTTTGTAATATTGTAAGTGTTAAATGTATATGAAGAAATCTGAATATTAGGATTGTTTTTGTCAATAAAACAATATCCACCGTCACCACCAGAGATTGGGAAAGTAGAATTTACACCTGGGTTCGAAAAATATTGAGTTCCATTGTCTTGGGTTCCTCCGATGAAAATATTGCTATTTTCAGCTGGATGATAATCACAGGAATAAAATTGAGTGACTCTGAAGTCTTTATTTATCGCTTGATAATTAGGTTTATTAATGATATCGCACAAACCATCTTCATTTATATCAACTAGCTTTCCAGTGCACTTACAATTTGCATTCAAAATATTATCAGTGGTGCATATTGATCCATCATTGCATTTATTGCCTTCGAAGCAATTGTCCACAATAATCGTATAATCCTCGGTTTCTCCCATAGTATAAGCGATTGCACAAGGATTAGGCTGGTAAAATGGACTGTATTGCAGCCTTATCCTCATTTTTGTTTTACCATGAGCTGCGTTATTTGGAACAGTAATTTGAGTTGAATATGGCCCCATGCCTGAATAACTTAATATATTTTCACTTTCGTCAAATTTGCCATTTTGGTTCCAATCTATCCAAGCGCCCATTTTTGAATCCTCCCATGAAACATTTGTTACAATTTTTAAATCATAAGTTTGGTCCACTTTAAGTGTTGTTGAATATCCTGTATAATCAGAATAACCATCAATATCCTTTGAGGTTCCTGATTGTGAAAAATTCAATAAAGTATTTAAATCCACTCGTTCAATAAAATCATTGCAGCAGTTCTCATGTTTAGGAATACAATATTGTTGATTAAATTTCAAATCGGTATTGGGATTAATGTCAAATTTAAATATTCCACCATCATTGGCAGAAATACCCTTATATCTATTATTGTTTGGAAAAAAAACAATTTCATGTTGATCTGCATGTACAAATTGGAATCCGCCACCGCCAAACCAATGACTCAGCTGCGTCCAATGTTCCCCACCATCGATAGATCGCAACAAATCTATTCCCCCAATATAAACTGTATATGGATAAACAGGATCCACAGCGATGGTCAAATTGTACCAAGCCTGCTTTCCTGCAAAATTTTCATGTCCAAACCCTTTTGGAACAGTCATTTCTTTCCAACTATTGCCCGCATCTATCGACATAAATATACCCTTACATTCATTTGATTCACTTGCTTGAAACAATGCGTAAATGAAAGATGGATCTGATGGTGCAATTGCCAATTCTATCCTTTCAAAACCTTCGGATGGCAACCCATTATTCGTTGATGAGTTGATTAAGGACTTCCAAGTGTTGCCAGAATCCATTGATTTATAAATACCATCTGTGGAAAATATGCCTAAACTGACATAAATATCATCATTGTTTGCAATTTCAATATCAGCAGCTCTGTCTGAAAAAGCCCCACCAATTCCACTTCCTAGCACTTTCTCCCAAGTCAAACCTTCATCTATTGACCGTTGCAAGCCCGCAGATCGTGTGCTTGCAAAAATAATGCCCTCTGAATTAACACGTATTTTCTGGATAAAGAAAAAATCTTGATTATTAGTAGAGGATAATTGCTTCCAATTTTTGCCTCTATCGGTAGATTTCCAGATTCCCAAACCTGAGACTGCATCACCATTAAACCACCCCTCTCCTGTACCAAAATACATAATATTTAGTTTGGAAGGATCTTGCACGATGCATGAAATTGCCATGGTAGGCAAGAAATCATCAATCGGAGACCAATTGGGATTTGGATCAAGAAAATTTATCGTTTTCCACAATCCCCCGCTGGCACTCCCTGCCCAGACCGTATTTCCAGAAGGGTCGTTGGCATCTATCAGTACCGCTCTTGTTCTTCCACCCACATTGTTCGGCCCTCTTTCCTGCCATTTTGGAGTGTTTCGCTTAATTCCTTTATTGTACAATCCTTTTTTCAAATTTGCACTTATCTCTATTAGTTTTTCTGGAGTAGGCCTGCCCAAAATGGGATTTTTGATCATGAGGTTTTCTTGTTCTACACCTAAGTCTGGTCTGTCTGATTTCGCCCTAATTTTCTTGGTAAATGTTGGAATAGGCTTGACTGGATGACTAGGTAAATAATCAATTGAAATTGTACAAATAAATACAAGGAAAAACAAAAGTAGGCATGCCGGTAAAAATATGGATTTCATAAAAAAAGGATTACTACCATCTAATATAGAGAAAAATATAGATAAAATCCATTTGACGTTATAACCCAGAATATGCATTAATTTGTTTAATGCATATTCTGGGTTGAAACCAAAAACCAATATTTGTAGGAAAATTCAATCAATACGGAAATTGAATTGAAAATGAAATTAGTTCATTCTTTTATGATTCCTTGATGACAAGGTGAATTATCTATTCCCAATAAGCTGGCTTTATAGGTGATGCATTTCCGGCAGTTCTGCAATCATCTCTCATAATTTTTGCTTGAACTTTTTTAACCATGAAACTCTTATCGATAAACACCGAATCAATGCTTACATCTGTGGCGTGGAAATAACCCAATACTTTTGAATCTGGGTTATCAATGTTTATTATATTACTATTCAAACTTGCGGGGGGAGAATCAAAAATATCTCCACTAATTTCCAATTGAGCTTTCAATAATTTATAATATTGAAAGGCACCTTTTGAAAGTGAATGTTGTTCCAATCGCATTAAATATTTCTCTACGAATCTGAAACCATCATCAGGAACATAATAGGCTAAAGTTTGAACTTCATTTCCATTTGTCTGATTATCATTATATAGAAAAATGCTGCTGTTAGAAATTTTTTCAGTTTTCCAGCAAACATCACAACAATCTTTTGGTGCAGGAGTTCCTCCATTGGGCCCAGGAATTTTATATAGATCTGGTCTCGCATTAAATTCATAAGTAGAATTATTTGTCCATAGCAAAAAGTTCTGTGTTTCTGCTGGGTCTTTAAATTGGCTAAAAAATTTAACACCAGAAGTATATTGTAAGGTATCTGATGATGCTAAAGAACTAAATTCTGGTCGAATTGAAGTCATTTCGGGAACGGGATAAACTTTCTCAGGGGTTGAAATGTATTGACCTGATTTTGAATTTATGATTAACGTATATGTTCTTTCGACTTCAGCTTTGTAACCAATGGGTGTAGCATAGGTTCCTGGAAAAACCTCTGATAAAAATACCTGCTGTCCCAAATCATCTTTAATAAATATGCTAGCGTTCTCCTCATTTTGAGAAAAACCTTCGAAAATTGAACCATATTTTGCACTTTTTGAAAGTTTCAAATAATGCGGGCCAGCTTTGGTGGTAATAAATCCCTCAAGAACTAAAATATTCTTCTCTTCTGTTGTTTTAATATCCACAGGGTCTATACAAGAACCCAAAAGCAAAATGATCACAAAAGAAAATAATATATATGACTTATTCATTAACCTAATCTTTGTTCAATTAATGCCAATATGAAGGTGTATTTACATCACCGCCTAAGACTCTGCAATCTTCAGGAACCAATTTATCTGCGTTGGCTTCTAAAATTGCACTTTTCTCAATATAAATACTATCCGAATAATAATCGGAAGCGTGAAAAAAACCAATCACCTGTTGTTCAGGATTTGTAATATTAACGATATTACCATTTGTGCCAGCTGGAGGGGGATCAAAAATATCTCCACTTATTGAAAGTTGTTCATTCAGCAAATTATAAAATTGAAATGCTTTCCTGCTTAAAGAGTATTGCTCAATTCTAATTAAATATTTCTCATCAAACCTTGCTCCATCGTCTGGAATGTAAGCTGCTAAAACTCTATTCTCGTTCCCATTAGTTTTAGAGTCAGAATAAATTCGGAACTCAGCTTCTGCTTTTCTTTCTTCAAAAAAACACCTTGCACAACAGTCTTTTGGGGCAGATATGATCTTTCCTTCACCATCTCTATATGTAAATAAATCTGGTCTAGTATTCATTATAAAGGTACCTCTTGCATCCCAAAACATAAAATTTTGAGAATCTGCCGGATCGTCAAAAGTGGAATAAATTTCAATTCCAGATTTAAATATTTCAGGAATTACAGATGGAAATTTTTTAAATCTTGCTTCTAACTTTTTAATAATCGGAACAGGTTCAAGTTTTTCAGGCAAAGAAATATATTGACCTGATTTTGAATTGATAATTAGGGTATATGTTCTTCCTACTTCAGCTTGATAACCTTTTGGAGTCTGATACAATCCTGGGCTCAATTCATCTAAAAAAACTTGTTTACCGAGATCATCTTTTATGAAAATAGTCGCGTTTTCTTCTTTCTGCGAGAATCCAACAAAAATAGAACCGTATTTAGCACTTTTAGATAATTTAAAAGTATGTGGACCTGGCTTTGTTGAAATGAATCCTTCAACAACAAGCAATTTCTTTTCTTCAGTAGTATTGATATCTACAGGATCTATGCAGGCATTTAAAGCTACTACAGTTAGAACTAATATGGGAAGAATGTTTCTTATCATTAAAATTCTACATTATAACTTAATGAAGGAAAAGCGGTACCTAATACTGCCAATTTGTACGCTTGAGGAGGTGATCCAGGAAGATCATCAAAGAAAATTGAAAAAGCATTCTTTCTTCCATAAATATTATAAACGGAAAGTACCCAATCACCTCTAAGCCATTTTTTCTTGGTATTAAAATTAAACGTTAATGACATATCAAGTCTGTGATAATCCAAAATTCTATTTTGATTTCTTGAATCGTAATAAGCGACGTCATCCCCAAAGAAACTAAACTTCGCAGAAGGGAAAGTAACTGGTCTGCCAGTGCTATAAGTGAAAATTGCTGAATACTTCACGAAAGGATTTATTTCATAATCTAGCACAGCCGTTAAATCATGAGGCTTATCATAATTTGCTGGATACACAAGTCCATTATTTATGGTCTCAGAAGGATAAGGCCCTACAACTTGTCTTAATGATCTTGAATAAGTATAAGAAATCCAACCACTCATTGGCTTGCTTTTCTTTTTCACATAAACTTCTAAACCATAAGCTTCTCCAGATCCCGACAAAAGTTCAGTTTCAATTTGTGGATTCAAAATTAAGTCTGCACCGTCTTTGTATTCCAAAACATTGTCTAAGGATTTGTAATAAGCTTCAATAGAAGTCTCAATGGTGTTATTGGCAAAATTTTGAAAAAATCCTGCAGAATATTGAGTTGCAGTTTGCGGTTTAATATATTGATCCGATAATTTCCAAATATCTGTTGGTGCAATAGTCGCAGTATTTGAAATTAAATGAATGAACTGATTCATTCTATTGTATCCAAATTTCAAAGAAGTATTTTCGGTAAAACTAAATCTTAAGGAAACTCTTGGCTCAAAACCACCATATTGCTGAATCACTTTATTCGACTCATAATTGACTACTTCAGTCACCGTCTCAGGACTGAGTGGGAATAATTCATCGTACAAATAAGTCGTTTTTGAACCCAAATATCTATAGTCCACATATCGAATTCCATAGGAAAGACCTACCCATTTTCCAAGTTCAACGTCATGCTGTATATAAGCACCACTTTCCAATGCTTTTTCTAAAGGAACTTCAAAAGGGTTAATAGAAGATTCCCCATTCTGCGGCTTTAAAGATCCAGGATTTATTTTTAAATATTTGGATTGTATGCCAAATAATAATTCATTACCTTCTTTTATGATGTATTTTAAATCAGCATTTATTCCTCGATCCCATATTTTTGAATCCAAAGTAAAATTAGAAAACCCAGAATTATTTAGGATTGAAAAATTATATTGGCTACTTACAATCGAAGATTTCAAAAAGAACTTATCATTGAAAGCATATTTCCAAGTCAATACATGGTTTTGATTTCCCCAAGCGAAAGTGGTGTCACTAGCAAAATTAAAAGCATCAGAACTTAAATATCCAGTATAATCAATTGAACTTTTATCACTAATATTATAATTCAAAACAATATTACCATCATAAAATTGAGCAGCACTGTTATTGATATTTGGGTCTTTAATTAATCCCAACAAATAATTTGAATAAGATACCCTAACTCCACCCAAAACTGATAATTTATCTTTAATAATAGGGCCTCCACCAGATATTTTTGCTGAAATAGTGCCTACCGAAGCTTTTCCACTCCAATTTTGCATGTCACCTTTGGCATAATCCAAATCCAAAATAGAAGAAGCTCTACCTCCGTAATTTGATGGAATTCCACCTTTAAATAAGGTAACGCTATTGATCATATCAGAATTAAATGCTGAAAAGAATCCAAAAAGATGAGATGGATTATACAATGGGGCACCACCCAATAATATTAAATTCTGATCGTATCCACCTCCTCTTACATTAAATCCCGAGGAAGCTTCTCCAGCTGAATTTACACCTGGCAAAAGTGTAATTGATTTTAATACATCAACTTCTCCCACAAAAGGTGGTAATCCTTCAATTGATTTCATTGAAATCTTTTCAACACCAGCTGCTGCATTCCTTATATTAGCGTCAGGATCAACTGCTGTGACTACAATCTCATCCAGTTGATTGATATTTTGCATAAGTCTTATAGTTATTGATCCTCTGCCTCGAATATCAATTAGTATATTATCTTCTTCATATCCAATACTCGACACTCTTAATTGATGAAGACCTTTTGGTATTGATAGTTCAAATTTGCCTTCTTCATCGGCACTTTCACCAATTTGAAGGGATTCGATAAACACATTTGCACCAATAATTGGCTCTCTGGTTTCGTCGTCTACAATTTTTCCTTTTATTAAAAAAGGACCATTTCCACTTGTTTCCAGACCTATGATACGTCCTTGTGCTTCAATTTGAAGAATACTGAAAGCAATTATAAGTGATGTGATTATTATTCTTATCATAGGTTTAATATTCATCTGGTGAAAAGCTCCAAACTGTAGAATTCTCTAAACTAAAAATACCATTCTTTAATATGTACAACTTCCCATTTTCAACCCATTTAGCAGTGATCTCTTCCCTTACTTGTCCGGAAAAGCCAGTTTTTTCTTTCCAATTTAAAGTTTTTAGATCCAGTTCATAAAGCAATCTTTTGTCTTTGAAAACACCAATATAAACTTTGTCATTTAACACTAAAGCAACACCTCCTTCCGAAATAGTTGTAGGGTACAAAGTTAACTTAGCAGTTTCTTGCACTGAAACAGAATATCTATATAAAAATTGGTCTGATCCAATAAAATAAATATCTCCATTATAAACAAAGGAGGGATAATCAGAGTTTGTTACTAATTTTTCAGGTAATGCTGCTAATTCTTTCCATGTTTTGGTGCCAATATTATATTCATATACTTTTGAGCTATTTTTTACATCTTCAGTTAGGCCACCAAAAACATAAATGCGATCAGAAATCCTAGTTGCAGATGCCTTAAGCAATCGAAATGGTAACTTGCCTTCATATTTAAATTTTCCATTTTCGTAGGCATAAAAATCAGTACTTAATGAATAAGATCGATCACTAGGCCTAATAAATATTGAAGACCCAGAACCTATAAACCCATCACATGAAAAACTATATCCTGTTGCAAAGCCCGGTAGAGAACCTTTACTCCAAGTTTTATTGACTGTATTATATTTACCTAGATCTGAAACATATGGGCCAAATCCATTGATACCACCTAATCCATAAATCACATCATCGCCATCTTTTAATGTTATTCCACCAACAGTACTAAAATCTATTGGAGAAATGGATTCTTTTTCCCAAGTTCCAATTACATATTCAAATGGTATATCACTAACAAATGTTTCTCCGTTCATTACAATGGAAATCTCTTCAAATATTTGATTTGCAATCGCTGGAATATGCACTGTTATAAATGACTCATCACTTTTGGTAACAATTGTAGCTTCTCTTCCTCCAAAATAGACTTTTGAATCTTCGGTGAAATTTCTACCTTGAATGGTTAACATTGCATTTGGAACCCCAATCCTTGGAGAAAAATCATCGATAATAGGTTTAAGAGTATTAAAATTCAATACATTTCCCTCTATAACTCCTTGGTTGTCCTGAACGAAACTTTTAACATAATATTCCCGATCGATATTTAAATTTTCGAATTCACCAACAAATCTTCCAGGCGTCTTTCTTTCACCTAAGGAAACAGTAAATGGATTTGTAAAATTTTCATCTTCTGAAACTATAAATCCATGGTCAACAAGATCAACTTCAGCAGTAGCTAGAATTCTTCCAGTTACTACCATCTTTTCCCCGCTAGTGTAAATGATGTCTTCTGTAGAAACGCCTAATTCGCTTTCAGCATTCTTCAGACACGAAACCATCAACACGGAAAAAAATGCAACAAAAAATATTCTTGACATTAATTTAGATTTACAAACTGCCTTTTTTTAAGAGACAATATTGGCTTTTAGTAAAGAGGCACAAATTTACTAAACGAAACGTAAATTCATAACGCGGCTAAAAAATAAAGAACTTTTAATTTTTCCTAAATCTTTTCATTACTGATGAAATTATTAATAATATAGAACTTAATATTCCGACCCTTGCTATTAAGTCCCCCCATTTACTATAAAAAGTTAATTCTTTATTAAATCTTATACTACCATTCAGAGTTGCTTCCTCTCCATAATTTGTTCTACTTAGGATATTCCCTCGTTGATCAATAAATGCTGAAATGCCTGTATTCGCGGACCGCGCTACTGACCTTCTATGTTCGATGGCTCTCAATCCTGCAAATTTCAAATGCTGAATGTGACCGGGTGTTTTGTCCCACCATCCATCGTTGGTCATGATAAAAATAGCATTTGCACCTTTTCTCATGTATTGTCCCACATAATCACCATAAACGGACTCATAGCAAACTACTGGCGCAATTTTTTCGCCATACTGATTTTCAAATACTGTTCTTTCATTTTGTCTTCCATGTCCGCTCACGGAACCTCCAGCCTTTTCAATAATAGGTTTTAGAAAAAATAATAAATCTTTATATGGAAATATTTCCGCCCCCGGAACCAATTTTGATTTAATGTGAACTGAATAATTGCTTTTGTCTGTTGAAGGAAATTGAACGGCAACATTTTGAATTTCGAGCCATTTATTTTCTCCTCCAATGTTAGCTTGCCTTGCTGCACCAGATTTGACTTCTCCATCTTTAAAAACTTTGAAAGTAGATAAACCAGCAATCATATTTGTTCGTGGAAATGAATCCAAAACAGACTTGAGCACTTGAATGGTAGGTTCATTGTTCAGTTTTTCAATATCATAATAACCAAATATGGTTTCAGGATACAAGATGTAATCCGTAGAATCAGTTATACATTCCTGGCTTAGTCTTACAAATGTTCTCAATTGTTCGGCATCAGAAACTTCAAATTTTTGATAATGTGGCTCGTAATTCGGCTGTATAATGCTAATATTTCTTAATTCTCCTTTTTCTTGATAGGTTACATACATTATTGCAGATAACATTAAAGGGCCGAATAATGTAAATACTGGTATCATTAAATCATTCACCTTTAATTCAACTCTGGTTCTTAGTTTTTCTATGAAAATATAAAGTAAAATATTCATTATTAAAATCCAAAGTGTGCCTCCAAGATGGCCTGTGTATTCATACCATTGTACCAAAAATGGATATTGTGCAAAACTATTACCTAGAATTAACCACGGCCAAGATATTTCCCATTGGAGGTGTATCCATTCAAAACATAGCCAAAAAGAAATTAAAGCAAGATATCTATATCTATCGCCTAACCTTTTCCTTACATAATGATATCCTACCCAAGGAATTGCCATGAAGGCTGAATTCAATGTAAAAGCAACAATACTCGGAATGAATGCTGTGTTAGCAACCCAAAATGTGCTCAGTATATTCCATGTTACAAATGCGTGAAATACAAATTTGAAAACCTCCCATCGAGTAATGGTTTCCTTCCATTTAAATAATTGGTCTTCCACATAAAGCAATGGAATAAGACCAATAAACATAAAAGGTGTTACAGGTTTTGTGGGAAAACCGATGTATAAAATAAAGCCAGAAAGAGTAGCTAAGGCAAGAAGTTTGTATTTCTTGGGATGTTTTGAAAAAAAGGGCTCCATTAATAGCATGATAAAAATCCAACATGCCATAAAAAAATAAAGCGGTCGATAGCCCCAAAAATCTAAATGAAGCATTTCAGAACCATTAATATATATTACAATTAATGAAACTAGAACACCTATCCATTTTAATATTTGAAACCTTAACTTTTTATCCATTTTATCTAACTATGGAACCGTTTTCCCAATTTTGAGCAGGGCTTACAAAACTTAAAACACCTTCTGAATTCTCAGCCATTAATATCATTCCATTAGACTCTATGCCTTTTATTTTCCTAGGTAATAGATTTACTAAAACACTTACATTTGTTCCTGGTAATTCTTCGGGAGCAAAAAATTGGGCAATCCCTGACACAACTGTCCGTTGTTCATTGCCTAAATCCAAAGTAAGTTTTAATAATTTATCAGCTTTTGCTACTTTTTCTGCATTAATGATTGTTGCAGTCCTAATATCCATTTTGGTAAAATCATCAAAATTTATAGCTTCTTTGAAAGGTGTTATATTTTTTGAGGATTGATTTTCATTAGTTTTCTGAACTTCTGTTTGTTTTAACTTTTCTATTTGCGCAGTTATCACTTCGTCTGAAATTCTTGAAAAAACATGATTTGCTTCTCCAATTTTATGGCCTTCTGGAATAAGATGAAATCCTTCGCACAAATTATTAAGCATCTCCACATATTCGTTATGCTCATTAATAGGCTCTAAGTTTAGTAAGGTTCTAATTTTTGCAGATGTAAATGGCAAAAAAGGATACAATGCAGTTGACAACGCAGTGATGTATTGTAAACAAACATTCATCACAACCTGAACTGTTTCTTCATCTTCTTTGATTAATTTCCAAGGTTCATTAAACTGTAAAATTTGATTTCCCCTTGAAGAAATCTCCATTACTATCTTCAGTGCGTTTCGAAAATCGAAATTGCGAATGCATTCTGAACTTTCTTGCAATAGATCATGCAATTCTAATAATTCAGAGTCATGAAAACCTGGCATTTCTTCATCTCCGGGCACATCAAACATCAAACTTTCATCTATTTCTGGAACAACTCCTTCATAATACTTATTAGTTAATACTACCACACGATTGATGAAATTAGCCAAGTTGTTAACCAATTCATTATTAACAGCATCTTGAAAACCTTTCCATGTAAACTCACTGTCTTTAGCCTCAGGCATATTTTTTATCATATAATACCTCAATTCATCTTCCATTCCTGGTAACTCATCCAGATATTCATTTACCCATACAGCCCAATTTTTCGAGGTAGAAATTTTCCTCCCTTCAAGGTTAACAAATTGATTTGCAGGTACATTCAATGGAAGGATAAAATCACCGTGAGCCTTAAGTATAGATGGGAAAATTAAACAATGAAATACGATATTGTCTTTTCCAATGAAATGAATCAATGCTGTATTTTCATCTTGCCAATAAGGTTTCCAATCTTTATTATTATCAATAGCCCATTGCTTTGTTGCTGAAATATATCCAATTGGAGCATCCATCCAAACATATAATTTCTTTCCTTCTGAGCCTGGAATTTCTTGTGGTACGTCAACGCCCCAATCCAAGTCCCTTGTCATTGCTCTTTTTTGAAGACCACTATCCAACCAAGACTTACATTGGCCTAATACATGATTTTTCCAATCGTTGGGATCATGCAATTCATTTCCATCCAAAACGCCAGTTTCAATCCAAACTTTTAGCCATTCTTCATATTTATCCAAAGGCAAGTACCAATGTTTTGTCTTTTTCAGCACTGGCTTTTCGTTCGATAATGTTGAAATTGGATGGATGAGTTCTATTGGACTTAAAGAAGTTCCACAATTTTCGCATTGATCACCATAAGCTTCTTCAAAACCGCATTTTGGGCAAGTACCTTTAATGTATCGATCCGCAAGAAATTGGTTAGCTTTCTCGTCAAAGTATTGTTCAGATTCTTCTTCAATAAATTCACCCTTATTATTCAAATTTCTGAAAAATTCTTGAGAGGTTTCGTGATGAAGTTTAGATGACGTTCTATGGTAAATATCGAAAGAAAGTCCAATTCTATTGAATGCGTCCAAAAATTCTGTATGGTATCTATCTACAACCTCCTGAGGTTGAATTCCATCTTTCTGTGCACGAATGGTTATAGCAGCTCCATGTTCATCGCTTCCACAAACGAAAACAACATCTTTTTCCATCAATCTTAGAAATCTCACATAAATATCGGCTGGTAAATAAGCTCCTGCTAGGTGTCCAATATGTAATGGGCCGTTAGCATAAGGAAGTGCCGAAGTAACAAGATATCGTTGTTTCGTATTCATAATTTGCTAAAATTAAACGCGAAGATAGTGATTTAGCTTACATTTGGAATTTATTATCAAGATACATTTAACAATTTAATATAAATATTTTTCATTTCCATCATGGACATTGAAGCACATTTAAGAAAGGGACATAATAAAGAACTATGCATTGAACTAGCCAATTATATTGGAAACTCGCAGACAAGATTTGATAAATTTATGCAATTTTTCCTCCACAAAGAATACAGAATTTGTCAAAGAGCTTCTTGGGCAATGGGAGTGGTTTGCGAAAAACATCCAAACTTAATGGTTAAATGGATTCCAGAAATACTCAAAGCTGTCGAAAATCCAGTTCACGATGCAGTGGTGAGAAACACAGTTCGCGTGTTACAAAATTTTGATCAAATTCCAGAAAAATATGAAGGTAGGATATTCGATTTATGTTTCAAGTTTTTAATTGACCCTCAGTATCCAATAGCTATAAAAGCTTTTTCGATGACTGTGTGTAGAAAAATTGCAATTAAATACCCAGATTTGATTCCAGAATTAATTGAAGTCATTGAAGATTTATTGTTGCATGGATCATCAGGTATTATAAGCAGGGGAAAAAAGGAGTTAAACTTGTTGAATAAAATGCAAATTTCAAACTAAAATTTAGTTTGAAGGTTTTAATATACTCGATCATCAGTATTCATTGCACTAATCAAAAAAATTAAAAAAGTGCAAAAAAAAAAGCATCCTTTCGAATGCTTTTTAATTTTTTTATCCTCCAAAATCATCGAAGGAAATATTTTCTTCTGGCACCCCTAATTCGTCTAAAGATTTAAGTACCGAAGCATTCATCGCTGGAGGACCACAGAAGTAGTATTCTATTTCTTCTGGTTCTTCGTGGTTCTTCAAATATTTTTCAAATAATACAGGCATGATAAATCCTTGAAATCCATCTCCAGGAGAATTAATATCTTCTTTTACATTCCAATTATCTTCAGGCATTGGATTATCGAGAGAAATGTAAAACTTAAAATTCGGAAATTCTCTTTCAATTTTTCTGAATTCTTCCACATAAAATAATTCCCTTTTCGTTCTACCTCCATACCAAAATGATATTTTTCGGTCCGTTGTCTTTAAGGTATGAAACAAATGAAATAAGTGAGATCTCAAAGGGGCCATTCCTGCTCCACCGCCCACATAAACCATTTCTTTTTTAGTTGGTTTAATAAAGAATTCACCATAAGGCCCTGATATTGTGCATTTATCTCCTGGCTTTAGACCAAATACATAAGATGAACAAATTCCCGGGTTAACATCTTGCCAATTATTCTTAGCTCGATCCCAAGGTGGAGTTGCAATTCTTATATTCAGCTTTACAATATTACCTTCTGCAGGATGGTTAGCCATTGAATATGCTCTAAATTGAGGTTCAGGGTTAACCATTTTCAAAGGCCAAAGATTAAATTTATCCCATTCAGAACGGAACTTTTCTGGATCATCGTGATAATCTGGATGAGCAGTAATATCCATATCTTTGAACTCGGTAACAATTTTTGGAACGTCAATCTGAATATATCCTCCAGCTTGAAAATCTAACTCTTCGCCTTCTGGAAGTCTTACAACAAATTGCTTGATAAAGGAAGCAACATTATAATTCTCAATAACTTCACATTCCCATTTCTTAATCCCAAAAATTTCTTCAGGGATTCTTATCTCCATATCTTCTCTTACCTTAACCTGACAAGCCAATCTTTTATGTTCAGCTGCTTCTTTTCTTGTTAGGTGATTCATTTCAGTCGGTAAAACATCTCCACCTCCTGTATCCACATGACATTCACACATTGCACAAGTACCGCCACCTCCACATGCTGAAGGTAAAAATATTTTTTGATCTGATAACGCAGACAGCAAAGATGATCCAGGTTGAGTTAGAATTGGATGCTCACTATCGCCATTCACGATTATCTTTACATTCCCTTGAGGTACTAATTGTTTTCTTGCATAAACAAGCATGAAAGACAAAAATAATATCACTCCGCAGAACACAACTAGCGCCCAAACCATGGGCAAAAAATCTATTAGAAAAATCATATTTCCTTGTTTCTTTTTAGTTATTTGTAAAAGATGCTGGATCAATTCCCATCAAACTCATAAAAGCCATCCCCATTAACCCAGTTAATAAAAAGGCCATCCCTAAGCCTCTTAAAGCAGGTGGGACATTAGAATATTTCATTTTTTCTCGAATTGCTGCAATTGCAATAATTGCAAGAAACCAACCAAAACCACCACCTAATCCAAAGGCAACAGATTCTGAAAAGTTATATTCTTTGGACACCATAAATAGGGATCCTCCCAAAATAGCGCAGTTAACCGTAATTAATGGTAAAAATATTCCCAAAGAATTGTACAATGAAGGCGAGAACTTTTCGACCACCATTTCCACCAATTGAACCATTGAAGCTATAACGGCAATGAATAAAATAAATCTAAGAAATGTTAGGTCAGTATGAAAAATTCCATTTTCCCCTAACAACCAAGTATTAATTATCCAATTGATAGGCATTGTTATACCAAGAACGAAAATTACAGCTAAACCAAGTCCAAAAGCTGTTTTTACAGTTTTAGAAACTGCTAAATAAGAGCACATACCAAGAAAATAAGCTAAAGCTAAATTTTCTATGAACGCTGATTTTATAAATATATTTACTAATTCCATGTCTGTTTCTTTCCTTATTAAGAAATATCTACTAATTTTTTATTCCAAGCTCTTTGAACCCAAATCAGGACTCCTATTACAAACATTGCTGAAGGAAATAATACCATCAAGTTATTTGGTTCATACCAATTCAAAAAAGAGATTGCATCAGTATCAATTAAAAAATCAGAGCTTGGCCCAATTATTTTAAAATTTAGCAAAGATCCTTTTCCAAATAGCTCTCGTATTGATGCAACAGCAATCAAAATCACTCCATAACCAACGCCATTTCCAATTCCATCTAAGAAGGATCTCCATGGTTTATTAGCCATTGCAAATGCTTCCAATCTACCCATGACGATACAATTCGTTATAATTAATCCTATAAAAACGGATAATTCTTTATAAATAGGATAATTGATAGCCTTCAAAGACAATTCCACCACTGTAACTAGAAACGCTACAATTACCAATTGTACGATCATTCTTACTTGCTTAGGAATAGAATTTCTTAGCGCAGAAATAATTAGGTTTGAGAATGCAGTTACAAAAGTTACAGCAACAGCCATAACAATAGCTTTATTCAGCAAAGTAGTAACAGCAAGAGCTGAACAAATTCCTAAAACCTGAACTGTAATTGGATTATTATCATTTAATGGGTCAGTCAACAGCTTACGTTCGGTAGGACCGAATGGAAGTATTGACGTTTTTTCTTTTGCTATAGTTGTTTCAGCCATGTTAAATTTTTATTTATGCTGATTTATTAATTATTTTTTTTCAAATAAGGAACATAATAAGCGATTCCCTTTTTCAACATTTTATCTACACCATCTCCTGTAATTGTTGCTCCAGTAATCCCATCAATTGCATGTTGATCACTATCGTCAGCTCCTCCTTTTACTACGCTTATGGATACAAAATTGCCAGAGTCATCGTAAATACTTTTTCCTTCAAATTGATTTTTCCATTCTTGATTGTCTTTTATTTCAGCACCTAATCCTGGAGTTTCTCCAGTATGGTCGAAAGAAACACCAGCAATAGTATTTTTATCATCTTTCAAGGCAACACTTCCCCAAATCGCGTCCCAAAGTCCGTTTCCTCTTACATTTAGTATATAATATTTGTCTCCACCATTGCCAGTGAAAATATAAAGTGGAATTATTTGTTCATCAACAGGTTTCTTTTTTTCCTTAGCCATATCAACATCTTCAGCTTTTCCTCCTGTGTAACCTTTACTGATTACTTCTTCAGAAGTCAACAAGTTGCCTTTTGTGTCCAGAACCAATTGTTCAATATTTTTATCAAAAATCTCTTGGACTTGGTCGTCGGTGATTTTAGCGAAATCCACTCCTAAGTGATCCGCAATTGCTGATAATGTGGCTTTCTTATTATAAATTGCTGCATTTTTTTCATGAATTGGTTTCAATCCAAAAGAGAGCAATGAGAGTACGATAGCGACGATACCCGTCATTATCAATACAAATTTGGTTATGTAATTAGTACTATGCACGTTTTAATCTTTTTGAAATGTTAGATTGAATTGTATAGTGATCCATTAATGGCGCAAAAGTATTCAAAAACAAAATTGCCAACATCCATCCTTCTGGATAAGCTGGGTTCATTACTCTGACGATCATTCCTATAAATCCAATGGAAAACCCATAAATCCACTTTCCAGTATTGGTAGATGCTCCAGTTACAGGATCTGTAGCCATAAATGCCATTGCAAAAAAGAAACTACCCATCCAAAATTGGTAATACCAAGGAACTTCCATAAATGGAGTTGCTCCCCAAGCATTAAGAACTATTCCCATTAAAGCAGCACCAATAAACATGCTGACCATAATTCTCCAGCTTGCAATTTTTGTCAGTAATAAAATTGCTACGCCAATAAGTATGAAGGGTTTTGAAGTTTCGCCAATTGATCCTGGAATAGTTCCCCACCACATTTGTTTTGTGGTATAAACTTCTGTAACTGCAGTCCAACCTCCCTTCGAGGCAAGACTCAGAGGTGTTGCTCCAGTAAAACCGTCAACTATTCCTACACCACTAGCTTGTGAGAAGGTATCCATATTCCCCCAGGAAAATAAATTATCAAATAAATGATGTGCCCATCCATATACTGGAGTCATTCCAGCTTTTAGACTTTCAAATCCAGAAACCCAAACTTCATCACCAGAAATGGTAGTTGGATAAGCAAAAAATACAAAAACTCTAGATAAAAGAGCAATGTTCCAAATATTCATTCCCGTGCCACCAAAAGCTTCTTTTCCTATTATTACAGCAAATGCTACTGCTACCGCTAAAATCCAAAGTGGAATATCTGGAGGCATGATAAGTGGTATAAGTGCTCCAGACACTAAAAATCCTTCTTCAATACCATGACCTTTCTTCATGGCAAAATAAAATTCTA
The DNA here is from genome assembly GCA_024642705.1 of Bacteroidota bacterium. Lineage (GTDB taxonomy): Bacteria > Bacteroidota > Bacteroidia > Chitinophagales > Saprospiraceae > Portibacter. Next base: position 65,327 of record JAHEAQ010000005.1, on the reverse strand, counting down.
TACCTAAACCTACTACATTTGCTACTATGAACAAAGGGAGCAATTTGATTAGCCCATGTACCAGCTTTAAATGAAATCCTTCCAGAAACCCTGGATACATTCCTAAAGCTGAAAAATGTTGATGTCCTATATTGTAAGTGCCAAACACATAACATAGCTGCATAGCAATTACAACTGTAAACATGGTTCTTTTAAGATCCATGCCATCTTTTACATGTACACCGCCTTTTGTAACAGTATTGGGTGCATATGCAAATGTGAAAAAACCATCATATACTGTATGTAGAAACGGAGATTTCTTTTTATCTGGTTCAATTTTCTTTAGAAAGTCTAATAGTCCCATTGGTTTATATTCTGTCTATAATTTTTATCCTTGTTCTTGCATCATTCCCAAACCCTCTCGCAAAATTGATTGCAATGGTTGTTTTGAAGTGCAAACAAATTCACAAATAGCAATATCCTCTTCAGAAAGTTCATTTATTCCTAAGCCTTCCATTTTTTCAATTTCTCCAGTCAAAATGGCTTTCATTAAATGTTGCGGATAAATATTCATTGGCAACACTTCTTCATATTGACCTGTCATCACAAATGCCCTTTTTTCTCCATGAGTATTCGTATTGGCGTCAAATTCATGGTTTTTGAAGAGAAAATTTGGGAAAGTACCCGATGAACTCGGTCTTGGTGTCACTGGTAATAGCCAGCCAAACAATTCGTAATCATCGCCTTCTTCTAAAACTGTTATTTGATCATCCCTAAAGTTCATAAATTCATCTGGAGCTTTTTGTTTTCCTGAAAGTGCATCTCCTGAAACCAATCGATTTTTATTTCCAGTCAATTTGCCTTCCAAAAGTTCCCCTATATTTGCACCTATATAAGTATTAACATAAATGTTTTCACTAAGTTGAGATCCTGTTAGTGCAACAATTCTTTCTCCACAATAATGTCCTGTTAAAAACAATTTTCCCAATGCAACCAATTCTTGAACAGTTATGGTCCAAACTTTGTTCGAAGTACCGATTGGAGCTGTGTGGTGAATCTGAATACCGACATTTCCTGCTGGATGCTTTCCATTAAAATAATTCAATTCAGCACCTTTCACATCAGCAAAAACTGAAGATGCCCTCCCCCCTTTTCTTCCATCAAGACCAATATAAACTTTACCATTAGTTAAAGTATTCAGCACATCAACTCCTTTCTGAAATGCATCCTTATTATTTCCAACCACAAAACTATTGTTAGGCGCTAAAGGTGCAGTATCAAATGTTGAAATAAAAATATTGGTAGGTACCACATCATCATCAGGGATAGTATCAAATGGTCTTTGATTGAATGAAACAAATGTGCCACTTTCTTTTAAAAAAGCAAGGATTTCTGATCTATCAGATTTTTCAACATTAGGAACCTTAAAAGATTTGTATTTCAATTTCTTGTCAGCCAGAATCACAATTGAAGCAATTGATCTCTTATCACCTCTATTCACATTGATAATTTCTCCCGAAACAGGGGAAACGTATTTTACATCTGGTCGTTTCTTATCGAAAAACAAAACATCTCCGACAGATACTTCTTCTCCCACTGTGACTGTCACTTTTGGAATTGGTGACATCCCTATGAAATCTTTTGGTCTAATTGCGAAAGTTTTTGCATTTCCTGGAACCAATTTTTCTTCCGCTTTTCCTGCTAATTTCACATCGAATCCTTTAGTCAAATTGATATATCCAGCGTTTCCAAAACTTGCCGGCTTTTTCTTTCTAAACCATTCTTCAATACTTGGAAAAAGGGAAAATTGCCCTTTTGAGATATCCAAATTGTTTTTTTTCGCTTCTAATTGCATTAAATTATCCGCCAGAGATAACAATAATCCAACAACTACAATTATCCCAACAACAATGAAGGATGTTGACAATATGCTATTTCCGTTGCCTGACTGTGCTAATAAAGGTATAGTAAATAATAAAAATGCAACAAGGTAGGTGAGTTTATTAACTCTCATTTGCAATACTTAAATTTATTAATTTAAAGCTGTTTCAATAATCTCCGCAAAGATAAAAAGCTTTTGTTTTTTTCCTTAAAAGGCCCAATTCAATTTGAAGATAAATATCTATTTAGATATATTCTAAATAACAACTCTTTTTTCTGTTGCCATTCTTTTCCAATTCCATACAGCAAAAAGCGCTACAATTAGATATATAAAATACAATAAAGCATAAAGTTCCCAAGAACGAATATAATATACAAAACTCATAATTAAATCAATAAATACAAAGTAAATCCATGCTGTTAACTGCCTTCTAATTAATAGTATGGTGGCTGCAATACTGAATATTGTTGTAAAAGCATCCACAAATGGTAATGCAGCATTTGAATAGCGATTCATTAAGTATCCATACCCAAAGGAAATTATGGACCCAATTAGTAATATTGCAAAATGCATTTTTAAAGATTTGGTACTTTTAATATCCACATCATCAATTAATTTATTTTTTTTCCAATGATAAATTCCAAAGAACCCCATCAAAACATAAAATATTTGCAATATTCCATCAGAATACAACATCAAACCACCATAAAAATCATGATAAGCAATACAAGCACAACTTATTATTCCAAAAAACCAACAAATAATTTTATTTTGTGCTGAAAGGATGACATAAATAATACCTGTAAAAAGTCCTATCCATTCAAGAAAAGAAAATTGAGCCAAACCAGCATTAATAGCATCAATCATTTATAAAATTCTAACAATATGTTGTGCAAACTGCTTGTTGAAAAATAATTATTTCAAAAAAATAAACTAAAATGCTGCCCAAAGAAGAGGGAAGATACTTCCATAACCTTTCTAATCTAGGAAGAAATATATCTTTTAAAAACTTTATAAGAATGTTCAATTTTTGTCAATCAAGTTATTTGGTGCATTCACTAATAGAAATAAATTTGATTAAATAAAACACCATATAAGTGATCAATTGCCATTATTTTGAGGAGTATTTTTAACTTCCTTCTTAATCTCTATAGATTGTGGGCCCTCCAATATTTTAAATTCAGTTCTTCTATTTAATCGGTGCTCCTCTTCGGTGCACCGTACACCATTCACGCAACGATTTAATATTTGGCTTTCCCCATAACCCACGGTTTTAATTCTGTCTTCTAGAATACCTCTTTCAGTTATCCATTTTTTAGCAGAATCAGCCCTCCTCAATGATAGATTATTATTGTAATTAGAAATTCCTCTCGAATCTGTGTGTGATGAAAGCTCAATAACCATATCTGGATATTCATTCAATAATCCCAATAAGACAGATAAATCTTTTTCAGCATCAAGCAATATTTTATCATCATCTAAATCATAATAAATATTTTCTAATCGTATTGGCTGATTTATTGTTACTATTTCAGTAACTTCAGTAGTCGCTGGAGGAGCAACTGGCAATGGTCTTAGTTTTTTCTTTTTATTTATTGTGAAATCATCTAGAATACCGACAGTATTGAATTCCAATGAATCAGGATAATAGCCTTCTTTTCGAAATATTAATTTATAAGGCTTATCAGCATCTAATAGGAATGAATATTCTTCAAAAGTTTCATTTTTCTTAGTAATTGGGTCAATTGCTTCGCCTGATAGATCTGCTAAAGTTATTTCAGCTCCCTTCATTGGTCCATCATCATTTTCTGCTACAGCCACCAAATCAATAATCAGCTGTCTAATTCCAAAAGAATAAATGTCATCACAACATGTTTTACTTTTCAGGGATCTCTTCTTTTCGCTTGGACGGTTAGAAACTAAAAAACCTTTCATTCCTCCATTAAAAACTGCATAACTAAAATCGTCGTAAGTCGAATTGTATTGCATTCCAAGATTTTTCACTTCACTCCAATTTACCCCATTCCAATTTGTCACATAAATATCAAATCCTCCTAAACTTGGGTAACCTTCTGAACTAAAATATAATGTACCATCAATATAATAAGGTGTAATTTCATCTAAAGGTGTATTGATAGTTTCACCTAAATTAACAGGAGTTGCAAAATCATCGCCGTTCATGGTTGAATAATAGATATCAAATCCTCCTTGGCCTCCTTCCATGTTAGAAGAAAAAAATAACACATCATTGCCAAATAATTCTCCTGCAGCAGGATGCTTTATTTGAAATTCTCCATTCAGTCCTGTAATTTCCAGAGGTGGCGCCCACCCTGAATCTTTTTTGTTACTTACAAATAACTGAGAAGTAACCACTTCCCCTCCTTCTAAAGTTGATCTTGTAAAAAACATTCTTCTACCATCCGAAGTAAACGATACATTGCCAGTATGGAAACCATCTCTATTAATGGATTCAGGCAAAGCATTGGCTTTTTCGTATCCTTTTTCTCCTTCCTTGGAAGTATAAATTTTTGCAAACACATTTTCTTCTTTGCCATCAAGAATGATTTCTTTGTTGGTTTGGAAAGATGAAAAATACAAAGAACCATCTGCGTATTCCATTGGTCCAAAATCAGACATCCCAGAATTCACTTTATTATCTAATAATCTTATTACAGCATCATTGTTCTCTTCAAATTCTTTCGACTTTACCATACCTTCCATTTCCAATTTGGCCAGAGGTTTCAAGGATTCATTAGTGGACGAATCAATAAAAAATTTAAATTCTGCATAAGCATCATTGTATTCACCTAGATACTTTAATACTTTACCATAATTGAATCTTTGATCAATGAAAAACTTATCGATGTCTCTGCTTAAAACTCTCTTATACCAACTTTCAGCTCTTTTATAATCTCTAAGCTTCATGTAAAGGTCTGCAATGGTGATAGCCATGTCTTTTTCTCTTTGCTCCTTATAACATTTTTCAAACCATTCAACCGCGTTATAATAATCCTTATTCTCTAGTGCGTCTTCAGCAGCTTCAAGCATATAACGATAAGGAATCTCTCGTAGTGGTTGTCCTAGTAAATATACTGGAAACAATAAAATGGTGATTATCTTAAGATAATTGCTCATACTCCTTTTTTAATTCTTCTAGAATCTTGGGCAAAATATTGCTGGATCAATTTTTGGCCTTTTGTATACTTTTAAAATATAGTTCACACTAAATTCTAACGCACCAAATCCTCGATTGGTATAACTTTTTCTCGAGATTGTTGTATCAAACGCCAATCTTGCTTTAACGTCTTTAATATCAAAGCCTAAATATATTGGAACTGCATCAATTGGATTTAAGGTATTGACTCTTAATCCAAGTCCCGCATAAACAGTTATATCATTTTTTGGATCCATATAATAAGCAAACAGTGCCTGCAAAGCTAATTCGTTATTCGATCTATAATTTTGATATAACAATGCAGGTATAATTCGGGTCCGGGGACTTAATAACCTATCATATTCAGCGAATGCAGTTATTCTAACTGGTAATCTTTCTGAAGCAGATTTCTGCCCTGCTTTTGTAAGTTGTTTTGTAGGATTATTAAGGTGCGCGGAAGATACGCCAAGGCGCATAGCCGAAACATTATCTAATTTGCCTTTATACGTTAATCCAAAACCCCAATCTGCTTTGTTAGCTCTACTTCCTTTGTTACCTCCTCCTGAAGACTGAATTTCAAAAAAATTATCGTCTAATGATGAAGAACCCCCTCCAAAAAGCTCGTCTTCAAAAGTATAATTATTTTTTCCTTTATAAGATAAAGTTCCAGAGTTTACACCAATAGATATCACATTGTTGTTATTTTTGTCAATTGGCAAATGGTATGAAATAGCTTGAATCGTTGCCGTTTCAGTTAAATCTCCAATTCCAGCAACATCAGAATTTAAACCAAGACCAATTCCAATCCAATCTTGAGCCCTAAAACCTCTAATAACAGGGACATCTATAAAAAAACTATAGGTTTTATATCCAATATTTGCGCTTGTTTCAGAGCCGCTTCCAATTATATCTTGGGCTCTATAAATTCCTCCAATTCTTGCTGTGCCGCTAAATGCCCCTGCCAATGCTGGATTTAATCCTACTGGCGACATTTGAAACATAGAATAATGTATGTCTTGAGCTTTAACTGCAAAACAACTCATTACCAGAACTAAACTATAAAATGTTTTTTTCACATTCATACATCAATGATATCATGATCAATTTACAAGGGGTGAAAGATAGTATTTTTTTTGTAAACAAATATTGCTTGAATCTTTCAATTTCTGTCTCACCAATTAAGAAGACAAATATGCTTTTGCCTAAATAATATTTCATACAGACCAATATTGCGAACTAAATTTAAACGATTTAAATTCCCAAAATGGCATTCTAGTATAAAAATATAAAATTTCAAGTTACCAAAAGTGTTATTTTTGTTCTTATTGACAAACATCTACAATACTTTTTTAAATTCCAGATGTCTTTAAAAACTTTTACAATATTTATTTTTTTCATTTGTCATTTTTCTAGTTATTTGTGTAGCCAGGAAAATTTAAAGTTTATTGTTCCTTCGGATTCCTTCAATCAACAACGGTTTAATTCTGCCTTAACATTTACGGGTGTCACTTATCTAGGATTTTCAATAGGTCTATATAATATATGGTATAGAAAATATGAACAATCCCCTATTCATTTTTTTAATGATTGGAACGAATGGAATAATATGGACAAAATGGGTCATTTCTATTCTGCATATTTTCAAGGAAATCTTTGTTATCAAGGCGCAAAATGGTCAGGATTAAGCAAAAAAAAATCAATAATTACAGGTGTAGCAATAGGATCATTGTTTCAAAGCACACTTGAAGTAATGGATGGATTTTCAGAAAAATGGGGGTTTTCAGTTTTTGATGTTGGATTTAATACGGCTGGCATCAGTGCATTTGCGCTTCAACAATGGTATTGGGATGAGCAAAGAATTATGTTCAAAGTTTCTGGATACAAACATAAGTACGCAACTAGCCCAATATATTCTACAAATGGAATTGGTGTATCTACCCTTGACCAAAGAGCAAATAAATTATTTGGTTCTACTTTTGCCGAGCGATTATTAAAAGATTATAATACCCAAACAATCTGGGCTAGTGTAAACATATATTCATTTTTACCAAAAGGAAATAATTTTCCAAAATGGCTTAATTTAGCATTTGGAACAAGCAGTGAAAACATGTATGGAGGATTCAATAATTCTTGGATTGAAAATGGAGATACATACACCCTTGACAAAACTGAATTTCCACGCTATCGGCAATTCTTTTTAGGATTGGATGTTGACCTTAAAAGATTGCCTATTGATAATTATTATTGGAACACCATTTTGAGTGTTTTAAATATATACAAATTACCAGGACCAGCAATTGAATTAAATTCACTAGGTGAATTCAAATTGCATTTAATTCATTTCTAGTGGAATAAAAAGTATTTAAATTTTCTAATTCACAAGAAAAACTGCATTTGAAAATAGGAGTTGACCTTCTTTCCAAAACCCTCTAAATAGTGGGTTATCTATTAAATAGACTACAGATCCACGACCCATATTTTGGGCAGCAAAGCTCACGCTCCCCATCAATTTCTTTTTGATCGCAGACCCAGTAAAGCCAATAGTCCTTCCGTTTTCTGGGATTACACCAACATTAAAAGCACCAATTAAAGGTCTATAGCTCAATCCGTTGGTCTTCAATGAAAAGTATTTTCCATCAATACCATAAGCCAAAGGATGGGTGATATCCATTTTTACTTCAAAAATTGACCCTGGTACGTTGTTAACAATGCCTCTTCTCGCAGCACCTTCATAAGCATGGAAACGGTCACTTAATTCCATTAATTCTTGTTCTTTTTTGGCTTCATTTTTTTCATCATCTGTCGCAAATTCCTTAAGTGCAAATCCTTCTTTTCCAGTAAAATTTTGATTTGCATAACCAATACTAATTAATTTGCCACCACCTCTTGTCCAATCTACAATTTTCTTCAATTCATTCTCATTTAAGCCTAATCTTCCTTCTGGTATTATAAGCACATTATACTTTTCTAATTTTACACTGCTTATTCTGTCTGCATCAATTATAGTCAAAGGATAATCAATTACTTGCTCAAAATAATGCCAAACTTGCCCAAAAGAATTTGAAGATGTCTTTTCTCCAGAAAGCAAAAGCACATTAGGTTTGGTAATTAATCCCATTTTATCAGAACCTAAGTCTGCTCCAGCATCAGAAAATCCTGTGTTAACAAGCATCATGTTCATTTCGTCCACTCCACATTCTTTTGCAATTTGTAACAGGCTATCTTTTATATTTCTGTTATCAGCTTTTGTTATTATTATACTATTTCGCGAAAATTTCTTGCTTTCTATTTCAAATGGTATAGAAGACAACCTCATCTTAACTCCTTTTTTATGTAATTGCGCAACAACTTTAGCTGAATTTATACTATTCCAATGAATGATTATAGCATAATAAGGTGCACTTTCTTCTGTTAATCCTCTTTCCACAGATGTCATTGGTTCAGCTGAAATCACATTTGTGCTGGCAAAGGCTTGCAAACCATATGCAAAAGGCAATGCCCATGCTGTTATGTCATAAGTCAGAGAATCTTCTAAAACCGTTTCTGGGTCAAAAAGTACTTGAACTAAAGTGCTTTTTGGTTGATTCACAGGAATTAATAAATCTCCTTTTTGAATTTTATATTCACCTTGTTCACCTTTTTGATAATCATATGCATTTCCAGAAGCACCGTCTTTTGTCCATATATACTTTATGGATTGTTTGTCTAACAAATCAGCTAAATCTTTTATTTTGTATGAATTATCGCCCTTGATTAAATATGATTTGTATTTCCCTAGTGAAGGTTTTTTGAAAAATAGTTTAAATTCTTCAATTAATTTAGTCGCATTGTTTGAAGAAGTCTCAATTGCTGATAATGCTGTCGTATAATGGTGGGCGACTCTATCTTTAAGAGTTAATATTTCACTATTTTCCATTTCTATTGCCCTTCCAGCTCTAGAATGCCCACCTTGCTCATGAGTCATTCCAATAGCACCATTGAAAATAGGATAAGTATCTCCATAACTTGGATAAAATAAATCAAAAACTTCTCTTGTAAAGTATAACCATCCTTCTTTGTCAAAATATTTTGCATGATTTCTACCAATTAAATGTTGAAATTCTCCTTGCCATTTTGTGATATAATCATGGTACGGTGCAGCTGCTGGTGCAAAATAATAAGGATCATTGTGCATCATTTCATGAAAATCAACATGAACTTGAGGTAACCATTGGTTGTAAACTTTAACTCTTTGCTGTGATTCTATTTGTGTTTGCCAAGCCCAATCTCTATTCAAGTCAAACAAATAATGATTCACTCTACCTCCTGGCCAAGGTTCCGAATGTTCTCTGTCATCTGGATCGGAGTTTGCTTCTTTTTCAGCAACGTTTCTTTGCCAATGTGTATATCTAGAATAACCATCTGGATTAATGGAAGGGTCAATAATTACAACAGTATTTTTTAGCCAACTGGAAACATTTGGATTTTTTTTATTTGCCAATTCGAATAAAACTGGCATAGAACTCTCGGAACCTGAAGGTTCGTTGCCATGAACGCTAAAACTCAGCCAAACTATTGTGATGTCATCAAATTCAGGAAAAGATTGGCCATCTGGTAGACCAGCTCTAAACAAATTATTCAATCTAATTTTATCAATATTATCAATATTTTTTTGGTCTGAAACTATTAAATTTAAAAGTGGTCTTTTTTGGTTGGTCTTTCCATATTCTTTAATGATGACATTTGCGCTGTTATCAGCAACATGGTGCATATAATCAACCAGCATATAATGAGGCGTAAATTCATCGCCGATTTTATGAGATAGGAATTCATCAGGAGATTTCAACTGTGAATGCAAATTAAGAGCTAATAGTAGCAATAAATTCAGCAAAAAATATTTTAGGAAGCGCATGAATCTCAATTTTTATTATAAATAATTGCGGAAAATACAATTATTTTTCAAACTATAGAAAAGTTCTAAAGTTTAGCACTTTAAAGAAGAATTCGCAATTAAGACTACAGAGACTCAATAATTTTAACTATCAAGTCAGAATCTCCCATTGTGTAATAATGAAGGCATGGAACTCCCGCAGCTTTCAACTCTTTGCTTTGCTGTATTGCCCACTCAATTCCTATTTGTTTTATGTGATTTGGATTTTCAGTGGAGAGCAATTCTTTAGAAAATGCTTCAGGTAGATTGATGTAAAAATTACGAGGGATAGCGTTAATCTGATATTTTTTGGTTAATGGTTTTATTCCTGGGACAATCGGAACATTAATTCCAATGGCCCTGCATTTTTCGACATAATCAAAATATTTTTTGTTGTCATAGAACATTTGCGTTACAATATAGCTAGCTCCAGCATCAATTTTTGCTTTTGTATATTTAAGATCGGTTTCAATATTTGGTGCTTCAAATTGTTTTTCAGGATAGCCAGCAATTCCAACACAGAAATTGGTTTTATTTCCATTTTCAATATTTGAATCTAAATAATGACCCTTATTCATTCCATCAATTTGTGAAACTAAATCCACAGCATAACTATGTCCGCCTTCTTCTGGAATAAATTTGCTATCGAATTTTCGGGCATCACCCCTTAAAGCCAAAACATTATTTATATTTAAAAAATTTAGATCTATTAATGCGTCTTCTGTATTTTCTTTTGTAAAACCACCGCATATCAAATGAGGCACGGCATCAACACCATAGCGATGCATTATTGCTGCACAAATTCCGACCGTGCCTGGTCTTTTTCTGATGGCTACTTTTTCAAAAAAACCTGATTTTTGTTGCGTATAAATGAATTCTTCGCGGTGGTAAGTTACATCAACAAATGGAGGTTTGAATTCCATCAATGGATCCAAGGTATCAAAAATTGATTTCATACTTCCACCTTTTAAAGGTGGTAACACTTCAAATGACATTAAAGTATTGCCTTTTGCCTTTTCAAAATATTCTGTAACTTTCATTTATTTTCTTATTTCACATAAGATTTGAATAACTTTTAAAATGTTATTCTTTTGAGGCTGCAAAACTAATAATTACTTTATTAACTTTTAATTCCTTGATGGATTAAAATAGCAAGAACTAATAATTAAAGGTCAAAACAAAATCACTATTAGTAAAAAGGCAATATAAAAAGCTTTATCACTATTTCCATTCACTTTATGGTTCAAAATCACTATTGACAGATAAAATTCCACACCTACAGAGCCCAAAGTCATTTTTACATTTTTGTTTTAAATCCAATTCAAAACCATTATAAAACTTATGATATGTTATACCGACTATATATGCAATTTTTCAATTATTGCATGTTTCATAAATACATCCTCATCCGAAAGCTCCATATGCAATTTAAAGTCTTTTGGAATAGTTGCCTCATTTAATAAGCAACCTTTAGTGACATACGGATATAATTCGTCATACCTTTCGACTTTATCAGGACTTACCCTAGAGTAAATATAAGATCGATTTATTAAATCGGGATGAGTGACGCCAGAAGCTCCCATTAATTCAATAAAGCTATTTACGGTCTCTTTGTGATAATTTGCAACTCTCACCTTTTTATCACTTACAACTAATCCTTTTACAAGACTTTCATCTTGTGTTGCAACACCAACAGGGCAAGTATTCTTGTTGCATTCTAATGCTTGAATGCATCCCAATGCCATCATCATAGCTCTTGCACTATTGCATGCATCAGCTCCAAGTGCTAACGCTCTGAATATATCAAAACCTGAAACGATTTTTCCTGCAGCTATTATTTTAATGTGCTCTTTAAGTCCAAAACCTTCTAACGCATTATAAGCAAAAGTTAACCCATCTTTGTATGGCATTCCCACAGAATTTGAAAATTCTACAGGTGCTGCACCAGTTCCCCCTTCGCCGCCATCAATGGTAATAAAATCAGGCTTTATTCCTGTTTTTACCATGGCTTTGCAAATAGAAAGAAATTCTGCTTTATGACCAATGCACAATTTGAATCCTATCGGTTTTCCATCTGAAAGATCTCGCATTAGTTGGACAAGTTTTAATAAACCAACTGGATTTTGAAAAGCTTTATGATAAGGTGGAGAAAGGACATCTTTCCAGGGCTCAATGTTCCTTATTTTAGCTATTTCGAGAGTTGCTTTTTTAGCAGGTAAAATTCCCCCATGCCCTGGTTTTGCGCCTTGAGATAATTTAATTTCAATCATTTTAATATTCTCTTTAGCTGCTTTTTCTTTAAATAATTCGGGACTAAAATTGCCATCTTTTGTTCTGCAACCAAAATATCCAGTTCCTACTTGATAGATTAAGTCTCCACCAGGTTCATTGTGATAATCACTTATTCCGCCTTCCCCAGTATTGTGAGCGAAATTTCCGATTTTTGCACCTCCATTTAATGCAAGAATTGCATTTTTGCTCAAAGAACCAAAACTCATTGCCGAAACATTGAGGATACTCGCATTATATTTTTGTTTGCAATCAGGACCGCCAATAAGAACTCTAGGGTCATGGTCTAATTGATCAGGTTCAATAGCTGCAATAGAATGATTCATCCATTCATAAGATTCATCATAAACATTTAATTGAGTACCAAACGGGGCTGTTGCCAATTCATTTTTTGCTCTGGAATATACCAGACTTCTATTTATTCTTGAAAATGGTCTTCCATCATAATCTGGTTCCACGAAATATTGATAGATCTTTGGCCTGAACCATTCTAAAATATATCGACTTCTTCCTAAAAGAGGAAAATTTCTAGTTATTGCATGCTTTTTTTGAATCATGTCAAAAATACCAATAGCTAAAAGCGGAAAAGCAAATACAAATAATACGAGAAATGCTGGATGCACAAAATAGCTCAAAAGGGAAAGCATAGCAATAGCAACAACAGAAAACCAAATAAATATTGATCTCATTACGTTTTTTATTTTAATCCTTGAAAAATTAGTGAAAAGATAATCAATGTGACCAATTGTGGTATTTTTATTTGATAATTTATCTGTCCGAGTAAAAATTGCCAAATTTAAACTTGAAAACAAATAATTCAACCTGAATATTTAACTTCCTAGGTTCGTTCTATTTATGTGTTGATTTTTAATTAAAAAAAAAGTTTGTCAATGAAATTCTAATTTTTAAAAGTTGTAAATGATAATTAGAAAGATTTTGGATCAACAAAGTTTCTATTCACAATAATTTTCTTTGTTCGTTATTATAAAAAAGTGTAATTTTGTGCCCTCATGAGAATATCCATTAAATTTCTTATAGCTTTTTTAGTAATTATCTGCAGTTTTACTTCATGTAAAACTGAATTTGAAAAGATTAGAACCAGCAATGATCCTATACTAATATTGGAAAATGCTGATAAACATTATAAAGCTGGTAATTACTTAAAAGCTCAATCTCTTTACGATATCATCATTCCGTTTTATCGTGGCAAGAAAGAAGCAGATGACATTTTCTATAATTATGCTTATACGCATTACAAATTAGAAGATTTTATTCTTGCATCTCATTATTTTGATAGTTATGCCAAAACATTTGGAAATAGCACAAGAAAAGAAGAAGCGAGTTTTATGGCTGCCTATTCTAATTATTTATTGTCTCCATCTTTTAGATTGGACCAGACATATACTAATAAGGCAATAGATGAGATGCAGTTGTTTGTGAATTCTTTCCCAACAAGTGATAAGGTAAAACAATGCAATGATATAATTGACGAATTAAGAGCAAAATTAGAAGTCAAGGCTCTCGAGCAAGGGAAGCTTTATTTTAAAATTAAAGAATATCAAGGTGCTATAACCTCATTTAAAAATATGTTGGTTGATTACCCAGACACAAAAAATGTAGAAGAAATTAATTATTATATTATTCGATCAGCTTTTTTGTTGGCAGAAAACAGTATTTACGAAAAGAAGAAAGAACGATTTGAAGATACTTTAAAATATTATAATCAGTTTAAGAAAAGATATCCACGAAGTAAATTCATCAAATTACTTAAGAACGATATTAATAATTCAAACGAACAGATAAAATCTTTATCAGTATGAACGACTTAAAAACACAAGTCCAAGGAATTGACCCTAATTTAGCAGGAAAAGATATGGAGAGATTCGTATCCAAAACTCAAAATGTCTATGAAGCAATTGAGATTATTTCCAAAAGAGCAAATCAATTATCAAGTGACCTCAAAGAAGAACTGCACGGAAAATTAGAAGAATTTGCAGTAACAACAGATGCAATTGAGGAAATTCATGAAAACAAGGAACAAATAGAGATTTCTAAATTTTATGAGAGACTTCCTAATCCTGCTGTAATTGCAACCCATGAATATCTGTCTAATAAACTTAAGATAGAATATAAAGAAAGGGATCAAACTACAGAATAATTTTCTTTTATGAATTTCTTATCAAATAAGAAAATTGTATTAGGCATAACGGGCAGTATTGCAGCATATAAGTCTGCAATATTAATCCGATTATTGATTAAATCTGGTTGCGAAGTAAAAGTTATAATGACTGAAGCGGCCAAAGCATTTATCACTCCATTAACCATTAGTACACTTTCTAAAAATCCCATTCATAGCCATCTTTTTGAAAATGGAAATTGGGACAGTCATGTTGAACTTGGTCTATGGGCTGATGCATTCATTATTGCTCCAACAACAGCAACAACAATTTCAAAAATGGCTAATGGATTGGCTGACAATTTGTTGTTAGCAACCTATCTCTCTGCAAAATGTCCCGTATTTTTTGCTCCTGCAATGGACCTTGATATGTGGGAACATCCATCCACAAAAAGAAATATCGATATTTTAAGCAGTTATGGCAATTACATCATCGAAGTTAATCATGGAGAATTAGCAAGTGGTTTGATTGGTGATGGAAGAATGGCTGAGCCTGATGAAATAATTTCCATTCTAAACGATTTCTTTTCAAAAAAAAAAGACCTTATAGGTAAACGATTTTTAGTTACGGCTGGACCCACATATGAAGATCTTGACCCAGTTCGTTATATTGGAAATAATAGTTCCGGAAAAATGGGTGTAGCAATTGCAGAAGAAGCAAGTTCAAGGGGTGCGGAAGTAATTTTGGTCCTGGGCCCAGGAATTATGCAACCATCAAGCAATATTTCTAAGCTTATTAAAGTCCGTTCCGCAGAAGATATGTTTATGGCTTGCAAATCTGAATTTGAGAAATGTGATGTAGCTATAATGGCTGCTGCTGTTGCAGATTATACCCCATTGGAGAAATCCAATATTAAAATAAAAAAGAAAGATGGGGATCTTCAAATTCCATTGAAGAGAACAACTGATATTGCTGCTTTTTTAGGAAAAGAAAAAAGATTCAACCAAATTCTTGTTGGTTTTGCCTTAGAAACAAACAATGGCATAGAAAATGCATCTTCCAAACTAGAAAGAAAAAATTTAGACTTCATAGTATTAAACACCCTTGGTGATGAAGGTGTTGGTTTTAAACATGATACCAATAAAGTTCAATTCATCATGAAGAACGGTCTTTCTAAACAATTTGAACTAAAATCTAAGAAAAAAGTAGCAAATGATATAATTAATCAAGTCATTGCTATGTTCTAAGAGAAGAATAAAAAAGGAATGAGAAAAATAATTATACTAATACTAATAATTGGCTTTCAGTTTGGATCCAATGCACAGGAGTTTGATTTCAATGTAAAAGTAAGTACGAGTCCAACGCTTAATAAAGCAGATCCAAGAATCTTTAAATCTCTAGAAAGGTCTATAACGGAATTTATCAATAACAACAAGTGGACCACGGATCAATTTGAAACAGAAGAGCGAATTCAAGGAAATATTCAAATTACAATTGTTGATGATCCATCCAATACTTCATTTGTTGCTGATATTCTAATTCAATCAATCCGCCCCGTTTTCAACAGTGATTATTCCACCCAATTGCTAAATTTTCAAGATAAAGGCATTTCTTTCGATTATGTGGAATTACAGCCTCTTGAAAACAACATTAATGATTTCAAAGATAATCTGTCTTCTGTGTTATTGTATTACATACATTATATATTGGGTTTAGATTATGATAGTTTTTCGCCACTAGGTGGTGAAAAATATTTTCAGATTGCCCAAAATATTACCTCAGCTGTTCCTGCTAATATTACCAATTCTGATAAAGGTTGGAATATAAGCAATGATGTCAGCAGAGCCAAAATGATAGAAACCTTATTGAGTCCTAGAACTAGAAAACTAAGAGAAGCTTCTTATACCTACCATAGAATGGGGCTTGACGAGTCTGGAAATGATTTTGGGAAAGCCAAAGCTACTATGCTGTCTGCAATTAAAGATGTGCAGACTGTTAATGCTGCTGCGCCTAATTCATTAGCAGTTCAAATGTTCATGGATAGCAAAAGAAAAGAAATAGTCGATATATTTATTCAATCTGATCGTGGACAAATCGCACAAATTTATAATGTTTTGATTGAAATTGATCCTTCACAATCCACTTTGTATAGTCAATTAAAAAGCAGATGATGTCTAGTCAAAGAATTGCAATTTTTGCCTCAGGAAAAGGTTCTAATGCTGAAAGCATCATAAATTATTTCGAAAATAATGATTCTATAGAAGTTGGATTGATTATTTCTAATAATTCCAAGGCTGGAGTTTTGAATTTAGCGGAAAGAAAAGGAATTGATTCAAAAGTAATAGACAAAGATTTTTTTTATAAATCAGAGAAAATAGTTCAATTATTAAATTATTATAAAATTGATTATATTATTCTTGCTGGTTTTCTTTGGTTACTTCCTTCTTACCTCATTAGTGAATTTGAAAACCACATATTAAATATTCATCCTGCACTTTTACCCAAATATGGCGGTAAAGGCATGTTTGGTCAGCATGTGCATAGAGCAGTCTACGACAATAATGAAGAAGAATCCGGCATTACCATCCATTTGGTAAATGAAAATTATGATGAAGGAAAAATTCTTTTTCAGGATTCGTGCGCCATTGAAGAAGAAGATACTCCTGATGATATTGGGGAGAAAGTACTAAGATTAGAGCATTTTCATTATCCTCGTATTATTGAAGATTTTATTAATGGCCACCAATAAATTTATCATTTCAACAAATTTCCAAATCTTTCGTTGAAACCACTAATTCCTTGCAATCCGCCAGTGTGAACAATTACAATTTGATCCCCAATCGGGAAATATCCTTTGTTTAATAGATCAATTACTCCATAAAATAGCTTACCAGTATATAGAGGATCGAGCTGAATATGGTAGAGTTCTTTGAACTTATTGATAAAAGTTATCAATACATCATTGTATCTAGCAAAACCACCAAAATGGTATGCTCCATGAAGGCAAAAATTGGATTGTTCTACATTAAAAGAATTTCTAATTTCATTAAATCCACTTTCAATATTAGGAAATTTCAAAGCTGGAAAAATATGAACTTTATCATGGGAAGTAACATATTTAAGCATGCCAATACTCGTGCCTCCGGACCCAAAAGAAGCGCAATAATGAATTTTTTCATTTCCTAATGAGGATTGAATTTCATTAACTAATTCTGCCATACCAAGCAAAGCAAAAGAATTAGTCCCACCTTCGGGTATAATGAAAGAACCGGAAAATTGGTTTTGCAAATCGTTTAAAAAAATTAAATCATTTCTTTTGGTATAAGTGTTTCTGTCAATAAAATGCAATTTTGCCCCCATTTCTTTAATAAATTTAATGGTCGGGTTTTCCACTTTTTCACCCCTAATAAACAATCTTAAGGGAATATGATTTTGATGACAAATAAAAGATAAAGCGTGGAGATGGTTTGAAAAAGCTCCACCAAAACTTATAATTTCATTGTAATTGCTTTTTTGGGCCTCAATGATATTAAACTTGAGTTTTCTATATTTATTACCTGAAACAAAAGGATGAATCAGATCATCACGCTTAACATATATTTTATAATCTGGATGTAACTTAATTTCTTCTAATGGACTTGGGATTTGTACTTTATAATTCACATCAATATATTTGAAGTTACAAGTTAATATCATGACTTCAATTAATGCTTATTTATTACGTATTTTGTAAATCGGACCTTATCTTTATTTAAAATAAAAAAGGGGGTTGTTTCCTTTGAAACAACCCAATGGCCTAAGGAAAGTATTACCTACCCCAAGACCAACCAAACTTTAATCTTAATCCGACAAAGGGTCCTGACAAATTTTGATCTGATACACTATTGAAATCCGTGCCGCTGATAAATCGATAACCACCTTCCGCACTTATACGAAACCATCTTAGCACATTCAATTCAATGCTTGCAGAGGGTTGGATACTTAAAATCCGATCTTTACCTTCGTTTTCTAGATCAGCAGTTCCTCTTCCTACCGTAGTGTATAAATATGGATGTAGTGATCGATACGATGTTGGAGAATAACCAAGAATAAAATCATGTGTTTTAAAACTAATTTTCGCCCCATCATTAATTATTGAGTTAAAATCGTGGTGGCTCCAGCCTATTAATACTATTTTATTCAATTCAAAAGTAAAGTATCCACCTTCATAAAAGTTAAAATTATCTTCCTGCCCATTAACCAAAGTTGTAGATCCACCCCATATTCCAGTAAATCTTATTCCATTATTACCAAATATGGTTTCGTCTTTTTGAGCATTAATTCCAAGTGCAAACATAATAGCAAGCAGACTTAGTAAATATTTTTCCATATAAAATTTTATTGTTAAAAATGATTTAGAAATTAGAGTATAAATTCAGTACTAAAGACTAATTATATTATGAAAAGTTGCATCTCTTATAGAAAAATGGGGGAAATAGTCTGTTAAGTTCGTGTGTTTTATGCATTCACTGAAAAGAATAATTCAAATACATAAAACTCAATTATGTTTATCTAATTAAATTATTGTGGTGATATGTGAAGAAGCCTAGTTAATTTTAAATAGCAAAAGTCAGAAGTAAGTATTTGTTCTGAATTGTGATTTATGGAGACTTATGGAGTAATTATAACCAATCTTTTAGTAGTAAGTCTAACGCCATGACTATTGGTAATAGCCCAAAGGAAGGTACCCTTACCCAGGAAAGAAAAATCGAATTTATAACTTTCAAGATTTCTGTTGACCAAAAGTTTATCAGACCATATTTTCTTTCCAATAACATTATAGATTTCAAAAGTATATTGGCCATAATCGATGTTCAACATTTCTAGTTTGACATCTCCAAAAGATGGATTAGGAGATAAAATAAATGCTCTTTGTCCAGATTCTACATTGATAAGCTTCATACTTGTGGAGGCCTTGAATTCAGCACTAATTGGTCTTTCAGACACATTAATCTTCACTTTTGCAATTGGCTCTTTTGAATCCTTGGCATAAAAAATATAATACCTTTCGGTACGATCACCAAGCAAATCTTTGTTTGGGTCAAGGATATTACTATTGATAGTCGACCACTTCCCAGCTCCATAAACTTCCACACTTGTAGTAATGAATACATTTTGTTCTTGTCGTAATACATCAAAGGTATTATAAGAAAGCCTCAAACTTCCCCAAGCATCAATTCTCAAATCTTGTATTTCTTCGATTTTTACTCTCAAAGAATCTGCAGTAATAGGTAATCGTTTCCTAATTATTGGAGGAATGTCTTTTCCAGGTAAATTGAAGTAAATAATTGAATTTGTCGATTTATCATCTTTATATTTCATTTCCACATACCGCATCAACTTTGGTATCTTATATTGTGAAAAACAATTATAATCTGAATTCATAGGATGAGGTCTTTCTATTGCAATTTCAAAAACCT
The DNA here is from genome assembly GCA_024642705.1 of Bacteroidota bacterium. Classification (GTDB taxonomy): domain Bacteria; phylum Bacteroidota; class Bacteroidia; order Chitinophagales; family Saprospiraceae; genus Portibacter. Next base: position 45,538 of record JAHEAQ010000005.1, on the reverse strand, counting down.
CATTTTTCTTTTTTTTATAATAACGGACAACAGAATTAACATCTTTAATCAAATAATCATAATCTAAATTTTTTGTGTTGACAGTTGGATCAAAATTTTTGAGAACAATTTTGTATGCTGCACCAGAACTTAAAGATGAAAAATCCCAGTATTTATCGCTACCTTCTGAACCCAATTTGATATTCGGCATATTATCTTCTAGAGTCCATAAAGTATCATTTCTTTTAGGTAGAGATTCCTCGCCAATTGTAATTTGCGCGAAAAGCAACTTTGGAATAGAAAATAAAATACAGATTAAAGTTTTATTCATATATATATTCAAAAATACAAATGTAACAACCTACTTAACAATAGATATTACAAATTTATTATTTTAAGTAAAGATTAAGAGTTTTCATATCCGTTGCAATTCTAAATTTTTCAAATATTCTCCACCTAACTTTAATAATTCTTCATGAGTTCCCGACTGAATTATAGAACCTTGTTTCATAACAAATATTTCGTCCGCGTTATAAATGGTTGAAAATTTATGCGCGATTGAAATTACAGTTCTATTATTCATTGCTTTTTCAAGAGCTTCTTTAACCAATTGCTCAGATTCAGCATCCAATGCAGAAGTTGCTTCATCTAATATAAGAATAGCTGGATTCTTTAATATAGCCCTCGCAATAGTAATTCTTTGCCTTTGTCCGCCAGAAAGCTTTGAACCTTTATCTCCAATTATGGTATCATAGCCATCTTCCAATTCTAATATAAATGAATGTGCATTAGCTATTTTAGAAGCTTCGATGATTTCCTCTTTGGATTTATCTTCCATTCCAAAACAAATATTGTTAATTACAGAATCATGAAAAAGAACAGGTTCTTGAGATACAATTCCAAAAAGATTCCTTAAGGAAGAAAGTTCGAAATCTTTGATATTCACTCCATCTATTTTTATACTTCCTTCCTGAAGATTATAAAATCTAGGTAACAAATTAACCAAAGTCGTCTTCCCTGATCCTGAAGCTCCAACAAAAGCTATGTGTTTGCCTTTAGTAATGGTTAAATCAATATTTTTTAAAATTGGAATTTCAGAATTTGGAAATTTGAAACTTAGGTTTTCAATTGTGATAGCTTCTTCAAAATTGTTTTTCAATATTATCCCTGAAGTTTGTTTAATTTCATTCTGCAATACCAGTATAGATTGGATCCTTTCAAGTGCAGCAGTTCCTTTTTGGATATTATAATATGCAGATGAAAAAAGTTTCGAAGGCTCTATTACTTGGTAGAATGCAAAAATAAATGCAAAAAATGTTTCTGGAGTGATCTTATTACTAAATACCTGCGTAGAACCGTAATAAAGAAGTGCTGTAACTACAGAAATTCCCAAAAATTCAGATAATGGGGAAGATAGATCTCGTCGCCATAATATTTTTGTTAAGGAGAGTTTGTATTCATCATTTACTATTGAAAATTTGTTTTTTTGATGTCTTTCTGCATTGAAACTTTTGATGATTCTCATTCCAGAAATACTTTCTTCTGTAATGCTGATTAGTTGTCCCAATTTATTTTGTGCATTATGGGATTGTTTCTTTAGACTTTTAGAAATTCCTCCGATTACAAAAACAGTGAGAATTAATAAAACCAAAACAAATAAAGTCAAGGAAGGACTTATATAAAGCATAAAGGCTAAACTTCCAATTATGATCAAAGGGGCTTTGAAAATTGCTTCAATGACATTTAAGATACTTGCTTCAACTTCCTGGACATCTGAGCTTATCCTTGATAAAAGATCACCTCTTCGTTCGTTAGAGTAGAAAGACAAAGGCAAATCCAAATATTTATCAATAATATCATTTCTAAGATCTCTAATAACACCATTCCTGGCTGGAGCAAGAAAAAAAAGGGATAAATAGCGGAATAAATTTTTCAATAAGAAGACCAAAAGAATAAATAAGCAAACATAAAGAAGTGCTTCTTTCTTATCATACCTCAAAATGATGTCAGCAAAGAAATAGTTCAATTGGCCTATGACATCGAAATTGCTCTCAGGTTTCTCTTGTAAATTTGGCGTTCTGCTGAATAAAATTTGGAAAAAAGGGATGATAACAGGAATAGAAAAAACTGTGAATATGGCAAGAAGAATATTTGAAATAATAGTTAAAACTATTAAAGAAGTGTAGTTTTTTAAATATTTAATAAGATCTCTAATTCCTCTCATGATTTTGATTTCTTACTTGTTTAAAAAACCTATTATTTGGCTTATCCTTATAGAATGGATGTACTTCTGTTTTCATCCATTCTCTATAGTTTTATATTAAAATCGAATTATTCTGGTTTTTTTAAAACAAAAGTATCCATGAATCCAGTATTAAAATTACCATCAATAAAATCTTGATTTTCCATTAATTGCCTATGGAAAGGAATGGTGGTATGAATACCTTCAATAATAAATTCATCGAGAGCTCTTCGCATTTTGGTAATGCACTCCTCCCTAGTTTGTGCTCTACAGATCAATTTTGAAATCATAGAATCATAGTATGGCGGCACTACATATCCTGCGTATACATGAGTATCTACTCGCACACCATGGCCTTTTGCAGAATGGAAGCCATTTATTTTTCCTGGAGAAGGTCTGAAATTATTATATGGATCTTCCGCATTTATTCTGCACTCTATGGCATGCATCTGCGGAAAATAATTATGTCCAGAAATTGGATCTCCGGCGGCGACCTTAATTTGTTCCTTAATAAGATCAAGATCTATAACTTCTTCAGTGACGGGGTGCTCAACTTGAATTCTTGTATTCATTTCCATGAAATAAAAATTTCTATATTTATCAACAAGAAATTCTACTGTTCCTACTCCTTCATAATTTATGGAACTGCCTGCTTTAATTGCAGCTTCGCCCATTTTTGTTCTTAATTCTTCAGTCATAAATGGAGACGGACATTCCTCCAATAACTTTTGGTGCCTTCTTTGGATTGTACAATCTCTTTCTGAGAGATGGACTACTTTTCCATACTGGTCCCCAATAATCTGAAATTCAATGTGTCGTGGTTCAACTACGTATTTCTCAATATATATCCCATCATTTCCAAAAGAAGATTTAGCTTCTCTTCTCGCACTATCCCACATTTCTTCAAACTTGCTTTCTTCAGTGACAATACGCATTCCTTTGCCACCACCACCAGCAGTCGCCTTGATGATAACAGGATATCCAATTTCCTTTGAGATTATTTTACCTTGAATCACATCTTTGACCAATCCATCTGAGCCCGGAACTACTGGAACACCAGCTTTGATCATGGTTTCTTTTGCAGTAATTTTATCTCCCATTTTCCTAATCATTCCAGGTGTAGGGCCAATAAATTTGATTCCATATTGTTGGCAAACTTCCGCAAAGTCTGCATTTTCAGCTAAAAATCCATAACCTGGGTGCACAGCATCTGCATTTGTAATTTCAACAGCAGCCATGATTTTAGGTATGCTCAAATATGAATCTGTAGATGCTGGCGGTCCAATACATACAGCTTCATCGGCAAATCTTACATGCAAACTTTCTTTATCTGCTGTGGAATAAACTGCAACAGTGAGAATATCCATTTCTTTGCATGTACGGATAATACGCAATGCTATTTCTCCTCTATTTGCAATGAGAATTTTATTAAACATATTGGATTATTTTTTTGGCTTAATATCCTTAACTAGGGTCAACTAAAAATAAAACTTGATCGTATTCCACAGGGCTGGCATCTTCTACCATGACTTTTACAATCTTTCCTGATACTTCAGATTCTATTTCATTAAACAACTTCATTGCTTCCACAATGCAAACTACCGATCCAACTTGAATCTCATCTCCAACTTTAACATATACAGGTTTTTCTGGAGTAGATGATCTATAAAAAGTACCAACAATTGGCGATTTTATTTCCACAAGTTTGGATGAAACTTGAGGCTCAGTAGATTTAGGCAAATCAGGCGTTGAAGTTTCAACCGCTTTTGGAGCACTTACAGTTGGGTTTTCAGAATAATTGCTTCCGGCTGGTTGATAACTTAATGCTGGAGTCACATTACTAAAAACTTGTTGTTTCCCTGATTGATAATCTTTTGTTCTAATTCGAAGTTTAAACTCGCCATCTTTGATATTAACTTCTGTCAGATCAGTTTTATTAACTAATTTGATCAGTTCTACAATTTCTTTGTATGTCATTGTTATTGTTTTGCTCTTTCTACATATGATGAAGTTGCTGTCTCAATTTTGATGAGATCTCCTTCATTTATAAATAATGGAACTCTAATTTCCGCTCCAGTTTCCACAGTTGCTGGTTTCATTGCATTTGTTGCAGTATCCCCTTTTATGCCAGGCTCTGTATAAGTTATTTCAAGAACAATATACTGAGGCATTTCCATAGTTAAGGGTGAATTGTCATCAGAATTGAATAAAACTTCAACTCCTGCTCCTTCCTTCAATAAATCGGGGGATGGAATGATGCTTTTTTCAAGTCTTATTTGCTCAAATGATTCTTCATCCATAAAGTGATAACCCATGTCATCATTGTATAAATATTGAAAATTTCTACGTTCTACCCGCACAGTTTCAATTCTATGCCCTGCTGGAAAAGTATTGTCAACTACTTTACCTGAAGTGAGGCTTTTTAATTTTGTTCTAACAAACGCATTGCCTTTTCCAGGTTTTACATGTTGGAATTCAACTACAGAATATATATCGTGACTATACTTTATGCACAAACCATTCTTGATATCTGATGTACTTGCCATTTTTTATTGATATTAAAAATAAATTGCAAATATAATTAAGTTAAACTATAACTCAATTGCTATTTACAATGTATTAAACATAAGTTTTTTAAATTAATTCGAAAAAAAATATCATAAATAATCATAAAAAGCTTACAAATTATTGATCTCATGATTAAATTTTCGAGAGCTTTTTGATCCAATTATTGTTTAATAAGCCCACTTTAAGAAGGTTGATCCCCAAGTAAACCCACCTCCGAAAGCTGTCAAAATTAAGTTGTCTCCTTTTTTTAATTTTTCTTCATAGTCCCACAAACACAAAGGTAACGTTCCAGCAGTCGTATTTCCATATTTTTCTATGTTGATCATTACCTTTTCTTTTGGGAAATCAGCAAAATCAGAAACAGAATTTATTATTCGCATATTCGCTTGGTGAGGAACAAGCCAATTAACATCTTCTTTCCTTAAATTGTTTCTCTTGAATATTTCATTAACTGTTTCTGTCATTCCTTTAACAGCAGCTTTAAAAACTGGCCTTCCATCTTGATAAACATTATGCAAGCCTTTTTCGAATGTTTCTATAGATGTTGGATATAATGACCCTCCTCCCCTCATATTTAAATATTCACGCCCTGAACCATCTCCTCTAAAAACGGAATCAATAAGACCTAATCCTTCATGGTTGGGCTCTAATAAAACAGCTCCCCCGCCATCACCAAATATTACGCAAGTAGTACGATCCGTATAATCAATTATGGAAGACATCACATCCAAACCAATAACAATTACTTTCTTTAGTCTTCCCGATTCTATAAATTGCGCACCTGTCGTTAATGCAAATAAAAAACCTGAACAAGCGGCACTTAAGTCATATCCAAAAGCATTTTTTATTCCAACTTTATCACAAATAATATTTGCCGTGTCTGGGAATTTCATGTCTCCAGTAACAGTGGCGCAAATAACCATTTCTATGGAATCTGGGTCGGTTTTAGTTTTTTCTAATAAACCTCTTACCATTTCAACACCCATATCAGAAGCTGCTTTTCCCTCGCCTTTAAGTATTCTTCTTTCTTTTATGCCTGTTCTAGAAGTGATCCATTCATCACTTGTATCAACCATTTTCTCTAATTCCTTATTGGTAAGCACATATTCAGGTACGTATCCATGTACTCCTGTTATTGCAGCATAAGTTTTACCCATATTGATTTTTATAATTGTGGCGCGAAGCTATGAAAAATGTTAACAATATTATAAAAATATCACCTTATTGCAAAATGTTGATTTTTTAAATTAATTATTTTTATAAATTATTAATAATTGATAAATAGTATTATATAAATATATATAAATTATATATGATAGCAAATTTGAATTTTATTTTTGATAAGATTCAATATTGGTATTAATTTTGTCTTAACTTAAATAGTTCAAAACCAATTATTAATAATTAGTATTTTATTATAATATAAAATATTTAAAAAAAAATATTCGACATGAGAATGATGTTGTTATTTCTAGCAGTTGTGCTAAGTAATATAATTTCAGCAAATTCAAAACCTTCCACAATTAATTTTTTTGAAGGTGATTTTAACAGCGCTATAGAAAAGGCAGGTCAAGAAGGCAAATTATTTTTTGTCGACTTTTATGCTTCATGGTGCACTCCTTGCATTTGGATGGATGAAACAACATTTTCAGACATAGAAGTAATTGAAGTTTTAAGTGAAAATTATATTGCAATGAAAATTGATATTGATGATTTAGATGGCTACAACATCAAACAAAAATATCAGATCCATATACTTCCTTCTTTACTTATATTCAATAGTAAAGGTGAAATAGTGGAGAGAATTGAAGAAACTTTAGCACCTAGAAAAATGGTAGAATTATTGCTTTCGCACAAAAATGATATTAAACTGATAAAACAACATTCACTGAATAGTTCACCCCAAAAAAATATAGCGATTTCCAACAATTTGAGCGAATTATCCCAAGCCCAAGAAGAAGCTGCTATAACCAATACGCCTTCCAAAACTAAATTTAGAATTCAAGTTGGCGTTTTTAAAGAATATGAGAATACTTATAATTTAGTAGATAGCTTGAAGTCGAAATTAGAAGAACCTTTGCTCGTACTAAGTGATTACCAAAATTCAAAACATGTTTACAGAGTTCTAATTGGGGAATTCAACACAGAACTTGAAGCCCAGACTTTCCAAAATAGGTTAGAAAATGAATTTAATATTAAAGGTATTATTAAATGACCTCCTGAATTTGTTTTTCATGTTACCATATTATGAAAAATGTGATTTTTCTGTTGCTAATAAATTGTTGTTCCAATCGAGTTCAATTTGAAATTAATATTGGTTTCTAATAGAATCCTTCCTAAAATTCATTTAAAAAATAGAATTTTATAGTCTTCCTGACAAAATTGTAATAACCACTTTAATTTTCAAGCAGCTTTCATCATCTTTGCAGTGTCAATTAATTGGCATATGATGAATTTTTCTGCAATAATACCTCAGCGAATTCGTTTTTAGCTAAAATTGAAGATCTCGGAACATATTATAGAAATTCTTATGTAAGTTTGCACCTTATTGAATTTCAAAACAAAATTTCATAAATGAGTTTAAGAGGAATTTACTTCTGTATACTATTCATAGGAGTATGTGTTGTTGTTAATGCTCAAAGAGCAGAATCTATCGTTAGAGAAGATTTCACTAAAGAAATAAACAATAATAGTAGATGCCCTGAATCTGCTGGAACTATCAATATGGTGGAATTTGATGGGCAAAGCAATTTTACTGTTTTTCCGGGTCCCATTTATCTTTGTTATCAAGACCAATTCAAAATTAAACACGATGGGAATGCAGACGTAACCTGTAATGATCCTAATCCATTTACAATACCTGGAATTGGTTATGCATTTTATAAATGCCCCCCAACAGTTTCTGGACCTTCTGATATGAACATTGCCAACGACCCTTGTATTGAAAGCAACCCGCCTCCGACCTCAGGCCCATGGTGGTCCTATAGGGATCAAATAAATGGTGATGCCATTTTCAGTAATCAAGGACAAATTCAAGATTTTTTTAATGCAGGAAAACCCGAACAAATGTGGTTTGCACCGCATACTTTTGATGATTTTGCCAACAGAAAAGCACAGGAAGTAGGTGGTTCAGTAAATGTAAGCACTGGTGAAGCTTTCAGCGTCATTTATTTGAATGAAGTACAAATTACCAATAAACAAACCAATGTTGGGGGTAATCCACTTGCAGGTAGTTTTATAATAAGCGGCGGATTGCCTGAATGGGATGGAACAACATATACAGATTTGGGTATTTTCAAAGTGGGAAACCCTTCCGTTAGAGGTAATATTTCTGATTCAAATGTTACCCATGGAGAACTGGTAAATTTCACTGTTCCAGAAATGGGTACCTATATTATATATGCTGAAGATGGAATAAGCTGTGGTGGAAATATGAAAATTATTTTTTCTGATACAAATGGGTCAGTAAAAATCAACATAGGCACCTCTCAAGATGTTCCAGGAATGAATGAATGCATAAGTTTCTGCGTAGAAGATTTTCAAGATGTGGCATCGATGCAATTTACAATAGTATTTGATCCTAGAATTATTAGTTATGAGTCTTTATCTTCAATAAATTTATTAGGATTAACTGAAGATGGTTCGTTTAATTTTAATGATGTTGATAAAGGAATTATCAGATTAACATGGTTTGATATTACAACTTTGGGCCAAAATTTTAATAATGGCGATTGTATTTTTGACCTTTGTTTCGATATTTTACCAACAGCTCAACCTGGAGAATGCTCTCCTATTAGTATAACCGATAGTCCAACGGATATTGAAATAAGTACCTCTGGTGGAACAGATTTAATATTGAATTCTAATGCTGGTCAACTTTGCGTGATTCCAAGTTCTACATTAGATGCATTTCCCAAGACCTGTAATTCTGCACCGAATAGCTTTTCTGGTTCCTTAACTTTTGAAATATATGGAGGAACAGGACCATATTCCTATAGCTTTAGTAGCATTCCTACACCTGTTACAGGTAGTGGGAAAAATGCAGGTGAAGAAATTTTTATTGGGAACCTAGCAAGCGGCCCTTATATTTTAAAAATCACTGATGCAATTGGTGCAACGAAAAATATACCTGTGAATATTGGGAGTCAAGCTCCATTGGCAGTGGATTTAGATGGAATAGATCCATTTTGCTTCAATTTGACCAATGGCAGCATTAATGCGACTGTTACTGGGGGCGTTCCATTTGCAACTGGAGCACCTTATACTTATGAATGGTCTAATCTAATTTACAATACTCCTGCACAAACCAGTCTCCCAGCAGGAAATTATTCTGTTACCGTAACCGATAAAAATGGTTGTACAGCAAGTGCCAATGAATATATAGGCAAAGATCCAATTAATGCAAACTTTACGATTAACAAGTTACCAACTTGCGAACAATCAAATAATGGTGATGTTTCTGTAATTGTTAATGGTGGAACGCCTTTTACTGGAGGAGAATATGCTTTCCAATGGAGTTCGCCAAATAATTTATTTCAACAAACTGATGTTTCTAGAAACAATAAAGTTTCACCTGGATTATTGAATATTAGAATAACAGATAAAATAGGATGTATTTGGGATGAAACTTTAGATTTAGGTTTTGAAAAAGAATTAAAAGCAAATTTTCAAATAGATAAAAGCCTTGCTTGTGCAGGCGATGCTAACGGAATAGTTAGAATTTTTGGGCGATATGATGACAATTCGCCATTTAGCTTGGATGGAGCAAATTCATCAATCACTCCAGCTGGCACATTTATACAAGTTAGTAATGATCATATAAGAGGACCAGTAGTTGGTCCAGGAACATATGATGTAACTTATACTGATGCAATCACTGGTTGTATGGTGGATACCACTTTTGTGATGACGGCTCCAGATTCAATAAAAATAGATTTTTTAGCTGATTTGGATTGCTCATCGCCTACAGGAGGTCAAGTAAGTGTTATGGCAACAGGCGGCACAGGAGCATATTCATATGTGTGGAATGATGGAGATACCAATCCAATTAGAAATAATTTAGATGCAGGAGATTATAAAGTAACTGTTACTGACATGAATTTATGTTCTGATTCAGCAGACATCAGTTTATCTCCAGGAGCGTCTATTTCAATTTCTTCTTTTGTCATTAATAATTTGGGTTGTGGAGGTAATGATACAGGAGGTATTAATGCAGTAGTTAATGCAACAAGCAATAATTTGACTTATAATTGGTCAGGCCCTGGAGGTCCTTTTCCAAATAGTCCAAATCTAAGTAATTTGCAGAAGGGAACCTATATTCTAACGGTAAATGACGAAAATGGATGTATGGACATTGATACAGCTGTAGTTGCAGAAGGAGCATTGTTCGCTTTTGATGTAGTACAAACTTTACCTTTTTGTAATAATGAATCAAATGGTACACTTGCAGTAGTTGTATCAAGTCCAGGTTCCTTTAGCTTTAATTGGGATCATCCAAATAATGACAATACAGAATTGTTGCAAAATATACCACCAGGAAGTTATAATTTATCTGTAACTGAAGATAATGGCTGCACTATTGATACTACTATTATTCTTGCAGGTCAACCTATTATTAATATCAACTTAAGTATGGTTACAGATGCTTCTTGTTCCTATTCCACTGATGCGCGAGCTGTTGCAACTGCAAGTGGTGGAAAAGTTAATAATGGAAATTATGGATTTTTATGGTCTTCAGGAGAAGGGCGTGCCTTGGCTTTAAATAATACGGCGAATGCTACTAAGTTAGGATCTAAACAACAGTACGTCATTGCTTTTGATCAAGAGTGCGCAGATACTTTATTTTTCAACATCAATGCTCCAGATTCTTTAATGATTGATCAGAATTTAACTGAAGTTAATAATACGAGCTGCTTTGGAACTGTGGATGGTAACGTTACATTGGCAGGAAGAGGAGGAACTCCTGGATACCAATATTTTTGGCCTGATTTGGGAGTTAACAATGATTCAATTGGTTCTTTAGCTCCAGGTTATTATTTATATGTTATAGCAGATGCTAATAATTGTGTAACTGAAGATTCCATTTTAATTTCAGAGCCAGATTCATTAGTCATACAAATTGATTCTACGAATACTCGAAATTTGGGTTGCAGCAATGATGAAGACGGCGTGATTTTCGTACAAGTTACTGGAGGAAATATTAATGCTCCATATAGTTTTGAATGGAACGATGGAATATCGACTACTAACAGTGCAAATGGATTGGGCCAAGGTGAATTCTTTATTACAGTAACTGATATCAAAGGGTGCACAGATTCAACAACTTATACCATGATTGCTCCTCCACCGATCACCGCAGTAATTCCTGATCCAGATGCACCTATTTGTTTTGGTGATAAAACTTGTATCTCTATTCAAAATGCTACAGGAGGCTCTGGGCAAGGATATAGATTTAGCATAAATAATGGCCCTTTATTTCCAATCGATAGTTGTGTAAGTGTTTTTGCGGGAGTCTATGAATTATCGGTATATGATAATTCTGGATGTTCTTATGATTCTACGCTAACCATTGATCAGCCAGAAGAACTAATTATAAATTTAGGTCCCGATTTAGAGGTTGATTTGGGCGATAGTACAACAATAATTGAATTAACTTTAGATGGTCCTAATCCAATTTCTGAAATATTTTGGGACCCAAATTCGAATTTTGCTTGCATTAATGATGATTGCGATAGAATTGCAATATTTCCAAGTAAGAATACTTTATATACCGTAGTAGCAGAAGATGTGATGGGTTGCACAGCAACGGATGAAATATTAATTAAAGTAAGTAGAACTGTGCGAGTCTTTTTCCCAAATGCCTTTTCTCCAAATGGAGATGGTTTTAATGATATCTTTAATGTTTTTACTGGTAGAGGTATTCAAAGTATTGACGAATTGAGAATTTTTGATAGATGGGGCAATCAAATGTTTGTAACAATGAATATTTTACCTAACAATGGAGGTACAGAAGGTTGGGATGGAAGATTCAATGGTTCAGATGTTGATTCTGGAGTTTATACCTATTTTGCAAAAGTAACTTTAATTGATAATGAGCAAGTTAAAGTGCGTGGAGATGTAACTTTAATGAGATAGGACCAATATGTGAAATATTAAATTGATAATGAGCTCAATGTTTCAGCAAATTAATTTAGCCTATATTTTACATTCATTTTTTCTAGTTCTGCCACAAATTCATGGTTAACATTAATTTTGTAAGCATTTGAAATTAACTCTAATTTAATGTTCTCTTTTTGATCTACAAGCAGCATTTTTAGTTTGTGAGAACCTTTGTAATTTTTACACAAAACTTCAAAATCTTCTATAAAGTTTTCGTTAACAAACTTGGCTGGCAAAAGTAAAGTAATAAACTTAGTTAATTCAGCACCGATAGTATCCAAAAGTTTTATTTCTTTGACTTTGAAGAAAATTCTGTCACTGTGCTTATTTTTTTCAAAATACCCTTCAATATAAAGTACTTCACCAACTGTTACCAAATTGGAATATTTTTTAAAATCTTCTGAAAAAAGCCCAAGATCGAGAGATCCTGTATAATCCTGAATGGTAAATCTACAATATCCCGTGCCTCTTTTAGAAGTACCAATGAAAGATTGAGTGACCAGCCCAGCCATCTTTAAAGTTGTTCCATGAACATCTTGTGCTTTTTCTAAAGGGCAATTTGTAAAATTAGAAATTTCAAGCTGGTAGTCGTCTAATGGATGTCCACTTATATAAATTCCAGTAACAAGCTTTTCTTTTTCCAATTTTTCAATTGAACTCCAAGGTTCAGTATCAGGAATTTCTGGTTCTGAAAGGAACAATTCACTTAAATCTCCAAAAAGTGAATTTTCCGACATATTCTTTTGGGATTGAAAATCATTACCAAATTTTGTAGCAACTTCAAGATAGGTATCGTATTTGTCTGAAGGTTGAAAATATTTAGCACGATTTCCATCATCTGTTGAATCAAAAGCTCCTCCCAGTACTAAACTTTCAAGGCATTTTTTATTGACAGATCGAAGATTTAATCTTTTGGTAAGATCGAAAATATTGGAATATTTACCGTTCTTACGACCTTCAATGATCTCATTTACTGGGCCTTCTCCTACTCCTTTCAAAGCGGATAAACCAAAACGTATATTTCCCAATGCATTGACCGTAAAGTTCAATTCACTTTCATTTATATCCGGCCCAAGAACTTTGACTCCCATTCTTTTCGCTTCTCGGAGGAAGAAATTAATTTTGTCCATGTCACTTTTATTATGAGTAAGCACAGAGGCCAAAAATTCTGCTGGATAATGAGCTTTTAAGTATGCAGTTTGGAACGCCAAAATAGAATATGCTGCAGCATGTGATCTGTTGAATCCATATTCTGCAAACTTGGCCATTACTTTGAAAATTTCATCCGCATTTGTTTCATCTACACCCTTTTTGACTGCGCCTGCGACAAATATCTCATTATGATGGTCCATTTCACTTTTCTTCTTCTTACCCATGGCTCTTCTGAGCATATCCGCTTGACCTAATGAATAACCAGCCATAATCTGTGCGGTCTGCATAATCTGCTCTTGATAAACCATTATGCCATTTGTAGGTTTTAAGATAGATTCCAGCCATTCATGAGGGTACTCTATATCTTCTTCGCCATGTTTCCTTTTTATGAAAGAAGGGATATGATCCATAGGGCCAGGTCTGTACAAGGCATTCATAGCAATCAAATCTTCAATATCTGTTGGCCTTAATTCCTTCAAATTCATCCTCATTCCTTCAGATTCAAATTGAAAAATACCAATGGTGTCTCCTTTTTGAAACAATTCATAGGTTAATTCGTCGTCAATGGGAATTTCATCTGGATCAATTCTCTTTTCTTCCCCAAATCTCCTGACTATATTTTCAATTGCATCTTTGATAATAGATAGGGTCTTTAAACCCAAAAAGTCCATTTTTAGCATTCCGGCATCTTCTACTACACTACCGTCAAATTGTGTAATAAGTAGATCCGTATCTTTAGAAGCACAAATAGGAATGTAATTTGTTAAATCGCCAGGTGCAATGATTACGCCTGCCGCATGGATTCCTGTATTTCTAACAGAGCCTTCTAATTTTTGAGCTAAAGCTAAAACTTCTCCCGGCAAATCGGTTTGATTTGCAATTTCCTGAAGTTTTTGAACTGAACTAAAATCATCTCCTTGCCAAAGAGACTTTAACTCATTTTCTGTGGGGCCAAATATATTTTTAAATTTTGTTCCTGGTCTAGTAGGCACCAATTTTGCAATCCGATCACTTTCATCAAGCGGAAGATCTAGAACTCTTGCCACATCTCTGATGGATGATTTCGCTGCCATAGTTCCAAAAGTGATAATTTGAGCAACTTGTTTTTTGCCATATTTATCTACAACCCAATCTATTACTTGTTGTCGACCGAAATCATCAAAGTCAATATCTATATCTGGCATTGAAATACGCTCCGGATTCAAAAATCGCTCAAAAAGAAGATTGTATTTGATGGGATCAATATTTGTTATCCTCAGGCAATACGCTACTGCGGAACCAGCTGCGCTTCCTCTTCCAGGTCCAACTGCGACACCCATTTTTCTAGCAGCATCAATAAAATCTTGAACTATCAGAAAGTAACCATCGAAACCCATATCCTTAATGATTCCAAGTTCCAATTCTAACCGCTCTCTTACTACTTCTGAAATTTCACCATAACGCATTTTGGCCCCCTTATACACCAAATCCCTCATAAAGTCTGATTGATTTGTGAATTCACCCGGAAGGGGGAAATTAGGCAATAAAATATCTCTAGCTAATTTAGGCGTTTCTATCTTGCTGTAAATTTCCATTGAGTTATCAATTGATTCAGGAAAATCCTTGAATAAATTAATCATCTCTTGCTTCTTTTTAAAATAGAAATCTGAACTTGGGAAACTGAATCTATTGGTATCTGATTTTTTATTGCCTGTATTAACACATAATAAAATATCATGTGGATTATAATCATCTTTTTCTACATAATGAGAATCATTTGTAGCAATAATTTTTACCTCATATTTCTTTGCAAACCCAACTAAAATTTGATTGACATCTTCTTGTGACATTCCTGAATCATCAATCGATTCAAGGCCTTGATGTCTTTGCAGTTCAATATAGAAATCTTCACCTAGTAGGTCTATCCACCAGCGCAACTTTTTTTCCGCTCCTTCTATATCACCTTTTAATATGGCTTGTGGAATTTCCGCACCAATACAACAGCTGGTTGCAATAAGTCCTTCATGATATTTTTCTATTAATTCTTTATCAATTCTTGGAAATTTTCCATACAAACCATCAATATAGCCTAGAGAGCACAGTTTGGATAAATTTTCATAACCTTTCTGATTTTTAGCTAACATAAGTTGATGAAACCTATTGTCTTTTTCCCCTTTTGATTTCAAAAATGTTTGTTTGAATCGATCTTCTACCATATAGAATTCGCAACCCACCAATGCTTTGATTCCTCTTTTATTGGCTTCTGCAACAAACTTGAAAGCTCCAAACATATTTCCATGGTCAGTAATTGCAACCCCTAATTGATTGTCTGCAACAGCTTTGTCCATAAGTATACCAATATCGGCAGCTCCGTCTAATAGTGAAAATTGTGTATGACAATGCAAGTGACAAAAATCCATAGGATAAATTTAATGTATTGGTAAAATTAATATATATGATTTGGAATTGAATCTTTTCTCTTGTTATTTAATAATAAAATGAAATTAACAGCTTCTTCATTAACTTAAACTGGATTGAATTGATATAAATTCTTTATTTGGGATATACTTCAAATAAAATCTTTTGTATTTTATGAAAGATTTATTATTAATCACGAAATATTTGAATAAATAAATTATCTTTGCAGTCCTTTTTAAAAATTATAATAAAATAGTTATAATGGAGACCATAAGCATTAAAGCTGATAAAAGATTAGAAATAGGCTCTAAGAGTGCAAAAGCAGCTAGAAGAGAGGGTAAAATACCATGTGTAATGTATGGTGGTAAAGAAGTAGAATATTTTTCTGTTCTTCCTGCTCAAGTTAAAAATTTGGTGTACACTCCAGATTTTAAAATAGCATCCATAGATATCAATGGAGTTGAAACTAATTGTATTTTGAAAGATATTCAAATGCATCCTGTTTCAGATGAAATTTTGCATATTGACTTTTTGAGATTGCAAGCAGGTGTTCCTATAAAAGTGGAATTACCAATTGGATTCAAAGGTGCTTCTCCTGGAGTAAAAGCGGGTGGTAAATTGATTCAAACAATGAGATCAATTAAAATAAAAGTTAATCCAGCTAATTTAGTGGACAAATTATTCGTTTCTATTGATGGTTTGGGACTTGGTCAATCTGTAAGAGTTAAAGACGTTGAAATTACAGAAGGAATTGAAGTTTTATCTGCTTTAGCAACTCCAGTAGCACAAATTGCAATTCCAAGAGCACTTAAGAGTGCTACTGCAGCTGCAGATGCAAAGCCAAAACCTGGTAAAAAATAATTAGAATTAAACATTTAGGATAATATAAGGGAATCAATTGGTTCCCTTTTTTTTTAGATTTTACTTTTACAGTAATATCTATACATGCTTAATTGATATAAGAAATCGAAAGATTTTATCGTTCTAGACTCAATTGCTCAGTTTTTCTGAAAATAAAAATGACTTGATCAAAAGATCAAGTCATGGAAAAATTGCAATTAACTATTTTATACTAACTTTTAATAATGAGTCTAATATCTAAGAAAAGTTCATATTCTCTATTTAAATGGAACGGAACAATGCGTTTTTCGCTGCTTTTATATATTTTTTTTCACACAGTTTTTAGTGCATGCATATCGCATAAGCCAATTCCCAAAAAGTATTATGCACCTACAAACTCGCTTTCTAAAAAAGAAGAATTAAGAAAAAGAAATGAAATTGTAGAAACTGCTCGTAAATATAAAGGTGTCAAATACAAAAAAGCAGGAAAAACTCCAAAAGGTTTCGATTGCTCAGGTTTTAGTCATTATGTTCTCACAAAAAACGATATCATAGTAGGAGCAAGTTCTGTAGATCAATCTAAGCAAGGGAAACTGGTAAAGATTGACGATTTGAAGCCTGGAGATTTAATTTTTTTAGGACAAAACAAAAAAATTTCCCATGTTGGAATTATTACAAAGAATGAAAAAAATGAATTGTTTATGATTCACGCCTCATCTTCTAGGGGAATAATTGAAGAAAATATTTACCAGTCTAGATATTGGTCAAAAAAAATTATATCAGGAAGAAATATATTGAACTAATCAATAATAAAATTCATTGACTTATATTTACTTTTTAAGTTCAAACAAAACGGCAGTTGCAGGCCAATTATTTATGATTAAATTCTTTAGAAAGATTTGGAAGTTTTTTTTTAAAAAAGATATTTCTAAATTAGCATTTTCAGATACAAATACGGCAAACATGGTTAATTTAATACTGTTCGGCCCTCCAGGTTCGGGTAAAGGGACGCAAGCACTCAAATTAGTGCAGAAATACAAATTGTTGCATATTTCCACAGGTGATTTATTTCGCTATGAAATAGGAAATAAGACTGAATTGGGACTCAAAGCAAAAGCTTTTATGGAAAAAGGTGAATTGGTGCCTGACGAAGTCACCATCGGAATGTTGAAAAATAAAGTGGAAGCCAATCCAGATGTTAAAGGATTTATTTTTGACGGATTTCCACGAACTATTCCTCAAGCAGAATCTTTGGATAAATTTTTAGAATCAAAAGATCAAAAAATTCAAGCTTTAATAGCACTTGAAGTAGACGACAATGAGATTGTAAAAAGGATTTTAGAAAGAGGAAAAACATCAGGTAGATCTGATGATAATGATGAATCAATCATTAGAAAAAGAATTGAAGTATATAACCACTCTACTTCTACTGTTTATGAATATTACCAACAATTTGGTAAATCGTATTCAATAGATGGATTAGGTACCATTGAAGAAATATTTAATAGACTTTGTACTAGAATTGATTCGTTAGGATAATGAATCAATTTTGAAGTGCGTTTTAATTTGGAAACGTAAGAAATAAAAATAATGTCAGAAAAGAATTTTGTTGATTACGTAAAAATTTGCTGTAGATCAGGAGCAGGAGGTAATGGTTCAGCTCATTTTCACAGAGATAAGACCACACCAAAAGGAGGTCCTGACGGTGGGGATGGTGGACGTGGTGGACATATAATACTACGTGGAAATGAACAAATGTGGACATTACTTCCGTTGAAATATAGAAAACATGTTATTGCTGGTCCAGGATCCATAGGAAATAGAAATAATCAAACTGGGGCTTTTGGCGAAGATATAATCTTGGATGTTCCGCTTGGAACAATAGCAAAAGACGCAGAGACTGGGGAAGTGATGTTCGAAATTAGCGCTCATGATCAAATGGAAATTATTGCACCAGGAGGTCGAGGTGGAATGGGTAACTCTCATTTTAAATCCTCTACAAACCAATCTCCACGATTTGCTCAACAAGGCGAATTGGGCACGGAAATTTGGAAAATTTTAGAACTCAAAGTCCTTGCAGACGTCGGTCTAGTTGGATTTCCAAATGCTGGAAAATCAACACTTCTTTCATCTATTTCAGCTGCTGAACCAAAAATTGGAGATTATCCCTTTACAACCTTAGTTCCAAATCTCGGTATAGTTGGTTATAGAGATTCTCGGTCTTTTATAATGGCTGATATTCCTGGAATAATTGAAAAAGCGCATGAAGGTAAAGGGCTAGGATTAAGATTCTTAAGGCATATAGAAAGGAATTCAGTATTGTTGTTTATTGTACCTGCAGATGCCGATAACATTAAAGAATCCTATAATATTTTATGCAATGAACTTGAAAAGTTCAATCCTGAATTGCTGGATAAGAAAAGAATTTTGGGTATATCTAAATTTGATCTAATTGATAAGGAATTGAAAGAAATGTTGCAAGAAGACCTTCCTGAAGATGTTCCAATCATTTTTTTCTCAGCAGTTACTGGACACAATTTAATGCCTTTAAAAGATCTTATTTGGGAGGCTATTAATTCGTAATCATTTGAATTAAAGCTTTACTTGACAATGGATTTTCATATTGAAAACCATTATACCAAGAACATTTCATCATAATATACTTTGGGAAGGCTTCATTTTTTATAATTTCCAAAGTGATGTTGCCAAATAATTGTTTGTTTTCCATTTTAATTTTCAAACTAGGTTTTAGGTAATATCGGAGTGTGTTAAGTTTTTCTTTTTGCAACACTTCGCTATTTTTCAAATGATAACCATGTTCTTTTATTTGATCTTTCCAATAATTCCAAAGTAGATTTGGATGCATATTGAAAATGTCTATATCTATCCTAAAAGCAAAAGTTGATTCATTTTTAAAAAAGAAAATATGTTTATCATCTTGTACTTCCATATTTTCAAAATCATCATATTTATCTCTGATCCACTGAAAAAATGAGTTTCCCGCAAAACTATTTTTCCAAGGCATAAAAAGGTCATAATCTAATGATTCCTCCTCAAAAGGTCTGCTAATACTTATGTTTGTGCTTACGTTATTATTTTTCAATGTTTTCATTATGAATTGGATCTATGGTATTATTAGACTCATTTATAGCTTCTCTTGATTTGTCCCAAAAGCCTTTGAATGCTGGTTTAAGTTGTTCTATGGCTCCTTTTGCTTGGAGAGGAATTGGTTCTAATCTTTCAAACATCAGGGATTGTAATTTTTGAGGTTCAGAAAGTAATTTTGTCTGATTCAAAAACCCAACAATAAAAGAAAACGAAATAACAAAAAGAATTGACATCATGACACCGCCAGCGATTTTATTGATAAAATTTATTTTAATTGCTTTGAATAATTTTTCTACACCTCTACCGGCTAGCCTTACAATAAAAATAATTCCAAAGAAACAAAGAATGAAACCTAGGATAAAGCTGATGGTTGCACCTAGTTTCAAGGTATTCGAAATAAACTCTATAAAAAAAGGAGAAAGTTTGAAACAAAGTAAAATAGCAATAACGATAGAAAGTATTGAATATAGTGTTTTGAGAATTCCTCTAGAATATCCCAAATAGAAACCATATCCAATGAAAACCAAGAAACCAAGATCAATCCACATAAAATTTTTAAGCTGTTCAATTACTAAACTAAAAAATTAATTCAATAAGAAAGCAAGAACCAAAACTTTTAATTTTTTAATAAATTAGAAAGTCCTTTTTGCATCATTTATGTAAGAATTAAGATAAAAATTAAAATATTAATAATAAGTTTCGTTTAATTCGGTTATTAACAATAATTTAGTAGCGAAATTATACTACATAGAATCAAAATATTTTTACAATTTGTATAGTGGAAAAAATTATATTCATACTATTTATATCCTTTTTTTTAAATTCTGCAGCCTTTTCTCAGAGTGCTAACGGCACTAATTCTATCTCAAAAACTCCTCAAGTTTTTTTAATTTCTGAAGATGACACTGCTTACGGAGAATTGGTTACTAATACGCCAAAACTACTTTTGGAAGTTTGTAACAATTCAATGGACCAAGCCTATAAAAAATGGGTATATATGCTTGCAGACATGGAAGAATTTGCAAGTGATCAAGGATTTGATATTAAAGGTTTGAAAATATGGATTAATGTATTTTTCGCTTCAGACGGTTCTATTGAACATATTGTTTACTATCCAAAACCAAATTCTCGGAATATGGATTATAGTACTTTTACAAATTTCTTAAATAAATTTGCAGAAGATTATAAGATTGATATTTCTGCTAATAGTCATTTTGCACACTATGGAAGTGCATCATTTCCAACTTTTGTCGCTCAGATGTTTCCTGAAAGAAATAAAAATTAATTTCAGTTTTTTAATTTATGATTCAAAGTAGCAAAGAAGAGTTAGTCAATTCATTTTCACATGGGCTTGGTGCACTTATAGGGATTCTATTTTTGCCCTTTCTATGCATTGATTTATATTACAGTGATATTGAATTCATTAAACTAGCCGTTATTTTGTATGGCTTTAGTTTTGTGTTTTTATTTCTCAGTTCAACCATTTACCATTCGATTAAAAAGCAAGAAATTAAAAAGCATCTTCAGAAAGTTGATCATATTTCTATCTATTTTATGATTGCTGGAACATATACCCCATTTATATTTGCTTGCCTTGAAGGTTTTTCACAATGGTTGTTTTTTGGCATAATGTGGGGAATTGTTTTAGTTGGAACAATCTTTAAGCTTTATTTCACAGGCAAATTCGAAAAACTTTCTTTGATCTTTTATTTAGGAATGGGCTGGATGCTGGTCTTTATGATTCATCCATTTTATAGCTACTTTGACTTTAAAATAATAGGTTTAGTAATTGCTGGTGGTATCGCATATACTGGCGGAGTCTATTATTATGCAAATGATAAGAAAAAATATTATCATTTCGTGTGGCATCTTTTTGTATTGGCAGGAGCTTTATTCCATTTAAGCGCCATAATTCAAGTTCGATAACATTCAAACCAATTTTTTTTATAAATCAGTAGGCACTCATTATTATAATGTTTAATATGAATTGCTAAATTTGTATCCTAAGTGAACCTGGAAACAACATTCAAATGACAGAAGTTAAATATACAGAGGAAAACATAAGATCGTTAGATTGGAAAGAGCATATTAGGTTAAGACCAGGTATGTATATTGGAAAACTAGGTGATGGCTCTTCCCAAGATGATGGAATTTATATACTAATTAAGGAGGTCATTGACAATTGCATCGATGAATATGTCATGGGTCATGGCAAGCAGATTGATCTGTTCATTGAAGAAGGGAAAGTATCCATTAGAGATTATGGCCGTGGAATACCTCTTGGGAAAGTTGTGGATTGTGTTTCAAAAATAAACACAGGTGGAAAATACGACTCAAAAGCATTCAAAAAGTCCGTCGGATTAAACGGCGTAGGTACTAAAGCTGTGAATGCACTTTCTAGTTTTTTCATGGTTCAATCTTTTAGGGACGGAAAAACAAAAAGTGCAGAATTTAATGGAGGATCATTAGTTAAGGACGAAAACATAAAAGAGGATCAATCTCAAAATGGAACACTGATAGAATTTTATCCTGACAATGAAATATTTAAAAATTTTCGATTCAGAGCAGAATATATTGAAAACCAACTTTGGAATTATGCTTACTTGAATTCGGGTCTGCGAATTAAGTACAATTCCAAAACATTTTATTCTAAAAATGGTCTTCTGGATCTTCTTGAGCGTAAAACTGAGCCTGACTCCATAAGATATCCAATCATTCATTTGAAAGGCGAAGACATTGAGGTTGCATTAACGCACGGGCAACAATATGGCGAAGAATACTACTCCTTTGTGAATGGACAGAATACTACTCAAGGAGGAACGCACTTGGCAGCATTTAGAGAAGGAATTGTCAAAGCAGTAAGAGAGTTTTATAATAAATCATTTGATACCAAAGACATTCAGACTGCTATAGTTGCAGCAATAAGCGTTAGAGTTGAAGAACCTGTATTTGAATCACAAACTAAAACAAAGCTGGGTTCAATGAATATGGCACCTGATGGTCCTTCCGTTCGATCTTTTATAATGGATTTTATAAAACTAGAATTGGACAATTATCTGCATAAAAATGCCGAAGTTGCTAATCAATTACTGAAAAGAATTCAACAATCCGAGCGCGAAAGGAAGGAAATTTCTGGCATTAAGAAACTTGCCAACCAAAGAGCAAAAAAAGCAAATCTACACAACAAAAAATTGAGAGATTGTAGGATACATTACGATGAAGGTAAGGCTGATGATAGTTTGAAATTAAATACAACCATTTTTATTACAGAGGGAGATTCTGCAAGTGGTTCTATTACAAAAGCTAGAAATGTTCAAACGGAGGCAGTATTTAGTCTTAGAGGTAAACCGCTGAATTGTTACGGATTGACAAAAAAAATTGTTTACCAAAATGAAGAATTAAATTTATTGCAGCATGCCCTTAATATTGAAGATGGAATCGAAGGGTTACGTTACAATAGGGTCGTTATAGCAACAGATGCTGATGTGGATGGAATGCATATTAGATTATTGCTATTGACTTTTTTCCTTCAATTTTTTCCTGAGTTAGTAAAACAAGGACATTTGTATATTCTTGATACTCCATTATTTAGGGTTAGGGATAAAAAGCAAACTTTCTATTGCTATTCTGAAAAGGAAAAACAAGAAGCTATCCAAAAACTTAGAGGTAAAGCTGAAGTAACTAGATTCAAAGGTCTTGGCGAAATATCTCCTAATGAATTTGAAGATTTTATTGGGGATAATATTCATTTAGAACCAGTTTTCTTGATGGAGCACACAAAGATAGATGATGTTCTAGGATATTATATGGGCAAAAATACGCCGGAACGGCAAGAATTCATTATTGATAATCTGAAATTTGAACTGGATCAAATAATTGAAGATGGAGTTTTTGAATCAACCAAAATATCACAGAATGAAGTTTTGGAAACAGCTTCATAAATAGGCCAAGAATTAGAATTTAATGAAGATGAAATCCAATTTGAATTCGATAATTCTGTCAAAATTTAGGTTTTATTTTTGATCCAACTGACTTTTTGTCTTATAAATAGTCCTCAAATTGTGTTTTGGCAGAGCAGATTATGTTTATTTCTTATGGTATAGAAATTGAACTTGAAATGAATGTGAAGGATAGAAATGTGTAGAAAAATTCAAATTTTTATATTGATTAAAATAAACATCCAAGAATGTTCAAAAATATATCTTTAAATTCTTCGAAAGAAGACCAAGAAATAATTCCTTTCTTTTCTATTGGCGATAGTGACGATGAAGATCAAAAGCATGACGAATTAGGACCTGAACTTCCAATTCTTGCGCTTAGAAATACTGTTCTTTTTCCTGGTGTGGTTATTCCAATAACTGTTGGAAGAAATAAATCTATTGCAGCAGTTTCCAAAGCTTTTGACTCCAATAAATTTATCGGTGTTATCTCTCAGAAAGAATTACAAATAGAAAATCCTGACTCTGAGGATCTGTACAATGTTGGAACGGTTGCAAAAATCATCAAAAAAATACAAATGCCAGATGGTTCAACAACTGCAATTTTGCAAGGACGATCCAAGTTTAGCTTGGACGAAATGATTAGCGATGAACCTTTCTTCAATGGGAAAGTATCGAAATTGGTGATGACTAAACCAGAAAATGAGCTGGAATATGATGCACTGATATCTTCTATTAGAGATATGGCTAAGAAAATAATAGAGCTTTCACCGCAGATTCCTTCAGAAGCTATTATGATGCTTAATAATATCAAAAGCAATAGCTTTTTGCAAAATTTTATTGCTTCCAACTTGAATATCACAGTCGGAAAAAAACAAAATATTTTAGAAATAACGGATACCATAAAATCTGCTGAAGCGATTTTAAAGCACATGAATTCTGAGTTAAAAATGCTTGAAATTAAGGATCAGATTGATTCCAAAGTTAAAGGTGATATTGAAGAGCAACAAAGAAATTTCTATTTAAATCAGCAATTAAAAACGATTCAGGAAGAGCTTGGTCAAAATCCTCAGCAAGAAGAATTAGAAATTTTAGCTCAAAAAGCTGCAGCTAAAAAATGGTCAAAAGAGGCTGGTGAGGCATTTGAAAAAACTTTGCAAAAAGTAAAAAGAATGAATCCTCAGGTTGCAGAATATTCGATTCAAATGAATTACTTGGAACTCATGTTAGAATTGCCATGGCACGAGTATACAAAGGATAATTTCAATCTCAAAAAAGTAAAAGAAATCCTAGATTCCGATCATCATGGACTTGAAGATGTCAAACAAAGAATTCTAGAACATCTCGCAGTACTAAAGCTAAAAGGGGATATGAAAGCACCTATTTTATGTTTAGTAGGCCCTCCAGGTGTCGGAAAAACATCATTAGGAAAGTCAATTGCGCGGGCTTTAGAAAGAAATTTCATTAGAATGTCATTGGGAGGCTTGCATGACGAAAGTGAAATTAGAGGACATAGGAAGACTTACATAGGTGCTATGCCAGGAAGAATCATTCAATCTGTAAAAAAAGCAGGTTCTTCAAATCCACTTTTCATCTTAGATGAAATTGATAAATTGGGTAAAGATCACAGGGGTGATCCATCGTCTGCACTATTAGAGGTATTGGATCCAGAACAGAATGCAACTTTCTATGATAATTACTTAGAAATGGAATATGACCTTTCTAAGATACTTTTTGTGGCCACAGCTAATAGTTTAAGTCAAATTCAACCGGCATTGCTTGATAGGATGGAGATTATTGAAATTGGTGGTTATTCGACGGAAGAAAAAATTGAAATTGCCAAAAAGCATTTGATTCCGCAATTAAAGACAGAACATGGTCTCAAAAATTCTGATATTAAGTTGAAAGATGAAGTCATTGAATACATCATTAGAAAATATACAAGAGAATCAGGAGTTCGAAATTTGAATCGACAAATTGCTGGAGTGATGCGAAATGTGGCAAAGAGCATAGGGATGGAACAGAAATATACGAAAACGATTAAAATTTCTGATTTGAAGTCCATGTTGGGTGTAGAAAAATTTCCAAGAGAGCGGTATGCTGAAGAAATGGTTCCAGGATTAGCAATTGGTCTTGCGTGGACTCGAGTAGGAGGAGATATATTATATATAGAGGCTAGTTTGAGTGAAGGAAAAGGGAAGCTCATATTAACTGGAAACTTGGGAGATGTGATGAAAGAATCAGCCACTACAGCTTTAAGTTATATCAAAGCAAATGCAGATTCTATTGGAATTAGTAAAGAAAAGCTTGAAAACTTCGATGTACATATTCATGTTCCCGAAGGGGCAACTCCGAAAGATGGCCCAAGCGCAGGAATTACTATGTTAACAGCTCTTGTATCTGCATTCAAGAAAAAATCAGTCAAGAAAAACTTAGCAATGACTGGAGAAATTACGCTAAGAGGAAAAGTTTTACCCGTTGGAGGAATTAAAGAAAAAGTGTTGGCTGCAAAAAGATCAGGTGTTGACACCATTATTATGTGTGCCGATAATAGAAGGCATGTGGAAGAAATTGATCCAAGATATATAGGCGGAGTAGAATTTATATATGTAGAAAAAATGAACGAAGTACTGAATTATGCATTGAATTTAGGACCTTTTTAAAGGTTTTTCTTTAGTTTTTAAATGATTTTCATAATTAGTATAGCCACTAAAAAGAAAAAGCTGAATTAATTCAGCTTTTTCTTTTTAAAATATTTTGGTTGTTAAGGAATATCTAGGCATCTCCAATTTGCTGAAGATGTGATATTATTTTTCTTGATTAAAGGGCAGCTTTTTATTTTTTATGAAATTTAACAAACGATCAAATTTTTAATTTCTGTCATGAATTTATGGCAAAAATGCTTATTAAAAGCTAACATAAGTGCCATTTTCAAAATTTGGATTTGAAATTATAGTTTCCATTACTATTTTAGTTAATTCATTTTCATCCTCGAAAATTGACTGTTCTACTAATATAATTTCATTTGAACTTTCATTTCTATCACCACTCAAAATTAAATTCCTATTGTGCCAACCAGATAATTGATCAGCAAAAACCCAATTATATATTGCTCTTATGTGGGGATAAACTATTTTTTCATTGTTAGTTGTCAAAAAGTAGGCTTGATTTTTAATACTGTTGTTATTGGGACCTATTTCTATTAAAACTTTATAATCATCCATCGAAGAAAGGGATTCCCTAATTTTTGCAATTATACTATTTGATTGCTCTGAAGGCGAAAGACACAAGAAATTTTCTTCTAAATGGATCCTTTTCATGGTTTCTTGGGGACTTTTTGATCTTTCTTCTAAAAGGGTGAGCGCATTATTAAAGGCTTTTTCAATCGAAGAAATTCCATTTAAAGTTATTTGACACCCTTTTTGATTTAGATTTTCATCCCATTCAATATTTCTAATCCAGCCTAAATTATGGTTTAAGTTCTTAGCCTTTTTCAATTCTACCATTGGTACAGTTGTGATGTAATTTTCTACAACCCCACTTTCAAAAATAGACTCTGATATGATAAATTTATTGTCTTGTTGAATTTTGGAAAATTTTTTGATAATCGGACTATTTATTTGACTTACATTATGAAAATTTCCAAATAGGATAAAGGTTAAGATAAAGATCCAATGCATAATTTAACTTTAAGACTTTTTGCTTAAAAAATTTGGGAATGAAATAGGCAATCCCATGTTTTCTAGAATTAAGACTATTTTTATTCATTGTACCCTTACTGACAGCGGGAAAACTTTAGTTTGAACCTGAAATATGTCACGAACAATACTTCTTAAAGGGTTAAAACTTTGTTAAATTTATTGCAATTCTTACAATCGATATGTCAAATAGCGTTAGGTGATATAATTATAATAGACCAAATTAATTTTGTATAATGAAATTTGTTTTCTTCAAACAAACCAAAAGGAAGTTTTATAATAATTACATTTGTATTTTAAATTAATGGCTGAATAAAGAGTTAAGCGAAAAAAAATGAAAAAAACCTTACTAAATTATACTTTGCTAATGATCTTTCTTTGCTCGGGTCAGCTTCTTTTTTCTCAGAAAAAACAAGATTCGATTAAAGTTGTACAATTTTCAGGTTTAGTTGTTACAGATCAAGGTGGAGATGTAGTGCCTTTGCCTTATACCAATATCGGAGTAAAAGGAACCAGTAGAGGAACAGTTTCAGAAATCAATGGTTTCTTTTCCCTTGTTGGCAAAGTTGGAGAAGTAATCGTTTTTTCACACATTGGATATCAGACTACAGAATTTGTAATCCCTGATACAATTAGATCTAACATGTATTCTTTTATTCAGATCATGTCTCAAGATTCGGTGCTGCTTCCAGAAGCAGTAATATATCCTTGGCCTAGCAGAGAATTTTTTGATATTGAATTTTTAGCTATTGATGTTTCAAATGAAATGCAGGAAAGAGCTAAAGAAAATCTTGCAGCAAATGCTCTTGCAAGCATAAGGTATAGTGTTCCAGGTGACGGATTCGAAGCTGGAAATATATATATGCGAGATCAAGCTGCCGCATCCTATTATGAAGGCCAATTCAGACCACAAAAAATATTTGATTTAGCTGCGTGGGCTAAATTTGTACAGGCTTGGAAGCGGGGAGACTTTAAGCGAAAAAAAGAATGATATAGGATTTTGATCACATCATTTCTGGGTTAACATTTATTATTTTTTCAGATATTAGATTTTTAAATCCTATTCGTCCGATTAAATTCCTCACCTTAAGTGATCAAAGTCATTTTCACATTTTATTTTACTAGACTATTGTCCTCTAGAGCTAAAAAATCTTGTAAGGTTGAAATGATTGATGTAGAATTTGACAAAAACAAAACAAGCACCAGAGTGCCCACCCACTTCAAAAGCCTTTTATTTCTGGGAAATTTGAGTGATTTCGGATTGGTTTTATCAGATACCATTAATTTTGAATAAAAAGAGAGGCGTAAAATGACCTAACTTAATATATAATCTTAGGAAAATATTGGCTAATTCTCAGGTCCCAAAAATTTGAACCAAACTCAACAAATCTTCAACTTGGACCAATTGCACTTCATCAAATACTTCCACATATGGATGCGTCTTTTTAGAACCTTTTAACAATAATTGCTGTGCTTCTTTAAGATAGAATTCAGCTTCTGAACATTTGTTTTGATTGATTAATGTTTCTCCTTTATAAACCATTGCCATTGTGCATTTTGGAAATATTTCCAATGCTTTATCAAAGTCAATTATGGCAGATTCGAGGCACTCATTTCTCAAATTTGCGATTCCTCTATAGACATATGCATATTCATTTATTTTAAGTCCACTATACAAAATGTATTTGTCAAATTCCTCGACTGCCTTGTCATATTGACCTAACTGCTTATAAGACAATCCTAATAAAAAATTAATATTTTCTCCCCAGATATAATCTACACCTGTAGAAATATCATCGTAATAAGAAAAATACTCTATCGCTCTTTCATAATCTCTGTACATATATAAAATTTGCCATCCAGTAAAATATAAGCCATTGTACGGATCCAACTGGACTGATTTTTCTATTAATGGAAATGCCCCATGATAATCACCATATCTTGTAAGCGGAATAGCCTTTTTTCTATAATATTCTTCCTTGTCAGGATTAATAGCAATTAAAGTATCCAATTTAGAATCCTTCAATAAACTGCCATCGTATAATCTATTTATTTCCCGGTTAATCCTTATTTCCAGACTATCCTGTTCACTTCTCGTATAGGCATATTGAAGCCTATATTCTAATGGCATTTTGTCACATGAATAAAAAAGTATAGTTATAAAAAAAATACTAAGGAAATATTTCGCTAATCCTTCCATCTTTAATTTTGAAATATAAAAATTTGTAAGAATCTACTTCCCCATTTCTTCCTACTCCTGGGTTCCAATTGCCTGTAGATTTTAAAATTTTTAACAATTGAGCTGAAATGTTGTCATTCAATTTTATTTTTTTGTAATCGTAATCTAGTTCCAATATATCGAATTCTCCAATATCTCCCCTGCAATTAACCATAAAACCAATTTTCACAATTCCGTCAATTTTTCCAATATCTACTTTATTAAAGTCTTTGTCAAAAATTTGTTTTAGTTTGTAAAGACCTCCTTCATAATTGGCTATTCTAAAATTGTATCTATTTAACGTTGAAAATCTATAAGTATATGGGTTACATAAGCTGAATTCTTCATAATTGAAATTTGGAGGAGATGCATTTGAAGATTTGTAAACTATCGTTCGAAAGGCACCTTCTTCCCACCGTTCAATAACCATTCTTTCTTCATCAAACAAACTTATATGTTCCATAAATCTTTCTGGACTTTCGCATTCCATAAAATTTCCTCTTTTTTGTAATATTTTATGGCCCTCTAAATCCAAAATTTTCCAACAAAGTTTTTCTTTATTCTTGAGATTACTTTTATAAACAATTATGCTATCCATTTCAAAATCTAAAACCTCATTTTTACTCACCCAATTTTTTGCAATTAATTTATCTCTTATTTGAGTGGAATCCAATTCAACACTAGATTTTTCTACTTTTAAATAATGCATTGGGTAGGTTTGACCAATTTCTAGTGTCTTTTTATGTCTTTTAATGGCTTGAATGGGTAAAGTCATATAAGGAAATACAACTGAATCGCTTTTAATTGTATAGGAAAGGAAAGTATCTTGACTAAAATTTTTCAAATATTTTATTCTACCATCCTGCTTAATTTCCATAAACTCAGTTTGTGGCATGAAGATTCCCTTATCCACTTCCCATGCCCCGGCTATCCAATATCCAGAAAGATTCGAATTTGTAATTGGTAAAGAATCTATTCCACATCCAGATAAAAAGCAGAAAAAAATAATGATATAAAATATCTTTTTAGTCATAGGCAATATAAAAAATAGTGCTAACATAAATTTTTAGGTTTGAATTAATCATGATTTATAAATCATTAGAGAATTATTAACATTTATAATTGCTTTTTACTAAATTTCATCATGAATTCAACGAATAAATTAATCAACGGAATCGCGACTCATATAATTGATTGGAATATTGAAAATCCAAAAGCAGCGATATTGATAGTGCATGGATATGCGGAACATGCAGGTCGTTACGACCATGTAGCAAAATTTTTCAATGAAAATAAAATTGCTGTCAGATCATTCGATCTTAGAGGACATGGTTTATCCAAAGGAGAAAGAGCAAATGTTGACAATTTTGAGTACTTTATTGACGATCTTGCCACTATAACACAAAGTTTTAGATCAGATTATGACAATGTACCTTTATTTGTTTTGGGACATAGTATGGGCGGACTAATTCTTAGTATTGCAGCTGCAAAAAATAAAATTGCCAATATTGAAAATATTATTTTGAGCAATCCTGCTTTTGACATTAGTTCAAATCAACCTAAAATATTGGTCGCCATTATTCGATTTCTTGCCAAAATTTTACCAAACATTCAGACTGTAAAACTTGATAGTAAATTTATTAGCAGGGATAAAGAGGTAAGAGATAAATATGACCATGACCCATTGGTCTATAGAGGGGGTAGCAAACCGAAAATGATAAATGAATTCGATAATGCAGGAAAATGGATTAGAGAAAATGCATCGCAAATAAAGCAAAATTTATATCTCAATTATTCCAAATCTGATAAAGTAGTATATCCTTTTGCCTCTGAGGATTTCTTTAAAAATATTTCCTCAAGTGATAAAAAACTAACCGAATATCCAGGGTTATATCATGAACTCCTAAATGAGCCCGAAAAGCTTGAAGTAATGAATAACGTACTAGATTGGATTAATTCCAAAATGTAAATCAAAAATGAAAAATGTTTTACTAATTTCTACCAGAAAAGGGCTTGTAATTGCAGAAGAAATTAATGATAATTGGAAAGTCACAGAGAGCCATTTTGATTCAATTCCAGTTACCATGAGTTATGAAGATCCACGAAATGGAAATTGGTGGGTTGCTTTAGATCACGGCCATTGGGGAGTGAAACTTCATAGATCCGATGATAAAGGGAAAACTTGGAAAGAATTAACACCGCCAACATATCCTGAGGGTGCGGAAATCAAACCAGGAATAAAAGCATCGACCACCTATATTTGGAGCATTAACCACGGAGGATTAAGTAATCCCGAACGAATGATTATTGGAACGATACCAGGTGGATTGTTTATTAGTGAAGACAATGGAGTAACGTGGAATCTGAATAGTAGTTTGTGGAATCATGAATCTCGCGCAAACAACTGGTTCGGAGGTGGATTTGATCATCCTGGGATCCATTCTATTAATTTGGACCCTAGAGATGAAAACAAAATTCAAATCGGTATTAGTTGTGCAGGAGTTTTTGAGTCAGAAGATAATGGCAACTCTTGGTTTGCTAAAAATAAAGGTTTAACAGCTGAATTCTTGCCCGATCCAAATTCTGAATATGGCCATGATCCTCATTTATTAATTCGCTCTAAAAATAATTCAGATTGCCTTTGGCAGCAAAACCATTGCGGCATTTTTAAATCCTCAAATAATGGGAAAATTTGGGAAAAAGTAAGTCAACCCGGAGGCCCAGCTCATTTTGGTTTTGCAATAGCTGTCGCAGAAGATAACTATAACCAAGTTTGGGTAGCTCCTGCAATAGCAGACGAAAAAAGAATTCCAATAGATAAAGCACTATGTATTTGCAGAACCGATGATGGAGGAAAAAATTGGATTGACTTACGAAAAGGTCTTCCACAAGAAAATTGTTTCGATATTGTTTATAGGCACAGCCTATTAGCCAAGAAAAATTTTGTTGCTTTTGGAACTACAACTGGAAATGTTTATTATTCGAAAAACAAGGGTGACAATTGGATTCCTCTTAGTAACAACTTAGCTATGGTTCATGCCCTAACATTGGCTAAAAAATAATAGAAGCCAACCGTTTTTGCCTGACCTCTCTCTATAAACTTTTTCGAAATTTCAATTAATTAGCCATTTATAATCTCTCCACTTTCAGAGAAGATAATGGTTTTCTTTACTTTAAAATGCTAA
>JAHEAQ010000005.1:0-12955 GCA_024642705.1 Bacteroidota bacterium | reverse complement strand
ACTTTAAGGACTGTCATTTGAACTTGAATTCTCCTATTTTTTTTTCTTCCTTCTTCGTTTGCGTTTGATTCTAAAGGATTTTTTTCACCATGTCCATAATAATAAATCCGGTCTTTAGACAAACCATTTTTAATTAGATAATCAGCAATAGCTTTTGCCCTTAATTTTGATAATCTTAAATTATTATCGTCACTTCCCGACGAATCAGTAAATCCATCTAAAATGATGGTATGAGAACTATTTTCTAGAAAAAAGGACAATAAATTATCCAGTTCTTTGTATGCTTTTTTAGGAATTACTGTACTTCCAGAAGGAAAATCTAGATTATTAATAATATAAGAACCTCCATTCAAAAGTAATTTGCGATCATTGTATGAAAATGCAATTACTTCTTTGAATTCCAGCTTATTCACACAAACCATGTGTCTGTTAGTTTTGCCTCCTGTTGCCGACGTGAAACCCCAAAATACGTTTGGATCTCCACCAAATATACCATCTACTAAATCTATCTTTTCACTAACTCTTAATGACCCATCAAAATAAAAAGAAACTAATTTTTCATTGGGCAACCATATTATTTTAACCTTGTGAACTTTACAATCTTCAACATCAAGACTTTTTGAGGACAAAGAAATTGGTTCAGTCAAACCTCTATAGTGTCTTAAGTTTCCATGCGCCATATATGAAACATGATCATAAGATGGATCTCCTAAATGACCATTCTGGTATGTATCCATTTCTATTCCAAAGGAGGGATATAAGCCTCCAAATCCCATGCCTTCGCCTTGGAATCCAGTTGTCAATCTAGGGTGAAAAATAAATACAATACCATCTGCGCCCTCATCTGAACACCCAAAAGAAAGTTCAATTTCCATTGAAAAAGCTTCTTTTAAATCCACCGCTTGTTGAAACCATACACCCCCACCCTTCCAATTTTGGTTTTCAGTGAGTTCAAAACAACCTGCAGCAGAAATTCTCGCATCTCCAGTTGTAATAAAATCACCAACTGTAAAATCGACATTTTGGGCAACAAGGAACGAATTCCAAATCAGGAACAATTTGAATAGTAAACTTGCTTTTATGATTTTGTCCAATACCATATTCCAAGGTAATTAGTAATTTTTGATTGAAAATATTCCCAAGAAAATGTATTCCATTTTTCAATCCATTTTTAAGATATTGAAATTTTATATAAAAACCAATATTTGAATAACTATTGTAAGTACTTAATTTAAGAATGTTGGCTTAGAGGACTGGTAATCCATAAAAAAAACCAGAGCCAAAAATGGCTCTGGTTTCTTCACTAAAAATTATTTGTATGAAAAACTAACTATTTCTAATATTAGCTTGGGCTGCAGCAACTCTTGCAATTGGCACTCTAAAAGGTGAACAGCTTACATAATCCAATCCAACACGGTGAAAGAAATCAATGGAAGCTGGATTTCCTCCATGCTCACCACAAGCTCCTAAAGGAATGTTTTTTCGAACTCTCCTTCCATGATCAACTGCTGTTTTTACCAATCTTCCTACTCCATTTTCATCTATTTGCTTGAATGGATCTGCATCAATAATTTTTTCCTTCAAATAAATTGGTAAAAATGAACCAATATCATCTCTTGAAAATCCAAAAGTTAACTGAGTAAGATCATTCGTTCCAAAGGAGAAAAATTCTGCATATTCAGCAATCAAATCTGCGGTTAAAGCAGCTCTTGGAACTTCTATCATTGTGCCGACCAAAAAATGGATGCTTTCGCCATATTCTTCAAAAACTTTGTCTGCAGTAAGCCTGATTATTCTTTCTTGTTGAATAAACTCTCGAGATCTACCAATAAGTGGAACCATAATTTCAGGAATCACATTAATTCCTTTTTGTTTAATATTTAAAGCAGCTTCTATAATTGCTCTGGTCTGCACTTCTGTGATTTCTGGAAATGTTATACCTAATCGACAACCTCTGTGACCTAGCATTGGGTTTGCTTCTGCAAGAGCAGCTACTTTTTTCTTAATTTCTTCATAAGAAACACCCATTGTTTCAGCCATTTCACGTTGGTTTTCTTCTTCATGAGGCAAAAATTCGTGCAACGGCGGATCTAATAATCTTATGGTTACATGCAAATCATGCATTGTTTCAAATAAACCTTCGAAATCTGTTCTTTGTATAGGAAGTATTTTTTCTAAGGCTTTTCTACGACCAGCAATATCATCAGCAAGAATCATTTCTCGCATAGCTATAATTTGATCAGCTTCGAAAAACATGTGTTCTGTCCTTGCTAAACCAATTCCTTGTGCTCCAAAATTTCTTGCTGTTTGAGCATCGTTTGGTGTGTCTGCATTTGCTCTTACTTGAAGTTTTGCATATTTATCTGCCAATTCCAATAACATTTTTAAATCTTCAGTAAGTTCTGGCTCATTGGTTGCAATTTCACCTTCATACACTTCACCAGTCGTTCCATTTAGAGAAATCCAATCTCCTTCATGAAATTTCAATCCATTGACTGCTAAAGTTTTATTTTTATAATCTACTGTTAATGCGCCTGCGCCTGAAATACAACATTTTCCCATCCCTCTAGCAACAATTGCAGCATGACTAGTCATTCCACCTCTAGTAGTAAGAATTCCCTTAGCTAAGTGCATACCCCTCAAATCTTCAGGGGAAGTTTCTTGACGTACTAAAATTGTGTCTTTAGAATTTTGCGCCCAATTTTCAACATCATCCGCAAAAAATACTATTTGGCCGGTAGCAGCGCCTGGTGATGCTGGCAACCCTTGTGCTACTACATGTACATTTTCGATGGCTTTTGTTTGAAAAACTGGGTGAAGTAGATCATCAATCCTATCTGGATCTACTCTCATCAATGCTTCTTTCTCTGTTAAAAAACCTTGCTTTAGCATGTCCATCGCAATTTTCACCATGGCAGCACCAGTTCTTTTACCACTCCGAGTTTGTAAAATCCACAGTTTTCCTTCTTGGATAGTGAATTCAATATCTTGCATATCCCGATAATGATTTTCTAGTCGAGTTTCGTATTCCAATAATTTAGAATATGCAACAGGCATTACTTCTTCTAGTGAAGGGAATTTTTGCTTTCTTATTTCTTCTTTAACACCAGTCATTTTAGCCCATCTTAATGATCCTTCCAAAGAAACTTCCTGTGGAGTTCGAATTCCTGCAACCACATCTTCACCTTGAGCATTTACTAGAAATTCACCATTAAAAATATCTTCCCCAGTAGCAGCATTTCTTGTAAAAGCTACACCAGTCGCGCTGTTGTTCCCCAAATTCCCATATACCATCGCTTGAACATTAACTGCTGTTCCCCATTCTGATGGAATACTATTTAATTTACGGTATAATTCAGCTCTACTGTTATTCCAACTTTCAAAAACCGCAAAAATAGCTCCCCATAATTGATCCCAAGGATCAGAAGGAAAATTCTTGCCAGTCTGCGCTAAAATTAATGCTTTATAACTCTTGACAATTTCCTTTAAATCCTCAATTGTTAATTCATTATCTTCTGTTATTCCTTTTGCAATTTTTCGGTGATCTATCACATTTTCAAAAGGATTTTCCCCTTCTTTACCTGCTTTCAATCCCATTACAACGTCACCATACATTTGAATTAGTCTTCTATAAGAATCCCAAGCGAATCTAGCGTCCCCGGTTTTCTTGCTGATACCTTCGACAATCTGATCATTAAGACCTAGATTTAACACAGTATCCATCATCCCAGGCATCGATACACGTGCTCCAGATCTTACGGATAAAAGCAAAGGATTGCTTACGTCGCCAAATGATGTTCCCAATATTTTTTCTAAATGCTTTACTCCATTCCTAACTTCATTTTCAATAGTAGCAAAACAATCTACTTTTCCTATTTTGTTATATAGTGTGCATACTTCAGTTGTTACAGTGAAACCAGGAGGGACAGGAACTCCAATTAAATTCATTTCTGCAAGATTGGCGCCTTTTCCGCCTAAAAGCTCTTTCATTTTGGCGTTTCCTTCTGCAGTTCCATCGCCAAAAGTATATACGTTTTTTTTCACAACTTTAATTTTTATTAATTAATTGACAACCAATTGTTACCATTCAAATTCAAACTCTAAATTACACGTTTTTCACCCTATTATTTGATGATAGATATCAGTAATTCATTTGATATGAATCACTTCATTTTTATATTGAAATTGTACATTAGTGTTTTTAGAAATAATATTATTAACCAAAAAAAAATGGGCTTTTTTGTTAAAAATGGTTATAAATTAAGCATGGTTAACTTGAAATATGATTGCGATCTTAATATCTAAATCTTTTATCCTTATTATTGAAGTAATTTAAAAAAAATTAGTAATTCACTTTCAAATGTTAATTTTACTTTATGTTACATTTGAAAAGATTTTTTATTTTTAGAAGTGGCTCAATTAATCAATTTTGCAAATCAGAAATTAGGAAACCAAAAAATAGTAGAAGCAAAATAAGAGATTTAATTGTAAAAAAATATAGCAGAATTATCCTAGTTATTGCACTTAAAAAATGATCATGGTAGAACCAATTAATAAAGCAGATTTAAAGTCAATCAATAAGGCAACGGAGCAAATTCATGTAGCAGCACAATTTTTGGCAATGGCAGGCAAATTTTTAACAGAGCCAAGAGAAGACGATAGCCACACGAATCTTGGTTGGATGTCAATGAAAGAAAAATTTATAAGCAGACCTTTCGGAGAAGGAGAACAATATTTTATTACGTTACATCCAGAAAACTTGAGATTAGGGTTCTTAGATGGCCACAATCATATCATGGATAGAATTCCTTTAGAAGGAATGACGCAAAAGGATGGTGTAAAGTGGTTAAAAGTTAAATTGACCGATCTTAACATAAAAGGCGCTGAGCAATATGGTATAGATTTACACTACGACATGCCTAATTATGCCAATTTTAAAGAAAAAAAGTTTAAAATTTCTTCCCAAAAAGCAAATGCTGCATTTTCAAAACTAAGAAGTTGGGGTGATCATTTTGTCAACAAATATAAGCTTCAATTCCCCGAAGCTTCAGAAACTAGAACTTGGCCTCATCATTTCGATCATGCAACTTACATTCCTTTGACTCATTTAGAAGGCGGGGAAGTTTCAAAATCAATCAATTTGGGACTTGCCATCCATGATGGTATGATTGACGAACCCTATTTTTATGTTTCAGCATGGATAAGGAATGAAGAATTGGATTTAATGGAAGCAAAATCGCTAAGCTGGGGCTATTGGTTAAATGATGGTTTTAAAGGAGCGGTTCTTCCTATATATGATATATTAGAAATTGCAGATTTTGGCCATCAAATGGATGCAATTGATATTTTTTTTGAAGAAACACTTTCACAAATACTAAATTTAATTGATTATACTCCTATTGATGCGGATGCGGAATTGTAAAGTTATTCGCATAAATTTGGCATGAAACCAGAAGACTCGTTTTACTTTGATTGAGTAAATTAGTTACTAAATAGACCGTTTAATTTGGTATTAGTTTTAAATATGGCGAGAATAAAATGTTTATTATATTTAATAGGTATGCTTACAAGCATTGGAAATATCCATGCTCAAAAGAATTTTTCTTTTCAAAATATAAACAATAAAAATGGACTTTCACAAAATTCTGTTTTTGCTATTTCTCAGGACATCGATGGATTCTTATGGTTTGGGACTAGAGACGGCTTAAATAGATATGACGGTTATAATTTTAAAACGTATAGAAATAACGATTCCTCCAATAGTTTGTCTGGGAACGATGTTAGAACCCTTTTTCTTGACACATTAACAAAAGATTTTTGGGTTGGCTCTATTTCCGGATTAAGTAAGTATTCAAAAGAATCAGATAATTTCCAAAATTACATTCATTCTGAATCAGACACTTTTAGCATTACTGCAGGGACTGTATGGACAATTTTTAGGGATTCTAAAAAAAGATTATGGATTGGTACCGAGCAGGGATTAGATTTATTTAATACGGATAAAAATAAATTTATACATATAAATTTAT
The DNA here is from genome assembly GCA_024642705.1 of Bacteroidota bacterium. Taxonomy (GTDB): domain Bacteria; phylum Bacteroidota; class Bacteroidia; order Chitinophagales; family Saprospiraceae; genus Portibacter. Next base: position 6,926 of record JAHEAQ010000005.1, on the reverse strand, counting down.
CATCAAATAATAAACCAGTTGATGTGCGATCCATAGTAGAAGATGCAGAAGGGAACCTCTTCTTCGGCACAAGTTTCGGACTTTTCAAACTTGAAAACAATCAAAATTACTCTGAAGTATCTAATGTTAATGAAAGTTTTGGAAATGACCATTTACCTGATTATTTCATTAAAAGTTTATTGATTGATAAAGAAAATAATTTTTGGATTGGAACGAATAAAGGCGGATTAGTTTTCTGGGATAGAAAACTAAAAAAGATAAAAGTTTTTCAAAAAGATAAGCAAAATGCAAATTCATTAAGTGACAATAATATCAGATTCCTTTATTTTGATTTAGATGATCGACTTTGGATTGGAACTTTTGATGGTTTGAACCTATACGACCCAGTTTTGAAGAATTTTACCATTTTTAAGAAAAATGATCCTTCCAACTCTGGAATCACAGATAGTTCCATTAGGTCTATTTACGCTGATAAAAAAGGAAATCTTTGGGTTGGAACTTATTATGGAGGCATTTTACATTTAGATGAAAATTTCAACAGATTTACCAATTTTAACCATACTCTTTATGGTAATTCAATTAGCGCTGATGTGGTAAGTTCATTTGCAGAAGATGAATTCGGCAATTTATGGATTGGTACTGAAGGGGGAGGGCTCAATTTTTTTGATGTTCAAAAAAATGAATTTAAATCCTTTAAACCCGAAGAAGGCAAAAATTCTTTAAGTGGCAATAATGTAAAAAAAGTCTTATTAGATGATGGTAAATTATGGGTGGGCACTTTTAATAGAGGCCTGAATCTTATGGATGTAACCAAAGAAAAATTTACTAAATTTGAAAATGAACCTGGAAATTCAAATTCCTTATCCAGTAATAATGTATATGGGCTATCCAAAGAAAAAGATTTGCTTTGGATATTAACATATGGGGGAGGTTTAGATATTTTTGACACCTCAAATCAAATAATTCATCACTTTCAAAACAATCCAAATAATCCAAAATCAATTAGTTCCAACCTTACAAGAGTATTCCTAAAATCGAAAAAGGGAACAATATGGATAGGAACAGAAAAAGGTTTAAACAAAGTAATTCTAGATCAGAATGACTTTCCAAAAGAATTTGAAGTTATTCTAGCAGTAAAAAAGATCTATGCCTTGCAAGAAGATCATAATAACAACATTTGGATAGGAACAATTAGCGAAGGTCTTTTCGAATTCAACCCAAAGTCACGAGAATTCAAGCAATACACCACAAAGGATGGATTATCAGGAAATACCATATTTGGAATTATTGAAGATAACAACCACCAATTATGGATAAGCACCAATAGTGGATTATCGAAATTTTCTCCGTCTGAAAAAATATTTACCAATTACAATTATGCTAATGGATTAATTAATTCAGAGTATAATTTTAATGCCTATTATAAAACAAAATCTGGAGATCTTTTATTTGGCGGTATCAACGGATTTACAAGGTTTGATCCATCTACAATCAAACCTAACACTTTTATTCCACCCATAGTTTTTACTGAGCTCAAACAAAACAATCGACTTATTGAGATTAATGATGAAACAGCATATTTAAAACAAGCTATCAATTGCACGTCAAAAATAGAATTTAAATACAATGAGGCAAATTTTACCCTTCAATTTGCAGCTTTAGATTATTCGAATCCAGAAAACGCGACATATGCTATAAAAATGGAAGGATTTGATAGAGATTGGAAAAATATTGTTGGCAAACCCGAAGTATCATACACCATCCAAAAAGAAGGAAATTATGTATTAAGATTAAAAGGTGGCAACAGTGATGGTTTATGGAATCCTGAAGAACGCAATATAGAAATTGTGGTATTACCTCCACCATGGAGAACATGGTGGGCTTATTTGATATATTCCATACTGTTGTTATCTTCTATTATTGGACTTTACAGATATGTAAAACTCAGACATACTTTACAAATTCAGGCCATAGCAAAACTTCAGCAAGATCAACTCCATGAGATGAAGTTGCGGTTTTTTACAAATATCACGCATGAATTTAGAACTCCTCTTACTTTAATATTAGGGCCACTCAAAGAATTAATCAAGAAAAATAATCAACCTGCTGAAGTTGCTGATAAATTAAGTCTTATTGAAAGCAATGCCAATAGACTGCTCAACCTTGTAAACCAGGTTTTAACATTTCGAAAATTAGCTTCTGAAAATGAACCAATGCTGATTAGTAGAAATAATATTGTAGATTTTTTGAATACCATATTTCTGCATTTTAAAGAACTTGCAATCCAACAAAATATTGAATACAATTTTAAATATTCGAAATCTGAAATAATCGCTTATTACGATCAAGAAAAATTAGAAAAAGTTTTTTATAATTTGATAGCAAATGCATTCAAATTTACTCCGAGAGATGGCAAAATAGAAGTATGTATAGGCGAAGATGACAAGAACATTAGCATCCAAGTTTCGGATTCTGGAATTGGAATAAGTCCGGAATTGCACGAACAAATATTCAAAAGATTTTATGAAAAAAGTAATCCTCAAACTTCAACTATTAAAGGTTCAGGAATTGGTCTTTCCATTTCAAAAGCAATGGTAGAACTACATCAAGGTAATATATGGGTTAAAAGCGAAATTGATAAAGGGACTTTGTTCACGGTAAGTTTAAAGAAAGGTAAAGATCATTTTAAAAACAACGAAATTTTTAAAGAAGATCAAACTAAGAAACCTTTTCTTTTAGATCCCAAAAAAGATTACCAATCATTAGGGATATTAGATCCAGAACAAATCAATCTCAATTCTGATAAAAATATAGCAAAACAGAAACTTGCAAAAATATTAATTGTAGAAGACAATGACGAAGTAAGAAATTATATCAAAAGTATTTTCATAAAAGAATATGAAATACTTACCTGTGAAAATGGTTTATTAGGTTTCCAAATGGCACAAGATCACGAACCTGATATAATATTGAGTGATCTAATGATGCCCGTAATAGATGGCATTGAATTCTGCAAAAAAATAAAATCAACATTTGCAACCTCACATATTCCTTTCATTCTGATAACTGCTAAATCTCTTGTTGATGATAAACTGTTAGGGCTAAATTCAGGTGCAAATGATTATATAACTAAACCATTTCACCCTGATGAATTATTATTAAAAGTCAGAAATATATTAAATCAAAAAAAATTATTACTTCATTCAATTTATGAGAGTAGAGAATTTAATCCTTCCATTGTGCAATTCACGTCAGCTGATGAAAAATTTCTCAAAGATTTAATTGAATTGGTAGAAAAAAATATTAGTAATCCTGATTTTAAAATTGAGCAATTCGCCTACGAACTAGCTGTAAGCCGGGCTTTATTGTTTACTAAGATTAAAGCCATCACGGATATGACACCTAAGAATTTCATCAAATCTTTCAGATTAAAAAGATCCATTCAATTATTGGAGATGGATCAATTAAATATATCTGAAATTGCTTTTATGGTTGGTTTTAAAGAACCTAGATATTTTAGCAAAGTTTTTCAAAAAGAATATGGTAAGACTCCTTCAGAATATATTTCTAATCTTCAAATCGAAGACAAAAATTAGGTCCATACTCCGGTTTCCAAATTGTTTTCAAACTTTAATAATTGCTCGAGTAAATAATTATTAACAAACTATAAGAATTGATTTTATTCCCTTTTTTACGATCAAATCTTGGTGTTTTATTATAGATTTAGCCCAAATAAATACTTTTTTACCACTTCTTTGAGACTTTTTTCAACATACATCTTATTAAATTTACAAAATATTATTAGTGTGTTTAATTGCATTTTAGCTATTAAATAACTCCTGTTTAACTTTTTGACAAATTTTATACTAAAATGATTAAAAAAGGATTAAAAATAAGAATCACCATTCTATTCTCATTGATGGTTCTGGGCTTGACACTTTATTCACAAAATGGGACCATACGTGGTTCAGTTATTGATGTGTCGGATAAATATCCTTTACCAGGTGCAAATGTATATTTGAAATCCTCTATGTCAACAGGCGATGTTACAGATATTAATGGAAACTTTTTGATTTCTGGATTACCAATTGGGGAGCAAACCATTGTCATTTCCTATTTATCCTATGCAACGCAAGAAATTTCCATTATAGTAGCTGAAAAAGACAATGAGCCATTGAATATAGTAATGTCACCAGAATCTATTCTTGGCGAAGTTGTTGTAATTACTGGCCAATTATTAGGTCAATCCAAAGCAATTAATCAACAATTAAAATCTGAATCGCTAGCAAATATTGTTTCCGCAGATAGGATTCAAGAATTACCAGATGTTAATGCGGCAGAAGCCATATCTAGATTGCCGGGGGTAGCCATCAATAGAAGTGGAGGGGAAGGTCAAAAAGTAGTGATTAGAGGTATGCAACCAAAGTTTGCTGCAATAACTGTGAATGGAGTTAGGCTCCCTTCAAATTCTGGCGAAGATAGGTCCGTTGACTTATCGTTAATCTCCCCAGAATTGCTTGATGGTATAGAAGTTTACAAATCGCCATTACCTGATATGGACGCTGAATCTGTCGGAGGAACAGTAAATCTGAGATTAAGTAAAGCACAAAAAGATTTAAAATTATTAGCAAAAATATTAGGTGGATACAATTCCCTCAATTCGGATTTCAATGATAATAAAGAAATTCTTCAAGTTAGCAATCGAATTTTCAACGACAAATTGGGCTTTGTCATTCAAGGTGGAGTCGAAAGATTCAATAGAGGGGGCGATTTTATTAGTAATGGATGGAGGCAAGGGTCTACCGACAGTACTGGCTTGACACAAATTCTTGGAAATTCACTATCACATACAGATAGTAAGGAAATTAGACAAAGGCAAAATGCTAGTTTGGGTTTGGATATGAACATTGGAGCTGGAAGTATAGCATTTTTTGGACTATATAGCAGGACCTCTAGGAATAGATTTACGATGCAGGAAAGTTATAATCCAGGAGAACCATCTATTGATTTAACAGGAAATGACATAAAAAATAGTATTCAACTAACCTCTTATTCTCTCCAAGGAGAACATCCTTTAGGCAAAGTAATCATGGACTGGAATGCTGCCACTACTCAATCAAATGGGGAAACTCCCTATGATTTTTCAATGAGATTTGTTAATAATGGCCAATTATTTGAAAAGAATTTGAATGCTGATAGTCAACCAAGAACTTATTATAGTGCTTCTAAACTTGACTTACCAAAGAGCTTTTTACAAAGGAACAATCAAGAAATATCTGCAGTCCAAGAAAGAACGAATACTGCGTCCCTGAATTTCAAATTGCCATATGTTTTAAGTAAAAAAATTGGCGGATATTTAAAAGTTGGCGGAAAATACACACAGATTAATAGAGAAAGATCTGCAAGTAGACAGTCTGAAAATTTTTATTATTTAGGAGGCCAATTTTCAAAAAATGCAATAAATGCATATTCAGGTAATTTAACATTACTCGAAGCCAATCCGGAACTAATTAGTTTTTCTAGTTTCGAATCAGAAGAAAATAATATAAACTTCAAAAATGAGAATGGAGATGCTATTGGTCTTAAAGCAAGTTTGGATCCTAAAATAATGAATCAATGGTATGAGGATCAGAAAGACTTGCTTAACGAAGATAGAGCAGTCCTTGTAGAAAACTATGAAGTAGAAGAAACTGTAAGCGCTGCTTATGCAATGTTGAGAATTGATTTTTCTGATAAACTGACATTAATCCCAGGTGTGAGGTTCGAATATTCAGATAATATTTATAATTCAGGATTATCGACTATTAATGGCAGATATGGAGTAAATGGTATATTCAAAGATAGCACGAGTACACAACAATATGGTGAGTTATTGCCCCATTTCCACCTAAAATATCAGATACTTCCTTGGTTGGATATAAGAGCTTCGTATTCAACTACACTTGCAAGACCTGATTTTACATACATTACTCCGAGGATACAAATCGATGATACCAACACAAGAATATTAGCAGGAAACCAAGATCTGAAACATGCAGTTTCAAGGAACTACGATTTATTTGTTTCTGGATATAAAGGTAAATATGGCCTATTATCTTTTGGTGTTTTTTATAAAGAAATCGATAATATATTCTATCCTTGGAGAACGAATTTATTCGATAAAGAAACTGCTGCGCAATTCGGATTCCCCGAAAGAAAAGGTTATGATTTAAATTCTTACGTTAATGCGAAATCTTCAAATGTTAGAGGATTTGAAATTGATCTTCAGACCAATTTAAGATTTTTACCAAAACCATTCAAAGGATTTGTTATCAATGTCAATTATGCAAGGTTAAAATCACAAACAGAAGCATTTTTCCTTACCTCAAAAACAGTATTAATTAGACCAATTCCTCCTATTTTCCAAACAGAATATACTAATAATTCAAGATTGGTTCCTTTACCAAATCAATCTCCTCATGTCTTAAATCTATCAGTGGGATATGATGTTAAAGGATTCTCTGCAAGAGTTTCTGGATCTTATCAAGGAACGAAATCTGATTCATACAGTTCAAATAAGGACTTTGATCAATTCACAAAGAGTTTTTGGAGGTGGGACACTTCATTGAAACAAAAATTAGGCAAAGGTTGGAGTGTTTTTGCCAATCTTAATAATATGAGTAATCAGCAGGACATCACTTTTACAAGAAATATTAATTACATCAGTTCAATACAGACATACGGTATGACTGGAACTGCGGGTGTTCAATACGCTATAAAATAGAAATAAAACAACAAAAATAAATTAATACAAAACATTAAAAAATTACGAATATGAAAAAAATTTACTATTTAATTTTAACTGTGTTTATGATTTCAAGCACGCTTCAACTGAATGCACAACGGATTAAAGTCATTGAACCTAGTACTGACCCATCAGCCCCTGC
>JAHEAQ010000182.1 GCA_024642705.1 Bacteroidota bacterium | reverse complement strand
CCGAGATTTCTGAGAAGAGATTCCAGGCAATCAACCAATAACTTTGATCTATTGTAAGTGCAAATTATGATTGAAATAAATGAATCCATTATTGTAAGTTTCGCAAACTATAAAAAGCAAAGTGAAAATAATTGATTAAGAGCATGATTAAATATATTTACAAATGAATAACAATATTAATACAATCAAATTGATATGGTTGAATTAAAACTTAATTTATGATTAATCGCGATGGCATTCAAAAAAATAGTCTTCTTCCTTATTATTTGAAAGATAAAATCATAAAACCATTTTTGTATGGAATTCAAAATATATGGAGTTCCTTTTTTAATATTTCAACCTTTGGTATTGATTTCAGGTATAAACAAAGAAAGAAAAATGCTGAATTCTCAGATATCGGAAATACCGAGGAATGGCAAAAGGAAGTTTATGAAAAAGCACATCAGATTTATATAAGTGAAAACCTGAAAAGTGTTATAGACATTGGTTGTGGTTCTGGCTATAAGCTTTTAAAATATTTTTCAGGTATTGAAAACAAAATTGGAATTGATAATACATCCACTGTTTCCGAACTCAGAAAGCTTTATCCAGAAGAACGTTGGCTCGAAAGTACAGATTTGGTTTACAATAACTTAACAGCAGATTTAATAATTTGTGCTGATGTTTTAGAACATATTGCAAATCCAGATCTTTTCTGTGCCGAAATCAAAAAAATCAAAAATGTAAAATATTTGATTTTCAGCACCCCTGAAAGAACATTAATAAATAACGCTTCTACGTTTGGGCCTCCAAACAATCAAAGCCACTTTAGGGAATGGAATTTTAATGAGTTTAAAAACTTTATTTCTTCACATTTTATACTATTGGATCATTTTATTTCAAATAAGGAGCAAGGAACTCAATGTGTAGTTGTATGCCCAACAGGTATAAAATTATAGTCACAAATGATGTTAATTGGTCCTGTGCCTTTCACTAATTTGTCTGAAATATTTTTTTGATTAATACTAATTTTCAAACAATTCATTTCTTCGAAAAAGTTTGTTATTCCATCACCAAACCAAACTGATATATAATAATTTCCAGCCTTTAGTGTAGGTTGTTGAACAACAATAGAAATTGCCCCTGAAGAGTTGTAATTTAGATTTACATCTTTGTTCAGGACGTCGGCATTCGTTCCAAATAATGGGTTTCCAAACTCGTCGCTAACAACAAAACCTAGATTTGGAATCAATGGGATTTGCTTAAAATTGTATTCTGCATAAAGCTCCAAAAGCCCATTCTTGTTCTCAAAAGCTTTTATAAACTTAAGTGCACAATCTTGACCAAAAGTTTTCGTTGTACTTCCGGCAATACCAACATATTGCCTTATTCCTTCATCTACTTCTCCATCATAAATAATAATCCCTTTATTCAAAACTATAACCCGATCACACAAGTTTTTAATTTGATCCATATTGTGGCTTACAATCAATAATGTTTTTGGGTTTGTAAGGTTCGCTTTTATTTTATCGACACTTTTTTCTTTGAACAGAAAATCACCAACAGCCAATATTTCATCAATTACTAGAATTTCTGGATTTAAAACCAAAATCACACTTAATGCAATTCGTAAAATCATCCCAGACGAATATTTTTTTACAGGAATGTCAATGAATTTTTCTGCATCGGCAAAATCAAAAATTTCTTGAATTTTGCTGTCTACATATTTTTTATCAAAACCCAACAAGGCAGCATTCATATAAATATTCTCTCTACCAGTTAATTCTGGATGAAAACCAGTGCCGACTTCGAGCATAGAGCCCACATGTCCATAGACAATGACTTGGCCTAAACTTGGAGGTGTAATTCCTGAAATAATTTTTAATAATGTGCTTTTCCCCGATCCGTTCAAACCAATAATACCAATTTTTTCTCCCTCATCTATAGAAATGTTAATATTGGATAGCGCTGTTACAATCGTCTCTTTTTTATTAAGGATAAATAAATTGGAAAGGTATTTTCTAAGCGTGTCATAATAATTTGATTTGATATGATAAGATTTACTTAATGCTTTTATTTCTATTATTTTGTTCATATGATATCTGCAATTTTTCTGTCCACTCTTTGAAAAGCCAATAATGAAATAAAAAATAGGATCAATGTTCCAACAATTGAAATTATAACTGATGTGATTCCCATTGAACCACCTAAAATTGACCATCTTATTCCCTCAGTAATTCCGACCATGGGATTTAAGCAATAAATATTGTAGAATTCTTGAGGAACACTTTCCAATGAATAAGCAATAGGCGTGAGATATAATCCTATTCGGATGATAAAGGGCGAAATAAATCTAAAATCTCTAAAACGAAGAATCAATGCACTAAATAATGTCGCAACTGAAAAACTAAAACAAATTAATAACAAAATAAATAATGGAAAATATAACAAATGAATACCTAAGGGAAACTTATAAATTACAACCACAACAAAACAAAAAATCAAGTAAATAGCCAAATCAATCAAAGCTGCATAACATTTTGATAATGGAAGTATTAATTTTGGAAAATATACTTTATTTACTAATTCTCTTGAATCTACGATAGATGATCCTCCATCAATAAGGCATGAAGAAAAATAATTCCATCCCAATAGTCCTGTAAAAGTATATAAAAAATGAGGATAAGAACCAGTTTCTGTCTTAAGTACAACTCCAAAAACAAAAGTTAAGATGAGTGCAGTAAATAAAGGATTTAGTATTGCCCACAAAAATCCTATCGATGTCTGAGCATATTTAATTTTGATGTCTCTTAATGCAAAAATTTGGATAAGCGAACCAACCTGAAAGACCTCCTTTATGGTAATAATAAGAGATTTTTTGTTTGAAGTATAAATTTTTAATGGGATTCTTTCCTCGC
>JAHEAQ010000126.1:8325-10792 GCA_024642705.1 Bacteroidota bacterium | reverse complement strand
GACAAATCTTGGGGCAAGGATGGTGGTTTTTTTATTAGACGAATACGAATAATTTTTTATGGGCAACTTAGCAAAAGGGTTTCCTTTTACATTCAACCTGATTTTGCGAGTAGTCCAAGTTCAGATAAATTAAATTTTGTTCAAATACGAGATGCTTATTTTGACATTGGCTTAGATGATGACAATGAATTTCGTTTTAGAATTGGACAAAGTAAAGTTCCATTTGGATTCGAAAATTTGCAATCTAGTCAAAACAGACTTGCATTGGACAGAAATGACGCGTTAAATAGTGCAATTGCAAATGAAAGAGATTTGGGTGTATTTTTTTATTGGACACCCAAAAAATACAAAGAGTTATTTGCTCACCTTGTAAAATCAGGATTAAAAGGTTCAGGCAATTATGGGTTATTAGGAATTGGTGTATATAATGGGCAAACTGCCAATAGTTTAGAGGCTAATAACAATTCTCATACTGTAGCAAGATTTACCTATCCTTTTAAAGTAAAAAATCAAATTGTAGAATTAGGAATACAAGGATATACTGGACAATATGTACTTTCAAAAACAAATTTAAGTACAGGCGTTAAAAATGCAAATGCAGATTTGAGTTATTTAGACCAAAGGCTTGCTGCTTCTTTTGTTATTTACCCCCAACCGTTTGGATTGCAAGCAGAATATAATGTTGGAACTGGCCCAGAATTTAATAAAACTAACTTAACCATCGAAAACACCAAATTAAAAGGAGGATATGTTCAAATTATGTACAAATTAGATGCTAAGGACCAAGTTTTGTTTCCTTTCATGAAATATCAATATTATGACGGTGGCAAAAAACACGAGAAAGATGCAAGAAGTTATAATGTAAAAGATTTTGAGATAGGTATGGAGTGGCAACCATCTAAGAATTTTGAATTAGTAGCAAACTATACAATATCAAACAGAAGGTATGAAGATTTTTTAAAACAAAATAATTTGCAGAAAGGCAATTTATTGAGACTACAAGCCCAATTGAATTTTTAAAAAACTAAGGCCAATAAGTATTCAGCAAAATTGGGGTTTTTATTAAATAGGAGGGTTAAGAACGCTATTGAACCATGTTTATGAATTGGACAGAGATGTTAGGGAAATATATTTTTTAAATAGCTTTAGGTTTGAGTAAAAGAAGTTAAAACTAAAATATGTTGATTGCAATAGTCAAGAGGATCCAAATATTGACACCTAAATTGATATAAAAAACACTGTAAAACCAGAAGTAAGACCATTCTATAAGTCGAACTATAAGTTAGAGGTATTTAGCATTACTACGAGTATTACACTATTTGGTAATGAAGAGAAACTTGCAAATTTTGAATATAAAGAGAAAGAAGCAATAAATGTTGTCTTTCAAAGCAATTTTTGACGCCACAAAACTCTGATGGGCTTTTTGAGAACAACTATACAACTAAAGAACAAAAAGACAATCGAGCCTGGCGATTTAATATTGATTCAAAAGATTATAAAATGCACAATAATCTATTAGCATCGACTTAAGATGTAAAAGTTTCAGGACGAATTGATTTATCCAATCCTAAAAAAATCAAAGTCAGAACTACTGATCCTATAAAAAAAGCAGTAGAAAGATTAAAGGTGGACTTGAATCAAAAATGATAATTAAATGTTATAAAGAAAGGTCAAGCTGTACATAATTTATTGCCAGTTCTAGCCTATTTGTAAAAACAGCTGCGCTAGTGTCCATTAGAATTTCACAGAAGTGATAAGTTTGCTAAATTAGTAGTTTAAAAAAGCAACTAGCCATATACCAGATGTTTGGGGTAATTAAAATAAAAAAAATGAATGTAGGTATATTAATGTTTGAAGAATTTGAAACTTTAGACGTTTTTGGTCCAGTAGAAATTCTGGGTAGGCTTAAAGAAGATTTTAAGATTAAATTCTATTCGTTATCTGGTGGAGAAGTATCCAATAGTCACGGCATTACAATTTTTACTAGGAAATTAAAAGAAATTAAAAATGGTGTTGACATTTTTATAATTCCTGGTGGTTATGGCACTCGGACAGCTGTTGAAAATAATTCCCTTTTGAAAGCTATAAGAGAAATATCTGAATTAAGTAAATATGTACTAACAGTTTGCACAGGTGCTGCCCTATTGGCAAAGACTGGATTGCTAGATTTTAAGAATGCAACAACTAACAAAATAGCCTTTGATTGGGTCATTACAAATGGTCAAAACGTGAATTGGATTAGAAAAGCTAGATGGGTAGTTGACGAAAAATTTTATACTTCTTCAGGGGTAAGCGCCGGAATGGATATGACCTTAGACTTTTTGAAAGACTTACACGGAGTTGATATAGCAAGACAAGTAGCAGAGCAAATCGAATATGAATGGACAGAAGATAGTGAAAATGACATTTTCTGTAAATAATCAACTAAAATTCATCGTTAAAATTAATTACTGACATTTATCGTCAG
>JAHEAQ010000126.1:0-8225 GCA_024642705.1 Bacteroidota bacterium | reverse complement strand
AAATTTATTAGAGATCGAATCTTAAATAATGTGATGCACTTTATGGAGACATTTATTTAAGGGTTGGGAGGTTATTATCGCAATTGGACCTCAATGCTTTCTCCTCTTGTTGGTCAGAGTAACTCATAGAGTTTTAGAAATAAAAAAAGCTCACTATTTGTGAGCTTTTAGTTATAACTGAGTAGTAATTAGCTGAATATTGACTGAAGCTTTGAAAATCCTTGCTTAAAATATTTCGAACTTTCATTAACCACTTCATTTATTGCAATTCCAAAATGAAAAAATGATTATCAAATGCTTATACAATAAAAGGTCTTCTGCATTAGAGGTTTATTTTTAGTGAAAATTATTAATTTGGAAATCTTTAAATAGAAATATACGTCATTTTTAAAGTTCGCTATCTTAAATAACGAATTGAAGTGCATTTAAATAAGCAACAGATTTATTGTTTGGAAAATCAGTTTCACAAAATAAATACAAATTACCCTTTCTTAATATTATAGAATTGAATGTTCTTGATTTTTATTGTAATTTGTAATATGTGAATTAAGATTTTGTACTGGTTGTTATACTAACTACTTATTTATTCGCGAACTAAATTTTTCGTTTAGTTTAATAAGATTGTGGATAATAATAAATATTTGCTATGAAATTAAATTGCCTAATTTTAATATTGATAATTTCGAGTTGTAAAACCATCAAACAAAGTCCCATTGAAATTATTGATATCCCCTACACACCTAAGATTGTTTTCTTAAATTGTAAAATATTAAAGCATTCGGACAACACAATTAGCATTAGTTTGATCAATAAAATTATCGCTGAAGGTAACCTTAAAGTTAAAGGGAACGAAGACAATTTAAAAATTGACGGAAACTTAGAGTGCGCCCAATTGGATGGCAATTCATTGTCTCTTGAAAGCCTCTCTATGCCTAACCCTCTTGTCAAAAATGTGGAATATATTGATTCCTCCGGATCGTTAAGCATGAAACAAATTTCACTTGATAGTACTGATTTTATGATAAGGATGCAACTCAATTCAGCCACTAAATTTGTACAACTTGGAATTGTAGGTGATGCAAAATCAAGACCATTAAAAATAGAGATATGAAAGGAACATTCCTGTTTTGTTTTTTGCTAATCGGTCAATTTTCTTATTCCCAAGTATTTGAAAAAGATACCATTTTATTTTCTGGAACCACTAATAATAGAATAAATCTTATCCTTTTGGGAGATGGCTATCAACAAAACGAACTTTCAGATTTTAGCAATCATGCAAAAACTTTCGCCAATAAGCTTTTTTCTGAATCACCATATAAAGAATATAAAAACTATTTTAATGTTTTTGCAATAAAAGTTCCTTCTAATGAAAGTGGGGCAAGCCATCCTGGCACAGCAACGGACGTGACTGAACCTGCGCATCCTATCTCAGTTGTGGACAATTATTTCAAATCTAGTTTTGACAGTTACGGCATACACAGGTTATTGGTTGCGAACAATTCCATAGGCATAACAAATGTTCTAGCTAACAATTTTCCAAGTTATGATCAAGTAATGATTTTAGTCAACAGTCCTTATTATGGTGGTTCTGGAGGCCAATTTTCAGTTGCCTCTTTGGATGGTTCCTCAAATGAGATAGCTTTTCATGAATTAGGCCATTCTTTTGCATCACTTGCAGATGAGTATTATGCAGGAGATGTGTATGCTCGAGAAGCAATTAATATGACAAAAGAAACCAACCCAAATACTGTGAAATGGACAAATTGGATTGGAGTTAATGAAATTGGAATTTATCAACATTGTTGTAGTGGGAATTCTTCCGCCTGGTATCGACCTCACGAGAATTGCAAAATGAGATATTTAAATTTTCCATTTTGCTCCGTTTGTAAGGAAGGAATTATTGAAAGGATACATTCTTTAATTTCAAGTATAGATAACTATTTACCTGAAAATTCTGGCTCTATAGATTTGTCTGAATCAATAAAATTTGAACTTGAAGTAGTGGAACCCATTCCTAATACTCTAAATTTTGAGTGGTCATTAAATGGAATTCAATTAGATAATAACACCAATATTGCTGAAGTTTCGTTTGATGACATTATTGCTGGTAATAATCAACTAATGGTTGCTGTAGAAGACACCACTTCATATCTCAAAGTCAATAATCATGGAACCATACATTTTGAAACCATCGTTTGGAATATAAATTCTTCTTCTGTGGGCATAAATGAAATTTCATCTAACTTAATTTCCATTGAATTGTTTCCTAACCCAGTTCAAGACAATATGATCGTTCAGGTGAAAAATAAATTGAATGAAGATTTTAGAATTTCAATTATGGATCTTCAAGGAAAAAAATTAATGGATAAAAACATCAGTTTTTCAGAGCTAAATCCTCAAGTTCAAATGAATCAATTGCCTTCAGGAATATATGTGGTGAATTTTAGGTTTGAAAATGGATTGAATTTATCCAGGAAGATATTTAAGAATTGAAATTAAAGATAGATTCTAATAGTAATTTGAATTATTTATCTAACATATAAAGTTTAAATTATCCTGGTACAATCTAAGTGTTAAAATGTGGAAATTTCAATCAGAATAGGACTATGGATAAATTGTCTGACGACCAAATAGAACAATTCATTCAAAAAGGTTTTGTGAAAATAGATTCTGCTTTTTCAATAGAGATTGCAGAACAATGTCGTTCCATTTTATGGGAAACACTCCAACTTGACCCTGACGCTCCAGAAACCTGGACGCAACCAGTTATAAGAATTGGAGAGATTGGACTTGAACCCTTTAAAGATGCCGCCAATACGAATATACTTCATCAGGCTTTTAATCAATTAGCTGGAATCAACTGGTTGAAAAGAGGGACTCTTGGTACTTTTCCAATAAGGTTTCCAAACAAAAAGCCAGCTGGCGATACAGGATGGCATGTTGACGCAAGTTTTCCAGGAGACGATTGGAACAATTATTTTGAATGGCGGATTAATGTCAACTCAAAAGGCAGAGCATTATTGATGTTATTTCTCTTTTCAGATGTTACCGATATTGATGCACCGACTATAATTCGGGTAGGTTCTCATTTAGATGTTGCAAAACTATTAGAGCATGAAGGTGAAAAAGGGCTTTCATTTATGGAATTAGCAGAAAAATTGGACAGTTTACCTAAAAGGGAAGAAATAATAGCGACAGGAAAAGCTGGGACAGTTTATTTATGCCACCCTTTTCTAGTGCACTCTGCCCAGGAACATCGAGGAATAGCACCAAAATTTATGGCACAACCGCCATTGTTGACAAAATTTGATTTTAACATCAATAGGCTTTTTGAAGAATGCTGTCCCATCGAAAAGGCAATCATATTAGGTTTAAAGCGCAACTAAAAATAGAATTATTTTCAGCTTCCAAAGTTAAAAAAATAAGCTAAGACTTTTGGGTAGAACACGAAATTTACCAAAGATTTCAGTAAGCATTACATTATAGTAAAGTGAAATAAATTTTCAATTGATAATTTCAGATTAAACAATCACAATGTCCGTTTAAAAATGCTAATTGAAAAATGAATTGATGAAGCTTTAGATTCAACTCTTATTTATTTTTTTGTCTACTTTTTCCATAGCAAATTCTCAAAACCAAGTTGATGTGTTAATCATTGCTGGTGGCGCAGGCGTGCCAGCAGCTGGAATTTAGGCTGCACGGATGGATGTAAAAGTTGAAATAATTGAAGCTATACCTTGGCTCGGAGGTAAATTGACTTCAGTAGGAGTTTCTGCAATAAATGGCAATCATTAAATGCCATTTGGAATATGAGGTGAGTTTCAGAAAAATTTAAGAGATTATCATGGCGGTGAAAAGGCATTGGTAACACCTTATGCATCACAGAAAAAAGGGACAATAGAAAAACGAATTGAGGTCATAAGAAGATTTTTTCCTTAAAAAACCTATCTGCGTAATATAAGTGAAAAAAGAGTCAAACAAGTAGAATTATCAATCAATTATAGACCTATTAGAAAATTCAATTATCTTAGTCCAATTGAAACTTTAAATAATAAGTTTATTGCACTTATGAGTTGAACTCAGCATACCATTTATTCGTTTAAAAAATAGAATGTTTTTTAGGAAAAAATTAATTATTGATTCTATTTGTTTGGATCCACAATGCTCAATTTGTGGATTTCCAAGTGCCAAAATTGAAATTACGAACGCCCATTCTTATCCTAATGATGCGAACAGTTGGAGCTGGAGAAAACTTAGAAGCTATAACAAATATCGAGATTTCAATGCCGATTATTTAATTTATTCTGGACCAGGGGGAGGAAATGGCGCAATTGGAGACCCCATAAGCATAGAAAGGAAAAAAGCAATAATAAAAGCATTTACCAAACCTTATGATTTTGAAGAAATTAAAAATCAATTCTATGACATGGCAGGATTTTGCATTGAATGCAATAAATTTTACTGTCCGGCACATTGGAATGTCAATACAAATGGCTATGGCCATTGCCCAGAAGGTCACGGCAAATCTCTGGACCCTCATTGGTCTCCAGAGATGGAATAGTCTTTTTTGAGATTAAGAACTTAGCAACCAACAAACATTAATACCATATACCTTTCAGTTCTCTTATTTCTGCTTTAGCTTTGCCAGCAGTTTCAAAATCTGTATATATTTCTTTAGGGAAAAATAAGTCTGTAAAATTATTCAGGCCGTCATCCAAAAAAAGTTCTATAGATGAATGATCCACAAATCCATGTATAGTAAGTTTATTATTATCAGAAATTCTTTTTACAGTATGAATTCCAGCAAAGTCCGAGGAAAATGAATGGTCTCCACTTTTGGTCCTATCAATGGAGAAAATTCCATTAGAATAAGAAAATGAAATTTGTTCATTTTGATTATTACTTAAAGTAAAGCTAAAATCCTTTGATTTGATATCGTCAACAGTAATTTTAAATTCATATAATCCACTTGAAGGCACCTTGGTTTTTCCATCTAAAATATTCCATTCACCAAGGGCCAATTGGTCTAATTCGTTAATGGGATTGCCGACTAACCTTGGAATTCCATCCGCATGCTTGATTGACAAGGTCCATGGAATGGTCATTGCACTTCTCCATTTTTCTGTTGGGACAACTTGAGCATAAGCCCAATTACTCATCCATCCTAAAAAGATTCTTCTTCCATCAGATTCTGGAACATCAGACCAGGTAACCCCTGCATAATTATCTCTACCAGCATCTAACCACACAGCGCTAGTCTTTACATCTGAAGCAACTTCATCTGCAAATGTAATTTCATCAATATTAATATGACCCCAATCACCAGATTGGTTGTCAACTATTTCTATTTGAGCCTCTTGACCAATATAACCTGCTACATCCCAACCAGACCACTCTAAATTTTCTTTATTTTTTCCTTCCGTTACTCTTACTGATTTGCCATTGACCAAAAGACTTATGAACGTTCTGCCTCTATGATTTCCACCTCCAATTAAAAAGTTGATGGCTTTTTTTGAAATCGTGAAAGGCGCAGAAAGAAGTTTACCTTTTGATTCATCTCCACCATAAAATGAGTTTGCTAATTTCTTTCCCTTGAATCTTGTTACTTCTTTCTGATCAGAAAGGGTTCCATTTGCTGGTTCATTACCAAAAGCAGTACCTGAAACTTCCCAATTTCCATATCCATTTTCGAAATCTTCAAATGTTATTCCTTCCGGAACAATAGCTGCTTGTACAGCAAGAAGTTTTTTGAAATTTTCATCGACTGTAAATGTATTCCCATCAAACTGGCCTATAAAGTATTGAGTTCCTGATCCACCGTTTGGATTTCCTACACCCATGTTCTCAATGAGGACCCAATATTCCTCACCTGAATCAGCCTTAATTGGAAATAAATCTGGACATTCCCACACACCATCGTGGCTTCCTAAGTCTTTCCCGAATTCACTGAGTAAATTCCATTTTTTTAAATCTGCTGAACCATATATCATCAAGTGATCCAAAGCAGCAACAGCCATTACCCATTTTTTGCTTTCTTTATGCCAAAATACTTTGGGATCTCTGAAATCTCGAATTCCTGGATTTTCCAATATCGGATTACCATCATACTTAACCCATGTTCGTCCTTTATCATTGCTATATGCTAGACCTTGTGTTTGAAAATCATCCTCTCCAGACTGTTCTTTTTCCATTTTGTGGTAACTAAAAATAGCAATCAAAGGTGGCTTTCCGTCGGTTCCAAATCCGGAAGTATTGTTCCAATCCACAATAGCACTACCGCTAAATATCAAACCATGTTCGTCAGGATATAATGCTATTGGTAAATGTTCCCAGTGAACCAAGTCTGTTGAAATTGCATGACCCCAATGCATAGGTCCCCAAACCGTTGAATCAGGAAAATATTGGTAAAACAAATGGTATTCTCCTTCATAATAAACCATTCCGTTGGGATCGTTCATCCAATTGGCTTCAGGAGAAAAATGAAATTGAGGGCGATGTTTTTCTTGGTAATAACCATTACTTTCGTTTGAAAGTTGAGTTGGATTTTCGCAATTCCATATAGAAAATATGATTAAGGAAAGGATTATATAATGTAAAGTCTTCGGCATTAGCTTTTATTTTATTGGACAAATTATTTATTTATCATTCTTTACAATCAAATATACATCATTTTTAAAGTTCCCAATCCTGGAAAACGAATTGAAGTTAATGCGAAAAAGCAATAGATTTATTATAGAAATATCAGCATGAAATAAAATACGTATTACGTTTTCTTTTTATACTTAGAAGGAATGCGTTTAGTTTTGATTTTAATTGTCAATTATTTAGTGTATTTTCAAATAATAGAGTTTGTTAGGTTAATTCATACAGTTGTTTATTTATTGGTTTGAGAAGACTTTTCGTAAGTTTAAAAAGAGTGCAAGTAGTTATTAATTCATGCTATGAAATTAAATTGTATTATTTTTTTGATATTAATTACAAGTTGTAAAACTATCAAAAGAAGTCCAACTGAAACTTTTGAATTACCTTACACGGCTAAGATAGTATTCTTAAACTGTAAAATAATTACACTTTCGGATCAAACAATCAAGTAAGCCCTTTTAATAATGTTCCAAAAAAAATAAATTGATGAAGCTTCAAATTCAACTCTTAATTATTTTATTGTTTTCCTTTGGAATAGCAAATTCTCAAAACCAAGTTGATGTGGTGATCATTGGTGGAGGTGCTGGCGGGACAGCAGCTGGAATTCAGGCTGCACGGATGGGTGTGAAAGTTGAAATTATTGAAGCTACACCTTGGCTCGGAGGTATGCTGACTTCAGCAGGGGTTTCTGCAATAGATGGCAATCATGAAATGCCATCTGGAATATGGGGAGAGTTTCGGAAAAATTTAAGAGATTATTATGGTGGTGAAAAAGCATTGGCAACAGGTTGGGTAAGTCACACTCTTTTTGAGCCTTCTATTGGGAATAAAATTCTGCAAGAAATGGCTGATGAACCCAATTTGAAAATTGTTTTCAATGCTGTCTATAAAGAAATTGAAAAAGTGGGGGAGGAATGGTTAGTATCTTACGAACAAAATGGAAAAAAGTATACGTCAAACGCTAAAATTCTAATTGATGCTACTGAAACTGGAGAATTACTCCCCATAGTTGGAGCAGATTTTCGTTTGGGAATGGATTCAAAGGATGATACTGGTGAAAAAGAGGCTCCAGCAGCGGCAAATACGATGGTTCAGGATTTGACTTATGTGGTAATTTTGGAGGATGTTTCAAAAATTGACCATTTTGAGGGAGATGGAGGTTTAGCCAAAAGACCAAAAAACTACGATCCAAAAGCTTATGAATGCGCTTGCAAACGTGAAAATGGAGAAATGTTCGGAGGGGTTTCCAATTGTCAACAAATGTTAGATTATGCGAAACTTCCCAATAATAAATATATGATCAACTGGCCCAATTGCGGAAATGATTATTATTTGAATTGGCCAGAACTTACAAGGAAGCAAAGGCAAGAAAAATTAGATGAAGCGAAAGCATTCACGCTTGGTTTTATCTATTATATTCAAAATGAAATAGGGTTCAAAAACCTAAGGATTGCTGATGAATTTCCAACTGAGGATAATTTTCCCATGATTCCTTACAATAGGGAAGCTCGGAGGATAAAGGGAAAAACATTTTTGGTTGTGGATCATTTGGAAAGACCCTATGACTTTAGTTTGTATAAAAC
>JAHEAQ010000041.1 GCA_024642705.1 Bacteroidota bacterium | reverse complement strand
GATAATATTGCTCCAGTTATTACAGGTGTACCTGCGAACATTACAATAGGTTGCAATGAAGCGATTCCACCTAATCCAACTATAGGAGTAACGGACAATTGTGATCCAAATCCATCTTTTTTTGCAAGTGGGTCAGTTGCAATTGGAGATTGCACATTCGGAACTCCAGCTCAAATATTTAGTTATGATGCCTTGGCTACCGATGCAGCAGGGAATTCCACTTCAGCATCATGGTCTGTTACCGTCATAAGTGACTTCTCATTCGATCTGGGACCTGATGTAAATTTATGCAATGGAGAACAATATACCATTGATCCAGGTGCCATTGGCACTAGCTATGAATGGTCTACAGGAGCAACTACCCAATCCATTAGTACAAATTCACCTGGCACTTATGGAGTAACCATAACAAGTTCAAACGGATGTTGCTTTAGTGATAAATTAATTATTACCCAAGATGATACCACTCCACCAATATTGACAGGTGTTCCAGCAAATGTTACAATTGGCTGTAATGAAGCTTTTCCTCCAGGTGCTAATTTAGGCGTTACCGATAATTGCGATCCGAACCCATCATTATTTGCAAGTGGTACAATTTCCATAGGAAATTGTACTTTAGGTACTCCTGCTGAAATTCATAGTTTTGATGCAGTAGCAACGGATGCAGCAGGAAATTCTGTTTCAGCTTCATGGACAATAACCGTAATTAGTGATTTCGAATTTGATCTTGGTCCAGACATAAGTTTATGTGATGGTGAAATTTATACCATCGATCCTGGAAATATTGGCACAAGTTATTCTTGGTCCACAGGAGAAACTACACAATCAATAAATACTGATTTACCCGGCACATATTCATTAACTGTAACTAGCACAAATGGTTGTTGTTTTGTGGATGAAATAAATATTAACACTGGAACAATTCCAGATGTTTCAGCTTTAGGAGGAGAAATCGTTTGTGGTGCAGATTCGGTTCAAATTTTTGGTAATTCAACGGCTCCAAACGTAATATTTTCTTGGGCTGGCCCTAATGCATTCAGTTCTAATCTGCAAAACCCAATTGTTTCCGAAGCAGGTGATTACGAATTAACGGTTCAAAATGAGGATGGATGTAAAAACATAGTAATCGTTATGGTAACCATTAACAATGACATTCCTGAAATTTCAGCAAGTGGAGGATTTATTAGTTGTGCCAATGCATCCTTACAATTAATGAGTTCATCGACTAGCGAAGTAGCAACTTTTAGCTGGTCTGGACCAAATGGATTTACTTCAATGGATCAAAATCCTTTCATCACAGAAATTGGCACTTATTCTGTTACTGTAACTGACCAAACAGGCTGCACTGCTTCAACTTCTGTCGATGCTACTCCAGATCCAAATGTCCCAAATGTTGAAATTCAGGCAAATAACATTAATTGTATAAATATTGAAAGCACAGTAATTGTGTCAAGTGACTCTATTTTAGTTGGATTTAATTGGAATGGACCTAACAATTTTACTTCAGATCTTAGGGAGCCATTATTACCTGCTATAGGAACTTATATGCTTACAGTTACTGCAAGTAACGGTTGTACCAATGCTACATCAATTGATATCTTGGAGGATTTTGTAATACCAGATATCGAAGTTATGGGTGATACAATTAGCTGTGGTGAAAATACCATTACTTTGATGTCAACTTCAAATACAAGTAATTTGAAATACAAATGGTCTGGACCAGATGTTTTTATTTCTACGGATGAAAATCCACTTGCCAGTCAACCGGGAACCTATACATTGGTCGTTACTGCGCAAAATGGATGTACAAATTCAGCATCAACAGAAATATTTGCTGATTTAAATCTTCCAGAAATAAGTGCATCGGGTGGTGATATTAATTGCAATAGTAATTCTGTAACTATCATTGGTTCAACAACTACTCCTGGTTCAACCATTTCCTGGACAGGTCCAAATGGATTCCAAAGCAATGAAAATAATCCGGTTGTAACGGAACCTGGAGCATATCAGTTTAAAGCTATAGGTCCTACAGGATGTGAATCGATTAAAGTCGTACAAGTTAAAGATGATACAGCACCTCCAATAGTCAACGTATCTTTAGGGATTTTAAATTGTGCTGCTAAAAATCGAGAATTTAAATTAGAAACAAATGCTGTAAATCCAATTTTTGCTTGGAGTGGTCCAGATAATTTCTTTTCTAACCTAAGCAACCCAAGCTTTAGTTTGGCTGGAAATTATATAGTAAGTGTAAATGGAGCAAATGGTTGTCTGGGATTTGGAAATATAACTGTTGATTTTGATATTCCATACATAAGTGAATTAATAGTTGGAACAAATAATGCAACTTTGAATGTAACTGGTGGTACCCCTCCATTCAGTTATAATTGGAGCACAGGCTCAACTGAAAACAACGTAAATGACCTAGCAGCTGGAGATTACAAAGTAACTTTAACAGATGGGTTAGGATGCCAGGAAACTTTTAATTTCACCATTTTGGTGTCTAGTATTTACGATTTTGAAGAAAATATTTCGTTTAAATTGTACCCAAATCCAGCAAATGAATATATTGTTCTGGATTGGTCTATTTCCAAAAATATTCCGAAATCCATTTCTTTAATTGATTTAAATGGCAAATTATTAAAATCAATAAGTCTTAATTCTAAGGGACCGAATTTAAAGGAGTCCATTGATTTGGATAAAATACCTCAAGGAGTTTATCTTTTCAAAGTAAATGCTGGAGATCAAATATTTTACAAGAAATTCATGAAAATATAAGATATAATTTCATTTAAAAATGACTATTAGGGTGGGTATTGTTTAAATACCACCCTTTTTTTTAGACTTTCTTTTTAAAAATTAGGATTCCCTTATCCATTAATTTTTTTAAATAAGTATTCGTTAACCGTTTCTCTCGATTAATTTGCTTCATTCTAATTTCACTTCAGACAAATCCTAATTTCCTAATAGGCAATATATAGATTATCTAAAAACCTATAGAATCGTATGCCAACAATTCAAAGTAAATATCCCCAGAGATTATCGATTATAATGTTTTTTGGGAGATAGTTATTAAAATTTTATTCTGTCTAAAATAAACTCCCCAACTTTTGCTCCTTGTTCTACGCCAAAATCAATAGATGGTCGATAATGAATTCCTCCATATAATCTGCTTATTGCTGCTTCTGAAGAAGCTTCCCTAAATGAATTGAAAGATCGAACTGGTAGCCCAAATTGTAATTCAGTATCATCATCAAATTGGAAATTATCCCCAAAAATATTCGTTAGAACAACCGCAGCTGCCGTTGAAATCACACTATGACCACTTGTGTGTTCAGGAAAAGGTGGAGTTTGCAACAATGGCATCCAATTTTCGTCAAAATGTTCATTAATCACTGTTTCAGGACGGATTAATTTTGATCTATATTTTTCATCCCAACAGCTGATAAATCCATCAAAAAGAGCAACAGAACACATTGTATATGCCCTTAATGAAGATGCTAAGTCAGCATTTGTTTTTTCACAAGCAATTTTCGTAATGCCAATCCAATGGCCTCCAGGGCTAATTTTCTTTGTTGCAAACATGACATGCCCTGTTTGATTCATTTTAAAAGGGTTGCAATCCCAAAAGTTTGCAATTTCTTTTTGTTCATCTGATGCATTAAGAACAGTGGTATACACCTCCATCATTTCTTTATAAAACGCAGAATTTTTATCAAGATCAAATGGGGTTGGACCCTGAGGTACAAATTGGGTTGCAGAATCAAGAACCATTGGTCGAATATCTCTCCAATGAGGCTCAATCCCGGGCATGTAAGCTGGTGGGGTCGGTTTCCATGTATTTGGTTCATAATCAACAGTAAATTTGGGGTAAGACCTAGTTTCTTTATAATTATCTTTATTTGCCCAATCTAAAATAGATTTTGCGACCTCATCCCCATATTGAATTGAATTACTCATTATTTCTTCAGGAAATCCATTTGATTTTAATGACTCTATAAATGATTCATGGTGAATTTTTAAAGAGTCTTCAGAAAATATTAATTGTTTGCCTACTACATAAAATGCTTCCAGTGAAGCAAGGGATAGGGATACTTTTTTTTCTGGGTCTAGGCTTGGGACTTTTTCTAACCCTTTTAGCTGACCAATTAAACTAGGATATTTTCCATCTTTCTGTCGGATAACTTCATATGCAGCAATGCTTGGATAAACATAAATTCTTGAAGCAACTGGAGGTGAAAATATATCATGAACTATCACATCGCTTAAATGCCCCATAGCTGCATGGAGTAAAGCAGGGTCGTCTACCAATGATTCATAATTGGCATTTTCATTCTTGCAGGCAGTGAAAACTGCAACTGATATTAATGCAAATAGAATGTAATTTTTCATCTATATAATATATCGTTAATAAAAACGCTAAATTAAACTTTTGGAATGTAATATCATATTTTACAATTAAAATGATTCCTATGGGCCAAAGCCTACAAATAAATTGGGCAAGTAGTTAAAACCATTAAGAAAAATTTCATTTCATCCGAATTACCAATTGAAATCCTAATAGCATTGGGCATTCCAAAACCATCAAGTTTTCTTAAAAGAACTCCAGCAGAATCCATAAAAGAATTAAAACTTGAAGCTTCCTCAATACTCGGGAATATGACGGTAATGAAATTCGCGTAACTCTCAATATAGAAAATTCCTTTTTGCTTCAGAGCTATTGATATTTCAGAAATCCAATATTTATTATTATCCAAAGTTTTTTTGAGGTGCTCGAAATCATCCAAAGCTGCTAAAGCACCAACTTGAGCTAATGAATTTGGATTGAAAACAAGTTTGACTTTCTTTAATGCAGAAATAATATATTCATCTGCAATACCGTATCCAATTCTTAATCCAGCCAAACCATATATTTTGGAAAGGGTTCGTAAACTTATTACATTGTTGTATTTCATCTGTATGGTATCTGGAAAATTGGAGTCAGCATTTTTTCCAAATTCATAATAAGCTTCATCTAAAATGACTAAAATTGACTTTGGTACTTTGTTCAAAAAATCTTTCAACGTTGTCTCGTTAATTGAGGTACCAGTTGGATTATTTGGATTACATATATAAATGATTCTGGTTCTATCATCAATAGATTTCAAAATTTCTTGAAGATCAAACTTATATTCCCTAGTCATTGGTGTCAGTCGAAGCTCCACATTATTCATTTTACTAAATTTATTGAACGCTACGAATGAAAATTCACTGCTTATCACATTATCCCCAGGTAATGAAAATGCTTTAAAAACAGTGTATAATAAACCGTCTAAACCGTTGGATAATATGATCTCATTAGCATTTCTTTGGTGAATTTTTGCTAGTTTTTCAACCAACTTTTCTCCTTGAGGGTCGGGATAAAAATGAATTTTAGAAACTTCGTTTTTAATTGCAGACATTGCAAGCGGTGATGGACCTAGATTATTTTCATTGGAACAAATAATTGCTTTATACTTATTATAATGCTCTAAATCAATGGATTTCCCAGGACGATATGGCTCCAAATTTTGAATAAATTCTGGAACAAAAATTTGATTGTTTTTAATTTGCATATGCAATATTTGTTCATGCAAACATAATAACAATTTTACAATTTTTAACTAAGATTTAAATCAACTCACCTAAAAATTACAAAATACACCTTAAAAGATTTACATTTACATTAATAAACATTCACATATGTTTATTTGAACAAAATAAATTCAAATCAAATGATGAAAAACGTCTTAATTTTTATTTGTACAATAATTTTACTAAGCAGCTGTGATAATACTCCAGAGAGGCCTGAACCTGTAATGACTCAGGCTCAACATGATAAGGTGAATCAGGAAACTGCTGTAATACAAGCACAGAAAGCGGCACAAGCTGCTCAAGCTACTTCAATGGGAGTAGGTTTGCATTATTCTTGCCCGAATCACCCTGCCAGTGGTGGTGACACCCAAGGTACTTGTTCGATATGTGGAAATGCATTTGTGCACAATCAGGCTTATCATAATACGACAACAGCCGATGCAACTGCTACACCTCCAGGTGCTGAACCTCCAATAAATGCTTCTGGTGTTTACCATTACACTTGTCCAAACGGGCACTCTGGTGGTTCTGGATCTGCAGATAGCTGTGGAGAGTGCGGAGCAACAAGAGTGCATAATCAAGCATACCACGATACATCTGGAGCTAGTCCAACAGCAGCAGCAACGCCGCCAGCGGCTGAACCCCCAATAAATGCAGCAGGTGTTTACCATTACACTTGTCCAAATGGACACTCTGGTGGTTCTGGATCTGCAGATAGTTGCGGGGAGTGCGGAGCAACAAGAGTGCATAATCAAGCATATCACAATTGATGAAATAAAAATTGTTTTTGATAAATACAAAAAAAGGCTAAGAAAAATTGTTCCGTTTCTTAGCCTTTTTTTGTATTTCTCCATCCTCAATGCTTATACATTCTATTAATCATGGGTTTCAAATTTTACATTATATTTGGACTTTACAAATCAAAAACTTTAAAATGAAATTAATTCGTTTTGGTTCACAAGGCAATGAAAAACCAGGTATTGAAACCAAAGAAGGTAAAAGACTAGATGTGAGTTCATTTGGTCAAGATTACAATGAAAATTTTTTCGGAAATTCAGGGATAGAAAAATTATCAGAATGGCTGAAAACCAATGAATCAATGTGTCCAATAATTAGTTCTTCTGAAAGACTAGGTCCTCCATTGTGCCGCCCTTCCAAAATCGTTTGTATAGGACTCAATTATTCTAAACATGCAATTGAAAGTGGCATGGAACTTCCAGAACAACCAATTATTTTTTTTAAATCGACATCAGCTATTTGTGGACCTAATGACGACCTTATTATTCCTAGAAATGCAGAAAAAACAGACTGGGAAGTTGAATTGGCTGTTGTTATTGGCAAGAAAGCTTCCTATATAGAAGAAAAAAATGCAATGGACCATATAGCAGGATATCTTTTGCACAATGACTACAGTGAAAGGGCGTTCCAACTTGAACATGGGGGCCAATGGGTCAAGGGGAAAAGTGCGGACACTTTTGCTCCCTTAGGACCATATTTAGTGAGTTCTGATGAAATAAGTGATCCTCATAATCTCCATTTATGGTTGGACCTTAACGGCAAAAGATTACAAGACAGCAATACTTCAGACTTAATATTTAATATTCCACATTTGGTTACTTACTTGAGCCAATATATGAGCCTTTTACCTGGTGATATAATTTCTACAGGAACACCTTCTGGGGTTGGACTTGGCTTCAAACCTCCGATGTATTTAAAGGATGGGGATGTAGTCACATTAGGAATTGAAGGGCTTGGCTCTTCTACCCAACGTGTAACATCATATAATTAATGACTTAAAGTTAGATATGAGTGTAAAAATTGATTCCCATCAACATTTTTGGAATTTTGAAAAATCTCAATATTCTTGGATAAATGACGAAATGTCTTCGCTTAAGAGAGATTTTTTAGGCCATGATCTAGTCCCAATATTGAAACAGAATAATATTGATGGTTGTATAGCAGTTCAGGCAAGACAAACCTTGTCAGAAAATAATTTTTTATTGGATCAAGCTGAACAATTTGATATAGTAAAAGGAATTGTGGGATGGGTAGACCTTACTTCCTATCAGATGGTCGAACAATTGGAAACTTATTCGAACTATTCTAAATTAAAAGGATTTAGGCATGCAATTCAAGACGAAAAAGATCCGAAGTTTATGCTTCAGATGGAATTTATAGATGGGGTAAAATTACTTGAGTTTTTTGATTACACCTATGATATTTTAATTGTGGAAAGTCAAATGCCAGCTACAATAAGATTTCTTGAAAACTTTACCAAACAGCGATTTGTCCTCGACCATATTGGCAAGCCTTTAATTAGAGAAAGATTAACTAATAATTGGAAGGATAGTATTAAAACTTTAGCAGAATATCCCTATTTATCGTGCAAAATATCAGGGATGG
This sequence comes from Bacteroidota bacterium, assembly GCA_024642705.1. GTDB lineage: Bacteria > Bacteroidota > Bacteroidia > Chitinophagales > Saprospiraceae > Portibacter. Next base: position 33,976 of record JAHEAQ010000041.1, on the reverse strand, counting down.
TTACTGAAGCCATCTGGAATAATTGGGATCTAGATACCTTTAAACCGTATTTGGATATTATCGTTGAATGTTTTGGCCCAGATCGGATTATGGTAGGTTCTGATTGGCCAGTTTGTCTATTATCCTCGGATAATTATAAAGACGTTTTAGCTATAGCTGAGAACTATTTTGCGGATTTCAGTTCTGAGGATAAAGACAAAATCTTTGGTTTGAATGCACTCGATTTTTACAAACTTTAGAAATAAGCTATTTATTCGACTACAATTTCATTTGCTTGGTGGTGTTTTTTTAAAAATACATTTCAATTATTCATTATTTTTGATGCCATTACCCCGTTTTATCAAAAGCATCCCAAAATTGATAATTCGGAGTGTCAAATAAAAACCTTAAAATCTAACCATTTCTCATTATACTCAATAGCACCCTAAGGACCCATGTGTCATTAAATTTCGCTATTTTCCAACCCAATTTAACCATTTGTCTTTCTTGAAAGACATTTAAAGGGTAATTGAACAAGAAGTTTTATAAGTGAATTAACGTTTCCAAAATGATATCTAATGAAAACATAATGCAATCCCTATTTTTTATCGATTGTAGGTCATATTGCATATCTACCAAAATTACCAAGTTAGGATTAACCGAACTATTTGAAATTTTGGGTTGAACTATTTTGTGAAGTTGAATTTGCTTAAGTCCAATTGGTCTCCCATTTCTTTTTGCAATAGTAACAATTCCTGAAAAAGAGCACTTACAAGGTCTTGGTGCTCAACCATTTCTGAAAGATCATGCATTTCTTCAGGATCATTTACAAGATCAAAAAGTAATATTTTATTTATTTTAGGATAAACTATCAACTTATAACCATCCTTCCGTATCATTCTTTGTAATTCTAGATAGGCTCCATAAATTCTTTTATAATGGCTTTCTTTTCTAGTATTTTGAATAAGATCTCGAAAAGAATGAAACTCAATATATTCAGGCGCTTTTATTTCAGCAAAATCTAAACTTGTCGCCATGACATCTTGAATATACACATCAGCATCTATTCTATTGCCCTTAGGAATTCCTGGTCCCATAGCTAATAATGGCGCCCTAATGCTATGGTCAAACATATTTTGCTTTCCCAATAATCCATGTCTTCCCATAGCTAAACCGTGATCAGCAGAAAAAAATATGATCGTGTTGTCCATTTTTCCTGAATTTTCTAAGGCATCGATTATTTCTCCAATTTGAGTATCCAAATGACTAATAAGTGCATAATATTCTTGAATGTGCTTTTTAATGGCAAATTCTGTTCTTGGAAATGGGGCTAAAGCTTCATCTCGAAGGCTAGGACTATTTCCTATACCATCTTTAAAAGGGTATTCAGTTAGAAATGATGCTGGAATTTTTATATCGTTGGTCTTGTACATTTCCAAATAAGTTTCAGGAGCTTGCCGTGGATCATGGGGCGCATTAAAGGCCAAATACATAAAAAAAGGATTATTTTTATTTTTTGCTTTTTCAACGAATGCTATGGCATCATCTTTTAAAACCTCACTCCAATGTTTTCCATCTTTCCAATATCCACCTGCACTAGTGTCCGTAGAGATCCAGTTTTGATCATCGATACTTAAAGGTCGATTATATCCCTTGGGCATGATTAATGCTGTTTCTGCATAATTTTTAATATCAATTTGACTAAATCTTTTCATTATTTCAGCATTATTCCAAAAATCACTTGGCATCCCAGGTCTTATATGAATAGTATTTTGAAAAACTTTATCTGCTGGTGCATCTACATGCCATTTTCCGGTCATATAAGTATCATAACCATTCATTTCCATTATTTTCCCCCATGTTTTCTCATATGATGTTGAATCTCCTTTTACCCAGTTCTGTCTAAATTCATTAGCTCTCCATACAGATCGGCCGGAGATAATCATCGCTCTAGATGCAACACAAACTGCCCCACTCCATGAGCCCATATTGAATGCATGAGTAAATGTTGTCCCATTTTGAACCATTTTATCCAAATTAGGCGTTTTTATTTCATTATTTCCAAGTTCATGAATTGCGGTATAAGTAAGATCATCTGCAAAAATGAATACAATATTGGGCTGCCCAATATCAGTATCAGACTTCAAATCCTTCGATTTGCAAGAAAAAAGAATTATTAGTATTGAAAAAAGTAAACATCCATTAAGATTATTCATGAATCTATTTTTAGATTTTGATTATTTGATTTTGATCAACAATACCCAATCGTTATCCTTATTTTCTTCAGGAAATTCAATATTCGTCAATTTTAAAGCCTTCGTTTCAAAAGAATTCATCAAATCGCCTCCTTTCCGCGGATTATACCAATTACCAATTATAGCTGAGTTTTCAATTTCCGATAAATCTATGGTCATTTTTTGCTTTGTATTTGGAATATAAAAAACATATGCCTCACTAGGCTTTGTAAAACAATAAGCATTTCCATGGACTACCAATTCATCTCTGGAGCTCATTTCCCAAAAAGGAATGTATTTTTGAAAAAACTCTAATGCAAACCTAGTTTGATCCCACATAACATCTCTTGATCGCCAATCTTGACAATCAAGATCTGCTGGTAAAAATTTGTAACCGAAATACCATTCTATGCCTGCTGCTCCTGCCATTAAGCTGCCCCATAAAACTTCTTTTCTGATGGTATCATGATGCATATCAATAACGTCTGGCATTACACCTTTCCAATAAGGTCCAATTTCATCCATATAAATAATCCATTCCTTATTCCTTTCTTTGGAATTTTTTTTCCATTTCAATATTTCATCATGCACATCAGCTGTAGAATTAATTTGTGCCGATAGTCCATCAAGATTCATATCTCCAAGCAATGCAGGAAGCAATTTTTCTTTTTCAGCTTTTGTAGAATGTGTGTGAAGCATTACTAAATTTTGGTATGGATCATTTTCTTTAAAATATTGAAACATTGCTTTTTGTTGGGAAGATGTTTGTCCATTAGGGGAAAAACCGGCTGGCCCATTTTCTTCGCCCATATTCCAAATAATTGCAGGATGATGGGCAAATCTTGCTATCAATTCTCTATAATATAGTTGCCTATTTATTTTTAAATCTCCATTATCAAGCAATAATTCATTTTCAGTTTCTTGTGTCACAAAATGGAGCATGATGCCTTTCGATTGTGCGTGATTAAAAACTATTTCCCATTGGTCTAATTTACTACAATCAAATCTTGTAAAATCTTTGTGATTTCTATACATCCACACATCTCTTCCATCGCCTTCAATATTCATAGTTAAGAAATAAACCACATTCATTCCTTTCTCTGAAATATAATTTAAAGCCCCAATTAAGCCTTTTCCTTTATTATCTTTCCAAATGGGATCTCCTGCCTTCCAATCTTTAATATGTGGTTCATAATTTTTTATAAATTGCCTAGTACTATCATATCCATATGTTCCATCAAAATCTTCATATGCAAGCAAATTTTCTGGACTATCTGGACCACCTTTTATAAAATAATCCTTGGTACCCTGGAATTGCTGATAAGGACTTTCATTATTATGCTTCAACCTTCCTTTTGACCTAAAATCAATTTTGTCAAATTTGCCCATAACAACTTCAAATTGCCCTTCTTTTCCATCATCCCCAATGCTTTCTCCTGCAGATTTATCAGGATTGATCGATATATTTTTACCCTTTTTAAATGAAACAGAATAATTCCAAATTCCGATTTTATTAGGTGTAAACTTCACCCTCCAAATATTTCCATTATCAGAACTAGTTTCTCCTGCATTCCCATCTGCAGCAAAATATCCTGGAACGACAAAAGATTGTTCTCCATCTGTAAATAATACTTCTAATCCATAGTTAAGAAAAGGATTAAACTCATCTAATTCGCTAACTTCTGGACCTTCGAAATCCAAAGTTAAAGCATCCCAAATGGCAACTTTTTTTAAGTCTATATTTCGACCTGAACAGCCATATACTATTATTGCAATGATTGTAAAAAATGTAAAACGAAAATATGGAGTCACAAGTAAGTTTAAATTTAGACTAGATGAATGATTTTATAAAACGATTTGATTCTAAAACTAATAAAATCAATTCCAAAAACGATGAAACGTTTGAAATTTTAAATATATAATTGTTTTTTTTCAAAATATAACCTCATTTAATAGTTAATCACATTAAAACTATAGACCTTTAGAAATAACATTAAATGTTTATTATCAAAACTATTTAGTAATTGCAAAATCTATTCATCCATAAATCATTTATTAAAATGAGACATATAATTTATTGCTTGACACTTCTTTTCCTTGGGTGCCAAAATAATGGAAGTGAAAGTTCCAACATGACAGTCGAAACAAAACAAAATATTGAAGAGTCAACAAAAGCCGAAGTTCCGAATGGAACAGTTAATTTTTTATTGGATACCATACCCTATAATTTTTCAAATTTAAAGGCTGATAAAACATCGGCATTGTTTGAATCAAATAAAATAAGTTTTCACTTTGAAGACAATGATGTGCCTGTTAATGTTGATTTGACCATCCGGGATATGAGTATTTTAGATTCAGGTTCTAAAACATATAATTTGCCTCAAGATAATGAAGACAAGATAATCGTAGACCTATCATTTATGGATTATACTAGAATTGGCAAAATGTCGGTAAAGCAAATAAAATTTAAAGAAGGTACCATCGAAATTTCGCAAATAGACAAAAATACAATTAGTTTAAATTTTGAAGGTAAAGCTGGGCCTGTTGTAAATGATGGAACATTCTCAACTAAAGGAAGCATTAACTTTTCTTTTCCAAAATAAAATAGAAAAGTTGTTATTGGATTTTAAATGTATCCAGAACTTCCTTCACTCTTTCAAAGTCATGGTTTTGAGTAGCTTTAAAAAGTTCAATTTTTGCTTTCACTATTTTATTCTCCCCAATTTTTTTTCTATTTAAATAAATAATTATTAAAATAGAAATCAAGGCAACAATAAATACTTTAAGCCAATGATTTTGTAAAAATTGTTTCATAACAATTCCATGATAAATCTAAATCCACTAATTTAATAGATTTAATCAACTTTTTCCATCCCACATGAGGAAAGCTTTTAGAAAACCATTCAAATCACCATTCAGCACAGCATCGGTATTATTTGTAGAAAAATTTGTTCTGTGATCTTTAACTCTTCTATCATCTAACACATAAGACCTAATTTGAGAACCCCACTCATTTTTCATCTTGCTTGCCTCTATTTCACCTCTAGCTTCCAACTGTTTTTCTAATTCCTTTTCATACAATCTCGATTTCAACATTTGAATTGCCTTTTCTCTATTCATATGCTGAGATCTTTCAGCTTGACATTCAGCAACTATTCCAGAAGGAAGATGTCTTACTCTTACTGCAGATTCTGTTTTGTTAACATGCTGACCTCCCGCTCCACTTGCCCGGAATGTATCCCATTCAAGATCTGCAGGATTCACATCAATTTCTATCCTATCGTCAACAAGAGGATGCACAAAAACGGAAGAAAAGGAAGTCATTCGTTTTCCTTGAGCATTAAAAGGGCTAACGCGCACCAATCTGTGAACTCCATTTTCACCTTTCATATAGCCGAAAGCATAATCACCTTGAATTTCTAAAGAGACAGACTTTATCCCTGCTACATCCCCATCTACGCGATTCAGTTCAGTCACTTTATAACCTTCTTTGTCACAAAACATGACATACATTCGCATCAACATTTCAGACCAGTCGCAACTTTCTGTACCTCCCGCCCCAGCATTTATTTCTAGTATGCATGATAGTTCATCTTCGGGTTGATTCAAAGTAGAACGAAATTCTAAATCTCCAATAGATTCCAATACTTTTTCGTAAGCGGTTTCTAATTCCTCTTCCTTGACTTCTCCCATTTGGAAAAATTCAAAAAGAACTTCTAAATCCTCTACCTTGGATTTGTTTTCTTGGAATTGAGCAATCCAGTTCTTGTGCAACTTTATATCCCTGAGTGTGGACTGCGCAATATCTGGATCATTCCAAAATTGAGGATCTAAAGTCTTGTGTTCCAAATCCTCAATTTTCAACTTTCGTGCGTCGACGTCAAAGATAGCCCTTAAGATGGGCCAGTCTGTTGTTTATATCACTTAATTGTTCGCTTGTCATTAATATTTATTCAGGTACTTCAACATAAAATATTAAATCTGATTTAGCAGGAATTACAGGTGGCCTGCCTCCTTCTCCATATGCCATTTCATAAGGAATAATTAATGTTGCTTTTGCTCCTTTTCTTAAAAGTGCAAAACCTTCATCCCATCCTCTTATTACTTGTCCAGCGCCTAATGGAAATTGCAATGGGGTTCCATTTCTCCATGAGTTGTCGAACATTGTTCCATCAGATTTCAATACTCCATAATAATGAACAGTAATCATATCACCAATTTTCAATTGCTCGCCTTTACCTTCTTCATGCATAATGTATTGAATACCTGAAGGATCAGTTACTATATTTGAACCGCCTTTACCAGATGCAATATATTTGTAAGTCTCTGCAACAAATGCTTCAATTTCAGGTAATCTTGCAGTCACCACAGCAGCTTCGGCTTCAGCTTTTTCTCTTTCGATGTCAGATTTTTCATTAAAAGCTGCTTCATTCATTATGTCCGTAATTCGAATCATATACGACAACATTTTAGTTGTATCAGTTTCTGGAAAGCCTAGAGATTTAAGAGAATCTGTAGGTATATATAATTCTAAAGAGTCGCCTATTTTAACAGTTGCTAAACATTCAAACATTGCTTTATTAATGATATTTGAAGAATCGTCCTCCTTAATTTGCACCATACTTTCTTGTCCCATATTTCTAGAATTGAATTGTTCTACTCCATCTGCAAGCATAGATACGTGAAATGCAACATAATCACCTACAGAGGCGACCTTACCTTTTCCTTCATTTATTATTTTGTATTTAAAACCACCCTTAGTTACATTTTCATTTTTTGCACAAGAAACTAAGAAAAGAAGTGCCAAAAGGCTAAATATTATTTGATATTTCATTGATAATAATTATAAGATAAATATTAATAGTTTAAATATTTTTTGAATAAAGCTGCAAATGTAAGGTTTGGTTTTGACATATTCCAATTTATTATACATCTTAAAGTATATTCAATTAGACCAAAAACAATTGGAATAATCCAAAAAAAATCGTTGAAAGAATTAAATTACAAAATAAAACTGAATAGACTGAATCCATTTATGGCAGTGAATATTGGTTTTCAAGTGGTATAATATGGTGCAAAAATCATTACTGAAATCTATTCAACTTTTGGCAGATATTCTGGAATTACAGATTTAAATTTGTCAATAGCAGCTTTCAGCGAACCATGAAATGACCCTCCTGACGCATTTTTATGACCGCCACCTTTGAAATGGTCTCTTGTAATTTCTTGGACAGAAATATCTCCTTTTGAGCGCATTGAAAATTTAATAATATTCGGCTGTTGTGTAATCAGAGCAGCTAACTTTATTTTCTTAACCATCAGCAAATAATTCACGATGCCTTCAGTATCACCTCTTTGAATATCAAAATTTTGAAAGTCATACTTATTAAGAACAATGAAACCAACTCCATATTCTTCCATTAATTCCATCCTATTATGAAGACAATGTGCTAGCAATTTGATGTTTTTGATAGACATGGAATTAAAAATATAATCTTGCAATTTCACGTCATCCACTCCCACTGCTTTTAATGCAGCTACGATTTGAAATAGTCTTGCACTTGTTCCAAACTTAAAAGAACCAGTATCCGTGATAATTCCAGTGTACAAACATTCTCCAATTACAGGGTCAAGCATTTTTTCATCTCCTAGCATTGAAATAAACTCATATACCAATTCAGATGTAGAGCTTGCTGAAGTTTCTGACAACATAAAATCTGCAAAAGGTTCGGGATCAATATGGTGATCGATCATCACTTTAATTGCATTTAAATTATGAATTTTAGTTCCAAGCTTATCAATTCTATCCAAAGCATTAAAGTCTAGACAGAAAATTATTTCAGCTTTTTGTAAAAAAACATCACAAGTATCTGGTTCATTATCATGAATTAAGACATAGTCTGATTCTGGGAGATAGTTGAAAACATCTGGAAATTCACTTGGAAAAATAATCTTAGTATTGTGCCTTTTTCGCTGCAAATAAAGTGACAAACCCAATGATGAGCCTATGGCATCGCCGTCAGGATTTCTGTGAGAAACGATTACAATTTCTCTAGGCAAGGCTAAATAATCCTTTAATTTATCTAAATCTTCCATCATATTGAACGCGAAGTTTGTAAAATTTTACTTAACCTCAAAATTTAGATTTTAAGAAGCTACATTTTATGCCCTTTACATCGCATGTTAAATGAAAGAATTTGGCTAAAAGAGCTTTATTTTAAAATACAAAAGTTACTTTTGCATGAAATTTAAAAAAACATCAATAAAAATTAAGATGGCAAAAAATATCACATTTACCATGATCAAACCAGACGCAGTGGAAGCTGGAAACATTGGAAATATTCTACAAATGATTGAAGCGGGCGGTTTCAAAATCAAAGCTATGAAATACACAAAATTATCACCAGAAAAAGCTGGCGAATTTTATGAAGTTCATAAAGAAAGGCCTTTTTATGGTGAACTAGTGGAGTTCATGTCAAGAGGTCCTATTGTCGCTGCAGTTCTTGAAAAACAAAATGCGGTAGAAGATTTCAGAACTTTAATCGGTGCTACCAATCCTGCGCAAGCAGCTGAAGGTACTATAAGAGCCAAATATGCTAAAAATGTAGGTGAAAACGCAGTCCATGGATCAGATAGCGACGAAAATGCACTTATTGAAGCTAATTTTCATTTTGCAGGGACAGAAATGTTCTAATATTAAAAATATATTACAGTGAGGCCTGATTAATATTAATTAATCAGGCTTTTTTATATATTTCCTTTTCGATTTTGAAATTCAAAATCCAGCAATTTATAATTGTATTAATGTGACTCCTTCACCCCCAGCATTCTCCTCTGGATGCCATATTTTGGTAAAGTCTTTATATTCTTTAGCTTTATTCCAAACAACTTTTTTCAATACTCCATTACCTACACCGTGAATAATTTTCACTTCATAGATATTGCTTAGAAGAACTTTGTCTAGAAAATCCTCCACTACTTTAATTGCTTCTCCTTTCATCAAACCACGAATATCAAGGATTGGGTCTACGTCCTGCAAATTGCTGGACAAATTTGCAATTACGGATTTTCTACTTTGAGTTTCAATGGGTTCTCTTGCAGGCAACAACTCAATTAGCGGAACAAACATTCTCATTATTCCGACAACCAATTCAGCCATGTCTTTTTTGATCCTAATAATTTGACCTATATCACTCCCTGTTTTCATCTTCACAAAATCACCTTTTTTAAACATTGAAATATCTATTGACTTATTGTAAAAGACATCTTTTTTGAGCGTTGAAATTTGTTCTGAAAGTTTACTTTGCTCATTTTTAATGGCTTTTGAAACAGCTTTTGCTTTAGCCAAATTTTGGTTTTCTTTTATTTCTTTTATTAATTTTTCTAAAACTTTATTTTCTTGGTTTTTTTCGACTAAAAGTTGGGTTTTCTTTTCTAGGTTTAACTTTTTTCGCTTGTATTCTAGTTCGCCATGAAGCGATTCATAATTCTTAATCAATTTTTCTAAATCTTTACCTTTATTTTCAAGCATTTCGACTTTAAGTTCTAGATCTTTCTTTTCTCTTTGTAGGTCCGTTAAAAGATCTTCTACATGCACATTCTCTTCACCAGTTTTTGATTTTGCATATTTTAGAATTCCTTCATCAAGACCAGTTTTTGCAGCAATTTCAAACGCAAATGAACTCCCAGGCCTCCCAACTTTCATCTCATAGGTTGCCTGAAGTTCTTTTTGGTCAAAAATCATTGCCCCATTTACAATACCTTGAGCCTTAAAAGCATATAATTTCAAATTCGAATAATGGCTGGTGATCACACCAAAACTTTTTTTATGGACGAAATCTCTTAAAAGCGCTTCTGCAATTGCGCCCCCAATTGTTGGGTCTGTTCCAGAACCAAATTCATCAATAAGAACTAAACTTTCTTGATCCAAGGTGTCACAGAATTCCTTCATGTTTTTCAATCTTGAGCTGTATGTACTCAAATCGTCTTCGATAGATTGTTGATCCCCAATATCTACACAAATCTTTTTGAAAACGCCCATTGTAGTATCAGACCCAACAGGAATAGGAATAGATGCTTGAAACATTAATTGCAAAAGCCCTATTGCTTTCATTAAGATTGATTTGCCTCCGGCATTGGGTCCGCTGATCAGTAACATTTTGTTCTGACCATGGAGTATCAGATCAAATGGAACCGTTATTTTACCTGCTTTTTTATTTTTTAATAAAAGTAGCGGATGGTATGCTGATTTAAATGAAAAAATAGGACTTTCATTGATTTTTGGAATTACGGCGTTTACACTTGAGCTATATGCACATTTAGATTGAATTACATCATATTCCGTTTGCAATTCGAAACTATCCAGAAAATTATCGCAATATGGCCGTAATTCTGCACAAAGCGATTTTATAATTTTAAATATTTCTCTTTTCCTTTCTGCAAATAAATCAAACAAATCATTATTTAAAGAAATTATAGCCTCAGGTTCAATAAAAACTGTTTTTCCAGTACCTGATTCATCATGAATAATACCTTTTATTTTTCTTTTATTTTCAGCAGGAACACTTAATACTCTTCTTCCGTTTCTATAACTTTCCGAACTATCCGTAAGCAAACCTTGATTTCTGAAACTGCCTAAAATTTTATTGAATTCCTGATCAATTGCCCTTTGTTTGGATTTTAATTGTTTCGAAATCGATAGAAGTTCTGGACTTGCTGAGTCTTTCACATCTCCTTCTTCTGTAAAAACTCTATCTACAAAAAAATAAACTTCATTGGGTAAAAAGGATTGTTCAAAAATCCCAAACAATAAAGGATATTTTGCCTTTTTCTGAGCTGTAAAGTGATTCTGGATTCTTTTATGATTCTGGATTAATAAATTAATCTTCAGAATGGCATCCACGGAAAGCACATAATTCTCTTTCCTTAATAAATTCACATCTTCTTCCACTTCATAAATTGCCATAAGTTGCAAAGATTCTTTTTCATCATTGGACAGGCTCCATTCTTTGATTTTTTGAAACTCCCTATTAATAAACTCGCTTGATGAGCTTATATCTAAATTTTGGATTCGAGACTTGGTATGATCGCTAATACAATATTGCACGATTTGATCCAGCAATTTATCAAATTCCAATTTTCTCCAACCATCTTCAGGAATAAAATGCACATTCATAGAAAAACAAATTAAAATTGAATGGCAAATATAGATAAAAAAATGAGCCTGACTTATTAAGAATCAGGCTCATTGCTAGGTTTTAAAGGTAGGGCACTATTCCAACTTTTCATCAGAAAAAGCCCTGATAGTGTTAAGGCATTTGAAGTATACCTTATTTATCAAAACAATAAATATTACTTTTATATAAAAAAAATATACTTTTTGTCGTTAAAACAATAAATATAAACAATTAAAGTGAGAAATATAAAACAATATTGAAAAAATGTTATTATTTCATTTTTTATATCACCAAATTATAATTTTGCAAATAAATGTATTGCATTTCTGCATTTTAACCAATTAATTAATTGGTTCGCTTGCTTCTTCATTCACTTTTTGTGCAAATTCAAACAAGCTATTGAATTCTTTGCGATATGAAAGGCCAATTCCTGATTTAAATTTTCGACCTAAAAAAGCAGCATTACTATCATTAAAGTCATATTTAGCATATACGTTCAATTTCAAACGCCTATCCTCAGTTACATAATATTCGAAAATGAAATTAGGATTTACATATTGATTTCCAGAATTTGTAATATCTCGGACTACATACTTGCCTCCGATCTGAACATTCCATTTGTTTTCGTCAAAACTTGAAGTGAAATTAAAATCATATTCGTCAGGGAGAATACCATTGCCTTTCAACAATTCGCCTTTAGAAGCAGCGAAACTAACATCAATTCCGCTAAAATATGAATTATTACCTAAAGCCTCATCAAATAAGCTTGTCAAAAGGATTGAAAATTGATTCGAAACAAACTCACTTATGGTACTATATCCTGTTCCAACAATATTGTCAGAATTTAATATATTATTTGACAGTGCATTATTTGATGGCAAAAATTGTCTTAATAGAATTAATCCGAACACTTGTTCATTGTATGCATCTTGATTGGCTTCCAAAGTTCTCAATTTACCTTCTGCCATCGGTTTTAAGTCTCCTGTTAAATTAGGAAATGAGATCTTAAAATCTAAATCAGGATTCGAGATGGTACCACCAAGATCCAAGGCTAGAGAAACTTCAGTTCTGATCTTTGCTTCATTAGACAACCGCTCATTTCCTTCAGGTATATATTCTTGAAGGAACGGGGATAAAGATGTTTGAAGTCCTTTATATTCAGCTTGAATCTTTAGATTCGCATTGATGGGGTCTCCAGTCCATTGAATATTTCCCCCAGGCTTTATTATGAATGATTTGTTAACCGCTAATGATGGTATAGTAAATAAATATTGCCCACTTACAACTTCATAGTCACCATACATTTCAAAATTCCCGTCCGGATCAATACTCAATTGTATAGCCCCTCTCCCCCTACTTTGCAAAATATCTTTTGCAGTTTCATCGAACAATATGATAACTTCTGATTCTTCCGTAACATTAACGCTCATATCAAGTTTCAAGCCTGATAATGAAATTGGTGCCGAGGTAAATGCATTATCCCTTTCTTCCCTATTAATAATTTCAATGAAGCTAGTACTTATCTCATCTGTGGTATATTCTACAGGAATATGCAATTTCGTATTTCGCCCTGTAGTAGCATTAACTGTTATATTGATGGATTGCAATGGGCCGCTAAATACTACATCCATTTGCCCTTTTGCAAAACCATAGTATGCTGGATTGTCCTTCTTTGTTGTATTTAAGGCAATGAATTCTTTAGATTTTAAACGGATATCAGCCGAAAAATCTCTAAAACTTTTATGTTTCAATCCACCTTGCGCAATTGCTTTATGTCCTTCTCTGTCTATTAATTCACAATTGGTAAAATCAATGTAACCCTTGCTGAGTTTTACGACATTGTCACCAATTTTGTATTTTACACCAAGATAATCAATTTTAGTACCGCCATTATTGATTACTGCATATCCTTGTAAAACTGGGTAATTCCAAGGACCTGTAAAACCAAATGTTCCGGTTACATTACCATATGTCTCAGAAATCCCCGAAGTAATTATATATTCTAATAAATCCAGAGGATATTTATTTACTCTGAGTTCTCCAATATTTGTTTTTTGTTGAAAATCAAAAGATCCTTTAACACTCATATTTTTGTTAGGGTCAATAGCCGTCAATTCATAAGCAATAGGTTCTTTAAAACTCCTACTTGCCGCTTGAAGATTAATTTTACCGAAATTATGTTTGTTAAATTTAAATTCAGGCAATGTCAAATCGACATTAATTCCATTAAAATCGAAAATATTTTCAATTTCCACAAAACCATAAATTGCACCTAACATATTTACCCTATCTGATCCAATAAGTTTACTTATAAAGGCAGAGTTCAAATTATCAATATTAATTTTAAGCCCTTTTTCATTTATATCTTCAATAGTTAAAGTTCTTATCCCATCCGTCAATGTTAATTCATCTATAATAATTTTCTTGTTCCCGAGAACCAAATTATTGAGATTATTAAATTTCCATTGGCTACCAAATGCGTCAAAACCTGCATTTTTTAGATTTACGTTTATCAAATCCCCACTAGTTTGGAGCAATCCTTCAATTTTTACATTTGTAAAGCTATCTAATACTTCTTCAGTAGTTAAACTAAAATTTAAATTCTCTCGCTCTGCTGTTGCATAAATTACAATTGGGTTAAAATCAACTTTTGAAACATTCATATGATCAATAGCAAGATTCAATTTCCCCTCATCGGAAGTTGCAGTTAATTCCCCTTTTACACCTTCAAAAATATCACCGTTAACTTCGAGGTAAGGAAATGTAACATCTAAAGCAGATCTTTTTGCCACATCGCTTATTCTACCTAAAATAGAAGCATTGCTTATGAAAATGGAATGATTGAACATTATTTCAAAGAAATCTTCAGATTCTTTGATTTGCATGTTTATGTTAAAATCATAGCCTGGAGCAGGCGACTCATATTTAATTGCTTTTAGATTTTTAGTATATGCTGGGTAATTTTGCTTAATACTTGATATAAATGCGTCCGGTAATTCTTCGGCTTTAAACAAACCATTTAATTCTACATCTACCAATGAGGAGTTCATCGTAAAATTCCTTTGATTAGGAAATACTCCTTTTGCATTTAGCTCGAAACTATCTAAATTGAATTCTTTACCATTCCTTGTGAATAAAAATGACTTTCCTATTGCAAATCCTTGTGCATTATTGACATCTGTTCCCGTAGCATTAATTACCAAATTGCCTTTAACTGTAAAATCATCTTTGATTATATTCAGTTCTCTTAGCTTAAGTGCGTTGACATCTGCAACAAAATTATAAATAGGGATACTATCTGTGAAATTTATTGTTCCTTTAAAATTGAAATCAATATTTGGATCAGAAATTACAAATGTGCCATCGAATAAATTCCTTTCCACTTTGCCATTCATATTAAAATCCTTGTAAGAATAACCTTTATATTCTAAGAGATTGACATTGGCTTTCAAAATCGCATTTACTGATTCTATTCTCAATCCCTTACCGTTCTGAACCTCTGCAACCACTTCCAATAATCCAAAATCCATGTTACCTGACCATGTTGCCAAATCAAATTTTTTCAATGTTGTTTTGCCTGAATATTTGGCTTGTTCAGCTCCATCTTTTAAGTCAAGTCGCATATCTAAATCAGCTGTCCCCAAATTGGAATTAAAATCACCATAAGCAACGAAATCTTGGAAAAATCCATCAAACCTTCCTTTAAATTTTATCTTCCCCAATTTATAAAAGTTCTGAGGAGGGCTGAATCCTGGTATTAGAGCGCTTAATGTGGAAACACTGATTGCTAATTCCTTAAGGTCTAAATTTAAAAGTGAATTGTTGACATCCGTAAGATTTCTCGAATTCATTCTTCCCCTAACTGCTATTTCATTTCCTAATCTTATGGTCATTTCATCCGCAATCAAACTATTTACTCTGCCACTAATTACTCCATTGATATCAAAATAACGATCAGAATTGTCAACAAAATATTTACTTTTTTTAAGTGCAGGTGCAAAATACAACAAGTCTTTTATGCCAATTTTACTTTTTACAAGATTTCCTTCTAATATTACTTTGTTGGTAAAGTCATTAAAATCTTTTAAGTCTCTGAACTTAAAAACCAAACCATCTGTCACGACACTATTGCTTGATTTTATCAGCAAGCTATCGAATGTCATATTCCTTTTGCCAAGAGAAAAATTGCTGCATTTAAAAGCTTCTAAAACTACTTGGTTATCACGACTTCGCAATGAAGCAGCTGTTATTTTTGCTTCTATTTCAGCAAATGAATTAAGATGAAAATTTTCAAAATTCAATACCAAATCTTCAGCATATATATGGGATGGATTGAACTCATTGGGTTCGACAACTCTGTTCTTTGTATAATCATCTAAATAAAAACCGCTGTTTTTGAAAACAACATTTGCTGCAAACAAATTAAAAGTATCAGGGACAGTATAAGTCGTATCTGATTCATTAAAACTAATGGACTCCTCAATGAATTCAAAATTAGATTTAGTGAAATATTCTAAATGAAAAAAGGAACCTTTAGACTCCATGTTATGAATGTAAAAGTCTTTAGATTCCAAATCTATACGATCTATATCAATTGTTGTTTTTTCTAGAACTATTCCAATCTTCTGTCCTTTCACACTATCTATTAAGCTATAATTAATATCGCTCAACACCAACTTTCTCAAATCAATATGGTAAGGTTTAGGAACTTTCTCACTATTTTCTGAAGGTGACCCAGTACTATCAACATTCTTTTTTTTAAATATAGCAGCTAATCTGTTGAATCTTGCTTCTGGACCTTTTGTATCCATCAAGTTGATGCCTTTTAACTCCAGGACCTCTAGATTTAATTCTCTTTTAAACAAGGTTAATAAATTGTCTTTAAATCCTGAACTGATGTATTCAACATGCAGAATGGTATCTTGATTCGGTTTATCAATAATGTTAACATCATGAATGACAATTCCTTTAAACATATTTAGCCTAACATCTCCAATTTCAATTTCTGCGTCTAAGTTTTTTGAAAAGTTTTTTGTAATGATATCGATAACATAGTTCTGAACGGAAGGGATATACAGTAGCAAACTACATATACAAAACAAAGAAAATATAAACAAAAAAATACTCAGGACAATCTTTTGAAATAGCCTTTTTTTCTTTTTCGGTTCCGGTGTTAATACTTTTTCCTCTTCCTGCATATAGAAATAATATTTCTATTTTGTATTTATTATAATTCAGTTATTAAATTTTCAAAAAGATTTTTTTCCATTAATAAGTCTATTACGATTAACTCTTTATTTTAAATTTAAATTCATTTTTTATGCAATGCTTTTATTCAAGATCAATTTCATAAAAGAACTTTCAAGACTATTATTAACTTACAAATCAACATATAATGTACAATTAACCGTGCAATTTAACACAGAATTAACGGTATGCCTACAAAGTCTGTTCTTTTAATATTAACAATAATTTTATCATTTGGTTAGCTTCTTTAATATCATGAGTTCTAATAATGTCTGCTCCATTTAATAAGGCTTGAAGATGCAATGCAGAACTTGCTGGAAGTGAGTCAATTGGATCAATTTCTAAATATTTATAAATCATAGATTTTCTTGATATTCCAACCATAATTGGCTTTTCTAAAATTTTAAAAACATTTAAATGTTTAAGTATTTCGTAGTTATGCTCAATTGATTTGCCGAATCCAAAACCTGGATCAATTATAATATCTGTGATTCCCTTTGCCTCAAGTATAGATATTTTACTAATAAAATATTTTAGTAAATCAGCAATTACATTTTTGTAATTTGGGTCCAATTGCATATTTTGAGGATTGCCTTTCATATGCATTAATACGTATGCCATTTTTGAATCAGCCAATACATTCAATAATTTAGGATCTTCATCAAACCCTGAAATGTCATTAATCATTGATACACCCAGGTTCAAAGCTTTTAAACCCACTTCGCTCCAAAATGTATCAATTGAAATTGGCAATTCTGGAAATTGCGTGATTACTTCTGAAAGAATTGGTTCAATTCTTTCCCACTCTTGATCCTGATCAACTTTTGCCGCTCCAGGCCTTGAAGATGCTCCTCCAATATCCAGTATATCCATTCCTTCGACAACCATTTTGTTAACTTGCTGAATTGCTTTTTCAACTTGCATAAATTGGTTGCCATCGTAGAATGAATCAGGTGTCACATTTAGAATACCCATAACTTTAGGAATACTCAAATCAATCAATTTTCCATTAAAATTAATTATTTTCATCTCTTCATTTAAATCTTAAAATACAAAGAATATTTTATAATTTTGCGCGATTAAAAGTAAATTAATTCTGTTTAGAAATCGATTCTTGAATAAATTGAATTATAATATTTTTTTTAAACAGCGGAGAAATGTTGAACGAATCCTATTGGAACAATCGATATATTGAAGGTAATATTGGATGGGATGCTGGTTCAGTGACAACACCGATAAAGCAATATATTGACCAAGTCGAGGATAAAAATTTAAGGATTTTGATTCCTGGTGCGGGATTTGGCAACGAAGCTGGATATATTTATAGTTTGGGCTTTGTAAATACTTTTGTTTGTGAATGGTCTGAAAAAGCTGTTATTCAATTCAAAAAGAATTATCCAAGTTTTCCGGACTCACAAATATTTTTAAAAAATTTTTTCGAAATTGAAGGTGATTTTGATTTAATAATAGAACAAACTTTCTTTTGTGCAATTCATCCTTCGCAAAGAGAATTATATGCAAAAAAAGTTTTTGACTTATTAAATTTTGGAGGCAAGATGGTTGGTCTACTTTTTGATTTTCCATTTTCAGAAAAAGGACCACCTTTTGGAGGGGATAGCCAAGAATATTTGTCTTTATTTAAAAAGTATTTCAAAATAAATTGCTTTGAAAAAAGTTATAACTCCATTAAGCCAAGGGAAGGAAATGAAATATTCTTTAATTTTGAAAAAACAAATTATAAATTATTGTAATATATATTTAACTTAATTTTTTGAATTTATACTTAAATTATTAACTTACAAGACTTTTTAACTCAAAACAATAACACTCAATAAAAGTGATACAGAAAAACAAAAAAAGATCTAAATTGATTGACCTAGCAGCTGTAGTTTTTATTGCAATTGGTCTTATTTCTGCCTATAACAAATTTGAATTGCCTATAAATTCAAGTAAAACTCAAATAGGTTCTGAAATGAATATAGATTCGTTAGGTAATCATACCGTAAAATTGAAGTATGGTTTTCCAGAGGATCAATATCATATTGTGGAGCATACTTTATTTCCAGATCAATTTCTTTCTGATATTCTAGTTAAATATGATGTTGCAATTGAAAAAATATTTGAGCTTGAAGAAAAATCCAAAGATGTATTCAATATTCGAAATATAAAAGCAGGAAAAAAATATGCAATAATACAGCAGGATTCTTGTTCTGAAGCGGAATGTTTCATTTATGAGCCAGACCCTTTTAAATATGTTGTTTATAACTTAAAAGATTCAATCAATGTAAAGATTGTTGAACGCGAAGTAACTACTAAAATCGAATCTACATCAGGAATCATACAATCTTCCTTGTGGATGGCAATGAAAGATCAAGGATTAAGTGCTGTGCTTATTGATAAAATGGAAGATGCGTTAGCCTGGTCAGTTGATTTTTACCATATACAGCAAGGCGATAAATATAAACTGATATTTGAAAGAAAATACATAAAAGGAGAGCCAGTTGGAATTGGAAAATTAATGGGAGCATATTACAAAACGGCTGATAATGAATTTTATTCCATTTATTACGAAAATGAGCAATATCAAGGATATTATGACTTAGAAGGCAGACCTTCGAAAAAAGGATTTTTGAAGTCACCCGTAAAATATTCCAGAATTTCAAGTTATTTTAGTAAGAATAGGTTGCACCCAATCCTAAAAAGAAATAAGCCTCACTTGGGGACTGATTATGCAGCGCCCTATGGCACCCCAATTTTGGCTGTATCAAATGGTGTTGTTACAAATGCATCTTACACAAGTGGAAATGGAAAATACGTAAAAATCAAACATGATAAATCTATCACAACCCAATATTTGCACATGCAGAAATTTGCAGCTGGCATCAAACCAGGTTCGCAAGTCAAGCAAGGACAAACAATTGGTTATGTAGGTTCCACTGGACTTGCAACAGGACCTCATGTTTGCTTTAGATTTTGGAAAAATGGAGTTCAGGTCAATCACTTGAAAGAAAACTTTCCTCCTGCTGAACCAATGCCGA
The DNA here is from genome assembly GCA_024642705.1 of Bacteroidota bacterium. GTDB lineage: Bacteria > Bacteroidota > Bacteroidia > Chitinophagales > Saprospiraceae > Portibacter. Next base: position 14,302 of record JAHEAQ010000041.1, on the reverse strand, counting down.
AGTCTCAATTACCTCTTTTCTTTGAAACAAGAGATCAGATTTTAAAAGAATTAAATGAAGTTGAATTTATTGATGCTAATCAGACCATTGAAACTCAAGACTTGTCAGGTTTTGACAAAAAGTTAATTGGCAGCAATAAATTGAATTCTTAATCAAATTTTGGTTTCAAATACTGGAGATTCATTTATTTATTCACTTTTTCTAAAGTAAATCCGAAAGTTGATCCTTTTCCGACAGTGCTTCTAACACTAATAGTTTGTTTGTGGGCTTCAACAATATGTTTCACAATGGAAAGACCTAATCCAGAACCCCCAATGTCTCTAGACCTAGATTTTTCAACTCTGTAGAATCGATCAAATAATCTATTTAAATGGATTGGCTCTATACCTATTCCGTTATCAGAAATTTCTACAAGCACATACTGTTCTAGATCATACAACAAAATTTCAGTCACACCATTTTCCTTTCCGTATTTTATAGAATTCAATATCAGATTATTAAAAACTTGCCTATATTTTTCCTTATCTGCTCGAACTATAAAATTAGATTGCTTATCATTAAATTTTAGCTCAATTTTATTAGACTTGGCTTGAGATTCTAGATCAATGATGATATCTTGAATGAACTGATTAAGGTTAAAAGTTACCATATCTAACTTATTTCTACCTGATTCAAAACTCGAAATGGTTTCAAGATCATCAACTATGGTTATTAGTCTTTCCACATTATCTGCAGCTCTATTTAGAAAACGCAAATTGACTTTATTGTCTTCCAAACCACCTTCGATCAATGTATGGATATATCCTTGAATAGAGAAAATAGGCGTTTTCAATTCATGTGAAATATTGCCAACAAAGTCTTTTCGATATTGCTCGAGTTCCTTAAGGTTTTCTATTTCTGTTTCCGTGATATCAGCCCATTTTGCTACATCTGATTCTACATTTTCCCATCCTGCTCTTGAAAGCACTCCTTTTTTGGGTTTGATGTCCGAGGATTTTCCAAATTTTGATTGTTGGATTATTTCATAAATAAGTGTTATTTTTTTAATTAAATACTTAGATATGAAAAATCTAACAATCCAATAGCAAATGATAAAACTTGCAATTGTAGACAATGTCAGAATTCCTATATTAAATTGTACATTATTGACAACTGAAAAGATAAATTGAATTCCAAAATTAAAAATGGAAACCAAAATCGAAATGTAAAAAGTAAGATTCTTGGGAGATGAGTTTTTAAACATTAGAATTCAAATTTATATCCTACTCCTTTCATAGTCTTAATGAAATCTTCACCTATTTTCTCTCTCAATTTACGGACATGAACGTCAATTGTTCGGTCCCCAACTATAACTCCTCGTCCCCAAATCTTGTGCAGAATTTCTTCCCTACGAAAAACCTTTCCAGGACTTGAAGTCAATAAGATTAAAAGTTCAAATTCTTTTTTTGCGATTTTAACTTTTTGACCTTTTAACTTTACAGAATATTTTTCGGTGTTAATTTGCAAATCTCCAAAGTTAAAAATAACTTCCTTTCCTTCAGAGTGATTATTTCTCCTTAGTAAAGCTTTAACTCTACTTTTCAGCAAATTGGGTTTAATGGGTTTTAATACAAAATCATCACCTCCAGCTTCCAAAGCTGAAATTTGGGTGAAATCTTCACTACGCGCTGTCAGAAAAACAATTAAAGTATTATTAAAATCCTTTGAGTCTCTCAACTGAGAGCAAACTTCTACGCCGTCCATTTCAGGCATCATTATATCCAAAATAATGAGATCTGGCATAAATGCTCTTGCTTTTTCAATTGCAATTATACCATTGTTCGCTGTTTCTATTTCATAACCTTCCTTTTCAAGGTTATAACCCAAGAATTCAAGAATATCTTTCTCATCATCGACAATCAAGATTTTGGATGGCTTCATAGTTTTTGCTTATTATTCAATTTTATTGCATTGTCCGATTTCTTCTTAATCTCTTTTTCCGCATTACGAATTTTTTCAATAACTAAATCATAAACTTGCGATTGCCTTTCAGGATCTTCCATTAAAAGTTCTACTTGACTTTTCATTTGTTCTCGAGTAATTTCATGAATGATTTCTATTTTTTCAAGATAAACATTTGCCAAACTATCTCTTTCTTTGAGCAAGTGACCTTCTAAAGCAACGTCCGCGATATGCATGTCAGCTACAATTGACGCAAGTTTTTCATTGTCAAGAATGGGCTCTTTCTTTGTGCAAGAAGCTAGGGAAAAATATATTATTACTATAAAAAATATTCTATTCACTTAAATATTGTTTTGGATAATAATAACCAATAACAGAAGAATTCAAATCAGATACAGAGCTCCATTCATTGGCTTTTGACTCTACTACAACAATTCCACATGTAGAAACATTATAGATATCATGCGATCCGAAATAATTAGCAATATAAGTCATTGATGGATTGTGTCCAAAAATCATAATTGTTTCCCAATTGCTTTTTGCGTTATGCATCGCTTCTAAAATATCATCTACTCCACCATGATAAATTGAATTTTCAGTAACTATTTGGTTCGCATCAAATCCATATATTTTTATAAATTCGGCAGCAGTTTCTGAAATTCGCTTCGCCGGACTTTTAATTATGCCATTTATATTATTATCCGTCTTAAATAACAATTTAGCCATGAAGGAAGCATCACGCATTCCTCTAGAATTCAACGGCCTTTCGATATCTTTTAATAAGTGGTTATCCCAAGCAGACTTTGCATGTCGAATAAAATATATTTTCTTCATTTGCAATAAATTTTAAGATTACTATTTAATTTTTAGCAATCGAACATCAATGTAAATATAACAGAAAATAAACTTGTAAATATAGTATTGCTTTCAACATTAGCTCTATTTTTATGAGTTAAATAGAAGATTTGCTTCGAAAATGGAATATTAAATTGAATATTAAAAACTTTGGATACAGAGAAGGCGAACCAATTTAGTGTTTTATTTGTAAGATTAACTAAATGAAATTTTCGAATCCATGTTGACCATTTCTTTTATTTGTTTGTACATCAAATAAAAGCAATTAACATATAACGAATTTGGGAATTTTATAATCATAAAAAAGAAGTTTTCCAAAAACAAAAACCTAAACTGCATAAATGAGTTTTTCATTAGAACATTTCGATTTGCATTTCCCGCCAGAACTACTTCCTGCTGGAGAGCAATTGTTTGATTCTGATGCTGTAACCCATTATGAAGAAATAGAAAAAAACTTATGGGCTTTTGAAGTTAATGAATTAGAAAATTACGAGGTTGAAATTCTGATAAGCCCAAGTAAAGTAAACAACTATTCGTGCGAATGCCAATATTTTAAAAATCACAAAGGATGTAAACATGTCGTTGCTTCTTTATTTATACTAAGATTATTAAAAACCAAAAAAGTAAGTAGAGAAAGGAAAACAATCAAATCTAATCCTTCAAAACTAAATATTTCTAATATTATTAATCAGGTCCCTGTGGCAGATTTGAAAAATTTTGTTCGAAATTATTCTAAAACGAGCAAGCATTTTTCAACTGCTTTAAAAGCGAATTTTGCACGATCAATTGATTTGGAAAATAATGAAGAAAAATATGAAAGCATTCTTAATGGAATTATAAAGCCCTCTACAAGTATAAATTATCGAATTTCACATCAATCCATTAAACAATTTATCAACGTCGCCAATCAATTCGACGCCCAATTTGAAGATTCAATATCTTTAAAACAATACAAAGAAGCTTTTTTTATTATCAAATCACTTCTTGCCAAAGTAGCTTATATAAATCATTGGACTTTATCTCAAAAGCAGGAAATTAAATCTATCAATGTTCATTTTCACAAACAATTTGAATTTCTAATAGGATTGGATATTCCTCCTTCTTTGAAGCAAGATGTTATTAAGTTTGGTTTGGATTTAGCTGGAAGGTCCTATTATCATGTCACAGATTCTGAATTGAACTTACTTAATATTTTATTCGACCCATTAATTGCCGAATCAAAAGAAAAAACACTTGTATCGCTTTTGAATGAGAGGTTGAATGCTGAAAATCTTCATGATTTTGAATTGGAATATTTATGGGTTATTAGACAATACTATGTGGAGAAAAAGGCAAAATTACCCATTATTAAAGCACCATTATTAAGTAGTCAATCGGTTTTCAGAATTTGTGAAAAACTAACTGAGAATAAAGCATATCATGGTTTAAAACTATTTTTAGAACTTTTCAAATTCAAAGGCCAAATTAGAGATGTTTTTCTATTGAAAAGCTATATTAAAGTACTTCAAGAATTAAAGGATTATGCAACTTTATCAGAACTATGCATAGAAAGTCTAATTATCCATAAGGATATTTTTTTCTATGAAGTTTTGAAATCTATTAGCCCAAATGATAGAGACAAATATTTTAAAGAAATTTCTTCCAAAATAATTGGTAAAAAGAGCCTAGATAGCGAATTGTTGTATCTGAAAATACTCGCGTCTGATTTGAAAACCGATGAATTAATTGATTATTTAAGCAATTCTAGAAATGCGATTGTTCATATTTACAGTTTTATAGCATATTTATCTCAAAATTCTGACAGACTTGGAAAAGTTGTTCTCGAAATTTCGGATCGATATCTCAATGAATATTTAGGGCGAGAAAGCTCTATTGAAATGAGGAAATTACTTATTTACTTGCGACAAAATGAATTTGATTCTGAAATGAAACTTTTAAAGAAGCACCTAATAACTGAGTATACATCAAGAAAAAGTTTGAAGGATGAAATTAAGGACGTTTAATCCATAGAAAAAGTAAAATCATATATTTTATTAACTTCATTTAATTTCAAATTAGAATTCAATAAAAAATGGATTTAGAAAAATTAAAATACCCGATTGGAAAGTTTGTTTACACTGATATTAATGCCCAAAGTAAAAAAGATGCAATTTCTACGATAATTACTTTTCCAAAAACATTAAGAAAAGTTTGTGAACCTTTAAGCGAAGAGCAACTTAACACTCCATATAGAGCAGAGGGATGGACCATTCGGCAAGTCGTTCATCATGTTGCAGACAGCCATATGAATGCTTATATCCGATTCAAATTATCACTTACAGAAAATACTCCCATCATTAAGCCATATGAAGAAGCTGAATGGGCAAAAGGAGCAGAATACAAAGCGCCTATTGAACTTTCGCTGGATTTAATCGACATTTTACATGCAAGATGGAAGATTGTTTTGGAAAATATGTCTGATGCAGATTTTGACAAACGTTACATGCATCCTGAAACAAAAAAAGAAGCACCACTAGGTCAAATTCTTCTTCTCTATGATTGGCATAGCAGGCATCATTTAGCACATATTACCAATAAGATTGCTAAAGAAAATTGGTAACTTATGGATCCTATTGATCATATTGTTTATGTAGTTTCTGATCTAGAAACTGGTGTAAATTATTTCGAAAGTATTACTGGAGCTACTATAATTATTGGCGGAAAACATAAAAATAAAGGTACCCATAATGCCATTTTTCGGATAGGGGAAAATGCTTATTTTGAAATATTAGCTCCTGATCCAGAAAGAAATCCAGAAATTGATGTAAGCTGGTTGGGCACTAACAATACTAAAATTCAAAGGATAAGCAGGTGGTGTGTTTCTTATCCTGAAATGAAAAAAGGACTTGCTTTTTTAAACCATGAAAGTAAATTCAAATACGATATTGAAAAAGGTAGCAGAGTCAAATCAGATGGAAATCTTTTAGAATGGCAACTTGGAATAAGCGATGTAAGCAAAGAAACCGATGTCTTCCCTTTTCTGATTGATTGGGGCTCAAGCATCCATCCTGCTCATGCCCTAGCCCACGAATGCCAAATTGAAAAGCTAATTTTATCTCATTCTTGTCCGGTTAAAGTCCAAAAAGTGGTAGAATTCTTTAAGGTCAATGCAAAAGTAAATAGTTCAATAGAACCTAAAATTAAACTGATTTTAAATACTCCCAAAGGTTTAGTTGAAATTCAATGATATTCAAATCTATAAAACCTAGAAAGTCTCTAATTGCTCGGCAATTCTTCTGGTTTCATGATTAATCTCATATAATTCCCAGAACCAAAATATTGGGAAACAGCACTTTGTATTGCTTTCGAATCCAAACTTTGGATAGATTGCTCTAAACCTTCCATACCAATAGTATTTGGACTCAAATTATTTTCATAAACAAATTCCAATTTGCTTTGCCAAAATCTATTTTCTTCCAAACTTTTAATCATGGACTGTTTTTGAGTTTCTTTCACTTTTGTCAAATCTTTAGATTCTGCACCATTCATTTTAGCATTTTTCACATCGTTCATTGCTGTTTCAATCAACATTTCAGTATTTTCAGGATCACAATTAAATGAAATACTAATAATATATTGATTATTTGGAATCTTTGAAGCATTTCCGCTAATCCTAACTCCATAAACTCCTCCTTTATCTTCTCTCATTGATTCCCTCATTTTAATGTTAAGCACATCAATCATAGAATTGAATTTGTAAACATTCTCAGTTGACCATTCAAACGGTCCATGAAAAAACAATTCGACTTGAGTTTTAGGAGCTTTACCCATTTTAATTTCGTCGTTAATTTCTCCTTTTTGATATATGATATTTTGATCCACATAATGCTCTTTTTCATTTGTGGAAGGCAAATTTCCAAGATATTTCTGACACATTAATTTTAATTCGTTTTCATCAAAATTTCCTACAAACACAAATTTGAAATCTCCAGCATTTGCAAATCTTTCTTTGTATATTTCAATCGCTCTATCATGATTAATATTCAACAATTCTTCTGGCGTTGGAAAACTTACTCTTGGGTGATTGTTCGTTTTAATTTTCATGGTATGATCCATAAAATAGTAAGCTGGATTAGACATGATGTTTTGAAAAATGCTTGATTGCTTTGAAATAAATGAATTAAACGCATCCTCATCTTTTCGAATATCCGTAAAATACATGTAAGTTAATTGCATCAGTGTCTCTAAATCTTTTGGAGAACAAGAACCTGAAAGTCCTTCATAATAGGAGCTAATATATGGATACACTCCAACCGTTTTCCCGTTTAATATTTTTTGCAAATCACTACTAGAAAATTGGCCCAACCCAGATTCATCGACGATCTGGGAAGCCACACTTGCATTCAAATAATCCTCATTTGCATATAAACTGGTTCCTCCTTCGCTGCTTGCACTCATAAGAATCTCGTCGTTTTTGAAAGTGGTTGGTTTGAATACTATTTTTACACCATTTTCCAATTCAAATTCTTTTACTCCAACTTTCTCGAAAAAATTAACCTCCTTTATTGCGACTGGACTTAATTCTTTATCAAAAAGGTCAGCTGTGATTTCTTCATATTCATATGGGTCTATTGTCAAATTCTCAACACCGTTAATCAAGTCCAATAATTCCTGTTCACTTGGTAGTATATAACCCTCTTTCTCGGGAGCAGTGATTACTACCACTCTGTTTTCATCGGTAATCCATTTTTTTGCTAAAACATTAATTTCCTCTATATTTATGGTAGGAAGGAATTTTTTATAATAATCTAGTTGTTGAGCTATGGATGGAATGGCATTACCTCGAAGATAATGGTACACATATCTGTTAACGATTCTTCTTGATTCCATTTTATCCTGTTCTTTGAATTGCCGTTCAATATTTTCCAACATTCCAATTTTCTGTCTTTCCATTTCTGCTTGATTAAATCCGAACCGCAAAGCTCTTTCATTCTCAATCAGCAATATTTCTAAAGCAGAGTTGATTTTACCTTCAGGAACATTTGCAAATGCTGTATATGTATCCAGTTCACCAACATCCCCACCATATCCAGAATATGCAAATAAGAAAGGAGGATTTGCTTGTTTGGATATTTCTTCTAATCTGGTGTTCAACATTCTATTGTACAATTGACGAATAAGGGAAGCTCTAAAATCTTCTTCAGTTTCGAGTTTTATGTGATCATGTTTGTACATTAAGCGAATGATGGTAAAAGCAGTTTCTTTATCTGAATTGATTGATATTAATGTCTCTTTGTGTTTTGGAACCCCATTATCTTCTTTTGTCCTGTTTATTGATGAATTCTTTATATTGCCAAAATTCTCATTAATCTTCGCAATTGTTGAGCTTATATCAATATCTCCTACTACTACCACAGCCATCAAATCAGGTCTATACCAATCTTTATAGAATCTTTTAATTGTTTCATAACCTACATTATTGATAATTTCTGGAGTACCTATTGGCAATCTTTTTGCATATCGAGAATTATAATACATGATAGGGAAATAATTCTGTTGCATTCTTTGTTCTCCACTCAAATTTGTTCTCCACTCAGAAGTAACCACTCCCCTTTCTTTGTCTATTTCTTCGGGGTCAAAACTAAGGCCAGAAGCCCAATCTGAAAGCACCAATAATCCTTTATCAAATAATTCAATACTATCCGTTCGAACTTGAAGCATATATACTGTTTCGTCAAAACTTGTGTATGCATTCAAGTCGGGACCAAATTTTGTTCCTATACTTTCAAGAAAATCAACCAATTCATTTTTTGCGAAATTTTTTGAACCATTGAATGCCATATGCTCCACAAAATGAGCCACTCCTAATTGGTCATCATCTTCTTGCATGGATCCAGCATTTATAACCAATCTTAGTTCTGCTCTTTTTTCAGGTTTTGTATTTTTTTGAATATAATATTTAATGCCATTTTCTAAAGTTCCAATTATTACCGCATCATCAATAGGAATAACAGTTTCAATTGGCGGTTCATTGTTTTTAGAAGAATTTAATTCCTCTAAAACAATTCCTTTTTGAGCTACTTTGGGAGAACACGATCCAAAAATGAAAATGAAAATGGCTAAAAAAAAGATGGAAATAAAATTTGAATTTTTCATTGTAGAAAAGTTTTTAAGTTTTAATATATATTAGGTGTGGTGCTGTTTTGAGTACCAAAGATAATGAATTTATAATTTTAGACGATCTGGCTAAATTTTTAGTTAATCAAGCTAAATCTTGTTTATACATTTTCTCCAAGATCACAAACAGTTCTGGGTGTTTTTTTTCTAGCAATTCAGGTTGTTTGAAAAAGTATTCACTTACAACACTTAGAAATTCGGCTTCATTTTTTGCTCCGTACGGATTGATGTCGGAATTCTCATTTTTGAGATCCTCAATTTCTGTATGCATTCTTTTTATCCACGGAATTAAATATTGTTTTTCTAAAAGAACATCAGGTATACCATCTGTCTCCCCATCTGCCTTATCTAATAAATGAACAAATTCATGAATTCCGACATTAGACTTATTACTTTTATTTTCAAAACCTTGATGCAAAGCTGGTTTGGATAGTATCATCATTCTATTCATTGCTCCAGAACCTACCATACCAAGCACATTTCTGTTAGCTTCCTCTGTTGCAAATTCCTCATTAAATGTGTCTTTGTAGAGTAAAACTTCATTCAGATTTCTATATCTCCAAAATGGAAAACCAAACAATGGAATAACAGCACTTGAAGCTACATACAATTTATCTAGGTCGGTAATACTTACTTCAATACCGGTAATACTGACATCTTTTAAAAACTGAGTAATGTTTTTTTCAAACCTCAATTTTTCGACTGTGCTTAATTGAGCATAAAAATCAACTTTTTCATGCAGCATTCTAGTCCATTCTTCAGGAAAGTCTTCTTGCTTAACTCTGTTTTTCCGTTTAGCATTAAAGATGATAAGAGCCAAAATTAGCAATACAATTAGAAATACAATTACGCCATATTCCATACACAATTAGATGTAAATTGGGAAAATAAAATCTAAATAAAATAGCATTACAAAAATAACGCACTCCTGAATAATTAAGTTGCAAATGAATTTTAATTCCACCAAACAGCATATCTTTGTTTCTTCAGATCTAAAGCAAGTTGCTTTTCTTTCTTAATTGCTTCTTCTTTCGTTAGCGGGTTATATTTTTCGTAAAGACTAGGCCTAAGGTACAATCCATACTTTTCTGCCAAGTTCGAAGATATTTTATGACCTTTTGTATTGCGATATCCAGTAACATGTTGTTGGAATCTTTCTTGAGGAGAACGGCTTGACATTCCAACATAAAGACATTCTAAGACTCCGTTATATTGAGGATTAGCATCTCTAAATTTTTCATTTTCAGTCCAAACTTTCCTGGACAATTCAATAACATAAACGCAATATCTTTTATTAGTTGGCAAACTTATTTAAATGAATTATTAATAGATATAAAACTTAAAAAGAGGTTTGAAAATTGCAAAATCACATGTGAATTCTACCAAATGAACTCGAGAAAATGAACTAGCAATTGAAAAATAACCAATAAGATCAACTGTTTATATTTTGAAAATAATAGGATAAGAAAATTATCCCAATATTTGTGGCTCAAATACGAAATCCAGCGTTATAATAGGCATTTTGTCTTGAGCATTTATAGAAAATTCTTATATAGAATTCATTGGCGCTAACGCCAATATATTTAAATAAAAAGCCTTTTGCAGATACTTATCAAAATCTAAAGTTGAAATTCCCAGAATAAGATGTTGAATTAACCAAAACTTAACATTGGCTTAACATTACTGAAATATCTTTGCAGAAATTTATTAATAATTTTATCATGAACAAAACAATCTTAATTCTGACATCCATTATCATCTGCACCATTTCTATTTCTGTATCAGCGCAGCATAAAATAAAATGGAACAATGGTTTCAATGTCAATAGTGAGGACAACCAATTCAAATTAAAATTTGGAGGCAGGATAATGTATGATGTGGCAAATATACAAGAGGCCGATGGAAGCAGAAATGTACTTTCTGAGTTTAGGCGTGTTAGATTTTTTAGCTCAGGAACTATATATAGTAATGTAAGTTATAAAATCAATATAGATTTCGCAAGTAGAATCGCATTCAAAGATGTATTTATTGAATTAAACGAAATTCCAATTGTTGGAAATTTAAGAGTAGGACATTTCAAGGAACCATTTCGATTAGATGCATTGACAAGCAGTAAATACATGACATTCATGGAAAGGCCAAATGGTATATCATTTACTCCTGAAAGGAATAGCGGCATAATGGTACACAAAGAGTATGCTGGAAGTAAATTAGGATTACAATTTGGGGTATTTGGTCATTCCGATGATTTAGGAAATGATTTATCTTTAGAAAATGGATATGACATAGTAGCCAGAATAGCTTCTAAATTAGATTTCGGAAACAACCCAGAAAAAATTCAATATGTTCATTTAGGATTTGGATATAATTCAAGATATGAGGAAGGAAATGATTATAGTGTTTCAGCTCGACCAGGGGTTCACTTAGGGCCAAAGTTTGCCAGTGTAAAAATTCCAGAAGTAAACAATATCAATTTAATCAATTTTGAATTTGCGTTGATTTCTGGCCCTTTTTCTGCGCAAGGAGAATTTCTGAATGGAGGCGTAAATCAAATGTCAGGATTAAATAATAATTTCCATTCTTATTATGGACAATTAAGCTATTTCTTAACTGGGGAAGCAAGAGTATATGATGATACATATGAAACATTCGGCAGGGTAAAACCTTATAAAAATTTTGGAAATGGGAGCATAGGTGCTTGGGAAATTGCATTTAGATACCAAGCTATTAATCTTGAAGATGACCAATTTATTGGCGAAAAATTAACTGATTATACTGTTGGCTTAAATTGGTATTTGAATCCTGCTACTCGAATAATGGCCAATTATGTAATCGGATCAACAACAGCCGACGAACATTTTGCTGATTTTGAAATGAGATTTCAATTAGACTTTTAATAAAAAATATCAAATAATTTATGAAAAATTTCGCATTCCTATTTTTGGTAGGATTTATATTCATTCTAGGATCTTGTGCTGGAGATTCAGCCTCAAAAGAAGGTTCTAGTGAAGCTTCTAATCTTGAGGGAACTATTAAAATTGACGGTTCAAGTACAGTTTATCCAATAACAGAAGCTATTGCCGAAGAATTCAGGGCTGTAAGTCCGAAAGTTAATGTTACTATTGGTGTTTCTGGAACTGGAGGTGGATTTAAGAAATTTGGAAGGGGCGAGACTTCCATTTCTGATGCAAGCAGACCTATTAAAGATGAAGAAGCAGCTGTGTGTGCTGAAAATGGTATTGAATACATCCAATTATCTGTAGCTTTTGATGGTCTTGCAGTTGTTGTAAATCCTGAAAATACTTGGGTTGACAATATTACCATTTCCGAATTAAAGAAAATATGGGAACCTGAAGCTCAAGGTAAGATCTTGAAATGGAATCAAGTGAATCCGTCTTATCCTGATGCAAACTTGAGTTTATTGGGTCCCGGCACTGCTTCTGGAACATTTGATTATTTCACAAATGCAATTAATGGAAAAGAAGGTGCAAGTAGAGGCGATTATATGCCTAGTGAAGATGATCACGTGTTGGTGCAAGGAGTTGCTGGAGATAAGAATGCTATGGGATTTTTTGGTCTCGCCTACTATCTTGAAAATGCTGATAAGTTAAAATTAGTTGGCGTTGATGCAGGTGAAGGACCTGTAAAACCATCCTTAGAATCGGTAAAAGATGGCACTTATCATCCTTTATCAAGACCAATTTTTATTTATGTAAGTAGTGCAGGTGTAATGAAACCTGAGGTAGTTGAATTTGTTAATTTCTATCTTAAAAATGCTGCTATAGTTGTTCCAGATGTAGGATATATTCCTTTGCCGTCTGAAACATATGAAGAACAACTTGCAAATTTTGCAGCATTTGTGTCAAAACATACCCAAACCAAATAAAGATTGAAGACCAAAGAAAAAATAATTGAAAGCATTCTCGCTTTTTGTGCGATAATAACCATTTTAACAACTTTTGGTATTATTTGGGTATTGCTTTCTCAATCTATTGTTTTTTTTAAAGATGTATCTCTTTTAGAATTTCTGACAAATAAAGAATGGACTCCATTATTCACCAATAAAAATTATGGAGTCCTTCCTTTGCTCTCTGGAACAATTCTGACTACCATAATTGCTATTCTTGTGGCTTTACCCCTAGGGTTAACTATTGCTATTTATTTAAGCGAATATGCTCCGATTAAATTTAGAAGTTATGTAAAACCAGCGTTGGAAATTTTGGCAGCCATCCCAACTGTAGTATATGGCTTTTTTGCATTGACAGTTGTTACACCTTTTCTAAAATTAATGTTTCCAGAAATATCTCCATTTAATGCGTTATCTGCTGGAATTGTCATGGGGATTATGATCATGCCGATGATTTCTTCCTTAAGTGAAGATGCATTGTATGCTGTTCCGAAATCCCTAAAAGATGCTTCATATGGAATGGGCTCAACAAAATTTCAAACTGCCTTCAGAGTTTTGGTTCCGTCTGCTTCATCAGGAATTATCGTTTCAATAGTATTGGCAATTTCAAGAGCTATTGGAGAAACAATGATTGTGGCCATTGCAGCTGGTCAACAACCGAATTTGACGATTAATCCTTTGCAAACCATAGAAACAATAACTGGTTATATCATCCAAGTAAGTTTAGGGGACGTGCCTCACGGTTCAATAGAATACAGAACCATTTTTGCCGTTGGTTTAGCACTTTTTGTATTTACGTTTATTTTGAACAATATAGGATTTTACGTCAGAAACAAATACCAACAGAAATATGAATAACAGTCAAAAAAACAGGATTATTGATAAAGCATTCAACTATTTCGGTATCCTATGCACTTTAATAGGAGTAATTCTGCTGGTCGTATTCATTGGAAGTATTATTTCTGATGGAATAAGCAGAATTAATTGGCAGTTTTTAAGTGATTTACCATCAAGGAAAGCAGAGAAAGCAGGGATTTTGACTGCATGGACAGGTTCGCTTTGGATTTTTGGGCTTACAGCAATTATTTCAATTCCACTAGGTGTTGCAGCAGGTGTTTATTTAGAAGAATATAGCAACAAGAGCTGGCTTAATAATATTATTGAAATAAACATTTCAAATTTAGCAGGAGTACCATCTGTTATTTACGGAATTTTGGGATTAGAAATTTTTGTTAGAAATTTTCGGATGGGTGGCAGTTTATTGGCTGGGTCTTTTACCCTTGCATTATTGATTCTACCTATTATAATTGTTGCAACGAGGGAAGCAATCAAAGCAGTTCCTAATTCTGTTAGGGAAGCAGCATATGGAATGGGGGCAAGCAAATGGCAAACCACTAAAATGTTAGTACTGCCAGCGGCAGGAGGTGGAATTTCAACAGGAGT
>JAHEAQ010000181.1 GCA_024642705.1 Bacteroidota bacterium | reverse complement strand
GTAAAGGAAATTGAGCTATTGGAAGAAGCTTCAGAAATATTGGTAAAACAAATAAAGCCAAATTTTAAAGCTTTGGGTCCACGTTTTGGGAAAGACATGAAAGCGATAGCGGGAGCAATAATTAACTTTAAGTCAGAAGATATTAACAAAATAGAACAAAACGGTTCTTTCGATATTGTTATTAATGGAAAAAATTTAACTTTATCACTTGACGATGTTGAAATTACATCGCAAGATATTGAAGGATGGTTAGTTGCAAATGAAGGAAGTTTAACAGTTGCTTTAGATGTAACCTTAACCGAAGATTTAAAGAAAGAAGGCATTGCAAGAGAATTGGTAAATAGAATCCAGAATTTGCGGAAAGATTCAGGATTTGAACTTACAGATAGAATTGCGGTTCAATTTCAACAAGACGAACAAATTATTAATGCAATACAAAAAAATTTAACGTATATTAAAACAGAAACGTTAGCAGACGAATTAGAAATTATAGAACATTTAAGCAAAGGTATAGAAATAGCTTTTGATAATGTAAATACCAAATTGTTTATCCAAAAATTATAAAAGATGGCAGAAGATACGAACATTAGATATTCTGATAAAGATTTAGCGGAGTTCAAGACATTGATTCAAGAAAAAATAGTAAAAGCCTTGCATGATTTAGATTTAATAAAAAGTGCATACATGAATGACCTTAATAATGGAACCGATGATACATCGCCAACATTTAAGGCTTTTGAAGAAGGCAGTGAGACCATGAGTAAAGAGGCAAATTCACAATTGGCA
The DNA here is from genome assembly GCA_024642705.1 of Bacteroidota bacterium. Classification (GTDB taxonomy): domain Bacteria; phylum Bacteroidota; class Bacteroidia; order Chitinophagales; family Saprospiraceae; genus Portibacter. Next base: position 2,147 of record JAHEAQ010000181.1, on the reverse strand, counting down.
ATTAGACAAGAAAAATTTATTCGGGATCTTAAAAATGCTTTGATCCGAATAGAAAATAAAACATATGGTGTTTGTAGAGTTACCGGTAAACTAATTGCTAAAGAGCGTTTAAAATTGGTGCCACATGCTACCTTAAGTATAGAGGCAAAAAATATGCAGCAATAAAATCCCCATGAAAATGGGATCTTATAAATTTGTAAATAAACGTCCTGTATTTCAGGGCGTTTTTTTTATAAATAATATGCCTATTTTTGGTGCAGCAAAACCAAATAATGACTTTAAAAAAAGCCACATTTTTAATCCTTGTTATCTTACTTATAGATCAATTAAGTAAGATTTATATCAAAACCCATTTTATTCTTTCGGAAAGGCATATTGTTTTTAGCTGGTTTCAAATCGTTTTTGTTGAAAATGAAGGCATGGCTTGGGGAACAAAAATTAGTGACTTTATTCCTTTTGTTTCTGAAAAAACAGCTAAGCTTAGTTTAAGTTTATTTAGAATTTTTGCAGTTATTGGTATTGGCTATTGGTTGGTTTCAGTAATAAGAAAAAATGCTTCTAAAATATTGATCGTTGCTGTGTCCTTGATTTTTGCAGGTGCATTGGGCAATATTATAGATTCTGTGTTTTATGGAATTTTATTTAGCAGTAGTTCTGGACAATTAGCAACTTTTTTGCCCATAGAAGGAGGTTATGGAGGTTTATTTCATGGAAGAGTTGTAGACATGCTGCATTTCCCTATATGGAAAGGAGAATTACCTAATTGGACACCTCTTTATGGTGGAGAATATTTCACATTTTTTGAACCTGTTTTCAATATTGCTGATATGGCGATAAGCATAGGTATTGGAATTTTGATTTTCTTCAACAAGAGGGCTTTTCCAAATGAAGAAGAACAAGGTTCACAAAGTATTTAAGTAAGTATTTTCTACTTTGATTAAATTTCATAACTTTAAAATCTATTAATTATCCATTAAATAAAATTCATGACAGGTAAATATCTTTTTGTACTTGCCCTTTTTGCATTTAGTTTAAATAGCCTAGTCGCACAAAACACTTATGATATTGAATTCTCTAAAAAGGATAGGGATCAAAACTGTCAAGAATGTTTTCAAGCTTTCAACGAAAAGCCTTATGAAGTAAAGTTTTCAATTAGTAGGGAAAATGCCAACCTTTATTTTGAAGTCAATGACAAAAATTGGTTTAATCAATTGTTTAAAAATCCAGGAGACGGTATTGCTATAGATATTGTTTTAAAAGACAGATATGCCTGTGATTTAGAATCTATTGAGAACGCTCAAATAAAAGGCTTCCTTCTTAAACCTGTTTATTCCAAAGAATTAAAAAATGGCTTAAAGTTCAATGGAGAAAATATATACAGTGTACTTGTGGGTAAAATCCCAGAAGGGCTTCTTAAGGACGAACTGGAATTCAACATTTTGTTCTTGGGGAATAAAAATATATGCCGATATTATGTAACCTATGATTTAGAATCTTACACATGGGATTTGTTGGATATGGGAATGTATTTAGACACTTTAACTTTTGACACAAAACAAATAAACCCATCAGCAAAAGAAAATTATTTGATTAGGAACAAAACCTTAAAGTTTAAAATTCCTTTTCAGAAAAATAAATCTACGTATTCCCAAGCAGATATAAAGCCAATTTATGATTCGCTTAGATTAACCGATTTTAATATTAAGGCTATAAATATTAAAGCCTATTCTTCTATTGAAGGCATAGCTTCTCGAAATATTGAATTACAAGATTTGAGGGCCAATAGCATTGTTGCGGCTTTACAATCATTTCAAAAACCAACTATTGAAACCATGGTTTCTTCCTCTGAAAATTGGGTTGAGTTTTTTAATGATATTAAGGGTACTAAATATGAGAACCTATCATCATTATCAAAAAATGAAGTAAGGGCAAAAATAGCTGGAGCACTTTCAAGAGAAATGGAACCCATTTTTAAAAATCACAGAAAGGCTATAATTGAATTGGAACTTGAAAAGAAAGACAAGTATAAAGATGAATCGGCAGATAAATTATTAATTAAATTTAATGATGCTATTACTGTAGAAAAAATCGAAGAAGCCAATGAAATTCAAAATTCCATATTTGAAAAAATTAAAGTAAAAGAAGCA
>JAHEAQ010000040.1 GCA_024642705.1 Bacteroidota bacterium | reverse complement strand
TTAAACTTTGAAAAAAGATTAGAAACCTTCGTTCTGAGTTAATGTAGGATTTCCATTATCATCATTAGACTGATCAATTGCATCCTGAGGAATAGGGAATCTAATGTTTTTATCTTGGAATTGAGCTCCTGCTAAATATCTTCTTTTTTGAGATTCTTTAGCTAAGTAAGTATTGATAACAGATTTTGCCACACCCCATCTTTTTAGATCGAAGAATCTGTGACCTTCCATTCCTAGCTCTAATCTTCTTTCTGTTCTAACGGCAGTTCTAGCAGCATCCTTGCTTAATCCTGAAGGATAATTACTAATTTCGTAATTAGCGGCATTGTTTCCACTTGCATCTTTAACCCAAGTGCTAGCATTAGCAGCTCTGGTTCTGATTTGATTAACATATTCCATAGCTTTTTCACTAGAACCAACTTCCACTTCACATTCTGCAGCCATTAAAAGTACATCAGCATATCTTATAATACTGTAGTTTAATGCAGTATTACCAGCACCATGCCATCCAGCTTGCGTATCAGAAGCCGTTCCTTGCTCTGAAGCATAATACAATTTCTTAATCTGGCTATATGGACCAGCGTAAGCTTGATTTCTTACCCAAGCAGAACCAGGATGAACTCCCCAATCTAGGTAAGGGATTCCTCTTCTACCTACTGTTCTATCTAATCTTGGATCAAGTGTTCCAGTTTCAGGACTGAAAGGATCACTGCTTGGAATACCATCGTCATTTTTCACATCAACATCATTGAAGTTTGCCACTGGAAGCCCACCTGAAGTCTTGAAATTATTAACCAAATTTTGAGAAGGTTGGTTGAATCCACAACATCCACCTGCAGGACCTCCTTGTAAGTGTCCTAATTGGTCTCCTTGATTCCCATTAGCAGCTCCTGAACCATCGTTTACAGATGCTTGAATTTGGAATACAGATTCTGGGCTATTGTTACCTGACAATCTGAAATTTGTATGAAAATCAGGATTCAATGAATATTTTCCACTCGAAATAACGGTATTAAAATTACCTAAAGCCGCTTGGAATTTTGCTTGATACAATTGTATTTTACCTAAGTAAGCAGTCGCAACCAATTTATTAGCTCTTCCAACTTGTCCATTTCTAGGAGAGGTAGGTAAAGCTCCAGCTGCAGCAGCCATGTCTTCCTCTATTTTAGCCCAATTAGAAACGTTTGGTACTCTTGTATCAATATCTGTATCAAGAACATATGGAATATTATCCCAAAGTCTCTGAGCTTCAAAATGATAATGAGATCTTAAAAATTTTGCTTCTGCAACAATGATTGCTTTGTCAGCATCTGGAATATCTTCAGCTAAAGCTACAACTCTTATTACGTCATTACATCTTGCAATACCGTCATAAAGTCTAGCCCATCTGCCTATCATATAAGGGTTTGCTGAATCTATAGTATAGTTTTCAAGCAATTCTAAAGCCGGTTGATCACCTGCTTCTGTACCTTTATAAGCATCGTCAGAATAAACATCACCATATGTCCAGTTGGAAGCTGCACTATTCCAAGGTGCTCCACCTCCAGTGGACCATCCTCCTTCCCAACCATCTAATAAAGAATAAGCTCCAATTAAGAGTCCTTCTACACCAGCTGAGTTAGCTAGTACGTTTACACTTAATGAGCCTTGAGGATCTTTCTGTAGGAAATCATCTGAACATGATATAGCTACAAAAACAAATCCTGTAAGCATTGTTAAATATATTAATTTTTTCATATTGAATAAACTATTTTTTATTACTAGATTATGAATCTATTTTATTAATTAAAAAGTTGCAGATAAACCTACAGACAGTGTTCTTTGTACTGGATAAAATCCACTATCCACACCTATTGACAAATCGGCTCCACCATTATAAAAGTTTGAAATACCTACTTCAGGATCTAAACCTGTATATTTAGTTGATGTCAATAAATTTGTACCTTGGATATATGCTTTAACTGAAGCATCTCCTAGCATACTCAATACTGATTTGTCAATGGTATAACCTATTTGTAAATTTTTCAATCTAAAATAAGAACCATCTTCAACAAAGAATGAAGTTGAATTATATTCTTGCGCAGGAGCTGATAAATTAACTTGTGGTAATTCAGGGTCAACTGTTGCACCTGGATATCCAAAAGAGTTCAATAAGTCTGTCGATCTTGTGCCTTGGAAAGAGTTGAAATGCGTAAAATACTTATTAGCATTAAAAATTTCGTTACCTTGAACACCATTTCCAAATATGTTTACAGATAATTTTTTATAATTCAAATTTACATTTACTCCGTATGTGAAATCTGGATGTGGATTACCAATAAAAGTTCTGTCACCATCTAAGTTGATGATTCCATCGTCATTTTGATCTTTGTATCTAACTCTACCAACTGCTTTTCCAGTTTGTTCAGCATGAGCGTCAACTTCTGCTTGATTTTGGAATATGCCATCTGCTTCAAGTCCATAGAATGAAGCAAGTGGGTAACCTTCTTGAGATCTGTTAGCAAAAAATTCTCTAACTTGACCGCCGTTAAAGTTTACATTTGGTCCACCGAAATCAGTTACTTCGTTTCTATATGTTCCAAAAACAACTCCTACATCTAAAGAAAGATCACTTGTAATGTTAGTCGCATAATTTAATCCTATATCAATACCTGTATTTGTAACGCTTCCAACATTAATGTATGGATTAGCAGTAATTCCTGCAGTCGAAGGTAAAGGCACTTGAATTAATAAATCCGAAGTTGCTCTATTGTACCAATCAAATGTTAATGAAAATCCATTTGTTAATGCTGCATCTAAACCAACGTTCAAAGTTGTTGTTGTTTCCCATTTAACGTCAGCATTCGCACTTACAGTTTGGTGAAATCCTGATGCTACACTAGAATTAGTACCAGCAATATCATATGCAGACTCGCCTAAACTTGTTGCAAATGCTGGAGCATATCTGTAATCTCCAATTTCTTGGTTACCTGTTTGTCCCCAACCTAATCTAACTTTCAAGTCAGAAATTAAAGCATTATTTTGTAAGAAAGCTTCATCAGAAATTCTCCATCCTAAGTTAAAAGCAGGGAAAATACCATATCTTTCATTTTCTCCAAATCTTGAAGATCCATCTCTTCTTATTGTTCCACTTACTAAATATTTTCCTTGGAAATCATAATCTAATTTTCCAAATATTGAGAAAAGTGAACTAAATGAACCATATCCATAGTTACCAATTCCACCTTCACCGGCATTTAAATACCAATAATCTTGTGAAGTACTAAAGAATCCAGATCTGTTTGCGCCAAATTGTTGGTAATCACTTTGAATAGCTTCAGTTCCAACTAATGCACTTACTGTGTGAACTCCAAATGTTTTGCTATAATTTAAAGTGTTGTACCAAGTCCAAGAAGTTCCTCTACCCTGATCTTGAGTCAACCTTGTACCAGTTGGGTTTCCTTCAATATCTTCAGGATTAGGATATGCAAATGATTTTTGTTCCCAGTTTTGAATGTTAATGTTCATAGAAGTTTTAGCAGTTAAACCTTCTAGAAGGTCCACTTCTAAGAAAGCACCACCTAAAGCCCTTAATGAAGTTTGGTTGTTGTCTTTACTTCTAAATAAAACAGCAACTGGGTTAGCAGCATTTGTCAATTCACCACCTTTAGATCCACCAAAATTTCCCATTTCATCATAAACTGGTATAATAGCAGGAGATCTAAAAGCATTAGAAATCGCATTACCAGAACCATTAATTCCGCCTGGAAGTCCAACTTGATCCCCAAATGTTAACGAGAAATTTTCTCCAACTCTAATTCTATCTCGAACTCTGAAAAGAGTATTTACCCTCAAGTTATATCTTTCGTAATTAGTATGAATTACAGTACCTTGTTGATTTAAATAACCAACAGAAAGAGCGTATTGGCCTTGATCGTTTCCTCCTGAAGCAGAGATGTTAGCATTTGTAATAGGGGCTGCTCTGAAGATTTCGTCGAACCAATCTGTACCTGATTTATTTGCTTTAGTCCAAGCATTTGATACTTTATCATAAGGTTTGCTAGGATCTCCGTTGATATATTCAGGAAGAACTGGAGTAGCACCTGTTCCATATTGACCATGAGATGGTGATTGACCAGCATTCTTTTGTAATTCCCAAATATATTCTGATAATTGTTGCGGATTCATCAATTCTGGAAGATTTCCTACAGTTTGAGATCCGTAGCTTAAATCTACAGTAATTCTACTTTTTCCGTCAACAGAACCATTTTTAGTTGTAACAATGATTACACCATTTCCAGCTCTTGCTCCATAGATTGAAGCCGCAGATGCGTCTTTAAGTACTTGGATACTTTTTATGTCATTAGGATTGATATCTCCAAGACCTCTATTAGATGGAACACCATCAATAATATATAAAGGCTCGTTGTTACCAATAGTTCCGTAACCTCTGATACGAACAGAAGCACCAGTTCCAGGTTGTCCTGAAGATGTAACGTTAACACCTGCAGCTCTACCTTGTAATGATTGTTCCGCTGTTGAAACTGGTAATTCTTTAATGTCATCGACATCAATAGATGTTACCGCTCCTATAATGTTTTTTCTTGACTGTGAAGAATAACCTGTTACAACAATTTCTTCCAAAACTTTAGAATCAGTTGCCATTGATAAGTTAATCACAGACTCAGTGCCTACAGTTACAATTTCGGTAGCATAACCGATAAATGAAAACTGTACTTGACTTCCAATAGGCACAGCAATTGAATAATTGCCATCAATATCAGAAATCGTACCATTTGTTGTTCCAACTTGAACAATTGTTACACCTGGTAAGCCAAAACCGTCAGAATCTGTAATCTGACCAGTAATGGTAGTAGATTGTGAGTAGGCAACATGCCCAAGTAGTAGGAAAATGAAAAACAAGAAACCTTTCGATTTCCCTTTCATTTTCAAGAGAAATTTTTCCATAAGTTAAATTATTAAGTTAAAATTAAGCAAAATTGTTATAAACATAACTATAACAAATACCACCTTAAATCTTTAAAATGGGACCAATTATAATCAAAGAATTTCAAATACATTTATTACTCTGCATCCAAATTAAGGATGAATCTACAAACATGATCTACCAAAACCAAATTTAATAATAAAAAAATAAGTAGAATTTTAGAACATATTGAATTTTATAAAATTATTCAATGCATTTTGAATTATATCTAAACTTCAAAATATTTTTGCTTTTTCTTTATTTTATAAAATGCACAAAAAATAAAGAAAATTTATAAATCTCAATATAAAAATAATATTTATAATAATTTCATTATGTGGCAAGTATATATTCAATTTTTTCTAGATGTTCTTTTGTGAAGGTAATATTAGTCACGGCTAATAAATTATCCCTTAGTTGATTTTCATTGCTTACTCCCACCAAAATTGATGTAACTCTATCATCTTTTAACAGCCATGAAACTGCCATTTGAGCCATTGTTTGCCCTCGTTCTATTGCAATTTTATTCAGGTCTATTACCTTTTTGACTTTTTCAATTGAGATATGCTCTTTTTTGAGGTATCTTCCATCTTTGGAAGCTCTGGAATCTGCTGGGATACCATTAAGGTATTTGTCCGTTAGTAATCCTTGTTCTAATGGTGAAAATGCAATTGAACCCATCCCTGTTTTTTCCAAAGTATCCAATAAACCATCTGATTCAACCCACCTGTCAAACATGCTGTAACGAGGTTGGTGAATTAGTAATTTTGTACCCATTTTTGCAAGTATTTCTTGAGCTGCTTTAGTTCTTTTTGAATCGTATTGCGAAATTCCAACATAGAGTGCTTTTCCTTGTTTTACTATATCATGAAGTGCCCCCATAGTTTCTTCAAGGGGAGTATCAAAGTCCGGTCTGTGATGATAAAAAATATCAACATATTCAAGTCCCATTCTTTTTAAACTTTGATCTAAACTTGAAATTAAGTATTTTCTAGACCCAAAATTTCCATAAGGACCAGGCCACATGTCCCAACCAGCTTTTGTGGAAATGATCAATTCATCCCTGAATTCAACAAAGTCACTTTTGAAAATTTTACCAAAAGTTTCTTCAGCAGTACCATAAGGGGGGCCATAGTTATTGGCTAAATCAAAATGAGTAACACCATTATCAAAAGCAAATCTTAAAATTGTTCTTGCATTGTCATAGTCATTATCAGCCCCGAAATTATGCCATAATCCAAGTGAAATTGCTGGCAGTAAGATGCCACTTCTTCCGCATCGTCTATATTTCATAGTGTTGTATCTTTCTGAAGAAGGTAAATATTTTTTCACTTTATTTAATTGTTTGGTTATGATTATTCGTCAACGTAAAGAAAGTAATTAAATCTGAAAATTCAAATTGCAATTATCTTATTTATATTAGCGAATAATTGTAGAAATGACAAATAAATATATATGTGTGTATTTGTTCCTAATGCAAAATTTGTGCAGTGCTTAATTGTAATTTTATTAATTCAATTCAGTTGTTCCATAAAAATTTTAGCACAACCTTATGGAGGCACATTATTTATCGATCCTGATATTATAACATCGGAGGATCCCTCTATTTTTAAGAATGCAACTTATCTTGGTACCGGAAGTAGAGTAGTTTATGACAGAAGGGCTCAAAATTGGATCACCATAAATGCATTTTTGTTTGAAGTAGAATTTGAAGACGGATCAAGTTGCGAAGCAATTGTAAACCCGGAATTCACCGATGAAACTCTGTCAGCTATAGAAGTAGAAAAATACGGTTTTTATATTGGTCAACTACCAAAAGCATTGAGAGTAGACATTAAAGAACTATGGATTCATAAAGGAGTTAATCCATTTGGGGGAGGTAATCATTCTATATTAATTCACACTGGGCAAGCCGATAATTATATTTCTGACGGTATAATTGAAGAAACATTGATCCACGAAGCAAGTCATACTTCATTGGACGCATTTCATGCAGAAGCTCAAGGTTGGATAGCTGCCCAAATGGCTGACGCACAATTTATTTCGACTTATGCTAGAGATAATCCCACACGTGAAGATATTGCAGAAAGCTTTTTAACATGGATTGCTGTAAGATTCAAAGAAGATAAAATTTCAATTACAGATTTTGGAAATATTGTAGAAACTATTCCAAACAGATTATCTTATTTTGACCAGCAAAATTTTGATTTGGCTCCATTAGAATCAGTTTCCGACGTAAAAATTTTACAGCAAAATAGAATCGAGCACGATATCAAAATATTTCCAAACCCAATTTCTAATTATTTACAGATATTTAAAAAAGAGGATTCAAATTATCAATTTCAATTATTGGACCTAAATGGATTCATCCTATTAAAAGATTTGAAAGAGAAAACTAACCTAGAATCTTATCCAAATGGTGTTTATTTTTTGCAAATAATTGATAATAAAACAAATTTGAATTATAGTAAGAAGATAGTTTTAGAGAATAAATAAATTGAAGTACTAAAATAAATATTTAAAAATTGGAAAATAAAAAATTCAATCTTGAAGGAAGACCATTTGTAGAATTGAAAAACATTTTAAAATTGTTGAATTATGTAAATTCTGGTGGTGAAGCTAAAACTATAATTCAAAATGGCGAAATTAGTGTAAATGGGATAGTCGAAACCAGAAGAGGTAAAAAATTAATTATCGGTGACAAAGTCCATATTAATAATGACATTATAGAAATTGAATAATCCTATCAATGAGGCATTTTTTCTACAAAATTATTTCGACACTTACAATATTGATAATTTTTATTGTCTTTTGGAACTGTGCTATAAGCAACACAAGAGGTGATATAGTACAACCTAATATATTATATATTATGTCAGATGACCATACTTCGCAGGCATGGGGCATTTATGGTGGAATCTTAACAGATTATGTAAAGAACACTAACATCAAAAGATTATCAAATGAAGGAGCCATTTTAAATAATGTTTTTTGCACCAATTCAATTTGTGTTCCAAGTAGAGCAACCATAATGACTGGGAAATATTCTCATGAAAATGGAGTGTACACTTTGAATGATTCCCTTTCTCTCAATCAGATGTCCATTGCTCAACTTTTAAGAGAAAATGGCTATGAAACTTCAATAATTGGAAAATGGCATTTGAAAGAATTACCTTATGGTTTCGATTATATGAAAGTATTACCGGGACAAGGAAGATATCATAACCCTATTTTTCGTCATGAAAAGAACTGGAATGATACTAAAAATTGGGAAACTTTAGAAGGGTTTTCTGCAGATGTTATTGCAGATGAATCAATAAAGTGGTTAGAAGGAAGAAAGAGGCATAAGCCGTTTTTCCTAATGACTCATTTCAAAGCAACTCATGAACCTTTCGATTACCCTGAACGGCACAAAAATTTGTATGATACTATCAAAATTCCAGAACCTTTCACTCTCATGGGAGACGATACAAAAGCTTATTATGGCCAACAACTTGAAATTTTAGGAAGAAGATATGAAAAGGCGTCAGCAGATTCTTCCTTATTAAATACATATCCTGGCTTGCCAATCCATTTTCCTGATAGTTCACATCCCAAGGAGCGAAGAAGCGCAATTTATCAAAAATTTATTAAAGATTATTTACGAAGCGGTGCCGCAATTGATGATAATATTGGAAAATTGCTCCAATATCTGGACGATCATAATCTTAGCAACAATACTATTGTTATTTATACTGCAGATCAAGGTTATTTTTTAGGGGAACATGGTTTTTTTGACAAGAGAATAATGTATGATGAAGCTCTTAAAATGCCATTCATTATTCGATATCCTTCCTATATAAAACAAGGTGGAATATATGACGATTTTATTTTAAATTTGGATTTTGCTTCTTTATTTGCTGATTATGCCGGAATAACTGCACATGGTTTTGGGTCAGGTAAAAGTTTTCGTAAAATTCTTGAAGGTGAAAAAATGGATGGTTGGAGAGATGCGATTTACTATAGATATTGGCAACACTTAAAAATTCGACCTGCTCATTTGGGAATCAGAACCAAAAATTACAAGCTAATTTATTTTTATGGAAAACCAATGGGCAAGACAGGAACGGATATAGAAGAAACCGAACCTTTTTGGGAATTTTACGATTTAAAAAATGATCCAATGGAAAATATAAATGAAATTGGAAATCCAAAATTTCAATCGGCTATCCAAGAATTAAAATTATCTTTAAAGAGCCTAAAAAAATCGGTTGGAGATAAAGATTCAGTTTACTAGGCTAGTAATGAATTTCGTTATACTTGCTATAACAATGAAGATCAAAAAATATAAAGATCATGGGATTAAACCATTTCTTCCACTTATTTGTATGAATAAGCGTCAAAATGTATTAATTTTGCACACAAATTACAATAAATGAGCAAATTAGGAAGAGTTCTCGTAGCTATGAGTGGGGGAATTGATAGCACGGTTACTGCAATGATGTTGCATGAACAAGGTTACGAAGTGGTCGGTATTACGATGAAGACATGGGATTATGCTTCTTCTGGAGGTTCTAAAAAAGAAACTGGTTGTTGTAGCTTGGATTCAATAAATGATGCTCGCGAAATAGCAGTTAAAATGGGCTTTCATCATTTTATAGTTGACATCAGAAATGAATTTGGCGATTATGTGATTGATAATTTTGTGGATGAATATATAGCTGGAAGAACGCCTAATCCATGCGTCCTTTGCAATACGCATATCAAATGGTCTGCCTTATTAAAAAGGGCCGACGCAATGGATTGTGAATTTATTGCAACGGGACATTATGCTACGATTGACAAAAATGATGAAAGGTATTTTATCAAAAAGTCAAAAGATGAGAAAAAAGACCAATCCTACGTCTTATGGGGATTATCACAAGAATGTTTAAGTCGGAGCAAATTTCCCTTGGGGCCTTTTGTGAAAAATGAAGTAAGGAAAATGGCCTTAGATTGGGGATATGAAGAGCTCTCAAAAAAAGCTGAGAGTTACGAGATTTGTTTTGTACCCGATAATGATTATAGAGGTTTTTTAAAAAGGAGAGTTCCAGAACTTGAAAAACAAGTTGCTGGAGGCACATTTATTGGAATAAATGGTGAAATTTTAGGCGAACATGAAGGCTATCCTTTTTATACGATTGGCCAAAGGAAAGGATTGGGAAAAGCTTTTGGAAAACCTATGTTTGTGACCGAGATTATTGCCGAAACAAATACAGTAGTCTTAGGGGATGTTGGTGATTTGATGAGAAATGGAATGATCGTAGGAAAATTAAACATTCAGAAATACGAAAATATTGTAGGAGCTAGAGAAATGGTTTCCCAAGTTAGATACAATGATAGAGGCACGTTAAGCACAGTTACGCAACAAAAGGATAAAGCTGAAGTGGTATTTCATGCCAATGTAAGAGGTGTCGCTCCTGGTCAATCTGCTGTTTTTTATGAAGGTGATGATGTAGTTGGAGGAGGAATTATATTGTCTTCTCTTATAAATGAAAATTAATTATTTTCTTTTTTTGGCTTTCTTTTTGTTTAATATCAATTAAAATAATTAGAGGTTTTTATAAACAGATAAATGACTAATAAGATTACAAATATTTTATCTTATACTATCCTTCTTTCCTTCATTTTATTTATGATTTATTCCTGTGAAAAAACAAAGGAGGAATATGATGAAGATAAATTTGGTTATGATTATTTTCCTTTAGAAATAGGAAAATATTGGATATATAAGGTTGATTCCACAATTTATGATGACCAAGGATCCAAAATAATCAATACAATTTCAGAGGTTAAAGAAGAAGTAGTAGAAAGATATACGGATCAAGTTGGAGACACAATTTATAGGATCGAACGCAGCTGGAGGACAGGGGATAGTACTTCTTGGAAGTTAACAGATGTTTGGACAAGTTATGAAAATAATCATCAGGCCTTTCGAACAGAAGAAAATCTGAAGTTTATTAAATTCGTTTTTCCGCCTATAAAAGGATTGAGTTGGAATGGAAATCTATATATTGATGAATCTACGGTAATTGATGTTGCCGGAGAAAGTGTGAACATGTATTCAGGATGGGATAATTATAAAATAGGTTCTCTAGATATTACAGAAACTATAGGAAAAACAGATTATGCTAAAGTTGCAACAGTATTGCAAACAGATGATAATAATTCAAATGCTATTGAAAGAAGGTATGCTATTGAAAAGTATGCACGAGGAGTAGGATTGGTATACAAAGAATATGAAATATTGGATTCCCAATGTATTACATGCAGTCAAGATTGGCAGGAAAAAGCTGAAAAAGGATTCATTTTAAAACAAACATTAATTGGACATAATTGATTATTTTCCAGAATATACGGAAATTGGATATACTAAAAAATCCTTGGGAATTCAGGGGAAATTAAGATTTTTCGTAGAAGAAGTTTTCGAAGACTCGATTTTCAAGGCAGAGCATTGTTTTTTTGTGTTAAAAGGCTGTATGGTTCCTTATTTTATTGATTCAACTTTAAGTGAGATTCAATCAGGCGTCATAAAATTTGAGAGTACTGACACACCTGAAGAATCAAAAGAACTGGTGTCAAAAGCTATTTATCTTCATAAAAATCAGATACTAGATTCGAATGTTAAAAAAGAAACATTAACATTTGATTTTTTAGTAGGATTTGAAATGAGGGATTCAGAGAGTGAGGCTTATATCGGAGTGGTAAAACAAATAGAAGAATATCCTGAACAAGAAATTGCAATAGTTGTCGGTAAAAACAATGTAGAATATTTAATTCCGCTTAACGAATTTAATTTTAAAGGCACTGATGAAGATTCGAAATTGGTTTTTGTTGAAATACCAGAAGGCTTATTGGACTTGTACAATTAATAGCCTTTGCTTTTCAAATTTTCAATTTTAATATTTACTTCTTCTTTCATTTTGTTTTTGAATTCCAATACTTTTTCTTGAATTGAAATGTCCGAGGTGCCAATAATTTGAGCAGCTAGAATACCAGCATTTTTCGCAGCATTTAGGGCTACTGTAGCAACAGGCACGCCATTAGGCATTTGTAAAATGGATAAAATAGAATCCCAACCATCAATTGAATTAGAAGATTTTACAGGCACTCCGATGACTGGCAGAGGGCTCAAGCTGGCTACCATTCCTGGTAAATGTGCTGCTCCACCTGCTCCTGCAATGATCACTTTGATGCCTCTGATATGGGCATTTTTTGCATATTCAAACATCCGATCTGGAGTCCTGTGAGCCGAAACAACTGTTAATTCAAAAGGTATGTCGAAAGATTTAAGAATTTCAGCTGCAGCTTCCATGACAGGTAGGTCTGAATCAGAACCCATAATTATTCCAACTTGAGATTTTATCATATGGTAACTTTTAAATTTTCTTTTACAAATTTAGCTTTTTCTTTTGCCCTATCTAAACTATCATCTATAATAGTAGCATGTCCCATTTTACGGAATGGTTTTGTTTCTGATTTTCCATAAAAATGTAAATGCACATTATTTTTTTCAAGACAAGTATCCATTCCATCATAATTTACAGAACCCGAAACATTTGCGCTTCCTAATAAATTCACCATAACCGCTGGATGTAATAAAGTGGTTTCACCTAAAGGCATATTCATTATTCCACGGATATGCTGTTCAAATTGTGAGGTAACGCAAGCTTCAATAGTATGATGGCCGCTATTGTGGGTTCTTGGAGCAATTTCATTAACAAGAATTTTGTCATCCTCTGTAATGAATAATTCAACGGCTAATAAACCACAAATTGCTAATTTCGAAATTAATAACTTAGATATTAATTCAGCTTCTGCTGCCATTTCTTTGCTGATAGCTGCAGGAGCAAAAAGGAAATCTACCAAGTTCGCTTCTTGCTCAAAAACCATTTCGACAGGATCAAAAGTTGCAATTTGACCTGCTTCGTTTTGAGCTACAATAATTCCAATCTCCTTTTTGATAGGTACCAAATCTTCGACAATGCTAGCAGTTGGCAATAGTTTCGAAAGATCATTTTGGTTTTTAATAACGGCAACACCCTTACCATCATATCCTCCAGTTCTTGATTTTTGTACGAACGGAAATTTCAATTCTCCCTCTTCTATTGCATGCAAGATTTCAGATTCATTTTTAAATATTTGAAAATTTGAAGTTGGAATTTGATTCGATTCATAAAACATTTTTTGAAGTCCTTTGTCATTTATTATTTTTAAGGCATCAGGCGATGGATGAACTTTCTTACCTAATTTTTCAAGTTGCTTTAATGCTTCAATATTAACAGCTTCAATTTCGATTGTAATTATATCTTTGTCCAACCCAAAATTATAGACATCATCATAATTGCTAAAATCTCCAATTTGAAAATTTGGACATATTTTTCCAACCGGAAAATCTTTACTTTGATCCATAAAATGTATGTCAAGATCCCATTTTATAATAGCTTCATACATCATTCTACCTAGTTGCCCTCCACCAAGGACACCAACTTTTAATTGTCTATAATTCATTCAAGATATCTTTCATTATTCGCAAAAGTATCGAATAATTCATAAATTCATTGCCTAAAATATAAATTGATGAAGAAGTTGATAAAGAATGTGATCATGATTAATGAAGGGTTGGTCATAGAAGGAGATTTGCTTATTAATGGTAATAGGATTGAAAAGATAGGAGGAATTATTGAATCTAAAGGTTCCAAAGAAATAAATGGAGCAGGAAAATATCTTTTGCCAGGAGTCATTGACGATCAAGTACATTTTAGGGAACCTGGATTGACGCACAAAGCTGATATTTCCACAGAATCCAGAGCAGCTGTCGCTGGGGGAACGACAACATTTATGGAAATGCCTAATACTAAACCTGCAGCATTGACCCAGGAAGAACTTGCAAAGAAATATGAAATAGCAAGAAAAGTGTCCCCAGCAAATTATTCTTTTTTTATGGGGGCTTCTAATGACAATCTTGAAGAAGTTTTGAAAACCAATAAAAATAATGTCTGTGGGGTTAAGGTCTTTATGGGCTCGTCAACGGGCAATATGTTGGTTGATGATGAAAAGACTTTAGAGGGTTTGTTTAGAAGTGTTCCTATGTTAATTGCTACTCATTGTGAGGATGAAGCTACCATAAGAAAGAACACTGAAATTTTCAAAAGGAAGTATGGAAATGATATCCCATTTTCAGCTCATCCAGAAATCAGAAATGAAGAGGCATGTTTCAAATCCTCTTCTTTGGCAATAGAATTAGCCAAAAAATACAACACCAGATTGCATATTCTTCATATTTCAACGAACAATGAGCTGATATTATTCGACAATTCCATACCACTTGAACAAAAAAGAATTACGTCCGAAGTTTGTGTGCACCATTTATATTTTGATGCATCTGATTATGAGAAACTGGGCTCGAAAATTAAATGTAATCCAGCGATTAAAGACGGAAAGCATAAAATTGAATTAATGAAAGCTCTATTGGATGATCGTTTGGATATTATTGCTACTGACCATGCTCCTCATACATTGTCCGAAAAAGAAAATAGTTATCTTGACGCCCCATCAGGTTTGCCCTTGGTTCAGCATTCGTTAAATATTATGCTAGATTTTTATCAGCAAGGTATCATTGGGTTAGAAAAAGTGGTGGAGAAAATGAGTCATGCTCCTGCTCAATGTTTTCAAATTCGAGACCGCGGATTTATTAGAGAAGGTTACTTTGCAGATTTAGTCCTTGTAGATTTGGAATCCACCTATAAAGTTGATAAGTCTAATATTCTTTATAAATGTGGTTGGTCTCCGTTAGAAGGAAAGGTCTTTAATAATAAAATATTAAAAACCATTGTTAATGGAGAATTGGCTTATGAAAATAACAAGGTCAGTCCATTAAATCTTGGACAAAGATTAGAATTTACAAGATGAAATTTTTAGTCAAAGATGAATAGTCTGTAAAACAAAATGCACAATATGTTTTAAATTATTCGGATAAATGGTCGATTTCCTTTGGGGTGAGTTTATACACGGCTTTTAATGGCAAAACCTGATAAATGAAAGTTGGGAAAAATGGTAAAGTTTGAAAATAAACAAAAAAAAAGGTAACGAAATAGGATTTTAAAACACTAATACTTTACACGATAAAATGTAAAGTAAAAATGGAGATAGCAATACATGTTTTTGAAGGCGGTATATACTTACTAAACAATATTGGAGTTGCCAGAAACCCTATTTTCCGTAACCAAGAAAGCATTGAACGGTTTAAAGAAAAAGCAAACGACTATTTAAGTCCATTATGCAAGATTATAGCTTTTGCATTCAATGACAACCAATGGGAACTTTTAGTGCAAATGAAAACGAGAGAAGAATTCATTGATTTCTATAGGAAGAAGCATAAAAATGAAAATATTTTGGAATTCCTAATTCCAGAATCTTCAATTATCTTTAGCCAAGAAATGGCCAATTTGCAATCTGGATTTGCCAAGCGTTTTAATTGGTTGTATAAACGAGTAGGGGCTTTATTTTACAGGAGGTATCAAAAAGAACTGATTACTTCTGAAGAAGAATTGGTTGCAACCATTGAAAGATTGAAGAATGTAAGACCATATAATCCACATAAAGGAGAATGGGCAATAAGAAAAAGGGAAAGATTAGAAAGTAAAAAAGGAATGAGGTGGGGAATAAATTATGAGATGCTAGTGGAGAAGGGATCTCAGGTATTATGGAATGGAAGCCAAGTCAATAAAATCGACCTTGAAGCTCATTTCAGAAATCTTCCTCCGCTGAAGATTGAAAGCCCAAATTATAGATATTTTAGGCTCCTATTCAAAATTTTATCCTATTTCGAAGTCCCAATCTGGTAGACATCATCAGAAATGAGATTTAAAATTTTCTTTAATCACTTAAATTCAATTTTAGGCTAATTTCCTTATGTCTAATTATTTTAGATTTTTTCAAAATCTATCATTTAAACTTTATTTCAAACCAACCAAGAATAAAATACTGTTAACCAAAATTTTACTCAAACACTGAACAGTTAGATACAGTTTATTCCTATCATCCCATTAGTATCATCCAAATTGTTTTTAGTTTCCCCCTTTAGATCCCATAACTTGAAAGCAAATATTTTAATTTTGTGCAATTTGTTATACCCCCCCCGATGACTAATGTTAAGTTATTGCAGCAGCAGTATATTAATTTTTAGAACAGATTAAGTCAATGGAAAAAAATAGATTTACAATAATTGAATTTATCGTTTTGTCAAAGTTACATTTTTATTTTTCCACAATAGAAATACAACAATAACTAGAATTAATTATCTTTCTTTTTATATGGAATATTTACCCCAGATTCTTGTGATATGTTTTTTTCCAATTGTTTTAGTTCGAATACTAAAAGGGAAGAAAGCTGAGAAAATTTTAAGCCCAGTCGTAATGGCATATTTGGTGGGAATTTTTATTTCCTTGCTGCACCTAATGCCGGTAAATGAATCTTACAGCAAATCAATTTCTGAAGGAAGTATTATGATTGCAATACCAATGTTATTGTTTTCGGCAGACATTAAAGGTTGGCTAAATCATGCAGGACCTACAGTTTTATCATTTTTGTTTGCTGTAATTGCAGCAGTTGTCAGCACGGCGGTTTTTGCATTTTACTTTAAAGATTCGATATATGAAGCAGGTTACCAAAGTGGGATGCTAGTTGGAGTTTTTACGGGTGGTACAGCCAATATGCAGGCTGTAGGAATTGCTTTAGGCGTTAAAACAGAAACTTTCGTGGTATTGAATGCAGCAGAAATGCTGTGGGGAGGAATTTATCTGATTTTTTTGACTTCTGTAGCTCAAAAAGTTTTTGGGAATTTTCTTCCAAATTATAAGTTTGATGAAAATGAAGTTAAGGAATATGATTTGAACCCTGAAATTAAAAGAAAAGATACATTAATTTCTATTTTATTATCCTTAATAATTGTCGGTTTTACTGTGGGATTAACTTTTTTGATCTACGGTGGAATAGGCGAAAATACTACTGTTTTCATCATTCTTTTACTAACTACATTAAGCGTTGCAGCATCATTTTCTAAAAAAATAAGGGAGTTAAAGGGCTCTTTTGAAGCAGGTGATTATTTGCTGCTGGTATTTTGTATAGCAATTGGAATGAGGTCAGATTTTGTTGAATTAATATCTACAGGTGGAAATGTGATTATTTTCACAGGAGGTTGTATGTTTCTGACAATTATTATTCATTTAATTTTATCATGGATGTTTAAAATTGACAGAGATACGACTATTATAACGTCGACAGCAGCTATTTATGGACCTGCCTTCATTGGTCAGATTGCCAGTGCCTTAAAAAACAGACAGATTATTTTTGCTGGAATGGCTACTGGTTTAATAGGTTATGCAATTGGTAGTCAATTAGGAATATTTCTTGGTTTATTGTTAAATTATTGGTTGGCAAATTAAATTATGATGAATAATAAGTTTGAATTCCCAGATGAGGGAATAGGTGCGGAAGAATTATTTAAAGAATTAGATTCAATCAAATCAAATGATTTGCAATGGAAAAAGGGTAGGGCATTTAGTTACGTGTATTATGCAGACCCGAAAATTACGGATATCTTATCAAGAGCTTATACTACATATTTTTCTGAGAATGCTTTAAATCCTTCAGCTTTTCCAAGTTTAAGAAAAATGGAAATTGAGGTGGTTGAAATGTGCAAATCTATATTAAATGCACCTGATCACGCTGTTGGATTAATGACAAGTGGTGGAACAGAAAGCATACTCATGGCCGTAAAAGCAGCAAAAGAATTTGCTAAACGGAACAAACATATTGAAAAAGGTGAACTAATAATGCCAGTAACGGCACATCCAGCGTTTAATAAAGCATGTGATTATTTTGGAATTAAATCAGTTATTGTTCCAGTTCAAGAAGATTACCGGGTAGAAGCGTCTGAAATTGAAAAACATATCAACGATAATACCATTTTGATTGTGGCTTCAGCGCCCTCCTATCCGCAAGGAGTGGTTGATCCTCTTCCTGAAATTGGAAAAATTGCCAAAAAAAATAATGTACCACTGCACGTTGATGCATGCGTTGGTGGATTTGTTTTGCCATTTGTAAAAAATAAAAAATTCCCCAATTTCGACCTGAGTGTAGAGGGGGTGACTTCCATAAGTGCTGATATTCATAAATATGGTTTTGCTTCTAAAGGATGCTCGGTGATCATTTATAATAATGAAGAGTTGAGGAAATCGCAATTTTATGTATACACTGATTGGCCAGGAGGGATTTATGCGTCGCCTTCTATAATGGGTACAAGACCAGGAGGTGCTATAGCTGTTGCATGGACAGTATTGCAATTGTTAGGAAGAAAAGGATATGAAGAATTGGTTGATGTTTCGATGAAAACCGCAGAAAAGTACCAAAATTATATTTCTAGCTTTGACGATTTGGAAATTGTTTCATCTCCTGATATGTGTGTTTTTTCCTTTAAATCTACAGATTTTGACATTTATGAACTTGGCGATGAGATGCACGAATTAAATTGGCTAATGGATAGACAACAATCTCCACCAGCATTGCATATGTCTATTTCACCTATTCATGCTGAAGTTTTTGATGAATTTAAACATGATTTTGAAATAGCCTATAAAAAAGCAAAAAAGTTAAATTTGAAATCTGTTCAAAAAAACATTCAAATATTTGCTGCAAAAAGTCTAAAAAAAATACTTCCTGACAATAGTTTTAAAAAATTGCAGAAAAAAGCTTTAGAGAATGGCAAATCTTCAACAAGATCTGCAGCTTTGTATGGAATGATGGGAGAGCTTAAGGGTTCAGGAAGCTTGGATGAAATGATTGTCGAATTTCTGGATCAAATGACAAGAAAAGATAAATAATTTGAATCTAAATATTATAAATCCTTGAAGTGAAAACAAAAAAAAAGGCTGATTCGTTTGAATCAGCCCTTATTTTTGCTCTTATATAGATTAATATCTATTTCCTCCGCCTCTGCTGTTGTAATCACGGCCACCACCGTCTCTACCTCCATCTCGTCCGCCGCCTCTGTTGAAGCCGCCGCCACCGCCGCCGCCTCTTCTGTTACCGCCGCCGCCGCCGCCGAAACCAGAATCTTTTGGTTTAGATTTTTTGACTACGATTTCTCTACCGTCCATAGTAGATTCGTTAAGTGCGTTAATGGCTTCATATGCCTCATCATCATTAGGCATGTCTACGAAACCGAATCCTTTGGATCTACCTTGTTCTCTGTCCATGACAACTTTAACTGAATCGACTTCGCCGAATTTTTCAAAAGCCTCTAAAAGGGTAGCTTCTGTTGTGTCATAAGAAAGTTTTGCTACGAAAATATTCATTATAAAAAAAATAAAAAGATTAAAAAATGTGAGTTAAAATTTCATAAGCAAAACCATTTTTTGTCGCGCTTAAAAATAATAATCTCGGTTTTAAAAAAATGTGCTTTCGCACTGTAATTATTACTTTGTCAATTGTCCAAAAGATCATTATCCGAGATATCTAACAAAGAATATCTTCATAACGCATCTTTAATCGAAATTAGTTCACTAAAATAATATCTTTCTTTATTATCTTTTGAAACTTTACCACATTCATATATGGGATCGTGCTCAAAAATAATATAAATATTGTTATTTATAGCGAAATCTAAAAAATCTTTTTTTTCTTTTATCGTATCTAAGGGTCTTATATCATAGGCCATTACATATGGAATTCTTATATGATATGAGGAAGGCATTAAATCTGCACAAAAAGCGAATTTTGTTCCATTTTGCATAGTTATTATTGGAACCATCATAGCTTCGGTATGTCCATAAAAATATTGAATGTTTATTCCTTTTATCCACTCAATATTTTGGATGACATCAATGAATTCCATTCTCGATTCTTCCCTCAAGCCAACGAAATTTTCTTTTAGAAATGAAGCATTTTCCTTAGCATTTGATTTCATTGCCCATTCATGATGCTTTTCGTTACTCCAATAGGTGGCATTTGAAAATTGAGGAACAATTTCATTTCCTTCAATCGCCATTGCTCCACCTACATGGTCAAAATGATAATGTGTCAAGAAAACATCGGTAATATCACCTGGTGAAAGGCCTAAATAATTTAAAGATTCTAAAAGGTCACCAGGGCCGTGAGGTTCAAAGTGATTCATAAATTTTTCATCCTGTTTGTTACCCATTCCAGTATCAAACAAAATCTTCCGGTCTCCAGTTTCAAGAAGAAGACAACGCATCGCCCATGTGCACATATTATTCTCGTCAGAAGGATTCAATTTATTCCACAATTGCTTGGGTACAACTCCAAACATCGCACCACCATCTAACTTCAAAAAACCAGTATGGACTGTGGAAATTTTCATTAAAAACCGATTTTTGTTTTTTGGGATTTCATCTCGATTTTAATGGCAGCCATTTTTATTGCTGTTATTGCAGCTTCAACTCCTTTGTTCCCATAACTACCTCCGGCTCTATCTTCAGCCTGCTCTGTTGTATTAGGTGTCAAAACCCCAAAAATTATTGGTTTTCCTGAAAGAATCCCCAAATTTACTAATCCCGTGGCTACTGCATGGTTGATGTATTCATCATGTTTCGTTTCGCCTTTGATAACACATCCTAGACAAATAATTGCATCATAGCTGTCAATCGACAAGAGCATTTTTGCACCAACAGGTAATTCAAAAGTACCAGGAACATTTATTTTGTTGATGTTATTTTCTAATGCGCCATTAGAAAGTAGAGTTTCAAAACATCCTTCATAGAGTTTGTTTGTAATAGCTTCATTCCATTCAGATACTACGATTCCAAATTTCATTTTTGAAGCAGATGGGACATTTTCATCTATTTTAGATAGATTTTTCTCTTTACTAGACATAAAAAAAAGGTTTAGTGCAAAACTAAACCTTTTTTAATAAATTATATATTATTCTTACTGAACTAGAAACTTCTCAGCTTCCTTTCCCCATTCAGTTGCTGGATATTTCTCAGTTATTTGCTTGTAAATTTGTGCTGCTTCAGTTTCTTTTCCTTGATATTGATACAACATAGCTAATTTTTGCAAGTAATAAGGGGCAATAGATTCATTATCAGATGCATTTGCAGCCTTTTTATAAAAGGATTCAGCTTTATCAAATTCCTTTTTTTCAGAATGGGCATCTCCTAAAGCTCCAAATTTAGTAGCTTGTGTAATGTCAGTAGGTGCTTTGAAAGCATTTAACATAGAAATTGCATCATCAAACCTTCCTAAATTTAAATAAGATATTCCAGCATAGTATTTAGCTGTATTTGCTTGTTCAGTACCCTTGAACTTTGACATAATGTTCAAAAATCCTAGTGCTTCTTGTCCAGGATTTTCTAATGCTAATGCAAATGAATCTCTGCTGAATTGATACTCTGCAATATACATTGCTGATTGGGCATCCTTTTGTCTGGGAGTAAGGTACAGAATTTGATATGCTAAATATGCAGCAATTAGAATTACCAATCCAGACGCTAAACCAATAATTAATTTCTGATGGTGGTCGTAAAAACTTACTGCCTGATCTCTTACATCTACTATATCAACCAGAGTTTCATCTTGGTCTTTTTGTGATTTTCTTCTAGCCATTTAATTTGCTTGTTTGAAATAAAGCGCAAAAATAACGAAAGTTTCAAATAAAACTATTTTTCATGAAGTCCATTTTACAAGGAATCCAAATAATTTTTTCTAATAAAATATATTTGCCTGATAATCAGCATAATGTGAAATATCGCAGCCTTGAATATTATGTTTTTAATATATATATTGAACTTAAAAACAATAACTACGATCAATTATTAAGATTTATTCACTCAGTACTAATTTTGTAAGGGTATCGAAAATTTTAGTTTTTAACCATTTTAGAATTTATTTAGTAGGGGCAGATTACTTCTTGCTAATTTATCCGAAAACATTTATTCATTTAAATCCAATGCCACAATGGCCCAAGATCTGCCATCCTCCGCTTTGTATTCCTTTATGGTTGTAAATCCTGCCGCATGATGTGCATTAAGGCTTCGTGAATTTTCGATTGCTACTTCTGTTACCACATAATCGAAGTCCTTTTTCATTCTTGCTTTCATTTCGGTATATAGTCCTTTGAAAAGTCCTTTTTTTCTATAGTCTTTTGAAATGCAAATCTGTCCCATTACAAAAAAAGCATAGTTCTCAAATGCCATTTCTTTAATCCTAATGGTCTTTAATTGCTTAAATAAATTGGATAATATAGGAATATAGATAGCCATTTCTTTTTGCATAACCAAGGCATATCCGACAACCTCTTGATCTGATTTTGCAATTATATGGGGATATGGCGCATTCATTTTTCGCAATAATTCTATGGTGTGGACAACTGTCACAAATCCTTCTCTTTCAATTTCATTTGGTTGTAAATTGATTTTTAAATTTTGAGTTTGCAGTTCCAAGATTCCCGACAAATCTCTGTCTTCGGCAATAGAATAACTTATCATTTTGAATTTTGAGTCTATTTTTTCTTTTTTATTCCACTTTGGTGTTTAAAAATATAACTAGTTTTGATCTTTTATCAAAAAAAAACGTTTATTCAAAAAAAAAATCTAATGCAAAAATCTTTCGTCTTTATAATTTGTTTGTTTTTTATCTTGTCTTGTTACAAGGAAGAAAATTTAAGTGCCAAAATTATAAATGAATCCATTAAAGTCTCAGGTGGCAATATTTTCGAATCAAGTGAAGTCTCATTTGTTTTTAGAAATATTAGATACATCGGTACAAGAAATGGAGGGGCCTTTGATTTGCAGCGACAATTTCAAGATTCAATTGGTTTTATAAAAGATAGGTACACTAATGATTCCTTTGTAAGGCTAGTCAATGATATTCAAGTAGAAATTCCTGACAGCATGGTTTCAAAATATCAAAACTCCATTAACTCAGTTTTTTATTTTGCTCAATTGCCATATAAGTTAAATGATTCTGCAGTTCATTCAGAATATGTCAATGAATCATTAATTAATGGTGTGAAATACCACAAAATCAGAGTTTCATTTGACGAAGAGGGAGGTGGAAAAGATCATGATGATAATTTTATGTATTGGTTTAATACTGAAACGAATTTTATTGATTATCTGGGTTATGAATATATTACAGATGGCGGAGGAATGCGCTTTAGAACTTGTTATAATGAGAGGATAATAGAAGGAATGCGATTTGTTGATTGCGTGAATATGAAACCCAAAATTGATGGATCAATACTTTTAGAGAATCTAGATACAGCCTTCGAGAATGGAGATCTTGAAGAGTTGTCTAAAATTGAATTGTATAATATTAAGGTTGATAGAATCTAAAATAAATAATTGATCGATAAGATTGATTTTTTAATTTTACTGGCAAAAGAATTATAACTCATATCAATTTCATTTTATTTTATGAAATTACATTTAGGAGGCGTTTTTCAACAGCATAAAAGAAGAAAAAACGCAGAAAATTGGGAAGCCTTGGACCGATTTTCCGCTTTTTCTTGTTGGTTTTCCTTGTGGAATGAATATTGCAAGATAAAAAGAATTCTTACTCGAAAGAATAATCTTCAACTTTAAAAATAAGGAAAAATGCCTTTGAAAAACTGAGTTTTTTGTTTCGTTTTTTTGCTCACTCAAAAAATGAATAGATATCTTTTGTACCTAAATGATTTACTATGAGCTAACAATTTTAATCATATAAGTAGAATTAATATATCCTATGCAAATAGACCTTACAGGTCGTTCTTTCGAAACCTTTTACTGAACAATTTCATCCTTTATAAATATCAAATATCAATTAAGAAAGCAACTAATTTAATTGTTGCTTTGAATTCTAGATTCTTCATCCTCTGTTGCTGTCGATCTCCTTCTTGCACTTTTCACTTTGTTGTTACCGAATTTATAAGCAAAATTTATTTTTGCTCTTCTAGTATCTCTAATATTATGAACTTTTAGGTTTATGTCATCTTGTAAAACTGAAACTTTATTGTTTCGAGTTTTAAAGACGTCATCAAGGCCGATTTTTAATGTTCCTTTTCCTTTTAAAATGGTTTTGGAAAACCCAAGATCAATACCATACTGAGGAGTGACAATGAATAAGCCGTAAGTTAAGCCAGACTGATAATTTGCTGAAAGTTCCATTGAAATTTCAGCAGGTAAATTGAATTCATTTCCTATGTATACATTGTAACCAAAACTTTGATTGTCCAAAATTCCAGAAGGAATAGCAGATTGAAAATCGTTATAAAATCCAGTCAAATTAATTCTTGAAACTCCGAATTCTTTTAAGGTGATTGGCGCTGTAATACTTAGGCTTGCAGAATTCATATTGTCCAAATTCTGGTTGGTTTGATATGTTTTATTCTCATCAGAAATTTGCTCTATTACTTCTGAGATGGCATCTTTTGTATAGCTATAATTTGCAGATATAAATAATGAACGTCCTAAGCCATAATTAATTCCGAAAGCATCTGAATATTGTGGATTTAAGAAAGGATTTCCTTTTTCAAAAGTGTAATCATCAAGATAACCAACAAATGGATTCAAAGATTGGTAATTCGGACGATTCAACCTTTTAGAATAGGTATAACTAAAACTATGGTTTTTGCCTACCATGTGTGATAAACTTATACTTGGGAAAAGGTTAGTATATTTCCTGCTGACAACTTCATCAAGAGTCATTGAATTTCCTTCGCTTAAGGTATGCTCCATTCTCAGGCCTGCTTGCACACTTAATTTGCCAAATGATTTTGCCAAATTAGCATAAGCTGCAGCAACATTTTCTTTGTAAATGAAATTATTGGTTCTGTCGACTTGATTTACCCATACATCATTTTCTAAAGCTTCGAATCTAGTATCATTATCCGTTTCTACCATGCTTATTTTTGCACCTACATCTATTTTGTATCCCGAAGTAAATGATTTTGAGAAATCTAATTTGCTTGCAAATATTTTGATATCAGTACTTTCGTCATTCTTTAATTTGAATGGGTTTTGAACATCATTTCCGTTGCTATCAGTATATAAGTTGTCGTAATTATTTAAACCTGCACTGTTGTATAAGGATAAATCGGCGTCAAAAGTTAGATTAGTTCCATTATCATCGAAATTGTGCATTAAGTTAACATTATATGAATTTTGATTCCAATCATTTCCTGATATACTTGAAACACTCAAATTGCTAAACCCAGGCGCATTGTCCCCGAAAATATTAGTCATACCTGAGTTATCCATATTTCGTTGTCCAATATTATTTTTAAACAATAAACCTATGGTCGTACTTGGCGATATGGTGTAATCTAGGCCAATTTTGCCATTAACACTCAAGCCGTTCATGTCCATATTGGTTTGTTGGTCGAAGGTAGTTTGCCCGTTTCCAAAAGGAATGACTCGGTACAAATCTAAATTTTGATATGCGCCCCAATCATAAAAACTACCAGAGCCATAAATGTTTATCTTTTCAGATCGATAATTCAAATCAAGACCAGTGTTATAAGTAGCTTTCACACCTTGTCTATAACCTGCATTAAAGGAGCCATTATAACCGTAATTCTCATTCTTTTTTAAATTGATATTAATGATTCCAGAATTACCTTCTGCATCAAATTTTGCGGAAGGATTGGAAATAATCTCAATGTTTTTGATGTTTTCTGCTGGCATAGATTCCAGCATTCTACTCAATTCGTCCCCTGACATGTATTGATTTTTTCCGTTGATGGTAACAAGAACGCCTTGTTTACCTCTCAAACTTATATTATTGTCTTTGTCTACAGTCACGCCAGGAGATTTTTGCAAAACTTCTAAGGCAGAATTTCCCGCATTAACAGCGCTGTTTTCAACATTTACAATAATTTTGTCAGCTTTCATTTCAATAAAAGGCTTCTTTGCCACTACAGTAACCTCAGATAATTCCAAACCTTCAGAAATGGTAATACTTCCCAAATCAATTACATCATTTTTTGAATTAAAAATGGAAGAAAAACTATTTGAGAAACCGACGAGTGATGCTTCCACAAGATATTTTCCCTCTGTTAGTTTTTCAAACAGGAATTCGCCGTCGTAATTGGTAACAACTCCCTTAATTAAAGAGGAATCTGAAGCATTTAATAAAAGCACATTGGTGAATTCTTGAGCAATATTTTCGTTATTAACAACTTTGCCCTTCACTATTCCATTTTGAGCTTTTGCAGTAATAAACGAAAAGAATAAAATAGTAATAAATAGAAGATTTTTCATTTTATATAATTGGTTGTTTCTTTAATTTATGTGAATTGATGTTTCAATTCTCATGTAAAGGACGAAAGGAAAATGGATTAGGTTGCATTATTATATTGTTATCCGACCAATAGATTGAAAAAAACGATGAATGTTAAGAAAGTAATGGATATAAATAATAATAATATATAGTTGTGTTACAAAAAGGGAAAAAAATGTCCTGAAAAAGCCATTATTACAACACATTTTTTATTACGGCTAAAAAACCAATTTGCTATATTATATTTCGATAAATTAAATTTTACAAAATAATATTAAATTTTTGATAGAATGTAAAAAATTATATTTTAAAAAATTTCAATAGGTAATGTGTTGAGCATCACAATAAAAGCAATAATTTGTTTGATATCAGCGTTATTTAGCTATATATTTGCACTATTATTAAAATTAAATATTAAGAAAATGTCAATTTCAAAAACATTTATAAAAACAAAAAACAGCTTTAAAGTAACTTTTGAAGTTCCAAAAGAACTTCTTGGAGACGCAAAACAAATTAAAGTTTTGGGTGATTTCAACGATTGGAATACGGATAAAGCAACTTTTATGAAAAATACTAAAGGTATTTTCAAAACAGTGAAAGAATTAGAAGCAGGAAAAAAATATGAATTCAGATATTTGACGGATGATAACAAATGGATCAATGATGCAAATGCTGATGATTATGTTGCTTCTCCACATTTCGTTGACAACTGCGTTCTTGATTTAACTGTTTAAATTAAAGCTCAATCCTCATTAGGTATTAGACAACCTTTTTTGGAAAGAAATATTAGATAGCTTTCAAGGTGTTTTAGGATTTTATGCTAAAGCGACTTGAAAGCTTTTTTTATAGATAAAAACAAGATTTTCTTTTATCTTAAATTATCGTTTATTTTATCCAAAGCATCTTGGCCAGGACATAGGTTAGTGTGATTCAAAGTATTCAAAGGAACATCAACCGTATTTAATTTTTTGTGAAGATCTTTGGTGTTTTCATCAATAAACAACAATCCAGTTAACACTTCATTCCTTGATTTTGCTAATTGTAGCTGACCAATGGCTGAGTTTCTATCGAAAGGATTCCAGTTAGGAGCTAGTTTGTCCAATTTTAATACAGAACCATCATGTAGCTCTACATCCATTCTATGACCTGGTTGGTAATCAACGGTAATTTCGTCCTTGTGAGGAACAAAATCAATAGAGGATGTTACTTCCATGTGCTCCCTTACAAAATCATAACTTTTCGTAGATCCTACATTATTATTGAATGTGACACATGGTGAAATAACGTCAATAAAAGCAAAACCAGGGTGGGAAAGAGCTGCTTTTATCAAAGGTACCAATTGTGTTTTGTCACCAGAAAAGCTTCTTGCAACAAAACTTGAACCAAGTTCTAGAGCTAAAGCAGCTAAATCTATAGGTTCATATTCATTTGACATGCCTGTTTTATTTATTGAACCTACGTCTGCTGTCGCTGAATCTTGACCTTTTGTTAAGCCATAACAACCATTGTTCATCACTATATAAGTCATATTAAGATTTCTTCTTATGACATGCATAAATTGTCCTATTCCTATGGAAGCTGAATCCCCATCTCCTGAAACGCCAAGGTATGTTAAGTTTTTATTCGCAAGATTAGCTCCAGTTGCTATGGATGGCATTCTTCCGTGAACAGAATTGAATCCATGTGAATTGCTTAGGAAATAAGCTGGCGTTTTTGAGGAACAACCAATTCCTGAAAGTTTGGCCAATTTGTGAGGTTCAATATCTAACTCATAGCAAGCTTGAACAATGGCTCCGCTTATGGAATCATGACCACAACCAGCGCACAATGTTGAAACTGTGCCTAAATAATCTGATTTTAAATATCCAACCTTGTTTTTGGTGCTTTTTGGATGTCTAAATTTTGGTTTTGCAAATGTCATAATGCTTGCGATTGTTTTTCTGATTTATTTAATGCCTTGCTTATTGATGTACTTATATAGTGAGCTGTAATCGGCGTTCCATCATAATGAAGAATAGAATCAAGTTTCTTAGGATCATAATTGTATTCATTGATAATCAAAGACCTCATTTGAGCATCTCTATTTTGTTCAATGACAAATATTCTTTCATGATTTTCCAAAAACTCAAAGATTTCAGTGGTGAAAGGGAAAGCCTTTATGCTCATTGCGTCTATTTGAATGCCATTTTCTCCAAGTAAATCTAATGTTTCATAAGCAGCATAATTTGTGGTTCCAAAAAATAACATGCCATAAGGTGTTTTTGATGCAGCATTTTCAAATCTTGGTTTTGGAACTAATTTTTTTGCAGTTTCCCATTTGATTAACAGTCTATCTACTTTTTTGACATAATCATCTCCTGCTTCCGAATATTTTGCATATTCATTATGTGATGTTCCTCTTGTAAAATAGGATCCTTTTGTCGGATGTGTTCCCGGAATTGTTCTATAAGTGATACCATCTTTATCTACATCCAAATACCTTCCGAAAACTTCAATTTCATCTAATTCTTCAGCGTTTAAAACCTTGCCTTTGTCATAAGCTTTTGTTTCATCCCATTTGAATGGTGCTGTCATATGTTCATTCATTCCCAAATCAAGGTCAGACATTACAATAACTGGAGTTTGCAATCTGTCCGCTAAATCAAGTGCCAATGCTGAAAATTGAAAACATTCAGTAGGATTACTTGGAAAAAGTAGCACGTGCTTTGTATCACCATGCGAAGCGTATGCTGAAGAAATAATATCAGCTTGTTGGCTTCTGGTAGGCATGCCCGTGGAAGGGCCTCCTCTCTGAACATTGATTAAAGTCACTGGAATCTCGGCAAAATATGCAAGACCTATAAATTCATTCATTAAGGATACTCCAGGCCCTGAAGTTGCTGTGAAAGCTCTAGCACCATTCCAATTTGCACCGATCACCATGCCAATAGCAGAAAGCTCGTCTTCGGCTTGAACAATTGCAAAATTATTTTTTCCCGTTTCTTTATCTACTCTTAATTTGTGGCAATACTTTTCGAATGAACTAGCAACTGAAGTGGAAGGTGTGATGGGATACCAAGCACCTACCGTTGCTCCCCCATAAACCAATCCAAGGGCCGTTGCAGCATTTCCATCGATTACTATGGAATCACCTGTTTTGTCAGACTTTCTAACTCTAAAATCAATTGGACAATTGCAATTTTCTTTGGTATAATTATAACCAATTTCTAATGCTTCATAATTTGGAACAATTAATTTTGGTTTTCGTGCGAAAGTTTTAGCAATAGTCTCTTTTACAATCTCAATATCAAGATCAATCAAAGCGGAAATTGCACCTAGATATATGATGTTTTTAAATAACTGCTGTTTACGAGAATCGGTATAATTATCCATTGCAAGTTTCATCATTGGAACACCAACAAAGTGGATATCTTCCCGAAAAAAACTGTCATGAAGTCTTTTGGAGTTATCATAAACGAAATAACCTCCAGATTTTATGGAGGCAATATCATCAGCATAAGTTTGTGGATTTACTCCGACCACAATATCTATTCCATCTCTTCTTCCTAAATATCCTTTTTCACTAATTCGGACTTCATACCACGTAGGAAGACCCTGAATATTCGAAGGGAAAATATTTTTTGGAGCGATGGGGACGCCTAATCTGAAAATGGACTTAGCAAAAATACCGTTTGCACTTGCTGATCCTGTTCCATTTACGTTGGCAAATCTTATTACAAAATCATTAACACTATACACAGACTTGAGATGCTTTAGTTACGTTATATAAATATTTATGCATATCCCATGCTGCTGTAGGGCACCTCTCTGCGCACAGACCACAATGTAGACACACATCTTCATCTTTTACCATAATTCTACCAGTAGGTAAAATTCCTGAAATATATAAATCTTGATTGTATTCGGTCGAAGGAGCACTTAACCGCTCTCTTAATTCCATTTCTTCTCCGTTTTCTGTAAATGTGATGCAATCTGTAGGGCAGATATCGACACAAGCATCACATTCTATGCATTTGGAATCTGAAAAAATGGTCTGAACATCACAATTGAAACATCTTTGTGCTTCCTTAAAACCGAGTCCTTTATCAAAACCTAATTCAACTTCTATTTTTCTATTGGTCAGACTAAGCTCTTTTACTTCATGAGGTACCTTGTATCTTTCGTCTACGACCACATAGCTATCATACATCCATTCATGAATACCCATTTTTTGACCCATCAAATTCACCATTGGCGCAGGTCTTTCATGGAGTTCTTTGCCATTGCAAAATAAATCTATTGAAATGGCTGCTTGATGTCCATGTGCTACAGCAGTAATAATATTTTCTGGACCGAAAGCTGCATCACCGCCAAAAAACACATGTGGTAAAGTAGATTGAAATGTTTTTTTGTCTAATACTGGAATATCCCATTTCCCGAATTCAATTCCAAGGTCTCTTTCGATCCAAGGAAAAGCATTATCTTGACCAATAGCGATAATTACGTCATCTGCCTCGATAAATTCATCCGGTTCCCCAGTCGGAATTAACTTTCTGCGACCAGTTTCATCATAAACTGCACTTACCTTTTCAAAAATAATCCCTTTTAATTTTCCATTTTCTACTACAAATTCCTTTGGAGGCATATTGTTTAGAATAGGAATATCCTCTCTCTGGGCATCTTCTATTTCCCATGGTGATGCTTTCATATCCTCAAATGGACTTCTTACTACTACTTTTACATTGTCTCCACCAATTCTTCGAGAAGTTCTGCAGCAATCCATGGCAGTATTTCCACCTCCTAACACAATCACATTTTTACCAACTGAACTTCGGTGTTCAAATGCGACACTTTCTAACCAATCGATACCGATATGGATATTTTCGTCGGCTTCTGCTCTGCCTGGTAAATCTAAGTTTCTTCCTTTTGGTGCTCCAGTGCCTACAAAAATTGCATCATACTCCTTGCCTATAATTTCCTTCATACTAGAAACATATGTATTGAAATGGGTATGAATGCCCATATCAATAATATAATTTACTTCTTCATCCAATACAGATTCGGGTAGTCGAAAAGCAGGAATTTGTGTTCTCATCATTCCCCCACCTTTGTGCCACTCATCATATAAATGAATTTCATATCCTAGAGGGGCCAAGTCCCTGGCTACAGTAAGAGAAGCAGGTCCACCGCCAATTAAAGCTATCTTTTTGCCATTAGATTTAAAAGGACCGCTCACCATATAGGAAGAAACATCTCCTTTATTATCGGCAGCTACTCTTTTCAATCTGCAAATAGCAACTGGTTCTTCTTCCACTCTTCCTCTTCGACACGCTGGTTCACATGGACGATCGCAAGTTCTTCCTAGTATTCCAGGAAAAACATTAGACTCCCAGTTGACCATATAAGCTTCATTATACTTACCTGCAGCAATTAATCTGATGTATTCGGGAACTGGAGTATGAGCCGGACATGCATACTGACAGTCAACAACCTTATGGAAATACTCTGGATTACTGATGTCCGTAGGATTCATATTTGCGCTAAATTTTTTTAAATATAATAATAAATTCAAAACTTCATCAATAATAGAATTATTTGTCATTTTATCATAAATAATTAACTTTTTAATGTTAAATATGAATATTTGGATATTTTATTTCGACAGCATTTCATTGACTTCTAAATATCTCGTATATTAAGGTGAAAATATATAAACCTTAATACATGAAAAAGAATTTTATTTTCCTTTGCTTTTGCGGATTGCTTTTCTTCTCTTGTGGTTCAAATTCTGCTGATGGAAATAGTACGGATTCCACTGAGAATGCCGAAAACACAAATTCCGAATCTTCGAATAATTCAACCAATACCGGAGTGGTCGGTCAACTTGAAAATTTAAGTAAAGCCATTGAACAAACAGTAAAAGATAATAATGGTGAAGCAGTCAAACCAGTTAATTTTAGGGCTTTAAAAGAATTTTTACCCGATAAAATTGCTGGTATTCCGCGAACAAATGCTTCAGGAGAAACCAGCTCAATGTTGGGTTTTTCAATATCTAAAGCTGAAGGAACTTACAACTTTGAAAAAAATAAAGGAAAAGGCAGAATAACCATGGAGATCACAGACGCTGCAGGAACTCAAATGGTTCTAATGGGACTGGCAGCTTGGGCTATGGTCACTATTGATAAAGAAGATGATAATGGGTATGAAAGAACGATGGAATATAAAGGTGGAAAAGCACATCAAAAATATGATGGCAAAAGACAAAGAGGTGAATTTACAACCTTTGTCGGGGATAGATATTTAGTTAAAATCGAAGGAAGAGAAGTCGAAATGGATGAAATTATCAAAGCAATGGATAATATTAATTTTGACAAATTAAAAAACCTAAAAAGCGATGATTAATTCCATTTAATCATAAATAAGCATTTTTGAGAACGTTAGTAAAAGTTAAAAAGTGATGAAAATAGTATTTATTTAAATTTCATCAATTGTCTTTCTTCGTAACTACAAAAGACTCTATTTGAAACACCTTGTTCGCAATTACATATCCTTTTTAATTAAATGCCGATAACCCAAAATTATAAAAAGCATGATATAAATAATAGTTAAAATGCTTGCTATTTTATAACTAAGTAGAAACTGAAAATCAACCGTTTCTGGAATAAAACGTGCAAAATTATAAAAAGGGAAAGGTTGTAGATCTTCAATAGCATTCATTGGGTAATAATTCATAGTTTCATTATTGAAAATCTTTTTGTGCCCAACCCATCGAATTAAGGGTTCTAAAAACAATACAAAAGTCCAATACAATAAAACTGCAATTCCAGACCTGCGTATTACAATTCCGATCATTAATCCGAATGTTAAATAACCCAAACTCATTAAAAAATATCTAGATATGGCAAATTCATTATCGAAAGCCATTTCCAAAGTAGGTTCTTTTGTATTAAACCATCCTATAGCAAATGTGCAAATTGCATAATATATTGTAGCGAAAATTGCTAAAGCCACTATAACTGTCAATTTACTTAAGTAAAACTCAGATCTTGTCTGGCCATTTATTATCGCCTGCCTCATCGTTTTATCGGAGACTTCATTTGTAATAATATGTACGGCAATAAAGCCTAAAAAGAAAAAAACCAACCAGTTTCCAGCAAAACCCATCCAGTCCCAAACTGTTGGAAATTCAAAAAAAACATCATTGGAGAGAAAAATAGGAGGAATAGGCTGAACTTCTCTTCCGAAAAAAATTAAAGTTGGAAGAAATATGATGTACATCATGATTAACAAAGTCACAACGGCATTCTTTCCAAATTTTTGGTATTCTAGTTTTAAATAATTAATTACCATTTAAGTAGTTTATTTTGTTATTTCTAAGAATTCGTCTTCTAATCTATTTTTTCTTTTTACAATATGAGTTGGAATAACTCCGCCGTCAATACATAATTTAATGAGCTCTTCGATTCTGTTTTCATCTGAAATTAAGCATTCTAAAAAATTTGACTTTTTAGAGGAGTTGCCAATAAAATCAATTTTATTCAAAATGTTTTGAAGTTTACTCAAATCTGCAGCACCCAACTCCAATGTGATTTGTTGGCTCAGAATAGCTCCCACGGGTCCTGTTGCCAGCAAATTTCCTTTTTTAATAATGGCTACATGAGAACATATTTTTTCAACCTCATCAAGTATATGACTAGCCATTATTACGGTCTTTCCTGTAGCTGCAATATCTTGTAAAGTAGTTCTTACCTCCGCAATTCCTTGAGGGTCTAATCCATTTGTGGGCTCGTCGAAAATAACGACATCAGGTTCGCCAATTAATGTTGCACCTATCGCAAGTCTTTGTTTCATCCCCAAGGAATAGGTGCGGAATTTCGAATTTTTGCGTTCTAAGAGATTTACTTTTTCCAATATGGCATCTAAGTCATCGTTAAATGAACCCTTTAACCTTTGGACAATTTTTAGATTATCGATAGCATCTAAATAAGGATAAAAATTAGGCGTCTCTAAAATCGCTCCAATTCGTTTTCTTGGATTATTTCCATATTTATTTTCAAACCATTCAAAATCTCCAGAAGTCTGAGAAAGAATTCCTAAAATTATGCCTAATGTTGTGGTTTTTCCACTTCCATTTGGACCTAACAATCCAAAAATTTGACCAGCTTCCACTTCTAAATTCAAACCATTTAGGGCTTTTATTTTGCCATAGTTCTTGTGTAAATTATTAATTTTAAGTACCGACATATTGATCTTTTGTTACTTTTATAGGATGAACTATTCAAAAAATTAAATTTGTTTTGTACGCTAAAATAATCATACCTATGAGATTATAATTAGTTTTTTGCTTTGTCTACAAGTTTAGGTAAATCTAATTGTAAATTCTTAGGCCTAAAATT
Source organism: Bacteroidota bacterium (assembly GCA_024642705.1). Lineage (GTDB taxonomy): Bacteria > Bacteroidota > Bacteroidia > Chitinophagales > Saprospiraceae > Portibacter. The sequence goes on along the minus strand of JAHEAQ010000040.1, from coordinate 7,570 downwards.
ATTTGCGATGAATCCGAGTAAATTGATGATTAATAATTAAATATTGTACGTGAACGAAATAAATCAAAATATTTTAGTAGTTGAAAACTTATGGACGAGATTTCTCAATTCTGAAACTAATACCATTAATAAAATTAGCTTTGATTTGAAACTTGGCCAAACACTAGGAGTAGTAGGGGAGACTGGTAGCGGAAAAACATTGAGTTTTCTTTCTTTACTTGGGTTGATTTCTGAGGAGGATGCTATGGTGCGTTCAGGTGCTTCAATTTATTCTTCATTAGAAGGAAATGTAGATTTGCAAACAGGCCCAAAAAATATAATTGATAAATTACGGGCAAAAGAAATTGCTATAATTTTCCAAAATCCACTTTTTTCTCTAAATCCTTTAAGAAAATGTGGAAAACAAATTCAGCGTATTATTGAGAAAAATTTAAAACTATCTGCAAAAGATGCAATTTTTAAAACTGAGCAAGTTTTGAAAGATGCTGAATTGAAAGATATTAATAGAATTTTTCATTCCTTCCCACACCAATTGTCTGGCGGTGAATTACAAAGAGTTCTTATTGCAATGGGATTTTCATGTGATCCTAGACTAATCATTTTAGACGAGCCAACAGCTTCCTTGGATTTGATAATTCAACGAGAGATTATGGAACTTCTGAAGAAGCTAAAGTTCACAAAAAATGTTTCTATTGTTTTCATTTCGCATAATTTGCCTCTCATAGGAGAAATTTCCGACCACATCATTCATATAGATCATGGAGAAATAATTGCCAACCAATCGAAATTGGATTTTTTCAATGCTCCAGCACATGAAAAAAGTGCTCAACTTATTAATCAGCTCAAAGCTTTCAATTCCTTTCAATATAAACCAAAGCCTAAAATGGAAATGGTTTTAATGAATGTCGAAAATGTGTCAAAATTCTACACGAATACTAGATCGTTTAAAAATAATCCGTCAACAATTGCATTGCAAAATGTAAGTTTCAAAATATTCAAAAACGAGAAACTAGGTATCGTGGGAGAATCCGGAAGTGGAAAAACAACCATTGGAAAGTGCATTGCAAATTTGATTCTGCCTTCAGATGGTAGTATTTCATTTGTGGATCAAAAAGTAAAAACTTGTTATTTGTTTCAAGATGCTTTTTCAGCAATGGACCCTTTCTTAAGTGTTTTTGATATCATCAATGAAGCAATTATTCCACAAAAAGGAAAGGGAACAAACCAAGAAAGAGAGCAATCAATAGTTGAACTTTTGAAAAGTGTCAAATTAGATAGCAGTATTTTAAATCGAAAAACAAACCAATTATCTGGTGGACAAAGGCAAAGAGTTAATTTGGCAAGAGGATTGGCAACAGAATCCGAAGTGTTAATTTGCGACGAAATAACTTCTGGTTTGGATTTAATAGTTCAATATGAAATTATTGAATTAATGAAAGAAATTTCAAAATCGAAAACGATTATTTTTATTTCTCATGATCTTTCATTGGTTAAATATTTCTGTGATCGAATCATTATTTTTAAAGAAGGAAGAATTGTCGAAATCGCTGAAAATCAATATGTTTTTAACAATCCCAAGGAAGAATACACCAAACAATTAATTAATTCCATTCCAAGTGTTAAAGATTTATTAAATATTTAAAGCAGATTGTAACTTTTTTTTTTTCTTAACGTTCTTTTAATATGCAACCTTTTGAAAAAAAGAGCATCTGTATATAAAGAACCCAATTAAAGACAAGCTCATGACTCAACAAGAAAAAAGAAAAAAAGGTATGACATATCTTTTTTTTGCCGTAGCTTTAATAAGCGTTTTGTCATTTATGTATCTCAATCTTTGTGCGGATAACAATATCATGTTAACCCAGTATTTTCAGGATTTAAGTTATAATAAATTTAATGTGGATCAAATTGTGTTGCCTGATTTGCAGTTTTTCGAAAGTGGTATTCAACGAATTATGGATTTAATCCTTGCAAAAGTTTAATATCGATACCATTCAAGAAAGATTTCACATCCATCCTTTTCTTACCTTGTAATTGTATTTCTTCAAGATACACCCAACCATCTAAAACAGCTATTTTTATATAGTTTTTATTATCTGAATGCAAAGTGCCGATATTTTCAGCGTGCACCTTTTTTTCTGAAGTAATTCTGAAAACCTTCATATTGTTGCCAAAAAAAAGGAACCAAGAACATGGAAATGGATTCATTCCTCTGACAAAATTTCGAATGTTTTCTCCTGATTGGTTAAAATCGATCTCGCACGTTTCATGTGTAATTTTAGGTGCTTTTGTAACCTGACTTTCCACTTGAGGTCTCAGGAAAACTTCATTATTTTCAATAGCTTGAACTGTTTTCAAGACTACACCTGCACCCAAAAGTTTTAATCTTTCATAAAGTTCACCTGTAGTTTCTGAGTCACCAATTTTTATTTTTTCTTGAAATAGAATATCCCCAGTATCTATATTATGTTGAAGTTTGAAGGAAGTGACACCAGTTTCTTTCTCACCATTAATCACAGCCCAATGAATTGGTGCAGCCCCTCTATATTTTGGCAATAAACTTCCGTGTAAATTATACGTACCTAACCTCGGCATTTCCCAGACTGAAACAGGAAGCATTCGGAAGGCAACAACTATTTGAAGGTCAGCTTTTAACGCTTTCAAAGCATTAGTAAAAGATGTTGACTTTAAGTTTTTTGGTTGCAATATTTTTAATCCTTTAGACATTGCATATTTCTTAATGTCGGATTCAATTAAGGTTTTTCCGCCTCGCCCTCCAAGTTTATCAGTCGAAGTTACGACTCCAACTATATTATATCCGTGCTCCACTAAAATTTGAAGACTACTTACAGCAAACTCTGGAGTTCCCATAAATACTATTCTTATTGAATTATTTTTTCTTAAATCCATGAAATTTTTTCATCTTTGTGAGGATAGTTAACACTGATTGAAACCAATCCTCTTTATGTTATTTTTATTCAAATCAAAACGCTAAGTAAATAATTGTTTTTCTTTTCACTCAACTTTTGAAAATTATAATGAATAAGACGTTTTTTTTAACATTATTTTTTTTAGTGGTTTATTCTGCTGGTTCAGTCTGCCAAAATATAATTATTGATGGTTTTGCAATCGAAGAAAGCAATCGTCGATTTCTAAATGATGTTACTTTGAACATATTTGACGAAGGAACCAATGATTTTATTACCCAAATATCATCCAATTCTTCGGGATATTTTACCATTTCGTTGCCAGCCGGCAGATATTATCGTCTAGAAGCTATTAAAGATTTATACAAACCTAATGTAAAAGCAATTGATACTAAAGGTAAAATTAATGGGGAAAAGATTTTTGTTGAGTTTGAAATGAATAAGCAACCAGGATATATTCTTGATTTTATGTTAATAGAGCAAAATGCACCTGAAAATTTGGATTTAAATGTTTTGGATGGTGCATTAATTGAAGTTTATAACAATACAACTTCCAGTCAAGAAGTAAAATTTGATAATTATTCGAGCTCAAAATTCAAAGCGCACATTGAAAGAGGTAATTATTATACGATTATGGTTCGTAAAAATGGCTTTTTTACCAAAAGAATAGAAGTGATCGCGAATACGATGAATTGTAATCTCTGTGTAGTTGGTGTAAATAAATTAATTGGAATTGAAAATTTAAATAATAAGGATGCAGAAATTATAAAATCTTTCTTTTCAAATGTAGATATGAAACCTATAAAAATAGGAGAGTCTAAAGAAATCAAAAACATCCAATTTACATTGGGAAGCACTCAGTTGTCTGTGAAAAGTAAAATGGCTTTAGATTCTTTATCTCAGATAATTAAAGATAACCCACAGTTAATATTTGAAATTGGAGCACACACCGATGCCAGAGGGAAAGAATCTGCCAATCAAACTCTTTCAGAGGAAAGAGCAATGAACGCAGTGGAATATTTAGTGGAAGAAAAAGGAATTAAAAAGGAAGCAATTAGGGCAAAAGGATATGGTGAATCTGAGATTAAAAATAAATGTAAACCTGGAGTAACATGCACAGAAAAAGAGCATGAAGAGAATAGAAGAATCGAATTAAAAGTTTTAGAGATTTCAGATGTAGAAATTAAAATGGCAAGTTTAAATGAAATCAAAAAACAAGAAATTGAAGGCAAAAATATTGAATTAATTAATGACAAACTTGCTTCTTATGATGCGGATAGTATGGGTCTAAATGTAAAAGATCAACTTATGCTAGAAAAATTGCAGCAATTGAGTTCCACATCACATAATTTTTCCGAAAAAGATTCGATTTCAATTGAAGAACAAAATAATAGGGAACATTCAGAAATTTTACTTTCAGAATCAGAAAAGCAAAAAGAAAATATATTCCAACAAGAAGAAATTATAAATGAACCTGCTTTCAATAAATTGCCAAGCAATGAAATGGAGAAGAAACAAGATAAAGTTTTAATGCTTGAGAATAAAGATCCGGATGTTATTTCTAAAAAAGAAAATAAAGCTGCGTTAGAGAGAATTGCTGAAGAAAAGATTAAGAAAAGTGAATTAAAAGAAGAACTTGAAATTGGAAATTCAGACATCAACAGAACTTATTCAGGGTATAGAATTGTTATACACTTCTCAAGCAGACCGATTTCTGAAGACAATGAGATTTTTAGTTTAAATAAAGGTTTGATCACATTTGAAACACCGCAAAAGAACATTTTATATTTGATAGGCGATTTTTCAACCATGGAAGAGGCTGAAAAATATAGAATTGAAAATGTCGGACAAAAATATCCGAATTCATATGTGATTGGATTTGAAAAAGGTGAAAGAATAAAATAAAAATATGACTGCAAAAGAATTTTTAATGGACATGCCTAATAAAGTGTCCAAAGATGCGATCGAAGGTGTAAATACACTTTTTCATTTTGACCTTGAAGGTGAGGGTGGTGGAGAAATAACTTTAGGAATTAAAGATGGTCAACCATTTGCAAATGAAGGATTTACAGGTGAACCTACCTGTGTAGTTAAATCCAAAGCTGAAAATTTGTTAAAAGTTCTAACTGGAGACTTGAATCCAATGATGGCGGTTTTAACTGGCAAGCTAAAAATAAGCAACCAAGGAGAAATGCTAAAATATGCAAAGTTGTTTGGTTTGATGTAGTTTCCAAATTTCTGCTTAAAATTATTCAGGAATTACAAAGTGGAACATTAGATTTTTAGTGGTCATTCAATTTCTTAATTGATGTAGAAAAATTATAAATTATAAAGTAAAATTTATTTGCTTTTCAATTCTTGTTGCAAATTTTATCAAAATCATTATCTTGATGCGATAAGAGAAAAAGCATATGCAAATAAAAGAATCAAGTAAAGTTTACGATGCCATAATTGTTGGATCCGGTGCAGGAGGTGGCATGGCTTGCAATATATTGGCAAATAATGGATTAAAAGTTGCACTCATTGAAGCAGGCCCTTATTTTGATCCAAAAGATCCCAAAACACAAACTCAATTGAAATTTCCTTGGGAATCACCAAGAAGAGGGGCAGGCACCAATAGAGCATTTGGGGAATTTGACATGTCTTATGGAGATTGGAAGGTGGACGGAGAGCCCTATACTACAAAAGATGATACTAAGTTTTATTGGTGGAGATCGCGGATGCTTGGTGGAAGAACCAACCACTGGGGCAGAATATCACTGAGATTTGGCCCTGATGATTTCAAAAGAACGGATATTGATGGTTTAGGATCCAATTGGCCCATTGGTTATGAAGATGTAAAACCATATTATGATAGATTGGATAAGATGGTTGGTGTTTTCGGTTCGAAAGAAGGTCGGCATAACGATCCAGATGGCTATTTTTTGCCACCCCCAAAACCAAGGCTACATGAACTCTTTTACATAAAAGGAGCCAAAAAAACCAATGTGCCAGTTATTCCATCAAGACTTTCCATTCTTACTAAGAAATTAAATGATGATCGGGGCGTTTGTTTTTATTGTAGTCAATGCAATAGATCGTGCAATGCATATGCAGATTTTTCATCAGGATCATGCCTTATTTTTCCTGCTATGAAAGGTGGTCAAGTGGACTTATATACAGATTCTATGGTTCGAACCGTTACCACAGACTCAGAAGGTAAAGCAACAGGTGTTTCCTATATCGATAAAAAAGACAGAACAGAATACAAACTTAAGGGGAAAACAGTAGTTCTCGGTGCTTCGGCATGCAGCTCTGCTAGAATTCTTTTGAATTCAAAAAGTGCCCAACATCCAAATGGTTTAGGAAACAGTAGTGATGTCGTTGGACGATATTTACATGATTCAACTGGAGCAGGTAGATCTGCTTTTATTCCAGCATTAATGGATCGCAAAGTTTACAATGAAGATGGAGTAGGAGGTATGCATGTGTATTCACCATGGTGGGGAGACAATAAAAAATTGGATTTTCCACGAGGTTATCATATAGAAGTTTGGGGAGGATTGGGAATGCCGGCGTATGGATTTGGATTTGATGCTACATCAATGAACAAATACATAGGTGGAATGGAAGGAGGTTATGGAGATAAATTACGAACCGATGTCAAGAAATTTTTTGGATCTGTGGTTGGAATGGCCGGAAGAGGAGAATCTATTGCCAGGTATGACAATAGGTGTGAAATCGATCCGAATGTAGTGGATCAATTTGGAATTCCAGTGCTAAGATTTGATTATAAATGGTCTGATTATGAGAGATTGCAAGCAAAACATATGACAGAAACATTTGACGAAATAACTCATAATATGGGAGGCATTCCTATGGGAGATTTGCCTGGCAAAGACCAAGATTATGGATTACTTGCTCCTGGACAAATCATTCATGAAGTTGGAACAACAAGAATGGGTGACAATCCTAAAACTTCAGTTGTCAATAAATATTCGCAGCTTCATGATGCTAAAAATGTCTTTATAGTAGATGCGGGGCCATTTACATCGCAAGCAGATAAGAATTGTACTTGGACTATTTTAGCTTTGTCCATGAGAACATCAGAATATATCGTGGATCAATTGAAAAAACAAAACATCTAAACAAATAAAAATGGATAGAAGAGACTCGCTTAAAACATTGTTGGTTGGAACTATTGCAGGAGCTACACTTGCAACAGTAGGTGGATGTGCAACAGATTCAACAGCTGCAGAACCAATAAAAGAAGCTGGCTTATATGGAAGGACGCCTGAAGAATTAAAACACGACGAAAAAATATATGCAGAAGTTTATCTGAATGAAGCAGAACTAAGTTGTATAGCTGTATTATGCGATATTATATTGCCTGCCACTAGCACAGCAGTTTCCGCAACAGAAGCAGAAGTCGTTGGATTTATTGAATTCATAGTAAAAGACTTACCTTCTCACCAATTGCCAATCAGAGGAGGACTAATGTGGTTAAATATAGAATCAAATTCAAGATTTGACAAAAACTTTATTTCTTGTTCTAATGCGGAGCAAATACAAATCATTGATGACATTGCCTATCCAGATCCAGAAAATAAAAAGCCAGACATGGCTCCAGGTAGAAAATTCTTCGATAGAATGCGGAATTTGAC